>NZ_JBRKNT010000001.1:0-967391 GCF_053010205.1 Streptococcus sp. W151 | reverse complement strand
AACATTCAGAGTTAAGTGACGATAGCCTAGGAGATACACCTGTACCCATGCCGAACACAGCAGTTAAGCCCTAGAACGCCGGAAGTAGTTGGGGGTTGCCCCCTGTGAGATAAGGTAGTCGCTTAGCAAGAGATTGAGCCTAGTTAATTCTAGGCTCATTTGGGAGTTTAGCTCAGCTAAGGAGAACGTAAGTTCGACTTTGTCGAAACTGACAAGAGTCAGTGCACGACAGGGAACCAGTGAGCTAGACGACCATATGGGAGTTTAGCTCAGCTGGGAGAGCATCTGCCTTACAAGCAGAGGGTCAGCGGTTCGATCCCGTTAACTCCCATAGGTCCCGTAGTGTAGCGGTTATCACGTCGCCCTGTCACGGCGAAGATCGCGGGTTCGATTCCCGTCGGGACCGTTAAGATAATGAAAATTATTTTAAGACTCGTTAGCTCAGTTGGTAGAGCAATTGACTTTTAATCAATGGGTCACTGGTTCGAGCCCAGTACGGGTCATATTTTGCGGGTTTGGCGGAATTGGCAGACGCACCAGATTTAGGATCTGGCGCTTTACGGCGTGGGGGTTCAAGTCCCTTAACCCGCATAGAAGAATAATAATGAGCCGGCTTAGCTCAGTTGGTAGAGCATCTGATTTGTAATCAGAGGGTCGCGTGTTCAAGTCATGTAGCCGGCATTTTTTTATATAAAGAAAGCGATGCGAACGTAGTTCAGTGGTAGAACACCACCTTGCCAAGGTGGGGGTCGCGGGTTCGAATCCCGTCGTTCGCTTGAGGAGGCCGGGGTGGCGGAACTGGCAGACGCACAGGACTTAAAATCCTGCGATTGGTAACGATCGTACCGGTTCGATTCCGGTCCTCGGCATAGATAAAGGTTGAAAGAAGCACCCTTAGCTCAACTGGATAGAGTACCTGACTACGAATCAGGCGGTTAGAGGTTCGACTCCTCTAGGGTGCATGGTCGCAAGGCTATGTAAGAATTAAATAGGAAAGAGCACCCTTAGCTCAACTGGATAGAGTACCTGACTACGAATCAGGCGGTTAGAGGTTCGACTCCTCTAGGGTGCATAAAGCGTAAGCTTTAGATCGGGAAGTAGCTCAGCTTGGTAGAGTACTTGGTTTGGGACCAAGGTGTCGCAGGTTCGAATCCTGTCTTCCCGATAGTATATTAAAAGAGTCTAATGATGTCATTAGACTTTTTTTTTATAATTTACAAGAAAAAAGAGCTTGCGCTCTTTCCAACTTTATTTATTTCGCAGTTCAACATAACGGTTATACCATATTTTGATATATTCCTCTGAAAAAGGACCTTTGTTTTGGTTTATCCAATCTACTAGTATTTTTACATTTTCTTTTAAAATATAGTCAATGTCATCTGAATAGTGCATTTTTTCTTTATGTTGCTCATATTCTTCAACATCTAACAATTTCTTTTCACCATTTGTAAAAACCTTGACATCGAGATCATAGTCGATATATTTTAAGGCCTCTTGGTCGATGTGAAAAGGACTTGCTAGGTTACAGTAGTAAGACACACCATTGTCACGGATCATGGCGATGATGTTAAACCAATATTTTTTATGGAAATATACGATCGCTGGTTCACGTGTAATCCAACGTCTACCATCACTTTCAGTAACAAGTGTATGATCATTTACTCCAATAATTGCATTTTCGGTTATCTTTAATACCATGGTGTCACGCCATGTACGGTGTAAACTGCCATCATGTTTATAACTTTGAATTGTAATAAAGTCGCCTTCTTTAGGTAGTTTCATAACTTACCAACTTTCTACAATCTAAGTATATCCTCTATATTGTAACATATTTTTTTAATTTTTTTCTTATTTTTCTATTTTATTTTCAATTTGATCTTTGAATGGGAAGTTATGAATCTAAAAATTCTCTAATGGCTGATGTTATATCATTATAATCGTACCCTTTTCTGGCTAGTGCTTGAGTTAAACGTTGTTTTAGGTCATAGCCCTCATATTTTTTACTGTATTTACGGTATTGTTTTTCTAACTCTTTTAGGATGAGCTCATTGGTTGTTTCTTCATCTGCTTCTAGTTCAAGATTTTGAAATGCACTCTTTGCTTGGTTGTATGCAAAACCTTTTGAAATGAGTCCTTGGATGATTTTCGTTTCAATGGCTTTTAATGGGTATTTTCCTTGGTATTTCTTTTGGAGTTTTATTGCGGTACGGGTGATAACTTCTGTAAAATCATAGTCAGCAAGAATTTCTTGAAGGATAGATTTTGGGACCCCTTTTTGTTGAATTTTTTGTTGTAATAAGACAGGGCCTTTATCGCCACAGAGGAGGTTGGCCTCTATCAGGTTTCTGGCATATTGACGATCATCTAACCACTTTTCTTCTTTTAGGTGTTGGACAACTTTATCAATAATCTCACTATCAATCTCATATTTTGTAAGGTAGTCTCGGACTTCTTTTGTTGTTCGACCTTTAAAGGAAAGATGGTAAAGGGCCAGGTTTTTACCATAGGAGTATTGTGCAAACTCTTGGATTTCTTTTAGCTCTTCTTCACTGATTTCTTTCTCTTTGGAAAGAAAATATTTGACGATGGTATCTTCTGTGATGTAAAGTTTTTGATCATTGTCTAATTCAAGAAGGTAGAGTCTTTTTTTCTTTTCTAGTTTTGTAATTTTCATGTTTTTATTATACCGAAAAATGTGTTAAGATAGGGATATGAACGTTAAAGTAAAACAAAAAATTCCTTTGAAAATTAAACGAATGGGAATTAACGGAGAAGGAATTGGCTTTTATAAAAAAACACTTGTCTTTGTGCCTGGTGCTTTGAAGGGAGAAGATATCTTCTGCCAAATTACAAGTGTTAAGAAAAATTTTGCGGAAGCCAAACTCCTATCTGTGAATAAGGCGTCTAAGTATCGGGTGACACCCATGTGTGATATCTATGAGACCTGTGGGGGCTGTCAAATCATGCATTTGAAGTATGACAAGCAGCTGGAGTTTAAGACAGATTTATTGCAACAAGCCTTGAAAAAGTTCTCACCTGAAGGCTTTGAACAGTATGACATTCGGCCAACAATCGGAATGCAGGAGCCTCTTTACTATCGGGCCAAATTGCAATTTCAAACAAGGAAATTCAAGGGCCAGGTGAAGGCGGGGCTTTATGCTCAAAATTCACATTATTTGGTAGAATTAAAAGATTGTTTGGTCCAAGATCCGGTTATTCAAGCGATTGCCAATGATCTTGCCGATTTATTGACTTACTATCAGATTCCGATTGCTGATGAGCGTAAAGAACTGGGTGTCAGAACTATGATGGTTCGACGTGCTCGGAAGTCTGGTCAGGTTCAGATCATTGTGGTCACCAGTCGCCAGATTAATTTAAAGGATTTAGTGGAAGGCTTGGTTAAGAAACACCCTGAGATTGTCACCGTTGCTGTTAATAAAAATACGTCTCGCTCCAGTGAAATCTATGGCGAACAAACGCAGATTATTTGGGGAGAAGAGGCCATTTTGGAAGGTGTTTTGGATTATGAATTTTCCCTGTCTCCTCGAGCCTTTTACCAGTTGAATCCGGAGCAGACTCAAGTGTTGTATAGTGAAGCAGTCAAGGCTTTGGATGTTTCGCCGGAGGATCATCTAATTGATGCCTACTGTGGGGTTGGAACGATTGGGTTTGCTTTTGCTAATAGAGTGAAAAGTGTTCGGGGGATGGATATCATTCCTGAAGCGATTGAAGATGCCAAATACAATGCTCAACGGATGGGATTTGAGAATACCCATTATGAAGCTGGGACGGCTGAGGAAATTATTCCTCGTTGGTACAAAGAAGGCTATCGAGCTAATGCTGTGATCGTGGATCCACCCCGTACGGGCTT
Source organism: Streptococcus sp. W151 (assembly GCF_053010205.1). Lineage (NCBI taxonomy): Bacteria > Bacillati > Bacillota > Bacilli > Lactobacillales > Streptococcaceae > Streptococcus > Streptococcus sp. W151. The sequence continues at coordinate 963,520 of NZ_JBRKNT010000001.1, read as the reverse complement.
GGGTACAAAATTGATCGAGACCTTATTGCAGTATGCACCTGAAAAGATGGTCTATGTCTCTTGTAATGTATCGACTTTGTCAAGGGATTTGGTAGCTTTGACAAAGGTTTATCGGGTTGAATACATTCAATCAGTGGACATGTTTCCACATACGGCAAGGACAGAGGCTGTCGTGAAGTTAGTGAAGAAGTGAAAATGAACGAAATGAGTAAAGGAAATAGGAAAATGGACAATGTCATTGATGTATCGATTCCAGTGGCTCAAGTCATTGATCAACATCCGGAAGTATTGGACTTGTTGGTGGAGTTGGGCTTTAAACCTTTAGCCAACCCCATCATGCGCAATACAGTTGGGCGCAAGGTTTCCTTGAAACAAGGATCAAAATTAGAAGGTACCCCCATGGAGAAGATTGTGCGAACGCTAGAAGCTAATGGCTATGAAGTAGTGGGGTTAGACTAATGAGCGATGAACGAATTCATGTCTTGAGAGACATCTTATTAGACCTGCATCATGGAGCCTCTCCTGAGTCGGTCCAAGAGCGCTTTGATGCGACTTTTGCAGGGGTTTCTGCGATTGAAATCTCTCTCATGGAGCATGAACTGATGAATTCAGATGCAGGTGTGACGTTTGAAGATGTTATGGAGCTTTGTGATGTCCATGCCAATCTCTTTAAGAACGCTGTACAAGGGGTCGAAGTGGCAGATACTGACCATCCAGGTCATCCGGTTCAGATCTTTAAACAGGAGAACCTAGCCCTTCGGGCCGCTATGATGCGGGTCCGTCGCTTGCTGGATAACTATGAGACGACTGAGGATCCTGAGATGATCCAGGAGATTCACAAAGGCCTCTTGCGTCAGCTTGGCTTGGTGGGTCAATTTGATCGGCATTACCGCCGTAAGGAAGAACTGATGTTTCCAATTATGGAAAAATACGGCCATGATTCTCCTCCGAAAGTCATGTGGGGAGTAGATGACCAGATTCGAGACCTCTTTACGAAAACTCTGGATGTGGCCAAAGCCCTGCCTGATTCTGCCATTTCAGAAGTTAAAAAGCGCTTTGAAGCCTTTGCGCAAGAGTTTGAGGCTATGATTTTCAAGGAAGAGTCCATCCTCTTGATGATTTTACTGGAGGCCTTTACCCAGGATGATTGGCTTTCCATTGCAGAAGAAAGTGATGCTTATGGTTATGCCATTATTCTCCCAAGTGAAAAGTGGGTACCAAAACGCGTGGACTTCAAGGAAGAAGGAGCAACAGAGACAGAAGATTTAGGTGAAGTCCTTCCTTCTTCAAATGGAAGCGAGCACCGTCAGGTCATTGAGACTCCTGATGGGCAGTTGACCGTTACCTTCACGCCTAAGAAAAAAGAAGAGAGTTTCGATCGCCAGCAGCCACAAGCTTTTGGGCATGGCTTTCTATCTGTGGAGCAAGCAAATTTGATCTTGAACCAGTTACCGATGGAGATCACCTTTGTCAATAAGGATGATATTTTCCAATATTACAACGATGCTGCGCCCTTTGAGGAGATGATTTTCAAACGGACGCCGTCGCAGGTAGGACGCAATGTCGAATTGTGTCATCCACCCAAATACTTGGAAAAGGTCAAAGCCATCATGCAAGGGCTTCGTGAAGGAAAAAAAGACAAGTATGAAATGTGGTTCAAATCCGAATCACGTGGGAAATTTGTCCATGTCACCTATGCAGCAGTGCGTGATGAAGCGGGAGACTTTCAAGGTGTCTTGGAATATGTTCAGGACATTCAACCTTATCGGGAGATCGATACGGATTTTTATAGAGGAATGGAGTAAAGATGAGTTACGAAACAGAGTTTATGAAGGAGTTTGAGGAGTGGATCAAGACCCAAGTCATGATCAATGAAATGGCTCTCGAAGAAAGTAAGAAGGTTTTTGATGAAGACCAGGATGAACGAGCCAAAATCGCGATGATTCGCTATGAAAGCCGTTTGGATGCCTATCAGTTCTTGCAAGGGAAGTTTGAAAATTTCCATGCTGGAAAAGGATTTCATGATTTACCAGATGACCTCTTTGGTAAAAGAAAATATTAAAATAGTCTTATTGAAGGCGTTTTACTGGCTAGATTTACCTGAAAATTGAGCAATGACTTGATTTTTTAAGGGATTGTGATACAATAAAAAAGTTGAATTGACATCAACGGATTATTGAATGGAATTATGGTGATGAAACCTTGTTGCCTTAGGAATTGATCACTGAATTTAGGAGGAAAAATGGCAAAGAAGAACGTAAACCGTGCGAAACAATACAAACATCAAAATAGACATCTTTTGAAAAAAGCTGTCGCAACTGTAACTGCAGCTGTTAAAGAAGCACCTAAAAAAGTTAAGAAAGCTACAAAAGCAGTGGCGAAAGAAGTGAAACAAGCAGCTTCTTCAGTGGAAGAATTCGCTGCAAGCTTGGAAGGTGTAGCCCTTGATCGTGCGCAAACATTCTATGATGAAGGTATTCGCTCTGTTGCGGACTTCGCAAACTGGACAGAAAAAGAGTTGTTGGCCCTTAAAGGAATTGGGCCAGCAACCATCAAGAAATTGAAAGAACTAGGCGTTAAATTTAAATAATTGCTTTTATGATTTCTTGCTATTTCCAGGAAAACTTGCTAAAATGAACCTATTAGAGGTGTTTTGAATCCCACATTTTACAGAAAGTGGCGGTGCTGAGAAGTCCACAAATGTGTCAAAACTAGTTGCTAATGGATGAAAATGAAATAAACAAAGTTGCGGGCTCTGCCCGAAATTGGGTGGTACCGCGGATAAAACACATTCGTCCCTGTCAGGTTGATGGCAGGGGCGATTTTTGTTTTATGCCATTAGCCAAAGGAGGTTGTTATGAAACAAGCTTTCAAAACCAGCAAACTCTACTATGGTTTTCCTATCTTTATCTTGGGTTATCAGGACCAGAACTTTGGGCACAACATCACGACCTGCAGCTCCTCTTATAGTCTGGGAGATTGGTTGGTCATCGGTGTTGGTGCTGAGGAAAATGCAGCAGATCAGATTAAGCATTACCAACAGTTCACCGTGAATATTCCTGATGAAAACTTCATGCTGGAGATGGAGCAGGCTGGATTTATCAGCCATCGAGAAAAGTTGGAACACTTGGGACTAGACTATGAAATTTCTGAACGGACCCAGGCACCGATTTTAAAGGCTTGTCCAGTTGTATTGGACTGTCAGGTGGATCGGATTATCGAGGAAGATGGCATCTGCCATATCTTTGCTAAGATTCTAGACCGACTGGCTGATCCGGAATTCTTGGACGATAAAGGTCATTTTAAAAATGATCGTTTTGCGCCGACTTACTTTATGGGGGATGGTCATCAGCGTGTTTACCGTTATCTAGATGATCGAGTTGACCCCATGGGAAGCTTTATCAAGAAAGCGAGAAAAAAAGATGACCAGAGCAGAACTACCTGAACGAATCGAGACGGAACGTCTGGTCCTGCGAGTCCGTACAGTGGCGGATGCTGAGGATATCTATGCCTACGCTAGTCTCCCAGAGGTTTCTTATCCAGCGGGCTTTCCGCCCGTCAAGACCTTGGAAGATGAGATTTATTACCTAGAACATATCCTTCCAGAGCGCAATCAAAAGGATAATCTTCCAGATGGTTATGGCATTGTGGTCAAAGGAACCGATAACATCGTCGGCTCTGTTGATTTCAACCATCGCCACGAAGATGATGTACTTGAGATTGGCTATACCTTGCACCCCGATTATTGGGGACGAGGTTATGTACCAGAAGCAGCGCATGCTTTGATTGATTTAGCTTTTAAAGAACTGGGGCTTCATAAGATAGAATTGTCTTGCTTTGGCTACAATATCCAAAGTCAACGAGTTGCGGAAAAATTAGGATTTACCCTTGAAGCTCGTATCCGAGACCGCAAAGATGCTCAAGGTAACCGCTGTGACAGTCTGATATATGGATTGCTGAAGAGTGAGTGGGAGGTGGATTGATGCATGTTTTCATCATTGGAGCTCCAGCTTCAGGGAAAATGACCATTGGTCAGGAACTTTCGAAACTCACCGGTGCGACTCTCTTTTTCAACCATCAACCAATTGATTTCGCACTCGAAATCTATCAAGATTTTACAGAGGAAATGTGGGAATTTGTTCGTGGAATTAACTTTTCTTTTCTTGGAACAAGCGCCAGGAATCATCGGTCGGTGATTTTAACAGGCGTAATTGACTTTTCAAATCAATACCAACTGATGTATTTGAAGAATATTCAAGATTTGTTAAATGAGTATCATCAAGAGATTCTTTTTGTTGAATTAGAAACGTCTCTTGAGGAGCGCTTACGTCGAAATCGGACGGAGAATCGGTTGAAGTATAAGCCCTTGAAACGGTATGTTGAGGTATCTGAAAGAGAGATTTTAGAGACTGATAAAATGAATCAACTTAATTCCCAAAAGCAACCGAGTGGTCTTCACCACTACCTTAAAATTGATAATACGAATCTGTCCGCAGAAGAAGTTGCAAAGCAGATTCAAGAAAAAATGAAAACAATAGAGAAAGGACACACACATGTCTAAAGAACTTTCACCTAAATACAATCCAGCCGAAGTTGAGGCTGGTCGTTACCAAAAATGGCTTGATGAGGATGTTTTCAAGCCTTCTGGCGATCAAAAGTCTAAGCCTTATTCAATCGTTATTCCTCCACCAAACGTAACTGGTAAACTTCACCTTGGTCACGCTTGGGATACGACTTTACAGGATATCATCATCCGTCAAAAACGGATGCAAGGTTTTGATACACTTTGGCTTCCAGGAATGGACCACGCTGGGATTGCGACTCAGGCTAAAGTAGAAGCGCGTTTGGCTGAAGATGGCATCTCTCGTTATGACCTGGGTCGTGAAAAATTCCTTGAGAAAGTCTGGGAATGGAAAGACGAATATGCGACGACTATCAAGGAACAATGGGGCAAGATGGGGCTCTCTGTAGACTATTCTCGTGAGCGTTTCACCCTTGACGAGGGGTTGTCAAAAGCCGTTCGTAAGGTCTTTGTAGAGCTTTACAAGAAGGGCTGGATTTACCGTGGTGAATTTATCATCAACTGGGATCCAAAAGCTCGTACAGCCCTTTCTGATATCGAGGTTATTCACAAGGATGTGGAAGGTGCCTTCTACCACATGAACTACATGTTGGAAGACGGTTCACGTGCCCTTGAAGTGGCAACAACACGTCCTGAAACCATGTTTGGGGATACAGCCGTAGCGGTTAACCCAAATGATGACCGTTATAAAGATTTGATTGGTAAAAATGTTATCTTGCCAATCTTGAACAAGCCAATCCCAATTGTTGGGGACGAACACGCAGACCCTGAATTCGGTACTGGTGTGGTGAAAATCACTCCTGCCCACGACCCGAATGACTTCTTGGTTGGTCAACGTCATAATCTTCCGCAAGTGAACGTTATGAACGATGATGGTACCATGAATGAATTGGCTGGTGAATTCAACGGCATGGACCGCTTTGAAGCTCGTAAGGCTGTTATCAAGAAGTTAGAAGAAATCGGTGCGCTTGTTAAGATTGAGAAGATGACCCACTCAGTTGGTCACTCAGAGCGTACTGGAGTTATGGTTGAACCACGCTTGTCTACGCAATGGTTCGTGAAGATGGACCAATTGGCTAAAAATGCTATCGCAAACCAAGATACAGACGACAAAGTAGAATTCTACCCACCTCGTTTCAACGATACCTTCCTCCAATGGATGGAAAATGTCCACGATTGGGTTATTTCTCGTCAGCTCTGGTGGGGTCACCAAATCCCTGCCTGGTACAATGCTGAGGGTGAAATGTACGTTGGTGAAGAAGCACCAGAAGGCGACGGATGGAAACAGGATGAAGACGTCTTGGATACTTGGTTTAGTTCTGCCCTTTGGCCATTCTCAACCATGGGTTGGCCTGATGTCGACTCAGAAGACTTCAAACGTTACTTCCCAACTTCAACCCTGGTAACAGGTTACGATATCATCTTCTTCTGGGTATCTCGTATGATCTTCCAATCATTGGAATTCACAGGTCGCCAACCATTCCAAAACGTCCTTATCCACGGTTTGATTCGTGACGAGCAAGGACGTAAGATGTCTAAATCACTCGGCAACGGGATTGACCCAATGGATGTTATTGAGAAATACGGTGCCGATGCCCTTCGTTGGTTCCTTTCAAATGGTTCTGCACCAGGTCAAGACGTGCGTTTCTCTTATGAGAAAATGGATGCGTCTTGGAACTTCATTAACAAGATTTGGAACATCTCTCGTTACATTCTTATGAACAATGAAGGATTGACCTTGGATGTAGCGCGTGAAAATGTGGCTAAAGTCGCTGCTAGTCAAGCAGGTAACGTGACAGACCGTTGGATTCTCCACAACCTCAACGAAACTATTGGAAAAGTTACTGAAAACTTTGACAAGTTTGAATTCGGTGTGGCTGGTCACATCCTCTACAACTTCATCTGGGATGAGTTTGCGGACTGGTATGTTGAGTTGACTAAGGAAGTGCTATACAGCGACAATGAGGACGAAAAAGTCATCACTCGTTCGGTTCTTCTTTACACCTTGGATCAAATCTTGCGTCTCCTTCACCCAATCATGCCATTCGTGACTGAGGAAATCTACGGTCAAATCTCTGAAGGAACAATCGTGACTGCTGAATACCCAGTGGTTCGTCCAGAGTTTGAAAACGAAGAAGCAGCAGCCGGCGTTGAAGCTCTTAAAGATGTGATTCGCTCCGTTCGTAACTCACGTGCAGAAGTGAACGTAGCGCCAAGTAAACCAATCACTATCTTGATCAAGACAAGCGACAGCAAGCTCGATGCCTTCTTCAATGACAATGTCAACTACATCAAACGCTTCACAAACCCAGAACACTTGGAAATTGCAGCAGATGTAGAAGTACCTGACTTGGTTATGTCAAGCATCATCACAGGTGCAGAAATCTACTTGCCACTCGCAGACCTTCTCAATGTCGAAGAAGAATTGGCTCGTCTTGAAAAAGAATTAGCCAAATGGCAAAAAGAACTGGATATGGTCGGTACGAAGCTCTCTAACGAACGCTTCGTAGCCAATGCCAAACCAGAAGTCGTCCAAAAAGAACGCGACAAACAAGCTGACTATCAAGCGAAATACGATGCGACAGTAGCTCGTATTGATGAGATGAAGAAGTTGGTGAAATAAACCTAGAAACACGGCGGAATGCCGTGTTTTTTGGTATGATTCTGTAAGAGAAGAGCTTAAGAATTCTATTTTTTAAACCATTTTCCAGAAATAATCGATGATATAGGTCAGGCCGTAGGTGTAGATGACCAGGGTGATGGGTTTGCAGAGGATGATGATGGTCATGTAGCGTTTGAAGGTCATATTGGTCAGACCTGCTAGCATACAGATGAAGTCGGCAGGACTAACGGGCCAGATCATCATGAAGATAAAGAAGCGATCGAACCGCTTGCCTTCATTGAGCCAGCCAATGTATTTGTCATAGGTCTTCTGGCTGACCATAGATTGGACGAACTTAGGCCCGTACATTCTCGCAAGATGGAAGATAATAGCACAACCGATCACGATGCCGATGTAGTTATAAATGGTCCCGATAATATGGCCGTAGATGAAGACACCTGCTACAGAAGTTAGGGCGCCGGGAATAATAGGAACTACTGTCTGAAGGATCTGAAGAAAGATAAAGAGAGGGGGTCCAAAGATGCCTGCTTGGAGAATAAAAGCTGACAAAGTTTCCTTGGATTGAAGGATGCCAGCAAAGTAGGCCCAGATACAAAAGGCCAAGGTCCCAAGAGCTCCAATGATGGACGACCAATTAATGATACGCTGGAGAAGAGGAGAGACCTCTTTTAAGCTTGTTTGTTTCATAAAAAATTCCGAGTTCTTTTTCTTCTACTATACCATGTTTTTGGAACTTTGTAAGGATTTTGTCTATTTTTTGAGCAGTGAAATTGACCTGATAGGAGACTGTCGTTGTTTTAGTCGTGAAGCGAGTGCAAAATGGGTCTTTTTATGCTACAATGAAAGGAGTATAAAAAATGGAGAAAAACGTGTCAATCGAAAATTACAAACCAGATTTTGCGGTGGAAGCAGCCTATGATCTCACCGTTACAGACTTGAAAAAACAGGGCATCAAGGCGGTCCTTGTGGATTTGGATAACACCTTGATTGCTTGGAATAATCCGGATGGGACTCCCGAGATGCGCCAATGGTTGCATGACCTTCGTGATGGGGGGATTCGGGTTATCGTGGTGTCCAATAATAGTCCCAAACGGGTCAAGCGTGCGGTTGAGAAATTTGATATTGACTATGAAGCGTGGTCGCTTAAGCCCTTTACTTTTGGGATTGATCGAGCTCTCAAACGTTTCCACTATGAAAAAAATGAAGTGGTCATGGTGGGTGATCAGTTGATGACCGACATCCGGGCGGCTCATCGGGCGGGTATTCGTTCGATTTTGGTTAAACCTTTGGTCGAGCATGACTCGATCAAGACGCAGATCAACCGGGCGCGTGAACGCCGTGTTATGAAGCAAATGGCCGAAAAATATGGTCCGATTGTATACAAAAAAGGAATTTAAGAATGGAAGAATTATTCTGTATTGGCTGTGGAGCGCCCATTCAGACAGAAAACAAAGAGGGACTGGGCTATACTCCCCAATCAGCTCTTGAAAAGGGCTTGGAAACAGGCGAAGTCTATTGCCAACGCTGTTTCCGTCTCCGTCACTACAATGAAATCACAGACGTTCATCTGACAGATGATGATTTCCTAAAATTGCTTCACGAAGTAGGAGATAGTGATGCTCTTGTGGTCAATGTAGTCGATATTTTTGACTTTAATGGCTCCGTCATTCCTGGCTTACCCCGTTTTGTAGCAGGAAATGATGTGCTTTTGGTTGGAAATAAAAAGGATATCTTGCCCAAGTCTGTCAAGGATAGCAAGGTGACCCATTGGTTGATGGAGCGAGCCCACGAAGAAGGCATGCGTCCTGTCGATGTGGTCCTCACCTCTGCCCAAAACAAGAGTGCTATCAAGGACTTGATGGAAAAGATTGAGCAACACCGCAAAGGCCGTGATGTTTATGTGGTGGGTGTGACCAATGTAGGGAAATCAACCCTCATCAATGCGATTATCCAAGAAATCACAGGCGATAAGGATATTATTACAACTTCTCGCTTCCCAGGAACGACTCTGGACAAGATCGAAATCCCACTGGATGATGGATCCTACATCTACGATACACCGGGAATTATCCATCGCCACCAGATGGCTCACTACTTGACGGCTAAAAACCTCAAGTATGTCAGCCCTAAAAAGGAAATCAAGCCTAAGACTTATCAGCTCAACCCCGAGCAAACCCTCTTCTTGGGTGGTCTGGGACGCTTTGACTTTATCAAGGGAGAAAAGCAAGGTTTCACCGCCTTCTTTGATAACGAACTCAAGCTTCATCGGACCAAACTCGAAGGAGCGACGGCCTTTTATGATAAGCATGTCGGAGGCTTACTAACACCTCCGAACAGCAAGGAAAAAGAAGAATTCCCCCCCTTGGTTTCCCATGAGTTTACCATCAAGGACAAGACAGACCTCGTCATCTCTGGACTCGGCTGGATCCGCGTCAATGGGGAAGCAAAAGTAGCTGTGTGGGCACCAGAAGGCGTCGCCGTCGTCACCCGCAAAGCTATTATTTAAAAATATGAAATAGAATGAAATTGAAGAGCGAACGAAGTGAGCTCATAAAGAGATCGTTATTGCCGTGGTGTAGTTGCCAATCGATCGATTGGCAAGGGCAAAATTGAGACAAGGCTCAATTTTGAGGTGAGGAAATCCATTTTTCAAAGATGAGATCTTTGAAAAATTAGTTCCGGCCGTCCCCACCACTTAAAATAAGGATCAAAAAATAAGGAAGTAAAAACATGACATTAACATCCAAACAACGGGCTTTTCTCAATAGCCAAGCCCACAGCCTCAAACCCATTATCCAAATCGGGAAAAATGGGCTCAATGACCAAATCAAAACCAGTGTGCGCCAAGCGCTAGATGCGCGCGAACTGATCAAGGTGACCCTTCTTCAAAATACAGATGAGAATATCCATGAAGTAGCGGAAATCTTGGAAGAAGAAATCGGTGTGGAAACTGTCCAAAAGATTGGTCGGATTCTCATCTTATTCAAACAATCGAGCAAAAAAGAAAATCGTAAAATTTCAGCGAAGGTAAAAGAAATTTAAGACATCGAGGAGAGCAAACCTATGGCAATTGAACTATTGACTCCCTTTACCAAGGTAGAGTTAGAGCCAGAGATCAAAGACAAGAAACGCAAACAAGTTGGTATTTTGGGTGGGAATTTCAATCCGGTCCACAATGCCCATTTGGTCGTTGCGGATCAAGTGCGCCAACAATTAGGGTTAGATAAGGTGCTCTTGATGCCTGAGTATGAGCCACCGCATGTTGATGCCAAGGGAACGATTGCAGAGCACCATCGTCTCAAGATGCTGGAATTAGCCATTGAAGGCATTGAAGGTCTGGAGATCGAGACGATTGAACTCGAGCGCAAAGGGATTTCCTATACCTATGACACCATGATCTTGCTCAATGAACGCGATCCAGACACAGACTATTACTTCATTATTGGTGCAGATATGGTGGATTATTTACCCAAATGGCATCGTATTGATGAATTGGTGGAGATTGTGCAATTTGTCGGAGTACAGCGACCACGCTATAAGGCAGGGACTTCTTATCCGGTGATATGGGTGGATGTTCCCCTAATGGATATCTCCTCTAGTATGGTGCGTGATTTTGTAGCCAAGGGTCGGACGCCGAATTTTATGTTGCCAAAACCAGTCTTGGATTACATCAAGAAAGAAGGATTGTATCAATGACCTATGAAAACTACCTAGGCTTTTCTCGTGAGGTCTTGCTTGAAAAAATGCGTCAAATCCTGCCAGAAAATCGGCTAACCCACTGTTTAGGGGTTGAGAAGGCTGCGCGTGACTTGGCCAAACGCTATGGAGCTGATGAAGAGCAGGCTGGTCTAGCAGGTTTGTTACATGACTATGCCAAGAAATTATCAGATCAGGAATTTCTGGACTTGATTGATCGCTATGAGCTGGATCCAGCATTAAAAAACTGGGGCAACAATGTCTGGCATGGGATGGTCGGGATTTACAAGATCCAAGAAGACCTCGGACTGACAGATCCAGCCATTCTTCGCAGTATTGAGATTCACACCGTGGGGAGTGATCAGATGTCAACCTTAGACAAGATTGTCTATGTGGCTGATTACATTGAGCACAACAGGGCCTTTCCAGGGGTAGAGCAAGCACGTGATATCGCTCAAGTTTCTTTGGATCGTGCTGTGGCCTATGAGACGGCTCGCACAGTCGAACACCTGGCTCACCAAGGATTGCCGATTTATCCCCAAACCCTTGAAACCTATAACGCCTTTGTGAAGTATTTGAAAGAGGAGCAGTGAGTGAAAACAGCTTTAATCATTATTGATGTACAAAATATCCTCGTAGAAACAGGTTTTGAGACAGAAAAACTCTTAGAGAAGATTACTTATTTGCAAGATCGAGCTAGAAAACAGCAGATTGAAATCATCTACATACAGCATATTGAAACGCCAGAGGCTTTAACTTCGAAAGATTGGCAGTTATCGCCCCTGTTGAATAGACAGGAGAATGAAAAGGTGTTTCAGAAGCGATACAATAGCATGTTTAAAGAGACAGGATTAAAAGAATACTTGGATCAACAAGGGATTGAACAACTGGTCCTGTGTGGCATGCAGACAGAATATTGTGTCGATACATCCATCAAAGTGGGATTTGAATACGGCTATAAGCTGGTCGTTCCAGAAGGAGCTGTCACAACCTTTGATGGAGAGGACATCCCAGCAGAAATGCTCAATGAATTTTATGAAAATATTTGGGCAGAACGTTTTGCGGATGTCTTAGATTACAAATCAATTTTTTAAAGAAAGAGGACTAAATGAAAGAAAAAGAATTACTTGAACTTGTTGTTAAAGCTGCCGATGAAAAACGCGCAGAAGAAATTGTGGCTTTGGATGTTCAAAGCTTGACCAGTGTGACGGATTACTTTGTTATCGCAAGCTCTATGAACAGCCGTCAGTTGGAAGCAATTGCTGAAAATATTCGCGAGAAAGTCGTTGAAGCTGGTGGCAATGCCAGCCACGTCGAAGGTGACTCAGCAGGAGGTTGGGTCCTTCTTGACTTAGGTGGTGTGGTAGTCCATGTCTTCTCAGAAGAAATGCGTGCTCACTATAACCTAGAAAAACTATGGCACGAAGCAGATGCTGTCGATCTTTCAGCAACCCTAGCATAAGCAGCTAAACTCAGTTGGTAGCAACTGAGTTTTGTTGGTTAAATTGAAATTCTATGGAAAGAAAGGATGGGGCCTCGTGTTAAGTTAGTTTGGTAACGGAACACGAGCTAAAAGCTGTGAGAAAAAGAGTAACTTCCTTTGTATCTGACGATACGGCAGAAAGTTTCGTATTTTCTCTTTGCTTTTAAGGCTCTTTGTATCTTAGAAAGGATTTGAACCCGTCCTGTAATCCTCGGAAAATAGATAGCTCTCCTTGGAGATTAGCTCCATCGTCGTGCTCCTAATTTTCTATCGGATTACGGGCGGACTTGTTTTAGAATAGAAAGGATGGGCCTCGTGTTTGGTTGTTTTCTTAATTGAACACGAGATAAAAGCTTTGAGAAAGAGAAAAATTCTCTCTTTGCTTTTAACGCTCTTTGTATCTTGATTTATGGCGACTTATGAAACGTTTGCGGCGGTCTATGATGCGGTCATGGATGACAGCCTGTATGATTTGTGGACGGATTTTTCCCTCCGCCATCTCCCAAAGACAAAAGATAAGAAAAAATTACTGGAATTGGCATGTGGGACAGGGATTCAGTCTGTTCGCTTTTCTCAAGCTGGCTTTGACGTAACAGGTTTAGACCTGAGTGCTGACATGCTGAAAATTGCTGAAAGAAGAGCGGCTTCAGCCAAGCAGAAGATTGCATTTATCGAGGGCAATATGCTGGACTTATCCAAGGCTGGTAAATACGATTTTGTGACCTGCTACTCTGATTCCATCTGCTATATGCAGGACGAGGTGGAAGTGGGAGACGTCTTTAAAGAAGTCTATAATGCCCTCAATGAGGACGGGGTCTTTATTTTTGATGTCCATTCGACCTACCAGACGGATGAGGTCTTCCCAGGCTATTCTTACCACGAGAATGCCGAAGACTTTGCTATGCTCTGGGATACCTATGAGGATGCGGCCCCTCACTCGATTGTCCATGAGCTGACCTTCTTTGTCCAAGAAGAGGATGGCTCCTTTAGTCGGCATGATGAAGTTCATGAGGAGCGGACCTATGAAGTTTTAACCTATGACATTTTGCTGGAGCAGGCTGGCTTTAAATCTTTCAAATTGTACGCGGACTTTGAAGATAAGGAGCCAACAAAGACCAGCAAACGATGGTTTTTTGTAGCACAGAAGTAGGATAGCATGACAGTTACAGGTATTATTGCAGAATTTAATCCTTTTCACAATGGGCACAAGTACCTGCTGGAACAGGCAGAGGGGCTGAAAATCGTTGCCATGTCTGGGAATTTTGTCCAACGTGGGGAGCCTGCCATTGTAGACAAGTGGACACGGGCGCAGATGGCTTTGGAAAATGGAGCAGACCTGGTGGTCGAGCTCCCCTTTCTCGTGTCTGTTCAGTCGGCGGATCATTTTGCCAAAGGAGCGGTGGAGATCTTGTCCCGTCTGGGAATCGACCAATTGACCTTTGGGACAGAAGAGGTCATAGATTACCAAGCGATTGCAACTGTTTACTCTGAGAAAGAAGTGGAAATGGAAGCTTTCTTGCGAAGCCTTCCTGACGATTTATCCTATCCACAGAAGACCCAAAAAATGTGGGAAACCTTTGCTGGAGTGGAGTTTACAGGGAATACTCCCAATCATATCTTGGGGCTGGCCTATGCCAAGGCTTGTGCTGGGAAAGGGATTGCGCTTAAGGCTATCCAACGTCAAGGTGCGGGTTACCATTCAGAAGAAAAAGAGGTGGCTTACGCTTCTGCGACTAGTCTACGCCTACACAAGGATGATCAGGACTTTGTTGACAAATTTATGCCCAATAGCCAGCTCTTTCAGACGTCTTCTCAGGTGTCTTGGGAGGATTATGACCAACTGCTCCGTTATCAAATCCTAACCCATCCGGAGCTGACACAGATTTTTCAAGTCAATGAAGAACTAGCAAATCGGATAAAGGATGCGATTCGAAGCGCTAGCTCTGTGGAAGATCTGGTGGAGAAAGTCGCAACCAAGCGCTATACCAAAGCTCGTGTCCGCCGCATTTTGACTTATATTTTAGTAGGTGCGAGAGAAGAAATCTTGCCGACCGCTATCCATGTCTTGGGTTTCACTGAAAAAGGACAGGCCCATCTCAAGTCACTAAAAGGTCAAGTGGACTTGGTAACGCGGATTGGTAAGGAACCTTGGGATTCCTTGAGCCAGCAAGCGGATCAGGTGTATCAACTAGGCCATTCCCAGTTGCAAGAGCAGATCTGGGGTCGGGTGCCAGTGAGAGTAAGAGATGAATAAAAGACGCTTGGTAGAGTAGTTCCATCCAGGATGATGCGCAAAAAAATCTTCCAAGTCTTATGATTTGTGATATAATATAAAAGATTGAAAATAATTTGAAAAAATTTAAGGAGAATCCTCATGGGACGTAAATGGGCCAATATTGTTGCCAAGAAAACTGCCAAAGATGGTGCTAACTCAAAAGTATATGCCAAATTTGGTGTTGAGATCTATGTAGCTGCTAAAAAGGGTGAACCAGATCCAGAATTGAATACTGCTTTGAAATTCGTTATCGACCGTGCTAAACAAGCGCAAGTGCCAAAACACGTGATTGATAAAGCGATCGACAAGGCAAAAGGAAACACGGACGAAACCTTTACAGAAGGACGTTACGAAGGGTTCGGACCAAATGGTTCCATGTTGATCGTTGATACCTTGACGTCAAACGTTAACCGTACAGCTGCCAATGTCCGTGCGGCTTTTGGTAAAAACGGCGGTAACATGGGAGCTTCTGGTTCTGTATCTTACCTCTTTGACAACAAGGGTGTCATTGTCTTTGCAGGTGATGATGCGGATGCCATCTTTGAGCTTTTGCTTGAAGCAGATGTGGATGTAGATGATGTTGAAGCAGAAGAAGGAAGCATCACTGTTTACACTGCTCCAACTGATCTTCACAAAGCGATCGTTGCTTTACGTGAATCAGGTGTTGAAGAATTCCAAGTAACTGAATTGGAAATGATTCCTCAATCAGAAGTTGAGTTGTCAGGTGAAGATTTGGAAACCTTTGAAAAACTTTACAGCGTTCTTGAAGACGATGAAGACGTACAAAAAATCTACACCAACGTAGATGGATTCTAATCACTTGTACGGACTGTAGTGAAATTAAAAATTAAATAAAAGGATAGCTTCTCAGATAAAGCTATCCTTTTTTTGTAAGAAATGTCCTGTGTAAGCGTAAATACGGGTCAGGGGTGATTGGGAGAGTGTGGAAACCTTAAAATAGAAATAGTGGTCTCGATGATCTCGACTTTTAGCATGGTGGAGACGAAAATAATTTCGCTGGCCTGCTGCCATAGAGTGGAGAATATCATCTTCTAAAAAGACGAGCGGCGTAGAAGTAGCCGCCCACTTGTAAAAGTCTGTCTCAAATTGGTGGTAATTCTCTGAAAAATAATCAAATTGTAATTCGTGTTTAGTCTGAATAGGTTTCATACGGTGTTTCCTCATCTTCAATAAAAATGATAGAGGTCAGAAGGAGGCGGTGGTAGTGGCCATCGCTTTTGAGAAGAAGCTCAGAAGCAGATAAGGTGTGAAGCGAACCTGTGTAGGTTGCAAATTGATTCCCCTCTAGAGTCGTGATCGAGATCGTCGTTTGTTGTTGAAAGGCCTGCTCGAGGAGCTGGATCTGCTCAGAAAGAGGAAGAATCGTAAGCTGACTGCGGTCGATTTCTTTGGTATGCAGGGCAGTTGTGTGCTCAGATAAAAAGAAGCCGGCCCATTTGGCCATGCCACGGTCTTGAAATTCGCGTGCGGATTGATAAGGGAGATAAGAACGGTCGATCATGTTAATCCATCTAAGCCTCCTGCGGAATGTCCGCCAGTTAGTTTACTACGAGCAATGGCGCGTGAGTTTTCTAGTAGTGAGGAGCCTTTCTGAAGAGAGGTAAAGCCAAATTGGTCTCGAATGCGGTCAATGGTCTGCTGGAGTTTTTCCTCTTTTTCTAGGGCTATTGGATCATCAAAGAGAGAAAAAAGTTGGAGAGATTCCTCGACAAGTTCGCCATAAAAAACACCAATCTGCCGAATGGCTCCGCCTTCGTACTTGGAGCGAAAGAGCCGCAGAACAGTATCGGATAAAACCTTGGTGGATTGCGTGGGTTCAATCTTTTGCTGGCAATGAATGGACGGAAGCCCCTCAATTTTGGAATAGGAGGCATGAATGGAGACTAGCTGGGTCTTCTTTTTTTTCCGTCGCAAGCGGATAGCCACCTGTTCAGCCATCTCACGAAACACCAGTTCAATGTCTGTTTGTAGGTGGTAGTCATAGGGCAAGATTTGAGAATTGCCAATGCCTCGTGACTTCGGACGATAAGGCTTGTGGACATTGCTTTCATCAATGCCATGAGCATGGAACCAAAGTTGAAGTCCCATGACTCCGAATTCTTTCTTTAAGAGATCGGGATGAGCCTGAGCCAGTTCTTTAATCGACGTGATCCCGATCCCTTGCAATCGTTTTTCAGTGCGACGTCCAATGCCCCAAAAATCAGTGAGCTGGGGCAGTTTCCAGACCTTGCTTTCTACGTCTTCGTAAGACCAGTTGGAGCGCATATTTCGGCAATGCTTGGCTTCATTGTCTAAGGCTAGCTTGGCAAGAAGAGGATTGGCGTTGCTGAGGCCAATGGTAGAATAGATTCCAGTTTCCTGCCAGATTTTTTTTTGGATCCTGGCAGAAAGAAGGTCCAGTTTTTCCTTTCGCGAAAGGGAGGAATCTGGAATAAAATAATTTAAGGAAGAAGTCAGATCGATAAAGCTTTCGTCGATCGAGTAAGGAAATATATCATCGGGTGCCGCAAATTCCTGAAAAACCTTCTGAATCTCCATATTGACCTGAATGTAGGCATTCATGTGTGGTGGCACAATCAGGGTCCTCTTGGCCCAGGATTCAATGGATGCAATAAAGTCTGGATCCGTCGGAAATCCTTGTTTTTTTGCGACGTAGCTATTGAATTTTCTGGTCTTGAGATCAAAAGGCAGGTCGTAGCTCCGGCTCACATTCTTCTTGCAAAAGACCTGTTTGAAAACGGGAGAGCTGGCCAAAATCAGACCAGCAGAATTGTCGCTCCGGCTCATGACGCAAAGAGAAGTGGTCAGGGGATTTAGGCCCAGACGTACACACTCACAGCTGGCATAAAAACTTTTCATATCCACAAAAGCAATATCAGAATGAGGCTCACGTGAATAATCAAATAGCATATTTACACCTCAAGCGGAAGAAAATGCCCGACCACAATGCCGACGATTTTTGGCTCGTCTTCGTAAGGAGCAAATAAATCATCGTAGTCAGGGTTGATGGATTCTAAGCGCAAGCCTTCAGTCTCCCGATAGACTTTCTTGATATAGGTCTTCCCGTTCCAGATGAGGGCGTAGACAGCCCCATCGTAGTCAAAACCGGTCTGTTTCATGAGGGCAACAGAGCCATTGGGGTAGAGAGGTTCCATCGAGTTTCCAGATACCCAAGAGGCGAAGTCATGCTGAATCTCTTTGTCAAAATAGACGGTTTCATAGTCCGTTTCGTTATCATAAAATGTATGTCCTAAACCAGCTGCTAGCTCAATCGAAAGAACCTTATAAGCCGTCAAGGAAACAACTTTTTGCTGCTGTTCCAATAACTGGCTGGCCAATTGGTCGACTTTCTTTTGATGAGGTGGGGTTAATAAAGGGTAGGTGTAGAGTGCGGAGTCTTTGTTAACAAAGTAGTCCTCTTTAACGGAGAGGCGCTTGGCCAACCTCCTGAGATTTTTTTCGTGTGGCTCTGCTAAGCCATTCTCCCAACTGGAGTAAGTCTTGCGAGAAATTTTGAGATCCTCGTAGACATCTGCTTGGGTCAAGCCTTTTTCCAGGCGTCTTTCTTTTAGTTTTTTTGCATCAAACATGTCGCCCCTCCTATGTAACGTTTTAAAAGTTACATCTAGTTTATCAAAAATAAAATCCTTTTGCAAGAAAAAAATTCCGTTATAAGGGGATGGAAAGACTTGGATTTTGAGTGAAAAAAGAGTATAATCAGTTTTACAACTTCTATCAACGAGGGATTATATGAAAAAAAGTTTTATACACCAACAAAAAGAAATTTCGTTTGTTAAAACGACGTTTACACAATATTTAAAAGATAAATTGGACATCATTGAAGTCCAAGGGCCAATTTTGAGCAAGGTCGGAGATGGGATGCAGGATAATCTTTCTGGGATTGAACACCCAGTATCTGTAAAGGTCCTTCAAATTCCTGATGAGACCTATGAAGTCGTGCATTCACTTGCAAAATGGAAACGCCATACCTTGGCCCGCTTTGGGTTTGGCGAAGGCGAAGGCCTCTTTGTCCATATGAAGGCCCTTCGTCCAGATGAAGATTCACTAGACGCGATTCACTCTGTTTATGTAGACCAATGGGACTGGGAAAAAGTCATTCCAAATGGTCAACGCAACATCGCCTACCTCAAAGAAACCGTTGAAAAAATCTACAAGGCGATTCGTTTGACAGAACTAGCAGTGGAAGCGCGTTATGATATTGAATCAGTTCTTCCAAAACAAATTACCTTCGTTCACACAGAAGAGTTGGTGGAACGCTATCCTGACTTAACACCAAAAGAACGTGAAAATGCCATTGCCAAAGAATTCGGAGCTGTCTTCTTGATCGGGATTGGTGGAGAGCTTGCAGATGGCAAACCACACGATGGACGCGCACCTGACTACGATGACTGGACAACAGAATCTGAAAATGGCTATAAGGGCTTGAATGGTGATATCCTCGTCTGGAATGATGTCCTAGGTTCTGCCTTTGAGTTGTCTTCAATGGGGATCCGTGTCGATGAGGAAACGCTTCGCCGTCAAATTGCGATTACAGGAGATCAAGATCGTCTCCAATTAGAGTGGCACAAGGCCTTGTTAAATGGTCTCTTTCCGCTCACAATTGGTGGAGGAATCGGGCAATCTCGTTTGGCCATGTTCTTGCTTCGTAAGAAACATATCGGTGAAGTCCAAACCAGTGTCTGGCCTCAATCTGTCCGCGATGAATATGAAAATATCCTATAATGGATGAAAGAGTCGAGCAGAGCGCTCGGCTCTTTTACATGTCGCTTGACCATATCAAATCGCAATTTTCTGATTTTTTTTGGTATAATGGTCCCTATGAAAATAGTATCTGGAACCTATGGGGGACGTCCCCTTAAAACACTTGAAGGAAAAACAACCAGGCCGACTTCTGATAAGGTCAGAGGGGCCATGTTCAATATGATTGGTCCTTACTTTGATGGCGGAAGAGTGCTGGATCTCTATGCAGGAAGCGGTGGGCTCTCTATTGAGGCAGTCTCTCGAGGCATGTCAGAGGCGGTTCTAGTGGAAAGAGACCGCAGAGCGCAGGAAATCGTGGCAGCTAATATTGCCATGACCAAGGAAAAGGAACGGTTTCAACTGTTAAAAATGGAGGCCAAGCAAGCCTTGGGGCTTCTAACGGGCACCTTTGATCTGGTTTTCTTAGACCCGCCTTATGCCAAGGAAGAGATTGTCCGTGATATCGAAATCTTGTGCGAGCGCCACCTCTTATCAGAAGACATCATGATTGTGTGCGAGACCGATAAACACGTGGAACTCCCTGAGGAAATCGGACAAGTAGGGATCTGGAAAGAAAAAATCTATGGAATTAGTAAGGTAACAGTATATGTCAGATAGAACTGGATTGTTTACCGGATCGTTTGATCCGATTACCATTGGGCATGTGCAATTGATCGAGCGGGCGAGTCGCTTGTTTGACCGTGTCTATGTCGGAATTTTTTATAATGCGGAAAAGGTTGGTCTCTTTTCTATTGAGCAGCGCGTGCGTATGGTAGAAGGGGCCTTGGCTCATTTGGAGAATGTTGAAATTGTGACGTCGACTCAAGAGTTGGCTGTGTCCGTGGCGCGCAATCTTGGCGTAGTGACTTTGATCCGGGGCTTGCGTAATGCGCAGGATCTAGTTTATGAAGCCAATATGGATTATTTCAACCACCAATTAGCGCCTGAAGTGGAGACCATTTATCTCTATGCTCAGCCTCCTTATCAGGCTATTAGTTCCACCCGTATTCGAGAGTTGCTGGCTTTTCAGCAGGATATCTCACCTTATGTACCAGAGAGTGTAATGGAGGAAATCAAAGATGACCCAAGCGAATAAACCAAACTTGACCCCTAAAAAGAAAAAAGGACGGTTGAAAGAATACCGATGGCCAATTGCAGGCGTTCTTTTCTTGCTCCTCTTGCTAGCTGCTTTTGTGATTCGCCTTCCCTATTACATTGAGATGCCGGGAACGGCTGAAGATATTCGATCCGTCATGACAGTAGATGGAAAAATGGATACCAAGTCGGGATCTTATGATTTTGTAACCGTAGCAGTGAAAGAAGCAACTCCGGCTGATTTGATCTATGCTTGGGCAACGCCTTTTACAGACATCTATTCTGCCAAGGATATGACCGGTGGTAGTTCGAGCCAAGAATTCACGCGAATCAACCAATTCTATATGGAAACCTCGCAAAATATGGCCATCTACCAGGGGTTAAAGACAGCTGGCAAAGAAACCCAGATGGACTTTCTTGGTGTCTACGTCATGCAGGTGGCAGACGATTCGACCTTTAAAGGAGTCTTGAACATTGCGGATACCGTCACTGGTGTGAATGGCAAGACCTTTAAGAGTTCCAAAGAATTGATTGACTATGTTGGTTCTCAAAAAATTGGCGACCCCGTTTCGGTGACCTACATTGAGGATGGACAAACCAAGACCGCAGATGGGAAGATCATCAAATTGACCAATGGGAAAAACGGAATTGGGATTAGCCTGATCGACCGAACTGAAGCCAAAGGCGATGTTCCTGTCCAGTTTGCGACAGCTGGGATTGGTGGCCCAAGTGCCGGTATGATGTTTAGCCTAGCCATCTACACTCAAGTGGCTGATCCAGATCTTCGTCAGGGACGCCATATTGCGGGTACAGGAACCATTAACCAAGATGGAACGGTTGGCGATATCGGTGGGATTGACAAGAAAGTCGTTGCAGCAGATAAAGAAGGAGCAGAAATTTTCTTTGCCCCTAATAACCCTGTTTCCAAAGAAGAAAAGAAAGCCAATCCCAAGGCTAAATCAAACTACGAAACCGCTAAAGATGCAGCAAAACAAATTCATTCGAAGATGAAAATTGTGCCCGTCAAAACTCTTCAAGATGCTATTGATTATTTGAAAAAGAAGTAGAAGTATCTTGCTAGATTAGTCTCATACTTGAAAGTACGAGGTAGAGTTGGCAGATAGAAAGATTCACCTTCCAATCAAATTCAAGTTTTTGCTTATCAATCTCTCTATTTTTAGAGGGATTTTTTCTTTATACTGGTATCAGAAAGAAAGGGAGGTAGTGAAATGATTCAAACCAGTTTGTTTTCTATTTCAGTATTCTTAGCGGGAGTTCTATCCTTTTTCTCCCCGTGTATTTTGCCACTGATGCCAGTCTATGTAGGGATTCTATTGGATTCTGAACGTGTGAAGACAGTTCGAATTTTTGGAAGAGAAATTTCTTGGTATGGTTTGGTCAAGACCCTCTGTTTTATTGCTGGTCTATCAACCGTATTTCTCATCCTAGGTTATGGTGCAGGTGCCCTTGGTCAGGTACTCTATGCTCCCTGGTTCCGTTACCTACTAGGAGGGATTGTGATCTTATTAGGGATTCACCAAATGGAAGTGATCAATCTGAGACAACTCCAAAAGCAAAAGACCATCCAACTCAAAAAGAATCGGGAGCGCAATGAATTCTTCAATGCTTTTCTGATAGGGGTCACCTTCAGTTTTGGTTGGACCCCTTGTGTCGGACCAGTTCTGAGTTCTGTTCTAGCCATTGCTGCTTCTGGAGGAGATGGTGCATTGCAAGGCGCTTTCCTGATGCTGGTCTATACATTGGGCTTGGCGCTACCCTTCTTAGTCTTGGCTCTGGCTTCTAGCTGGGTTCTACAACATTTTGCTAAACTCAAGCCCCATATGGGAACCTTGAAAAAAATTGGTGGTGCCCTCATCATCTTGATGGGCATCTTGCTGATGCTAGGAAATCTTAATAGCCTCGCATCCCTGTTTCACTAATCTTGAATGATTAAAGGAGAAAAATCATGAAAAAAATTCTTACACTTACCATTGCTACGCTTAGCCTTGTCACTTTAGCAGCTTGTTCTGGACAAAAATCGGATTCAGATATGAAAAAAACGGACGATAGTAGTATGATGAAGAAGGACGATATGAAGAAGGATGACATGAAGGATTCGTCCATGTCCGATGATAAAATGAAAAAAGAAGACATGAAAGATTCATCTATGATGTCTGACAGCAGTTCTGAAATGAAGGACGATATGAAAAAAGATGAGATGAAATCCAGCGATTCAGAAATGAAAGATGAAAAGAGTGGATCATCTGATATGAAATCAGACAACTAATGAAAGAAGGGAGAGGTCATCTGAGGATGACTTTCCCTTTGTTTAAAGAGGTGATAATGATGAAAAAATTAGCTTTAGTAGCTACTGGGTTCGTATGCGCTGGACTTCTGGGCGCTTGTTCAAGCCAAGGAATGGCCACTTCCACCAAAGACATGGGCCAACAAACAGCTAAAGCTGGGGCTAGGCAACCATCTGGCAAGAAAGTGAAGGAGTTTAGCCTGCAAGGAGTGGATGGCAAGACCTACCGCTTATCCGATTACAAAGGGAAGAAAGTTTACCTCAAATTTTGGGCTTCCTGGTGCTCTATTTGCCTGTCGACATTAGAGGATACCAATGAGTTGGCAAAAGAAGAGGCAGGTAAGGATTACGTGGTTTTATCCGTTGTAGCTCCAACCTTTAATGGAGAAAAATCAGCAGCAGATTTCAAAAATTGGTACCAGTCTTTGGATTACAAGGATTTCCCAGTCTTGCTAGATAGTAAAGGGGAGCTGCTAAAAGAGTATGGGATTCGGTCTTATCCATCGGCACTCTTTATCAATAGTGATGGGACGTTATCGAAGAGTCATATCGGCTATATGAATAAAGAGGACATCCTCAAGACCCTAGAGAGCATGCAGTAAGGAGATAGACAATGGAAACAAAATGGAAAGTGTTTGCTATCCTTCTCATTGGCTTATTATCTATTGGTTTCTTTTTCTATAGTAAGGGAGCAAACGGAATGGATCAATCAGAAACAAGCACTGAGAGTATCAAAAAAGCATCGATGAGTCAGACACCAGTAGCAAACAAAAAGAAGGAAGAAAAAGTCGATCCAGAAGACCAACGAGAAATCTATCTAGCTGGTGGTTGCTTCTGGGGCGTAGAGGAATATTTCTCCCGTGTTCCAGGTGTGATTGATGCTGTATCAGGCTACGCCAATGGGAAGGGAGAAACGACCAAGTATGAATTGGTCCCTCAAACAGGCCATGCTGAAACAGTTCACATCACCTACAATGTCAAGCAGGTATCTCTGAAAGAATTGCTCCTGCATTATTTTCGGATTATCGACCCAACGTCGAAGAATCGTCAAGGAAACGATCAAGGGACTCAATACCGAACAGGTGTCTATTATGTCTCTCAAGAAGACCTTCCAACCATTAACCAAGTCTTTGATGAAGTAGCAAAGAAATACGACAAACCGTTAGTAGTGGAAAAAGAGCCACTGACCAATTTCATCCAGGCGGAAGATTACCACCAGGATTATCTAAAGAAACATCCGAATGGGTACTGCCATATAAATGTTAATGAAGCTTCTTATCCAGTGATTGATGCTAGTCGCTACTCCAAACCGAGTGACGAGGAGATCAAAAAGAAGTTATCACCTGAAGAGTATGCTGTAACGCAAAAAAATGATACCGAACGGGCCTTCTCCAATCGTTACTGGGATCAGTTTGATGCCGGTATTTATGTGGATGTCGTGACCGGTGAGCCCCTCTTCTCCTCTAAGGATAAATTTGATTCCGGTTGTGGTTGGCCAAGTTTCAGTCGACCTATTAGTCCTGATGTGGCGATCTATAAGGAGGATAAGAGTTTCAATATGACTCGGACAGAAGTACGGAGCCGTGTGGGAAATTCCCATTTGGGCCATGTTTTTACTGATGGTCCCAAGGAAAAAGGCGGCCTTCGCTATTGCATCAATAGTTTGTCTATTACCTTCATACCCAAAGCAGAAATGAAAGAAAAGGGCTACGGTTATTTATTGGACTACGTCTGAGACAATTCAGTCTATAATTTGCTATAATAAGTATAGCAAAAACAAGTAGGTAAAAGAAATGTATACGATCATGATTGTGGAAGATGAAGAGCTGATCCGGCAGGGCCTGACTTCCTTAGTCGACTATGAACAGTTTGGAATGACCGTCATTAACCAGGCAGAAAATGGGCGTGAGGCTTGGGAGAAGTTTCAAGAGCAACCAGCCGATATCCTTCTAACCGATATCAATATGCCACAAATGAATGGCTTGGATCTGGCCCATCTCGTTAAAGAGCAATCTCCGTCTTGTCATATCATTTTTTTGACAGGTTATGATGACTTTGAGTTTGCGAGGAAAGCCATCAAATTAGGTGCGGATGATTATTTGCTAAAGCCTTTTTCAAAAGATGATATTGAAGAGATGTTAGCCAAGGTGAAAGGAAAACTTGATCAAGAGCGAAAGAAAGCGCAAGTCGAAGATTTGGTCAGCCATGGTTATTCGACAGAGTTGGAAGAAGCCATTCATGCTCGTTTAGCAGATTCGCAGTTAACCTTGAAGGATTTGGCCTATCAACTTGGCTTCAGTTCCTCTTATCTAAGTGTATTGATCAAGAAAAAATTGGGACTTCCTTTCCAAGAATACCTCATCCAAGAGCGAATGAAGAAGGCTCAACTCTTGCTTCTCACGACAGATTTAAAGATTTATGAGATTGCAGATCAGGTTGGTTTTGAAGATATGAACTATTTTTCTCAACGCTTTAAGCAGGTTATTGGGGTGACGCCAAGGCAGTACAAAAAAGGAGAGCATGAATGAAACGATATCCCTTGCTGATTCAGCTGGTCCTCTACTTTTTTCTCTTCATTCTCTTACTTTTTGGTCTCATCGGTAGCCTTTACTATCAAACGAGTTCAGGGACGATCCGCCAGCTAACGGAGCGGACGACAAGAAATAGTATCGACCAAAGTAGTCAGTTTATTACGTCTTATCTAAAAAAATTAAAGCAGACCACAACGGTGCTTAGCAAGGAACAGGCCGTTCAACAATTTGCCCAAGATAGGAGTGCGGATCAAGAAACGGTTCAGCACTTGATGCGAACGATGATTGAAACGGATCCGGACTTGGTCTCTGCGGTCTTGGTGACCAAGGATGGACGTCTGGTAGCGACAGATTCCAAAATCAGCATGCAGACTTCATCAGACATGATGAATGAAAGCTGGTATCAAGAGGCGATTAAGGAAAGAGCCATGCCAGTTTTGACGCCAGCTCGAAAGGAATCCTTGACCTCGGAAAAAGAAAAATGGGTGGTTTCTATTACCCAAGAAGTAGTCGATCAGACTGGTCAAAATCTCGGAGTAGTACGTTTGGATATTGGCTACGATAGCTTACAGGCTTATTTGGATCACCTTCAGCTAGGGAAACAAGGCTTTAGTTTTATCATTAATCAAAAGCATGAGTTTGTCTACCATCCTAAAAAAGCGGTCTATTCCTCCAGCCAAGAGATGCAGGCCATGCAGCCCTATATTGCTGTGACAGATGGCTATGCTAAAGGAGGACAGAATTTTATCTATCAGGTTCCGATTCCAGATAGTGATTGGACCTTGATTGGAGTAGCTTCACTTGAAGGACTTCAGATGCTTCAGTCGCAACTACTTTACTCTTTCATTGGTCTAGGATTACTGGCCTTGATCATGTGTTTAATAGGGCTTGGCTTTGTTCTGCGTTTGTGGATCAAACCCTTACGAGACCTTCAGACCATCATTTTGAGGATTGGATCAGGTGATGCTCACGTGAGGGCTGCAGTCAAAGGATCTCCAGAATTGGTGGACCTCGCTCAAGCTTTTAATGCCATGTTGGATCAAATCGATAATCTCATGCAACAGGTTAAGGAAGAGGAGCAGAACGCACGGCGTTACGAGCTGCGGGCACTTTCGGCTCAGATTAATCCGCATTTTCTCTACAATACCTTGGATACGATTGTCTGGATGGCGGAGTTTAATGATAGTCGGCGCGTGGTCGACATCACCAAATCTTTGGCTCAATATTTTCGACTGGCTCTCAACCAAGGCCAGGAACAAATCCTACTGAGAGATGAAATTGACCATGTCCGCCAGTATCTTTTCATTCAGAAGCAACGTTATGGTAAAAAGCTCAACTATGAAATTCTAGAAGATGAACGGTTGGGCGATTATCAGCTCCCTAAATTAGTGCTTCAACCCTTAGTGGAAAATTCGATTTACCATGGCATTAAAGAGATCGATCGGCCAGGTCTCATTCGAGTGACAACTGAAGTCAGTGGAGACTCCGCCTGCGTATCGATTTTTGACAATGGACAAGGGTTTGATTTATCAGGATCAACAGACCAAACCCTTCTTCGTTTAGGAGGTGTTGGCTTGAAAAATGTGGACCAACGATTGCATCTTCAATTTGGCGAAGCCTATCATATGGAGATTGATTCTAAAGCTAATAGCTATACGAAAATCACACTTTATTTGCCCCTGTCATCTGGTGATGAATCTTCATAGAGACAAAGATTGCCTTCTTTGTCTCTTTTTGCTGTCAAAGGAATTTCAACTCTTTTCTAGCCAAATCTGACGCAAGTCATCAAATTTATGATAGAATAAAGTGTTACAGTAAATAGATTTTGATGAAGGAACACTATGCGAAAAGAGATTGACCCTGAATTATATAATTACAATAAATTTCCTGGACCTGTGTTTCGTCAGGTAGGAGACCAGATCCTTTCAGAAAACCTCTCTTTTGAGTTGTTGAAAAATGAGAAGGAAGCATTTGATGCGACCGTTTTTGGTCAACGATTTTCTGAGATTTTAACCAAATTTGATTACATTGTTGGTGATTGGAGCAATGAGCAGTTGCGCTTGCGTGGCTTCTATAAGGAAGAACGCGATGTTGCAACGATGGATAAACTAAGTCGCTTAGACGATTATTTGTTAGAATATTGTAGCTATGGTTGTGCTTATTTTGTCCTTGAAAATAAGGAGCCTCATCGTGCTTCCTTTGATAAGAAATCACCGGTCAAAAAAGCTCAATCAGAAGAAAGAGAGCCTAAGAAGCGTTCGCGCAATCGCAAACAAAAAGATCGTTTCCAAAAACGAGAACGCGACAAGGGACAGTCAACGAATAACTCGAAAAAAACAAGACCGTCTGCTGAAACTAAAAAAACAACGAAGACGAACAACAAACGTCATTTTGTGATTCGTCAAAAAGAGGAGTAAGAAAGAATGAAACCATCCATTTATAGTTTAACACGCCAAGATATGATTGATTGGGCAGAAGAAAACGGCGAAAAGAAATTCCGTGCAGCCCAAATCTGGGAATGGCTCTATCGTAAACGTGTCCAGTCTTTCGAAGAAATGACCAATCTTTCTAAGGACTTAATTGCGAAGTTAAATGATCAATTCGTTGTCAACCCACTCAAGCAACGGATCGTGCAAGAGTCAGCAGATGGAACGGTCAAGTATCTTTTTGAATTGCCAGATGGCATGTTGATTGAAACCGTCTTGATGCGTCAGCACTATGGTTTATCTGTCTGTGTAACGACTCAGGTCGGATGCAATATCGGTTGTACCTTCTGTGCTTCAGGTTTGATCAAAAAACAACGCGATTTGAACAATGGCGAAATTGTGTCTCAAATCATGTTGGTTCAAAAATACTTTGACGAACGGGGCCAAGATGAACGGGTTAGCCATATCGTTGTCATGGGGATCGGTGAACCATTTGACAACTATAACAACGTCTTGAAATTTATCCGGACCGTCAACGATGATAAGGGTCTAGCGATTGGGGCTCGTCATATTACCGTATCAACTTCTGGTTTGGCCCATAAAATTCGCGACTTTGCAAATGAAGGTGTGCAGGTCAATTTGGCAGTGTCTCTACATGCTCCAAACAACGACTTGCGCTCTAGCATCATGAAGATCAACCGGGCTTTCCCAATTGAAAAATTGTTTGCAGCGATTGAATACTATATCGAGACCACGAACCGTCGGGTGACCTTTGAGTACATCATGTTGAATGAAGTCAATGATGGGGTTGAGCAAGCCTTAGAGTTGGCAGAATTGCTCAAGAATATCAAGAAATTGTCTTATGTTAACTTGATTCCTTACAATCCTGTCAGTGAGCATGACCAATATAGCCGGAGTCCAAAAGAACGGGTTATGGCCTTCTATGATACCTTGAAAAAACAAGGTGTCAACTGTGTGGTGCGTCAAGAGCACGGTACAGATATTGATGCTGCCTGTGGCCAATTGCGTTCAAATACGATGAAACGGGATCGGGAGAAAGCGATTGTTCAACAAGCACAACCTTAAACGAGGGCTGATCGATCATACGGAACTAACAAAGAGAGGAAGAAGGCTGTTACAGAGTGGCAGCTTTTTCTATTTTATTCTCATGAGTCTGATGTGCTTTTTGCCTCAACATCCAGAGCCAGGTATGGAAACACCGGGGATTCAACATTTTGGTCGCATCGTCGTCCTACTGATTCCACTTAATTCGTTGATGAATTTTGGCCAGATCACCAGTGTCATCCAACTGATCAAGGTGATTCTCCAAAACGTAGCCAATGTCTTTTTGTTAAGCCCGCTGGTCTTTCAACTTCTCTGGCTATGGCCCTGGTTGAGGAGTCGCAAACGTGTCTTACTCTTTGGCTTTGGTCTCAGTCTATGGATTGAATCTAGCCAAGTGCTCTTAGATCTTTTGTTTGATGCCAATCGTGTCTTTGAGCTAGATGATTTGTGGACCAATACCTTAGGGGCTTATCTGGCTTATTTAGGCTTTCAGTATCTCCGAGCACGATTGCTAGTAAAAAATGTGGAAATGTAAAATCCGAACATTTTAGCGCCTTTTTAAAATTTTTGTTGACAAAATCAGAAGCGGGAGCTATAATAGCTTCAAGACATCAGAAAAGTAGGGATTTTTCTCACTTCCAGGGAGCTTGTGGTGATTGCGAACAAGCAGTGGTGAATCTTGAAATGGGCTGATGCGTTTATGATGATGAATTTGAAACAATAAAAATTCGGTGAGCACACCTTATCGTGCACCCTGTTGTTAGACAGGTCAGAGATGTAGGAGAAAGAATATCTTCCTACAATTGAGGTGGCACCGCGGTATCGAATCGCCCTCACACAGATTTTTCTGTGTGAGGTTTTTTGTATCTCAAAGGAACCCAGTGAGACTGCAGCTCAAAGGACCAGCGAGAAAAAAAAGATCATAAACAGGATTGAAGATATAGAAAAGAGGACACAATCATGACAGAAACAAAAGGCTATTTCGGACAATTTGGTGGATCTTTCGTACCAGAACCCATTCAAAACTTGCTCAATCAATTAGAGGAAACCTTTGAACGGTATAAAAATGACCCAGAATTTATTGCAGAATACAAACATTATTTGAAAGACTATTCTGGACGCGAAACACCACTCTACTTTGCAGAAAGTTTAACAGAGCATTTAGGTGGGGCAAAAATTTATTTGAAGCGCGAAGACTTGAATCACCTAGGTTCGCATAAATTGAATAACGTCTTGGGGCAAATCCTATTGGCTAAGCGCATGGGCAAAACGCGCGTGATTGCTGAAACAGGAGCAGGTCAACACGGTGTCGCTACAGCAGCTGCGGCAGCTAAATTTGGTATGGCCTGTGATGTCTACATGGGAGCAGAAGACGTGGAACGCCAACGTCTCAATGTCTTCCGCATGGAAATGATGGGGGCAACCGTTCATGCGGTTGAAACAGGAACCAAGACCTTAAAAGACGCTGTTGATGCTGCTTTTGGAGCATGGATGGCAGACCTAGATGCTTTTTATGTTTTGGGTTCCGCTGTTGGACCTCACCCTTACCCAACCATTGTGCATGAATTCCAAAAAGTGATCAGTGAAGAGTCTAAACGTCAAATCTTGGAAAAAGAAGGTCGTTTGCCAGATTATGTGATTGCCTGTGTCGGTGGTGGCTCCAATGCCATCGGTGCCTTTTCTGAATATGTTGCAGAAGAGGAAGTCGGTTTGATTGGGGTAGAAGCAGCTGGTCATGGCTTGGATACCGATCAGCACGCCGCTACCATGACCAAAGGGACTGTAGGAGTTGTCGATGGTATGAAGACTTATGCTGTCTTTGGCGAAGATGGAAAAGTAGCGCCAGTTTACTCGATTTCTGCTGGTTTGGACTACCCAGGGGTTGGTCCAGAGCATGCTTTCTTTAAAGATTCTGGTCGTGTTGAATATGTAGCAGCGACAGATGATGAAGCAGTAGAAGCTCTTCTTCTTCTCAGTAAGACAGAAGGGATCCTTCCAGCCATTGAAAGCTCACACGCGATTGCAGAAGCGGTCAAACGTGCTCCACAATTGAATAAAGACAAGATTATCATCATCAACGTTTCTGGACGTGGGGATAAGGACGTGGCTGCTATTGCCGATTATTTGGAAGCAAAAGCTGCAAAATAAGAAGAACTTATCTAAAAAACATCGTATAAAGAAGTAAAACGTGATAACTGAGAAAGAGGCAGGGAACAAAAGGAATCCGGTCTCTTTCTTTTTTGAGAGCAAAGAAGAGAATGCCTAAGATAGATGCGATCTGGATGAGAATGAGGATCTTGGTAGAAGAAAAGGTCAGCGAGAAGGTGGCTAGTAAGAGAAAATCTCCCGCACCCATTCCAATAAAGAAAAAGTGGGTACCGATCGCAAGGAGTAAAAAGACCAGCATGAGGAGATTACTACCGGATAAAAATAGGACTAAGGCATGGAGACAATACCAGATGACCAAGGGGTATTCCATAAAACGAAGGTCATAGATGGCCAAAACAGCAGATCCGAGTAACGTCAGAAGTTGAGGCAGAGAAAGAAAACCATTGGCACAGGCTAAGAAGATCAGGCCACTCCAGATCTCAAAAAGGCAGTACCAAGATGGATAGGTCTGATGACAATAGCGACAACGAAAACGGTGGAAGAATTGTGAGATGATTGGGATGAGGTCCCAAACTCCAAGAATATGTTGACATTGATCACAATGACTGCGAGGAGCGAGGATGGATTGGTTTGGAAAGCGATCGACCACTAGTCCTAAAAAAGAGGCGATGCAAGTACCGATGGTAAAAAAATAAAAGTTGATCATACTTATTTATTCGTAAACAAATCGAAAAATCACCTCATTTACTTGAAAATCTTGTAAAGCCTTTCTAAATTTGATACAATAATGAACATGAAAAACCTGTATGATGTTCAACAATTTTTAAAACGTTTTGGAATCATCATTTATGTGGGGAAGCGCCTCTATGACATCGAATTGATGAAAATTGAGCTTCAACGTCTTTATGATGCAGGCTTGATGGAGCGGCTCGATTATTTGGAAGCCGATATCGTTTTAAGAAGAGAGCACAAGCAAGAATTAGAATTTTTGAAAAAGAGTGAGGTAGAGTAATGGGAAATATCATTTTTTGGTTGGTTGTTTTAGGAGTAGTTGGGTGGATGGCCTTTAATTATTTCCGCATCCGTAAAGCTGCTAAATTTGTGGACAATGCCGCTTTTGAAGAGTTGATTCGTAAAGGGCAGTTGATTGACTTGCGAGAGCCAGCTGAGTTTCATGCAAAGCATATTTTAGGAGCGCGCAACATTCCTTCTACTCAGTTGAAGTTGAGCCTTGCGGCCTTGCGCAAGGACAAACCGATTCTGCTCTATGAGAATAGCCGTAGTTCTCGTGTGACCAATGCGGCCCTCTATCTCAAGAAACAGGGCTATACAGACATTTATGTCTTGTCTTATGGTCTTGATTCTTGGAATGGGAAAGTGAAAAAAGACGCCTAATAAAAGAGAGTGGGACAGAAATCGGTAATTCGTTAGAATTCGATTTCGTCGTCCCACCTCTGCACAGTTGAGTAGGGCTATAAAAGCTGATGAAACCAGCGTAGTAGAGCCCACTCAACCACTGCGTCTTATTCGACAATCCAAAAACAATTAAGAGGCTAGGACTTTTGTCCTAGCCTCTTTTATCTCGTTTTTTCAAGGAAATCTTTGACCCAAGTGAGCTCCACTTCATTCAAAGGCCGGCTTTCGCCAGGGGCTAACTGAGGATCCAAGGTGAAGGGACCAAAAGACAAGCGTTTTAAGGTCATTACTTTGACGCCAATGGCTAAGAACATCTTTTTTACTTGGTGGTATTTTCCTTCTGAGATTCGGACCTGGGACTTGCTGTAGCTAGGGCTACTTTCTAGAATGGTTAAGGAAGCAGGCTTACAGATGGGGCCGTCTTTGAATGAAATCCCATTCTGAAATTGCTCGATGTGGGCTGCATAGAGTGGACCGTTGACTTCTACCTCATAGACTTTCTCCACATGGTATTGAGGATGGAGCAGTTGAAACCCTAAAGGACCATTATCTGTGATGAGGAGCAGACCACTGGTATCGCGATCGAGGCGACCAAGCGGATAAAGATCTGGATATTCTTGTTGGGGATCTACCAGATCGATTACTGTTGGATGCTGGGCATCTCTTTTGGCAGTCACGGCTCCGATTGGTTTATGGAGCATGTAGTAGTGGTGACGCGGTTCCTGAATGAGCCGTTCCCCTATTTGAATCTCTTGGAGTCCAGGGTCGATGTTTTGTGACAGTTTTTTAGCTGGTAGGTGATCGACCAAGATTTGCCTTCGGGCCAGAAGTTGTTTGATGTCTTTGCGAGCGTATTGGTGACTTGCCATCAATTGATCTAATCTCATGGGAGCCTCTTTTTCTGAAATTCATATCATCAGTGTATCATGAAAAGAAAAGGAAATCGAGTCGGAGAAAAGAAATGAAGATGAAAACATTTACAACTAGCTGAACTGTGTTTTTTAGATAGGACTGTGGTATAATTGTTCAGTTAGAAATATTATTTAAAATTATATAGAGGAAATCATGACAAAATTAAGAGAAGATATTCGTAACGTTGCGATCATTGCCCACGTTGACCATGGAAAAACAACCTTGGTAGACGAATTGTTGAAACAATCGCATACCTTGGATGAACGCAAAGAATTGCAAGAACGTGCAATGGACTCAAACGATCTTGAAAAAGAACGTGGGATTACCATTCTTGCTAAAAATACAGCCGTTGCTTATAACGGAACTCGGATCAATATCATGGACACACCAGGACACGCGGACTTCGGTGGAGAAGTGGAACGGATCATGAAAATGGTTGACGGGGTTGTATTGGTCGTAGATGCCTACGAAGGAACTATGCCTCAGACTCGTTTCGTATTGAAAAAAGCCTTGGAACAAGACCTTGTGCCGATCGTTGTAGTTAATAAAATCGATAAGCCATCTGCTCGTCCAGCAGAAGTAGTAGACGAAGTCTTGGAACTCTTCATCGAGCTAGGTGCGGATGATGACCAGCTTGACTTCCCAGTTGTTTATGCATCAGCGATCAACGGAACATCATCCTTGTCAGATGATCCAGCAGATCAAGAAAAGACTATGGCGCCAATCTTTGACACCATTATCGACCACATCCCAGCTCCAGTTGATAACTCAGATGAGCCCCTTCAATTCCAAGTATCCCTGCTTGATTACAACGACTTCGTTGGACGGATCGGTATCGGACGTGTCTTCCGTGGTACTGTAAAAGTTGGGGACCAAGTTACCCTCTCTAAATTGGATGGAACGACTAAGAACTTCCGTGTAACGAAACTCTTTGGTTTCTTTGGTTTGGAACGTCGTGAGATTCAAGAAGCTAAAGCTGGTGACTTGATCGCTATCTCTGGTATGGAAGATATCTTCGTTGGAGAAACCATCACACCGACAGATGCAGTTGAAGCTCTTCCAATCCTTCACATCGATGAACCAACACTTCAAATGACCTTCTTGGTGAATAACTCACCATTTGCTGGTCGTGAAGGGAAATGGGTAACCTCTCGTAAAGTCGAAGAACGCTTGCAAGCGGAATTGCAAACAGACGTCTCTCTTCGTGTTGACCCGACTGACTCACCAGATAAATGGACAGTTTCAGGACGTGGGGAATTGCACTTGTCTATCTTGATCGAAACCATGCGTCGTGAAGGATACGAATTGCAAGTATCTCGTCCAGAAGTGATCATCAAGGAAATTGATGGTGTCAAATGTGAACCATTTGAGCGCGTACAAATCGACACACCAGAAGAATACCAAGGATCTGTTATCCAAAGTCTTTCTGAACGTAAAGGTGAAATGTTGGATATGATTGCAACTGGTAACGGTCAAACTCGTTTGGTCTTCCTTGTTCCAGCGCGTGGGTTGATTGGATACTCAACAGAGTTCTTGTCAATGACACGTGGTTACGGAATCATGAACCACACCTTTGACCAATACTTGCCAGTAATTCCAGGAGAAATTGGTGGTCGTCACCGTGGTGCTCTTGTTTCCATCGATAACGGAAAAGCAACGACATACTCGATCATGTCTATTGAAGAACGTGGTACGATCTTTGTCAATCCAGGTACAGAAGTTTACGAAGGAATGATCATTGGGGAAAACTCTCGTGAGAACGACTTGACTGTCAACATTACGAAAGCAAAACAAATGACCAACGTTCGTTCAGCTACCAAGGACCAAACAGCGGTTATCAAGACTCCTCGTATCTTAACCTTGGAAGAATCTCTTGAGTTCTTGAACGACGATGAGTACATGGAAGTAACACCTGAATCTATCCGTTTGCGTAAACAGATCTTGAACAAAGCAGAACGCGAAAAAGCAAATAAAAAGAAAAAATCAGCAGCTGCTGAATAATACGAAAAGAAAGGAGAAACAAAATGGTCTATTTTATCTTAGGGATTTTGATTCTCCTTTTTTACCTTTTTATGACCCCAAAGAGTATTCGTGGTACCTTAAACAGTGTCACAATGGTGGTCTTGATCGTCTCTTTTATCGTCCTTGCTTGTCTCGCCATTTTTCAGATATTTCAACTACCGTCCGAGTTTTTTGTCGGAGCCTTTCTAGCCTTTGTTGGCTACCTGGCTTTGGTAGATATTTCCAAAATGACGACCAAACAGAAAAAATAAACGGTGACGTGATTTTTAAAGCCCTTTGGGCTTTTTAATTTTGCTAAAAAAAGGTAAAATAGAGAGTGATAAAAATGGAGCGAAGAAATCATGAAATTTGTGAAACAATTTGAAAATAAAAAGGTTCTTGTATTAGGTTTGGCTAAGTCAGGCGAGTCAGCTGCCCGTTTGTTGGATCGCTTAGGAGCGATTGTGACCGTCAATGATGGCAAACCTTTTGAAGAAAATCCAGCAGCACAAAGTTTACTGGAAGAAGGGATTAAAGTTGTGACAGGAGGTCACCCTCTGGAGTTGTTGGATGAAGACTTTGCAGTCATGGTCAAAAATCCAGGAATCCCTTATACGAATCCGATGGTCGAAAAAGCGCTTGAAAAGGGCATTCCAGTCCTCACTGAAGTGGAATTGGCCTATCTGATTTCGGATGCACCAATTATTGGGATTACAGGATCAAACGGAAAAACGACGACAACAACCATGATCGGGGAAGTTTTGACGTCTGCCGGCCAAGGTGGTCTATTGTCTGGGAATATCGGTTTTCCAGCTAGTCAAGTTGCACAAACAGCAACAGAAAAAGAAGTTCTGGTCATGGAATTGTCTTCTTTCCAATTGATGGGTATTGAAGCCTTCCATCCAGAGATTGCAGTGATTACCAATCTCATGCCAACCCATATCGACTACCATGGTTCTTTTGAAAATTATGTAGCTGCTAAATGGAATCTTCAAAAGAATATGACAGAAAAAGATGTCATTGTTTTGAACTTCAACCAAGACTTGGCTAAGGAACTGGCTACAAAAACCAAGGCAAGGGTCCTTCCATTTTCAACGGTCGAAAAAGTGGATGGGGCTTATTTGGAAGATGGACTTCTCAAGTTTAAGGGAGAAGTTGTTATGCGTGCAGATGAACTGGGGGTTCCAGGAAGCCACAATGTAGAAAATGCCTTGGCAACGATTGCTGTTGCAAAAGTCCGGGGAGTAGAGAATGAGGTCATTAAAGAAACCTTGTCAGCCTTCGGGGGTGTCAAACACCGTCTACAATATGTGGATGAGATTCAAGGTGTCAAATTCTACAATGACAGTAAATCGACCAATATTTTAGCGACACAAAAAGCTCTTTCTGGTTTTGATAACAGTAAGGTTATCTTGATTGCAGGGGGGCTCGATCGTGGCAATGAATTTGATGAATTGGTACCTCACATTGCAGGTCTAAAGGAAATGGTGATTCTCGGGGAATCAGCTCCACGAGTGAAACGCGCAGCCGATAAAGCGGGTGTTTCATATGTCGATGCGACAGATGTAGCAGATGCTACAAAGAAAGCCTTCGACTTGGCTAGCCCTGGAGATGTTGTGCTCTTAAGTCCTGCCAATGCCAGCTGGGATATGTATCCGAATTTTGAAGTGCGTGGGGATGAATTCCTTGCTACAGTAAAAGGGTTGAAATAAGATGAAAAAAATAATGTTTACTGGTGGGGGAACCGTGGGACATGTGACCCTTAATCTCCTCTTGATTCCAAAATTTATCGAAGATGGATGGGAAGTCCATTATATTGGGGACAAAAAAGGAATCGAATACCAAGAGATCAAAAAGTCTGGATTAGAGGTACGATTCCATTCGATTGCAACGGGGAAATTGCGTCGCTATTTCTCTTTCCAAAATATGATGGATGTTTTCAAGGTAGCTTGGGGAACACTCCAATCCATAGCGATCCTGCTCCGTGTGCGTCCACAAGTTCTCTTCTCAAAAGGGGGATTTGTCTCGGTGCCACCAGTGATCGCGGCTCGTCTCACTCGTGTTCCTGTCTATATCCATGAGTCGGATCTCTCGATGGGATTGGCCAATAAAATTGCTTATAAATTTGCTACCAAGATGTACACGACTTTTGAGCAAGCACATGGTTTGACAAAGAGTGAGCATATCGGTGCGGTAACCAAGGTCACAGATCATATTCCGCCGACTTCAGAGGTTTTAGAAGAAAAAACAAAAGGTTTCCGAAAAGAGTTGCCGACCCTTCTCTTTGTTGGAGGATCAGCTGGTGCGCGTGTCTTTAATGAATTTGTAACAGAGCATCAAGCAGAGCTCTTGCAACACTACAATATCATCAATTTGACGGGCGATTCAACATTGAATCAGGCTGAGGGTGGCTTGTATCGAGTGGATTATGTAACCGATCAGTATTTGCCCATGCTCCAGAAGGCTGATTTAGTGGTAACTAGGGGTGGAGCCAATACCTTATTTGAACTCTTGGCTATGAACAAACTCCATTTGATTGTACCACTTGGAAAAGAAGCCAGTCGTGGCGATCAGATTGAAAATGCCCAATATTTTGTGGATAAAGGTTATGCAGAGCAATTGCAGGAAGATCAATTGACCCTCGAAACCTTTAATGAAACCATTCAAGAAATGTTGAAGCAAAGCCAAGTTTACCACCAAGCAATGGAAAAATCGACAGAACTCCTTTCACTAGACGATTTTTATGGCCTGCTTCAAAAAGATATCAGTAAGGGAAAAGATGACGGACGACAATAAAAAAACACCAACGGATGACAAAATTACAGAATTGTCAGCCTGGCAAAAAAGAAACAAAGAATATTTAGAAAAAAAGGCGCTTGAAAAAGCGGAAGAAGCTGAAAAAGAGGAAACTGAAAGCAAAGAAGCACAAGAAGACGAAGATCTTTCAGAGAATGAATCGGCTTCTATCTCAGAGGAAGGATCTGAAGAAGAAATAGAAGATTCTGAAGAGGAAAATGACTCTGAGGTCGAAGAGGATCCAGATACGGATGGTGAAAGTTCAGAAAGAGAAGTGCCCGATTCGGCTGTAGAGGAGCTAGATCCTTCAGAGAAGCAAGAGAAAAAGCCTTCGTTTTTTGAACGCTTAAAGACGAAAAAAACAAAGAAGGAACCGACAGTGGCAAAACGCCATATCTATCGTGCCCTTCCGGTTATCGGAATCAGCTCGATTGTCGCCCTTCTCTCGATCTATTTTTTAAGTCCCTTGTCTACACAGAAAGTGATTGAATTTTCAGGGAATAAAGCGGTTGACCAGCAAAAATTGTATGAAAAAAGCCGTATTAAAGAAGAAGATTATACTCTGACGACCTTCCTTCATAAGTCGGTCTATGAACAAAACATAAAAACAGCTAGTCCATGGATCAAAGAAGTGCACATGAATTATCAATTTCCAGTGACCTTTAAAGTTAATATAGTGGAACACAAAGTGGTTGCTTATTATGTGACGGGAGAAGACCACTATCCAGTATTGGAAAACGGAGAAGTAGTTGAGACAGTAACGCCTGCTTCGGACTTACCATCCTCCTATATTAGCTTGAAATTCTCAGATAGGGAATTAGTCAGACAATTCGTCCAAGAAATGAAATCCATTTCGTCTTCCGTTACGGATAAAATTGTTTCGGTTGATCTGACACCAAGCAAGGTTACGAAGGATCTAGTGACCATTACCATGAAAAATAATAATAAAATCTTGGTCCCTGTTTCCCAAATTACCCGTAAGCTTCCTTATTATAAGGCCATTAGTAAGCAATTAGACGATGATTCCACCATTGATATGGAGGCTGGAGTCTTCAGCTATAGTGACCAATCCATCGCAGATGCCAAAGAGCAAGCTGAAAAAGAAAAGGCTGAAAGTTCAGAAAAGCAAGAAGAACATTCTGAGGAAGCAAGCCAAGAACAGAATCAAGAAGGAGAAAATTCTTCTGGGAATGAGCAAAGCCCATAAATTATCTCAAATAATTGAAGAAAAAATGTCCATTTTAGGCTTCTTTGTGATATAATGAAGTTTGGATAGTTCCAGCTAAAAGGGCTATAAATAGATGTAAAGTGAAAACAAATAAAGAGAGAGGACTGGTGTAATGGCTAGAGACGGCTTTTTTACAGGTTTAGATATCGGTACTAGTTCAATAAAAGTATTGGTGGCAGAACATGTCAATGGAGAAATGAATGTAATTGGAGTCAGCAATGCAAAAAGTGCTGGCGTCAAAGATGGAATTATAGTAGATATCGAAGCTGCTTCAAATGCAATTAAAACTGCAATCAGCCAAGCTGAAGAAAAAGCAGGGATTTCAATCAATCTAGTCAATGTTGGGTTGCCTGCAAACTTACTACAAATCGAAGCAACTCAAGGAATGATTCCAGTCACAAGTGATTCAAAAGAAATCACAGATGCAGATGTTGAAAATGTTGTCAAATCCGCACTCACAAAAAGCATGACACCGGATCGTGAAGTGATCACCTTCATTCCTGAAGAATTCACAGTAGACGGTTTCCAAGGAATCCGTGATCCACGCGGAATGATGGGGATCCGACTTGAAATGCGTGGTCTTCTTTATACAGGACCTCGTACCATCTTGCACAATTTGCGTAAAACAGTTGAACGTGCAGGCTTACAAGTAGAAAACATCATCATTTCCCCACTTGCGATGATCAAAACAGTCTTGAACGAAGGCGAACGTGAATTCGGAGCAACAGTGATTGATATGGGTGGTGGCCAAACCACAGTGGCTTCTGTTCGTAGCCAAGAACTTCAATTTACAAATATCTACCAAGAAGGTGGCGATTACGTTACCAAAGATATTTCTAAAGTTTTGAAGACTTCTCAAAAATTGGCAGAAGGTTTGAAGTTCAACTACGGTGAAGCCTATGTGCCATCTGCTGGAAACGAAGTGTTCCATGTAGAAGTTATCGGTGAAGTTGAGCCAGTTGAAGTGACTGAGAAGTACTTGGCTGAAATCATTTCAGCACGTATCAAACACATCTTTGAGCAAATCAAGCAAGACCTTGAGAGAAGACATTTGTTGGATCTTCCTGGTGGTATTGTGATTATCGGTGGAGGCGCAATCCTTCCTGGTGTTGAAGAATTGGCTCAAGAAGTCTTTGGTGTAAATGTGAAATTGTTTGTTCCAAATCAAATTGGAATTCGCAATCCAGCTTTTGCCCATGTGATTAGTTTGTCTGAATATGCAGGCAATTTGACAGATGTGGATATTATTGCTCAAGCTGCGGTTCATGGAGACGAAGTCTTGCGTCAACAACCGATTCAATTTGATCGACCTGTGCAACCACAAGTACAACCACAAGCTGCTGCTCCAGCACAACCGGTAGTACCTGCGTACAATGCTGAGAAGATTGAATCTCCAGTAGATGCTCAAGAAATTCCAGTAGCAAGCAATGATAGCAAACAAGAACCAAAAACTACATTCACAGACCGAATGAAAAATTTGATCGGTAATATGTTTGATTAAGGAGTGTAAGTATTTATGACATTTTCATTTGACACAGCAGCGGCACAAGGTGCAGTAATTAAAGTAATCGGTGTCGGTGGCGGTGGCGGTAACGCCATCAATCGTATGATTGACGAAGGCGTTGCCGGTGTAGAATTCATCGCAGCTAATACAGATGTTCAAGCACTTTCAAGTGCAAAAGCTGAAACAGTTATCCAATTGGGCCCAAAATTGACTCGTGGATTGGGTGCTGGAGGTCAACCTGAAGTTGGTCGTAAGGCAGCTGAAGAAAGCGAAGAAGTGTTAACAGAAGCTTTGCAAGGTGCAGACATGGTCTTCATCACTGCAGGGATGGGTGGAGGATCTGGTACAGGTGCTGCACCAGTCATCGCTCGTATTGCTAAAGCAGTTGGCGCTTTGACAGTAGCAGTTGTGACTCGTCCATTCGGGTTTGAAGGTTCAAAACGTGGGAACTTCGCTATTGAAGGGATCAATGAACTTCGCGAACATGTAGATACATTGTTGATTATTTCTAATAACAACTTGCTTGAAATTGTGGATAAGAAGACACCGCTTCTTGAAGCGTTGAGTGAAGCAGATAACGTTCTTCGTCAAGGTGTTCAAGGGATCACTGATTTGATCACAAGTCCTGGATTGATCAACCTTGACTTTGCAGACGTGAAGACTGTTATGGAAAACAAAGGAAATGCCCTCATGGGTATTGGTGTTGGTAGCGGTGAAGAACGCGTTATCGAAGCAGCTCGTAAAGCAATTTACTCTCCACTTCTTGAAACTACAATTGATGGTGCAGAAGACGTGATCGTCAACGTAACAGGTGGTTTGGATATGACTTTGATCGAAGCTGAAGAAGCTTCAGAAATTGTGAACCAAGCTGCAGGTCACGGAGTGAACATCTGGTTGGGTACATCTATTGATGAATCTCTTAAAGATGAAATCCGCGTGACGGTTGTTGCAACCGGTGTCCGTCAAGACAAGGTAGAACGCGTCAGCGGAATTGCTTCCTCACAACGTCCTTATAAAACAGGACCACGTGAACAACGCCCACAAACGGCACCATTTGACCGTGAATTTGATTTGAAACAAGATGTTGAATTGCCAACAACTCCAAGTCGTCCAGCGGTAGAACCAAACCGTGGCTCAGCTTTTGGTGATTGGGATATTCGCCGTGAGAATATCGTTCGCCAAACTGAACCAACATCAACACATCAAGTTGATCGTTATGTAGATTCATCTTCAGATGATGATGAATTGGAAACACCACCATTCTTCCGGAATCGTTAATCATGAATCTGGTAGAGAATGCTGATCTTGTACGGCAACAAGTAGAAACAGCAAGAAACAAAGCTAACCGTCAAGATCAAGTTAATGTGATAGCTGTTACCAAGTATGTAGATGTTGCAACAACAGAAGCACTAGTGAAAACAGGTATCCAACATATTGGTGAAAATCGTGTTGATAAATTCCTAGAAAAGTATCAAGCTCTAAAAGACTATGATCTCACTTGGCACTTGATTGGGAGCCTCCAACGGCGGAAAGTAAAAGACGTGATTAATCTCGTCGATTACTTTCATGCCTTGGATTCAGTGAAGCTAGCTCAAGAAATTCAAAAGCGAGCAGAACACCCAATCAAGTGTTTCCTCCAAGTGAACATTTCTGGTGAAGAAAGTAAGCATGGATTTGCACCCGATGAACTGGATGATGTTTTAGCGGAAATCGCACAGCTGGACAAAATTGAAATTGTTGGTTTAATGACGATGGCTCCTTTTGAGGCTAGTCAAGAAGAGTTGCAGGATATTTTTTCAAAAACTCACCAACTTCAGAAACAACTAGAAAAGAAACAATTAAAAAATATGCCTTTTTCAGAACTAAGTATGGGTATGAGTCGTGACTTTGAAGTAGCCGTTGCGAACGGAGCGACTTATGTTAGAATTGGGACATCATTTTTTAAATAGGAAAGAACTATGTCATTAAAAGATAAATTTAACAACTTTATTGACTACTTCACAGAAGACGGTGAAGAAGTAGAAGTTAGCGAGGCAAAAGCAGCTGGTGCAGAAACACAACCAGTTCCACAGCCACAGCCAACTTCTCAAGTGACTTCTTCACGTCCACAGATTAGTCAAAAAGAACCGGTAAAACCAAAACCAAAACCGACTCCTGTCGCACCTGTTACAACTCCTGTATCTACAGTAGCTGTGAAAGAATCTGTGTCTACAACGAAAAATACATCTGAAAATATCACTCGCTTGCATGAACGTCAACGTGAATTGGCTGCTAATCGTGCAAATACAGATGAAAAGATTACCATTGATGTACGCTATCCCCGTAAATACGAGGAAGCGACTGAAATTGTCGATCTATTACTATCTAATGAGAGTATCTTGATTGACTTCCAATATATGACAGAGGTACAAGCCCGTCGTTGTTTGGATTATTTGGATGGGGCTCGTTATGTTTTGGCAGGAAATCTTCGCCGTGTTGCAAGTACCATGTACTTGTTGACTCCAATTAATGTAGTCGTTAATGTGGAAGATATTCGCCTTCCAAATGATGTGGAAGTGACAGAATTCGACTATGATATGAAACGTAATCGCTAAGATGATTATCTTTCAATATCTTTCAAATATCATTCAAATCTATTCCATCATTCTTGTCATCTATGCCTTACTTTCTTGGTTCCCTGGGGCACCTCAGAGTACTCTTGGACAAATGGTTCACCGCCTAGTTGAACCATTTTTGAGCCTTTTTAGAAAGCTACCTTTGCAGGTTGGAGGCTTGGATTTTACGGTTCTTGTAGCACTTTTGGTCTTGAACCTAATGAATCAGCTATTAGCTCGGTTCTTTCTATTTTTGATTGGTTAGAATACGATGGGACAGAAAGAGATTTATCAACATTTCAATCGCGAAGATCACGAATTTATTGATCGTTGTATTGAATTGTCAGAAAGAGTAATTGAACGCTATTCTGTTGAAGTGACGGGTTTTTTAAACCCTCATCAGGTCGCTATTTTACGAAATGTTGCGGCTAGCTATCAATTACAGGTCTTTGCTTCCAGTGATGAGCAGAAAATGGAGTATGCCAAGGTCATTGTGGCTCCGGATTATTATCAATTGGATCCAAGTGACTTTGATCTGACCTTAATAGAGATGGTCTATGCTTCCAAATTTCATCACTTGACCCATTCCCAGGTTCTGGGGACCATTGTTCACCAATTAGGAGTGGAGCGCAAGTCTTTTGGAGATATTCTAACGAGTGAAGGAAAGATCCAAGTATTTGTTGAACAGCGTTTTGTTCCCTATTTCATGGATCACATCCAGATAATTTCTCGTGTCCCTGTTAAGCTTAGGGAA
This sequence comes from Streptococcus sp. W151, assembly GCF_053010205.1. Lineage (NCBI taxonomy): Bacteria > Bacillati > Bacillota > Bacilli > Lactobacillales > Streptococcaceae > Streptococcus > Streptococcus sp. W151. The sequence continues at coordinate 919,343 of NZ_JBRKNT010000001.1, read as the reverse complement.
GTTCCTCTATCTGAACAGATTGTTATAGAGGAAGAAAGCCAGCAGCGAGATATTCTCGTGTCAAGTTTTCGGTTAGACAAGGTGATTGCTGGAACCTTCAGGCTCTCGCGCTCACAAGCCAGTCAGTTGATTAGTTCTGGCTTGGTGAAAGTTAATTATGCGACAACTTCCAATGTTAGCTATACTGTAAGTTTGAATGATTTAGTCAGTGTTCGACGCTTTGGGCGTCTTAAAATTGTTTCTGAAAATGGTATTTCAAAGAGTGGAAAATATAAAGTAACTGTTGAAGTACTCTTAAGTAAAAAATGAGGAGGAGTTATGGCTCTTACTGCTTTAGAAATTAAAGATAAAACTTTTGGCGTTAAATTTAGAGGGTATGATGCGAACGAAGTAGAAGAATTTCTAGATATCGTTGTTCGCGATTATGAAGATCTTGTTCGTTTAAATCATGATCAAGAAGCAAAAATTCAAGCTCTTGAAGAACGCTTAAACTATTTTGATGAAATGAAAGATTCATTGAGTCAATCTGTTTTGATTGCACAAGATACTGCTGAACGTGTAAAACAAGCAGCTAACGAACGTTCTGAAAATATTGTTCGTCAAGCTGAACAAGATGCACAACATTTAGTAGATGAAGCAAAACAAAAAGCAAATGAAATCCTTCGTCATGCAACGGATAACGCCAAGAAGGTTGCCGTTGAAACAGAGGAGTTGAAGAACAAGACACGCGTCTTCCATCAACGTTTGAAATCAACAATCGAAAGCCAATTGAGCATTATCGATACGCCTGAATGGGATGAAATTCTTCGCCCAACAGCTATGTATATTCAAACAAGTGATGAAGCTTTCCGTGAAATTGTTGAGAAAGCTTTGGGTGAATCTGTTCACCATCATCATGCAGAAGATGAGAACATTGATTTGACTCGTCAATTCTCTCCAGCTGAAATCGAAGAATTGCAAAAACGCATTGAAGCAGCTAACTTAGAATTGGGTGCGACACAAGCGTTTGAAGGTTTGAATGAAAAAGTTCAATCCGCTTTAGAAGAAGCAGAGCACGCTCGTTATGAAAATGAGGAAGTTGTTGCGGTTGAAGAAACTGTTCAACCTGAAGATAATACAAATCGTGAATCTGTCAATATTTTATAATTTTGTAAAAACAGGTCCATTAATGATAGGTCTAGCGAGCAGATGATGGTGGAAGATCTGAACTCCCTCTTAATGGATGATCCTTTTACAGTATTCGTTCTGAATCATTGAGTAAGAACGAACGTTTCCCTCGTTACGGGATGAGAGGAGAAAGTCGCTTGCGACTTCTCGAACAAAGGTGGTACCACGAGCAATCGTCCTTTTTAGGATGCTCGTGTTTTTTTTATAGCTTTTTAAATCAATAAGGAGACACAATGAAACTTAAAGAAACATTGAATCTTGGGAAAACAGCCTTTCCAATGCGGGCTGGTCTTCCAACGAAAGAACCTGTTTGGCAAAAAGAATGGGAAGATGCAAAATTGTATCAACGCCGTCAAGAGTTGAATGAAGGAAAACCGCATTTTACACTTCATGATGGCCCTCCATATGCTAACGGAAACATTCACGTAGGGCATGCCATGAACAAGATTTCAAAAGATATCATTGTTCGTTCTAAGTCTATGTCAGGATTTTACGCCCCTTATATCCCAGGTTGGGATACCCATGGTTTGCCAATTGAGCAAGTCTTGGCGAAACAAGGTGTGAAACGCAAAGAAATGGACTTGGTTGAGTACTTGAAACTCTGCCGTGAATACGCTCTTTCTCAAGTAGATAAACAACGCGAAGACTTCAAACGCTTAGGTGTTTCTGGGGACTGGAAAAATCCTTATGTCACCTTGACGCCTGACTATGAAGCAGCACAAATTCGTGTCTTCGGTGAAATGGCTAATAAAGGCTATATCTACCGCGGAGCGAAGCCAGTTTACTGGTCTTGGTCTTCTGAATCAGCCCTTGCTGAAGCAGAGATTGAATACCATGATTTGGTATCAACTTCTCTATACTATGCTAACAAAGTTAAAGATGGCAAAGGTATTCTAGATACAGACACTTACATCGTTGTCTGGACAACAACTCCATTTACTGTTACAGCTTCTCGCGGTTTGACTGTTGGTGCAGAGTTTGATTATGTCGTAGTGAAACCTGCTGGATCTGATCGTAAATATGTCGTAGCATCTGAGCTTTTGTCAAGCCTTTCTGAAAAATTTGGTTGGGAAAATGTTGAAGTCCTTGCTACTTACCAAGGGAAAGAATTGAACCATATTATCACAGAGCACCCATGGGATACGGAAGTTGATGAATTGGTGATCCTTGGTGAGCATGTAACCCTTGATTCAGGTACCGGTATCGTCCATACGGCTCCTGGTTTTGGTGAGGATGACTACAATGTAGGGATTGCAAATGGTCTCGAAGTAGCCGTTACGGTTAACGAACGCGGTATTATGATGGAGAATGCTGGACCTGACTTTGCAGGTCAGTTCTATGACAAGGTTGTTCCAACTGTTATTGAAAAACTTGGTGATTTGCTTCTTGCTCAAGAAGAAATCTCTCACTCCTACCCATTTGACTGGCGGACGAAAAAACCAATCATCTGGCGTGCCGTGCCACAATGGTTTGCTTCTGTATCAAAATTCCGCCAAGAAATCTTGGATGAAATTGAAAAAGTAAAATTCCACTCAGAATGGGGGAAAGTCCGTCTTTACAACATGATTCGTGACCGTGGTGACTGGGTCATCTCTCGTCAACGTGCATGGGGAGTTCCACTTCCAATCTTCTACGCTGAAGATGGTACACCAATCATGACAGCTGAAACCATCGAACATGTAGCGCAACTCTTTGAAGAGCACGGATCAATCGTTTGGTGGGAACGTGATGCCAAAGACCTCTTGCCAGAAGGATTTACCCATCCAGGTTCACCAAATGGTGAGTTCAAAAAAGAAACAGATATCATGGACGTCTGGTTCGACTCAGGTTCATCATGGAATGGGGTCGTGGTTAACCGTCCAGAACTCAAATACCCAGCAGATCTTTACCTAGAAGGTTCAGACCAATACCGTGGTTGGTTCAACTCATCACTCATCACATCTGTGGCGAACCATGGCGTAGCGCCTTATAAACAAATCTTGTCACAAGGTTTCGCCTTGGATGGTAAAGGTGAGAAGATGTCTAAATCTCTTGGGAATACCATTGCTCCAAGCGATGTTGAAAAGCAATTTGGTGCTGAAATCTTGCGTCTCTGGGTGACTAGTGTAGACTCAAGCAACGATGTGCGTATCTCAATGGATATCTTGAGTCAAGTCTCTGAAACTTATCGTAAGATCCGTAACACGCTTCGTTTCTTGATTGCTAACACATCTGACTTTAACCCAGCTGAGGATGCAGTCGCTTACGAAGAACTTCGTTCTGTTGATAAGTACATGACCATCCGCTTTAACCAACTTGTTAAGACGATTCGTGACGCTTATGCAAACTTCGAATTCTTGACGATTTATAAGGCTTTGGTTAACTTTATCAATGTTGATCTGTCAGCCTTCTACCTTGATTTTGCAAAAGATGTTGTCTACATCGAAGGTGCGAAATCTCTTGAACGCCGTCAGATGCAAACTGTCTTCTATGATATTTTGGTGAAAATCACTAAACTCTTGACGCCAATTCTTCCTCACACTGCTGAAGAAATCTGGTCATACCTTGAGTTTGAAGCAGAGGATTTTGTTCAATTATCAGAATTGCCAGAAGCAGAAACGTTTGTCAACCAAGAAGAAATCTTGGAAACTTGGTCAGCCTTCATGGACTTCCGTGGTCAAGCTCAAAAAGCCTTGGAAGAAGCACGTAATGAAAAAGTGATTGGTAAATCACTAGAAGCTCACTTGACAGTTTATCCAAATGAAGTGGTGAAAACACTTCTTGGAGCTGTTGATAGCAATGTCGCTCAACTCTTGATTGTTTCTGAGTTGACCATTGCAGAAGGACCAGCCCCAGAAGGTGCAGTGGCCTTCGAAGATGTTGCCTTCACTGTTGAACGTGCAGCTGGTGAAGTTTGTGACCGTTGCCGTCGTATCGATCCATCAACTGCAGAACGCCACTACCACGCAACCATCTGTGATCACTGTGCAAGCATTGTCGAAGAGAACTTTGCGGACGCAGTCGCAGAAGGATTTGAAGCAAAATAATAAGAAGTGAAAAATCGCAGGGAGAGAGTCTCCTTGCGACTTTTCAATAAAGAGGAAGTTATGTGGTACCAGAAAGAATTTAAGGAACTAGAACTGAAAGAGTTTTACGAGATCGTTCAGCTGCGATTAGAGACCTTTGTCGTGGAACAAACTAGGATCTACAATGATCTCGATGATGTTGATTATCGATCTATCCATCTTTTTCATCAAAATAGGGAAGGACGTGTGGATGCTTATGCTCGCATATTCGCAACGGGACTGACGATTCATTTTGGCAGAGTGGCTGTTTCCAAAGGTAGACGTGGTCAAGGACTGGGAAAAGACATGGTAGAGCAGATTTTGGACCTGTGTGAACAGAGATTTCCTGGACGGACCATTGAAATTGAGGCTCAAGAACAGGTGGTGGGCTTGTATGAAAAATTAGGTTTTCAAACGGTGAGCGAGCCCTTTATCTTGGCTTCTACCCCTCACGTAAAAATGATCTTTCAGAAATAAAGAATCCTTTCATCTCATAATCGAGGTGAAAGGATTTTTTTTGGAAAAAGATACCAAAGAAAAAAGCAAGGCAAATTGGCCTTACTTAGTAATTGGAAAGGAAATTTCGATTAGTTTATCAGAGTAGAGGGTTTTAATAGCGGATTGGTCAATGTTTTGAAGATCAATCTTACGTTTTAAAAAGAACTCACGAATTAATTCTACTTCAGTTTCACGAATAGCACGGTGTTTGTTACTGATCAATAATTCATAGTGAGTTGGGGCTTGTGTAAAAATAACATCAGTATTGCCCGCGGAATAAACCTCGACAAGCAAGGCGTCAGTGCTGGCAAGTTGGCTCTTGACCAGTGCAGCATGACTATTGGTGGTATTAATAAGCTTCATATGAGTTCCTCCTGACCTCTATCTTCATTTATTATAGCACTTTTTTTTATTTTGTGAAAGAAGTCCTTTAGTTTTTATGGGCAATTTTCCACTGTTCAATGCCCCATTTATGGCTGCCTCGTTTCAGTTTTTCAATCGCTTCCTCTACTGGGAACCAAGAGAGATTGTTAAAATCTTCCAGTGGTTTTTGAGTTTCTGTGTAGTCGACAACTTCATAAATATAGGCAGGATTGTAGTAGTAGGTATCCCGGTGGCTAGAATAAAAATACTCGTCTGCTTGGCCATAGTATTGCCCTAAAATAGCGGTAAAGCCTAATTCTTCGATCAGTTCCCGTTTCAGAGCTTGCAAGTGATCTTCACCCGCCTCGATTTCCCCGCCAGGTAAGAACCAAGCCCCATTTGGAGCTTGAACGAGGATGATCTGATCCTGGTCCTTATTGGGAATAACAGCGTAGACACCGTATCGGTTCACATACGCAACATCTTGTTTCTTTTCACCAAAACTTGGAATGGTCATGGTTTTCTCTTTTCTTATTTTTTCATCATTATATCATATTTTTTATCAAAAATCTGGAGGAACAAAAGAAAGAGACTGGATTTTCCAGTCTCTGAATGTACATTTACTGATTATGATTCTGAAGTCTGTTCAACTGGTTTGTGAGCAGACTTGATAGAGATTTTCCCATTGCTGGTCATGACGGCTTTGAGTTGTTTTTCACTTGGATGTTCCAGGTAATAATCGGTAATAGCATCTTCGATATGGTCTTGGATAGTACGACGGAGTGGGCGGGCCCCCATTTTTGGATCGTATCCCAGATCGACCAATTTTTCTTTCACCTTCTCTGTCACGTCCAGATGAATCTCATTTTGTGCGAGACGTTGATTGACTTCATCGAGCATGAGGGTAACGATTTGAAGTAAGTTTTCTTTTGATAGAGGTTGGAATTCAATGATGCCATCAAAACGGTTCATGAATTCGGGGCTAAAGAAGTTACCGAGTTCTCCAAGTACAGAGTTGGTGCGTCCTTCTCGAGCCGCTCCAAAACCAACATTGGCCTCAGCTTTGCCGGTTCCAGCATTAGAGGTCATGATGATAATGGTATCTTTAAAGCTGACCGTACGGCCTTGACCATCTGTCAGACGGCCATCATCCAAGACTTGCAGGAACATGTGCATGACGTCTGGATGGGCTTTTTCAACTTCATCTAGCAAAACGAGAGAGTATGGATTGCGGCGGACCTTTTCAGTTAGTTGTCCAGCTTCATCGTAGCCCACATAGCCCGGAGGAGCTCCGACTAGTTTCGCTACGCTGTGTTTTTCCATGTATTCGCTCATATCAAAGCGGATCATATTGTCTGCAGAACCAAAGAGTTCAATCGCCAATTGTTTAGACAATTCGGTCTTCCCGACACCGGTTGGTCCGACAAAAAGGAAGCTTCCGATTGGACGATTTGGCGATCCTAGGCCGACACGATTGCGTCGAATGGCTTTCGCAATTTTATCCACTGCATCATCTTGACCGATCACATGGGCTTTCAAATCAGAAGCCAGATTGATCAATTGAGACTGTTCCTTTTCTTTCAAATCACCAACAGGAATATTGGTCTTTTGTTCAACGATGTGCTCAATGGTTTTTTCGCTGATGACAGGAGTCTCCTGATTTGTGACATGTTGCCCTTGCATTTCCTTGTATTTCGCGATTTGGTCACGGAAGTAGGCTGCTTTTTCAAAGTCTTCTTCGCGGGTTGCTTGAGCTTTGAGGTTTTCAGCTTCAATCAAGCGCTGATCGATAACTTTTGGATCCACAAAGTTCAGAGTCAGGTTCATTTTAGACCCGGCTTCATCCAACAAATCAATGGCCTTGTCTGGTAGAAAGCGATCTTGGATGTAGCGGTTTGAAAGAATAGCTGCCGCTTCGATGGCCCCGTCTGTATAGTGAACGTGGTGGTAGTCTTCGTATTTTTTCTGGATGCCTTTGAGGATGGTGATGGTTTCTTCAACCGTTGGTTCATCGACCTTAACGGGTTGCATCCGACGTTCCAAGGCCGCATCTTTTTCAATAATGCGGTATTCATTGAGGGTAGTAGCACCGACCAATTGGAGTTCACCGCGCGCTAAGGCTGGTTTGAGGATATTTCCAGCGTCCATATTGCCTTCGCCAGCAGATCCTGCGCCAACAATTTCATGGATTTCGTCGATGAAAAGAATCACATCTTCACGTTGACGAATTTCATCCATTAATTTTTGCATGCGTTCTTCGAATTGACCACGAATACCTGTGCCTTGAACGAGGCTGACGACGTCTAGGCGGATGACTTCTTTTCCTTGCAATTTATGAGGAACGTCTCCATCGACGATTTTTTGGGCCAAGCCTTCCACAACGGCAGTTTTTCCGACCCCAGGTTCTCCGATCAGAACCGGATTGTTCTTGGTTCGACGGTTGAGAATTTCGATGACACGGATAATTTCTTCATCACGGCCGATGACAGGGTCAATATCCCCTTTGCGGGCAATTTCTGTGACATTGATGCCGAACTCTTCTAACAGTCCTTTAGGCTTTTGAGGGCGAGCTTGACGTGGGTCTTGACCGCCACCACGGTTATTGTTTTGACCGTAGCCGCCACCTCCATAGCTTCCTCCAGATTGAGTTGGAGGTGTTTGAGGTTCTTGCGGACTTTGGAAGTTTCCAAGGTTATTGAAAAAATCTTCGAAAGGGTCTCCGGTGAGTTGACTCCGTTGGGTCATACCTTTCAAGAAGCTGTTATTTGGGTCCGTTTTCATAATTTTATAGCAATTTTGACAGAGGTCTACTTGCTGCTGACGTCCATTTACATTTGTATATAAATGGATGGTTGATTCATTTATTTTACAATTTTGACAAAGCATATACATACCTCACAGTAGGGTTTTGATGGTTTTCCATCAAGAGACGAGCGCTATTTCTGAAAGGTCAAAAATAGTCAAAGTTTTTATAATTTCATTATATCAGTATTCTAGAAGTTTGCAAGAATTTGCTACGAAATGTCGCTTAGGAATACTGAAGAAAGCAAATCAATGGAAAAATGTGAATTTTTATTGGAAGAGCTTTCTCTTTTATGATAAAATAGGAGAGTAGAAAGTAAAGAGGAGAAATAAAATGGAATCACATTTAGTACGGATTATCAACCGTTTGGAGACGATGACAAAAGACGGTGGAAACTTAAAACGTAATTTTGAACGTGACGGTGTTGTTGTCGCTGAAGTAGCCTACAACCACAATGAAGAAGAAGGTTCAACCTTTACACTTCGTGATGTTGAAGCGCGTGAAACCTATACTTTTGACAGCATTGATTTAATTGCAATGGAAATTTATGAATTGCTTTACTAAGCAACTGAGTGGATGAGTTTGGGGTGGTCTCAAGCTCATTTTTTGTCCATCTGGCTATAGTTTGCGTCTATAAGAAATTCTAAATAGGAACAGTTAGGTTTGAGACTTGAAATCTGCTATAATAGAGAGGACTATTTTCATTACTTGACTAGAAAGAGAATTGACATGACGACAATCATTGATGGGAAGGCGCTCGCTACAAAATTACAGGGTGAGATTGCAGAGAAAACAGTACGATTAAAAGAAGAGACAGGGGTTGTACCTGGCCTTGTTGTAATCGTGGTAGGAGATAATCCAGCCAGCAAGATTTATGTAAGAAATAAAGAGCGTTCTGCTATTGCGGCAGGCTTTCGCAGTGAAGTGAGACAACTTCCTGAAAATATCAGCCAAGATGAATTATTAGAAGTGATCGAACACTACAATCAAGATCCTCTTTGGCATGGAATCTTAGTGCAGTTGCCACTGCCTAAGCATATCGATGCGGATGCGGTTCTTTTAGCGATTGATCCGACCAAGGATGTGGATGGCTTTCATCCATTGAATATGGGGCGTTTATGGGCTGGAAATCCTATTATGGTGCCATCGACGCCTGCTGGGATCATGGAGATGTTTAAAGAATATGGGATTGATCTAGAAGGGAAGCGTGCAGTCGTGATTGGTCGTTCCAATATCGTTGGAAAACCCATGGCGCAGTTGCTCCTCGCCAAAAATGCCACGGTAACCTTGACCCATTCCCGGACCCATCATCTGCCTAAAATCGCTAAAAGAGCGGATATCCTGGTTGTGGCGATCGGTCGTGCAAAATTTGTAACAGCAGACTTCGTGAAAGAAGGCGCAGTCGTCATTGACGTCGGGATGAATCGCGATGAGAATGGCAAATTGTGTGGGGATGTCGATTTTGACTCCGTTGCCCCTTTGGCCAGTCATATTACTCCGGTACCAGGAGGGGTTGGTCCTATGACCGTTACCATGTTGATGGAGCAGACCTACGAAGCAGCTGTTCGTACCTTAAAAAAATGAAAGTGTGAGCGAGATGAAGTTTGTCTTTGATTTAGATGGAACCTTGTCATTCGATGGTGTTACAATCGATGATGAAATTAAACAGGTCTTATTGAGAGCAGAAGAATTTGGTCATGAAGTCGCCTTTGCTTCTGCACGTTCTTATCGGGATTGCTTAGGCCTTTTAGGGGAGCAACTGAGCCATCAACTCGTGATTGGCTTAAATGGTGGGCTAGCTTATCGTCAGGGGCAACTGGTTTATGAGGATCAATTGGACAAGGATGTATATCGAGAAGTCCTTGGTTTTTGTCGCCATTACAATCTACCATTTTTTGTGGACGATACCTTTGATTATAGTGGTCAGATTTTGGAAAAGATTCCTTTTATTGCGAATGTGGATCCCCTCAAAAAAGCCCAGTATCGTTCTTTAGAGGACCTGACGAACCCGATTAAGATTGTGATCTATATGGGGGGCCATGAGGAATTGGTAGATGAGATCATCGAGCGAATTGAACAGACCAATAAGGCCCACATTCGTTATCATGCTCATGAAAAATGTATCTATCTCAATCCAGCAAACACTCATAAAGCGACAACAGTCGAAGAACTCTGTGGAGAAAATTTCGTGGCTTTTGGTAATGATCAAAACGATATTGAGCTCTTTGAAAAAGCTATTTATGCAGTTCAAATTGGCGATTTTCCATCCCTTCGGCCTTATGCTGATGATCAATTAGTGGCCAAGCAAAATCATCCACAAGCTGTTGCTGCTAAGATCTTGCAAGTCTTCGCAGAATTTAGAGGAAAATAAAAGAAGGAGGGGGAGTCGTGGCTTCTCCTTTTTCGCTAGAAATGAGGAAGGTATGAAAAGAGTTCAGAAAGAAGAGATCCAGCGCGTCATTGTGAAGCGCCCAATGACGTCATATAAGGGAGATTTTGGTCGTCTGCTCCTGATTGGAGGAACCTATCCCTATGGGGGAGCCATCATTATGGCAGCGATCGCTGCGGTTCATAGTGGGGCGGGGTTAGTCACTGTTGCAACAGATCCTGACAATCTGATGGCCCTTCATAGCCATCTTCCTGAAGCCATGGGCTTTGATCTAGCGGATCATGAACTCCTTTGTGAGCAATTGCAAAAAGCTAGCGTGATTTTAGTAGGGCCGGGCTTAAAGGAATCTAATGAAAACCAAGGAGTCTTACAAATGATTTTTGAGCAGGTCTCTAGGCATCAGGTTCTGATTTTAGATGGAGGTGCTATTAGTCTTTTTGCAACCTCTCAATTTGACTTGCCAGAAGCTCAGTTGGTCTTTACCCCTCATCAAAAAGAATGGGAAAAACTATCGGGACTTGATCTAGCAAGCCAGACAGAAGAAAAGAGCCAAAGAGCAGTACAGAACTTTCCTGAAGGGACTGTCATAGTAGAAAAGGGGCCTCACACACGAATTTGGACAAGTGGGCAAGAAGTGGGCTATCAGCTAGATGTTGGTGGTCCCTACCAAGCAACAGGTGGCATGGGGGATACCTTGGCAGGAATGATCGCGGGGTTTGCAGGTCAATTTCCACAGGTTGGACTCTATGAGCGCGTGGCAGTCGCGACCTACCTTCATTCAGCGATTGCTGAAGACTTGAGCAAGGAGGCTTATGTGGTTTTACCAACAACCATCAGCAAAGAAATTCCCAAGTGGATGAAGAAGTGGAGTGACAATTTAAACGAAAATGTTGAAAATGAAACGTTTTCATGATAGTATTTAAGAAAAGGAGGTGAAAAAATGAAAGAAAAGAAAAAATCCATTACCATGAAGGATGTTGCTTTAGAAGCTGGTGTCAGTGTTGGAACAGTTTCACGAGTTATTAACAAAGAACAAGGGATAAAAGAAGTTACCCTGAAGAAGGTTCAACAGGCCATTGAAAAATTATCATATGTTCCGGATCATTATGCGAGAGGAATGAAAAAAAATCGCACGGAGACAATAGCTTTAATCCTTCCCACCATTTGGCATCCCTTCTTTTCTGAATTTGCAATGTTTGTAGAACGAGAAGTTTCTCGACGAGGGAATAAGTTATTGGTTTCTTCTGTAGATGGTCTGAGCAAGGAACAAGAAGTACTCAGTATGCTACGACAAAATAAGGTAGATGGGATTGTTGCCATCACCTATAATCCGATTGAGGATTATATGAGTGTTGGTATTCCCTTTGTTAGTGTGGACCGGATTTACCCTGGTTTAGAGATTCCATGTGTTACTTCTGACAATGAGGCAGGAGGAAGAGAAGCAGCACGCCAATTAATAAACAAGGGTTGTCAACACATTGCTTTTGTTGGAAATCATAATGATACATTTAATGAAACGAAGAAAAGACGTCAATCATTTGAAAACTATGCTAAATCTTGTGAGCATCCATATAGCTTATTTGACTGGGATGAATCGGACTCAAATTTTCGTGGAGAACTGACAAAATTTTTAAAAGAAAACGTTCAAATCGATGGGATTTTTGCGATTAATGATTTTACAGCCTTGGATGCAATTGAAATCTTAGGTGAATTAAAACGAAGTGTTCCAAAAGATGTCCAAGTCATTGGTTATGACGGTATTCGGATGGCGCGGGATCGTAATTATATTATTTCTACAATTAAGCAACCTTTGGAAGAAATGGCAAAAGTAGCAGTCTCAGCTTTATTTAATATGATTGAGAGCAAACCGGTAGTTTTACAGACTATTTTACCAATTACGTATGTAGATGGAAAAACAACAAAAAAATAAAAAATAAGCTTGACAGAAAACGGTTACAATGATAAAATAAAATCAGTTAAAGCGATATTTTATTTTTTTAACAAAAAATTGAAACGTTTCATTTTTAGAATAGCTTGCCTATTCTTTAAAATACTCATATTTTTGAAACGTTTCAAAAAGGAGGAGAGCCATGAATAGTGGTGTGAAACAAGTTTCCCTTATAGAACGCATTAGAAAGCAGAAGTTGTTATTACTAATGTTGGTTCCAGGTTTAGTCTTAACCTTTATATTTAAATATATCCCCATGTATGGTGTATTGATTGCATTTAAAGACTATAATCCGTTAAAAGGAATAATGGGGAGTCAATGGATTGGATTTACTGAATTTACTAAATTTCTTTCCTCACCGAACTTTGGAATCCTATTAAACAATACTTTAAAATTGAGTATTTATGGATTACTTCTAGGTTTCTTGCCTCCTATCATTCTTTCGATTATGTTGAACCAATTGTTGAGTGAGAAAGCAAAGAAACGGATTCAATTGATCTTATATGCACCAAACTTCATCTCAGTTGTCGTGATTGTCGGGATGATCTTTCTCTTCTTTTCTGTTGGAGGTCCGATAAATAACTTCTTATCAATGTTTGGAATAAAGGCAAACTTTTTAACCGATCCGGATTTCTTCCGTCCACTTTACATTTTGAGTGGTATTTGGCAAGGAATGGGTTGGGCTTCAACCCTGTATACAGCGACCCTAGTCAATGTAGATCCAGCCTTGGTAGAAGCAGCAAAATTGGATGGCGCAAACATTTTCCAACGGATTTGGCATATTGATCTTCCTGCTCTTCGACCAATTATGGTGATTCAATTCGTCTTGGCAGCTGGAGGCATTATGAATGTCGGGTATGAAAAAGCCTTCTTGATGCAAACCTCATTGAACCTACCAGCATCTGAAATTATATCAACCTACGTTTATAAAGTCGGTTTGGTTTCAGGGAATTACTCGTATTCAACAGCAGTTGGCTTATTCAATGCCTTGATTAATGTCATCCTACTTGTTGCGGTAAACCAAGTGGTGAAACGAATGAATAATGGAGAAGGAATCTAAGGAGATGCTATGAAAGACTCAGCTATGTATACACAATTTGATAGAAGAATGCTTCTATTGAATAAAATTATTATTGGTTTTATTGTTTTAATTACATTGGTTCCAATGCTCTATATCTTGGTTGCTTCCTTTATGGATCCGAAAGCTCTAGTCAGTAAGGGAATTAGTTTTAATCCTTCAGATTGGACAGTGGAGGGCTATCAAAGGGTCTTCAGTGACAAATCCATTCTTCGGGGATTCTTAAATTCCTTACTTTATTCCTTTGGATTTGCCTTTCTTACGGTAATGGTTTCAGTATTTACTGCTTATCCGCTTGCTAAGAAAGACCTTGTTGGAAGAAGATGGATTAATTATTTCCTTATTTTCACGATGTTCTTTGGAGGTGGACTTGTTCCAACTTATCTTTTGGTCAAAGACTTAGGGATGATTAACACACCTTGGGCCATTATTATCCCAGGAGCCGTAAACGTATGGAACATCATTTTAGCTCGTGCGTATTTCCAAGGTTTACCAGAAGAATTAGTAGAAGCAGCTGTTATTGATGGAGCAAATGACTTACAAATTTTCTTCAAAATTATGTTGCCGTTGGCTAAACCAATTATGTTTGTTCTATTCCTTTATGCTTTTGTTGGCCAATGGAATTCATATTTCGATGCCATGATCTATATTAAAGATCCAAATCTAGAGCCTTTGCAACTTGTATTGAGAAAGATCTTGATTCAAAGCACACCTGCAAAGGATATGATTGGAGCTCAAGCTGCAATGAATGAAATGAAACGCTTGGCCGAAATGATTAAATACGCAACAATCGTTATTTCAAGTTTACCATTGATTGTAATGTACCCATTCTTCCAAAAATACTTTGATAAAGGAATTATGGCTGGTTCACTTAAAGGATAATTAAAAATATATAAATAATAAAAGGAGTTCAATTATGAATAAAAAAATTGTAACAAAAGGAATGTTGGTATTGGGGGCAAGCCTCGCTGTTCTTGCTGGATGTGGCTCAAAAAATGAAGCCTCTAGCCCAGACTATGAATTAAAAAATGTCAAATTCCCATTGAAGGATACGAAAACATTAAAATTCATGACGAGTAGTTCTACCTTAGCACCAAAAGATCCAAATGAAAAATTAATTTTGAAACGTTTGGAAAAAGAAACAGGCGTGCATATTGATTGGACAAACTACCAATCTGATTTTGCTGAAAAACGGAATTTGGATATTTCATCTGGAGATTTACCAGATGCTATTCATAATGATAATGCTTCAGATGTAGATTTGATGAACTGGGCTAAAAAAGGCGTGATTGTCCCAGTAGAAGATTTGATTGATAAATACATGCCTAATTTGAAGAAAGTTTTAGATGAAAAGCCTGAATACAAAGCTATGATGACAGCACCGGATGGACACATTTATTCATTCCCGTGGATTGAAGAATTGGGTCAAGGTAAAGAATCGATCCATAGCGTCAATGATATGGCTTGGATTAACAAAGAATGGTTGGATAAATTAGGTCTTAAAATGCCTCAAACAACAGACGAGTTAGTTGATGTCCTAGAAGCATTTAAAACAAAAGATCCAAACGGCAATGGTAAAGCAGATGAAATTCCGATTTCTTTCGTAAATGGTGCAGGAAACGAAGACTTTAAACTCTTGTTTGGTGCCTTTGGAGCAGGGGATAATGATGATCACCTTGTTGTAGGAAATGACGGGAAAGTGGACTTCACAGCAGATAATGATGACTACAAAGAAGCAATTAAATTTATGCGCAAATTGCAAGAAAAAGGTCTCATTGACAAAGAAGCTTTTGAACAAGATTGGAACACCTATCTTGCAAAAGGAAGTGAAAATAAATACGGTGTTTACTTTACTTGGGATAAGGCGAATGTTACCGGCGCAAACGATAAATACGATGTTTTGCCAGTGCTAGCAGGACCAAGTGGTAAGAAACATGTAGCACGTACGAATGGTATGGGATTCTCACGTGACCGTATGGTCATCACAAGTGCAAATAAAAACTTGGAATTGACTGCTAAATGGATCGATGCTCAATATGCTCCGCTTCAATCAGTTCAAAACAACTGGGGAACATATGGAGATAAGAAACAACAAAATATCTTCGAATTTGACAAGGCTTCAAATAGCTTGAAGCACTTGCCGCTAAACGGAACTTCTCCAGCAGAATTGCGTCAAAAGACAGAAGTTGGTGGACCACTTGCAATCTTGGATTCCTACTATGGAAAAGTTACAACGATGCCGGATGATGCTAAATGGCGTTTAGATCTTTTAAAAGAAACTTATGTTCCATACATGGATAACGACAACATTTATCCACGTGTCTTTATGAAGGAAGAAGATTTGGATAAGATTGCTCAAGTGGAAGCTGATATGAATGACTATATCTATCGCAAACGTGCAGAGTGGATTGTCAATGGTAAAATCGATCAAGAGTGGGATAGCTATAAGAAAGAATTGGAAAAATATGGTCTATCAGATTGGTTAGCAATTAAGCAAAAATACTATGATGAATACAAAAAGAGTGCCAAAAATTAGGATAATGTTATGAAATATTCAGTAGAAAATGCCAATCAATATGTAAAGGAACGAATGTCGGATGTTGATCAAACCTACAAACCGGACCACCATGTGACAGCTCCGATTGGTTGGATTAATGATCCAAATGGATTTGTCTATTTCCGAGGCGAGTACCATTTGTTTTACCAGTACTATCCATATGATAGTGTCTGGGGACCAATGCATTGGGGACATGCAAAAAGCAAGGACTTGGTCAACTGGGAACATCTCCCAGTTGCCTTAGCTCCTGATCAGGAATACGATCGCAATGGTTGTTTCTCTGGTTCTGCTATTGTGAAGGATGATCAACTTTGGCTCATGTATACTGGTCACATTGAGGAAGAAGATGGTGTACGCCAGGTTCAAAATATGGCTTATTCAGAGGATGGGATTCATTTCACAAAAATCAAGCAAAATCCAGTTGCGACAGGCGAAATGTTACCAGAAGAAGTTTCTTTCCGAGATTTTCGTGATCCAAAAGTGTTTGAAAAAGATGGGCGTTACTATTCAGTGGTTGCGAGTCAACACAAGGATAAGGTCGGTTGCATTGTATTACTGGGCTCTGATGATTTAGTTGATTGGCATTTTGAATCCATTTTCCTTAAGGGGGAAGCACATCAAGGACATGTATTTGAGTGTCCAGACTTCTTTGAACTAGATGGGAAAGAGTGCTTGATTGTTTCACCTATGCGATATGAAAGAGAGGGTGATTCTTTCCACAATATCAACTCTTCTGTATTATTTACAGGGAAAGTAGATTGGGATAGCAAGCAATTTATCCCAGATTCAGTCGAAGAAATTGATCATGGTCAGGACTTTTATGCTCCACAGACCTTGGTGGATGATCAAGGAAGACGGATTATGGTAGCTTGGATGCAAATGTGGGGGCGCAATATTCCTTCTCACGAATTGGGTCATAAATGGGCAGGAGCTATGACATTGCCAAGACAATTAGAGTTAATAGATGGAAAACTCTACCAACGAATTCTTCCGTCAACAGAAACTGCAATGACACCTGTCTATTTAAATGAACCAATAAGAGGATTTTCACGCTTTCAGGTTGAAGTCATTGAAGGAGTGCATTACCAACTTGGAACAACAGAAGATTTCTTATCTTTTGGATATGACGCTGATGCTGAGGAAGTCTATATTGATCGTAGTCACTTAAAACAAGCAATTTCAGGTGAAGAAACAATCTCAACATCTCGTCGTTTTGTTTCCTGTCGAGCTGAGAAATTGGATGTCGTCTTTGATTGTAACTCCATAGAGATTTTTGTAAATGATGGTCGTGAAGTATTGTCTGCAACTTATTACCTAACAGGTGAAAAGTATTTAACAAACGTTTCTTAGATATTTGAAGCTTTACAAAAACCTCCTAAAGAACAAAAAGACAAGTCGCAGGACTTGTCTTTTTGTTTTAGGATAGGATGGAAGCGAGGAGTCCTCCAAGAATGAGGATGATAGCCCCGCTCAGTCGGTTGGCCATTTGGGCGAAGGCGATCATTTCCATTCGATCAGATGCAGAGAGAACGGCGATATTTCCAGTTCCTCCCATAGAGTTAATGAAGGGGAGCCCCAGACGCTTCTTAGCTCCTTTATTGAGCAGTTAGAGAAGTGTGAAAAATAAGGAAGCTGGTCTAAAACAGACAAGTAGAAACTAGCTTGAATAAAATGAGGCTTGTAGAGAAAGGAAATTCATGATTTCGCTTTGTCTGCCAGCCTTTTTTGGTGTTTTTTGGTATAATTAAACTTGATCATATTCTGCAGAAAGGAGTTCCTATGTCCAACTATTTATCCGTATCAAGTTTGACCAAATACCTCAAGTTAAAATTTGATAAGGACCCCTATTTGGAGCGGGTCTATTTGACAGGCCAGGTCTCGAATTTTCGGAGGCGTCCCAATCACCAGTATTTCTCTCTAAAGGATGAAAAGGCTGTGATTCAGGTGACTGTTTGGGCTGGGATCTATAAGAGTTTTGGCTTTGAGCTAGAAGAAGGCATGAAAATCAATGTCATTGGTCGGATCCAACTCTATGAGCCAAGTGGGAGTTATTCCATTGTCATCGAAAAGGCGGAGCCAGATGGGGTAGGGGCCTTAGCCATCCAATTTGAGCAACTCAAGAAAAAGCTGACCGAAGAAGGGCTTTTTCAGGATCGGTGGAAGCAAGCTTTGCCACAATTCCCAAGAAAGATCGGGGTGGTCACTAGTCAAAGTGGGGCCGTGATTCGCGATATTATCACAACGGTGAGCCGTCGTTTTCCTGGTGTGGACATCGTGCTCTACCCGACCAAGGTCCAGGGAGAAGGCGCTGCAAGTGAGGTGGTTGCTAATATCCAGAAGGCCAATGCTCGGACGGACCTAGATGTCTTGATCATCGGTCGTGGGGGTGGTTCGATTGAAGACCTCTGGGCCTTTAATGAAGAGCCGGTTGTGCGGGCTATTTTTGAGTCTAGAATTCCCATTATTTCCAGTGTGGGACATGAGACAGACACGACTCTAGCAGATTTTGTAGCGGACCGACGAGCCGCTACTCCGACAGCAGCAGCTGAATTAGCTACTCCGGTGACGAAATTAGATCTCTTGTCGCATTTACAAAAGCAGGAGAATCGCATGGCAACAGCCATGTCCAATCGTTTGGCCTATAATCGTGAACGTTTGGCCAAATTAAGTCAATCGGTTATTTTTAGACAGCCCGAGAGACTCTATGATGGCTACCTGCAAAAGATTGACCAGTTGCAATTGCGATTGAAGCAAGGGATGCGCGAAGTTTATGGACAAGGGGACAATCAGCTACAAGGTCTGCGTCATCGCTTAGAAGCTATGTCTCCTTTGCATCGTATCGAGCGTTATCAAGACCGTGTTCTCCAAGATAAGAGGATCTTAACCAGTCGAATGGAACAAGTCCTAAAAGAGCAAAAGGTCAAGGTGCAAGGTTTATCAGAAGCCCTCTTGATGCTGGATACCAGTCGGATTATTGCGCGTGGTTATGCCATGGTCAAGCAAGACGATCAGGTCTTGGATTCGGTTGCGAAAGTAAAAGAAGGAGACCCGCTGTCACTCATTATGAGAGATGGCCAGTTAGAAGTAGAGGTAAAACATGTCGAAAGAAAAGAAATTTGAAGAAAATTTAGCAGATTTGGAAGCCATCGTTCAAAAATTGGAGAGTGGGGATGTGGCTCTTGAAGAAGCCATTACAGAATTCCAAAAAGGAATGAAGTTGTCAAAAGAATTGCAAGATACCTTGGATCAAGCAGAGAAAACCTTGGTTAAAGTCATGCAAGCAGATGGTACTGAAGTGGATCTAGCATGAGACAAGAAGAAAAACGACATAGAGTAGAGCAAGCGGTTCGCTCTTTTTATGAGGAAAAATCCATCGCCCCCCATTTAGTGGACTCGGTCCTTTATTCGATCCAAGCAGGTGGAAAACGCCTGCGCCCCTTGCTTCTTCTAGAATTGTTAGAAGCCTTCGGACAGGAATTGACAGAAGCCCATTTTCAGGTGGCAGGGGCTCTGGAAATGATCCACACAGGAAGCCTCATACACGATGATCTACCAGCTATGGACAATGACGATTATCGTCGGGGGCAATTGACCAATCATAAGAAATTTGGAGAAGATTTGGCAATTTTAGCAGGGGATGCGCTTTTTCTCGATCCTTTTGGGCTGATAGCTGCGAGTGACCTTTCAGATGCGGTCAAGGTCTCTTTGATCCTTGAATTGTCAGATGCTTCTGGTAGTCGCGGAATGGTAGCTGGCCAAGTCCTTGACATGGAAGGGGAGCACAAGCAGCTCACGCTAGCAGAATTGCAGACGATCCATGCCAATAAGACGGGACGACTCCTTTCTTATCCATTCATCGCAGCAACCTCGATTTTAGAGTTGCAAGCAGACATTGGTCAGCTTCTAGAAACAATTGGGAAAAAATTAGGCCTGGCTTTTCAAGTGCGGGATGATATTTTGGATTTGGTAGCTGATTTTGAAGCTCTGGGTAAGACTCCTCAAAAGGACTTAGTGGCAGAAAAATCAACCTATCCAGCCCTCTTGGGATTGGAAGAATCAAAAGCTTTGCTGGCAAGTGAATTAGATGCTTGCGAGTATTTGTTAGATCAGATTACAGTTGCTTGCGACTTTGATCCGCAAGCGATCAAGAAATTAATAGAAGGATTACGAATAGATGGCTAAGGAAAGAGTAGATGTATTAGCCTACAAACAAGGCCTATTTGACACCCGCGAACAAGCCAAAAGAGGGGTGATGGCCGGCCTCGTAGTTGCCGTTATCAATGGCGAGCGCTTCGATAAACCGGGGGAAAAAATTGATGAAGCAACCGAGTTGAAATTAAAGGGTGAAAAGCTCAAATATGTCAGCCGGGGCGGTCTTAAATTAGAAAAAGCACTGAACCAATTTGGTTTATCTGTAGAGGGTAAAATTACGATTGATATTGGAGCTTCTACAGGTGGCTTTACAGATGTCATGCTGCAAAACGGAGCCAGCCAGGTCTTTTCGGTGGATGTCGGGACCAATCAGTTGGCCTGGAAATTGCGCAATGATCCTCGGGTGGTCTCGATGGAGCAGTTCAATTTCCGCTATGCCGAGCCAGATGATTTTGAAGCGACACCGAGCTTTGCGAGTATCGATGTCAGCTTTATTTCCTTGGACTTGATTCTGCCAGCCCTTCACCGGATTTTGGCAGAAAATGGACAAGTCGTGGCCTTGGTGAAACCTCAGTTTGAGGCAGGACGCGAGCAGATCGGGAAAAATGGGATCATTAAGGATCCTAAGATTCATTTAGCCGTTCTTGAAAAGGTCGCTGCTTTTGCAGGGACACATGGCTTTGCGGTAATGGGAGTAGATTATTCCCCTATCCAAGGAGGCCATGGCAACATCGAATTTTTGATGTATCTAGAAAAAAAAGAAGAGAAAACAAAGCCAACTACAGAGCAGCTGGAGGCTGTTGTGGAGCTGGCACACAAGGAATTTAAACATGAAGAGTAAGAATATTAGATTAGAAAAAATTCGCCGCTTCATTCGCGATCATGAAGTGGGGACGCAAGAAGAGATCGTCGAACATTTGAAAGAAGAAGGCATCTCAGCAACCCAAGCGACGGTGTCACGGGATATCAAAGAATTGGGCATCGTAAAACGCCCTCTAAAAGACATGACCTATGTCTATGAATTGCCGCGTAAGCACCACCAAGGGATCGGGATGATCGAAAGCAATATCTTGTCTCATCGTCGGATGGGAGAATATGTCAATTTCACCATGGTTCCAGGTACGGCTCCTTTAGTCAAACGTCGCTTGCGAGAGATTTATAAGGATCATATCTTTAGTATTGTTGCAGATGATGATACAATCTTGCTGATCGCCTATTCAGCTCCAGAAGCAGAGAATATCCTCAAATCAATCTTTGGGTGGTAAGAGCCTATGCTATTAGAAATTTCGATTAAGAACTTTGCCATTATCGAAGAGATTTCCTTAAATTTTGAAAAGGGAATGACGGTACTGACAGGGGAAACAGGTGCAGGGAAATCCATCATTATCGATGCCATGAACATGATGCTGGGAAGCCGTGCAACGACGGATGTCATTCGACACGGAGCCCCAAAAGCAGAAATCGAAGGTCTCTTCACCGTTGAGAACAATCGCCACTTGACGGCTCTCTTTGAAGAACAAGGACTAGAGTGGACCGATGAATTGATCATTCGCCGAGAGATCTTGCAAAATGGACGAAGTGTCAGCCGGATCAATGGTCAGATGGTGAATTTATCGGTCTTAAA
This sequence comes from Streptococcus sp. W151, assembly GCF_053010205.1. NCBI lineage: Bacteria > Bacillati > Bacillota > Bacilli > Lactobacillales > Streptococcaceae > Streptococcus > Streptococcus sp. W151. The sequence continues at coordinate 897,720 of NZ_JBRKNT010000001.1, read as the reverse complement.
GGCAGTCGGCCAACATTTGGTGGACATTCATGGCCAGCATGATCAGGAAGAACTTATGCGGCCCCAACTGCATATCGCTATGCTGGATGAATTTGGAGATGCAGCCTTTTTCCAAACCAAAGACGCGTATCGTCAAACCTTTGAAGACTACAAACGCCTGCGCAAACAAGTAGTGGAACTCCAGCGCAACCAGCAGGAAAATAAGGCCCGTATTGAGATGTTGGAGTTTCAAATTGCAGAGATTGAGGCAGCTGCCTTGGAAGTGGATGAGGACCTGCGTCTGGAGCAAGAACGCCAACGTCTGCTCAATCACAAGATGATTGCTGATACCCTAACCAATGCCTATACCATGCTGGATGCAGAAGAGTTTTCGAGCCTCTCCAATGTTCGCTCAGCCATGAATGATCTGGAGAGCATCGAGGAATATGATCCCAGCTACAAAGAGCTCTCAAGCCAGTTATCGGAAACCTTCTATGCCCTCGAGGACATTACCAAGCGCTTAGAAGATGTGGTCGATGGTCTGGAGTTTGATGGTAATCGCCTCATGCAGGTGGAATCGCGTTTGGATTTGATCCACTCCATCACGCGCAAGTATGGTGGCCAAGTCAAGGACGTTTTGGAGTACCTGGCACAAATCACCAAAGAATATAACCTCCTCACCGGAAGTGACCTCTCGTCTGAGGACTTGGAAAAAGAACTCAAACGTTTGGAAAAGAGTTTGGTCACCTTGGCTCAAGATTTGAGTGATCAGCGGCATGCCCTGGCCCAAGCTTTGGAAAATGAAATCCAGCAAGAATTGGCAGATCTCTACATGGACAAGGCGCGTTTCCAAGTACGTTTTAGCAAGGCTAAGTTTAATCGTGAGGGAAATGAAGCTGTCGAATTTTATATTTCGACCAACCCAGGTGAGGACTTTAAACCCCTTGTCAAGGTAGCATCCGGCGGAGAATTGTCACGCTTGATGTTGGCCATTAAGTCGGCTTTTTCTCGAAAAGAAGGAAAAACCAGTATTGTCTTTGACGAGGTAGATACAGGAGTCTCTGGGCGCGTGGCTCAAGCCATCGCAGCGAAAATTCATAAGATTGGTCAAAATGGCCAAGTGCTTGCCATTTCTCACCTGCCTCAAGTCATCGCTGCAGCAGATTATCAATTCTATATTGAGAAAATCAGTGATGAACACTCAACCGTATCCACAGTACGTTTGCTCAATAGAGAAGAACGAATCGAAGAAATTGCCAAGATGCTCGCAGGAGAGGATTTAACGGAGGCTGCCCGTCAACAAGCAGAGCAACTTCTCAAGCGTTAAGAGAAAGAAGGTTTGAAACAATGTCAACATACTTTGTAGTCGGAGATATTCACGGGAAAGCACAAATGCTAGAAGAGCTCATGACAGAGTGGGATGGAAAAGCTCAATTGGTCTTTTTAGGGGATTTGATGGATCGAGGCGAAAACAGCAAACGATCGATTGAAATCGTAAAAGACTACGTAGACCATCACGGAGCTGTTTGCCTTTCCGGGAATCACGAGTACATGTTTTTAGCTTGGTTGGACAATCCAGAAGAGCGTTATGACCACTACCGAAGAAATGGTGGCGATACGACCATCAACTCTTTGTTAGGACGGCCACTCGATGCTCCTGTAGATGGCATTGCGGATGCGCAAGCAGTAGAAAATGCCGTTCCTGACTTGGTGGCCTTCATCCGCAGTCTGCCCTTTGACTACGAGACAGAGACCTATTATTTTGTCCATGCTGGTGTGGATCTAACCCTTGAAAATTGGCGGGAAACCAGTGATTACCAAAAAGTCTGGATCCGAAAACCATTCCATGAAGCGGAGAATCATACAGGCAAATGGATCGTCTTTGGCCATACACCGATTTATGGACTGCTCAATGAGCCGGTCGGTACCGAAAATCTTTGGATTTCAGATCAGAAAATGGGCGTTGATGGAGGCGCTGTCTATGGTGGAGTCCTCCATGGATTGCTCTTGGATGATCAAGGTATCGTCCATGACCATGTCCTTCATAATACAGGTTTTTCTGCCGCAGACGACTGAGGAAGCAGGAATGGATATCTTTCACTGCAAAACCCCGTGTTTTTTGATATAATGAAAGCAAAACATTCTTAGGAAGAGTATAGAAATATATGGCAAATATTAAAATAGTTACAGACTCATCTATTACAATTGAGCCTGAAGTAGTTAAAGAATATGGCATCACCATTGTGCCACTTTCTGTTATGGTGGATGGAGTCCTTTATTCTGACAGTGAGTTGGGTGAAGGGGACTTCTTGCGCTTAATGCAGTCTAGCAAAAATCTTCCAAAGACCAGCCAACCACCCGTTGGAGTTTTTGCGGAAATTTATGAAAAGTTAGCAGCAGACGGAGCTCATATCGTTTCGATTCATATGTCTCATGCCTTGTCAGGAACAGTAGAGGCGGCACGTCAAGGAGCAACCTTGTCAGGAGCAGAAGTGACTGTGATTGATAGTGGCTTTACAGACCAAGCCATGAAGTTCCAAGTCGTTGAAGCAGCCAAGTTGGCCAAAGAAGGAGCTGATTTAGACACTGTCTTGGCCCGCATTGAAGAAGTTAAAGAAAAGACAGAGTTGTATATCGGCGTTTCTACCTTGGAAAATCTGGTGAAAGGTGGTCGCATTGGCCGTGTAACAGGCCTTTTGAGCTCCCTTCTCAATATCCGTGTCGTGATGCAAATGAAGGACCATCAGTTAGAACCGATCGTCAAAGGGCGTGGGAACAAGACCTTTAAGAAGTGGGTGGATGAATTGGTAGAAAAACTATCCCACAAGAAAGTAGCTGAGATCGGAATCTCTTATGCAGGAACACCAGAGTGGGCCAATGAAATGAAAGCTCAATTGCAATCGCTCGTTGAAAATGCGATCCCAGTTCTCGAAACTGGATCGATTATCCAAACCCATACAGGTGAGAATGCATTTGCAGTTTTGGTGCGCTACGAATAAGCTGAATAAATGTTTGAAAAAACAGGTTTAGTACTTGACCTAAAGGCTTTTTTTAGATATTATAGTACTGTTAAGGCGTAAAGCCTAAAAAAAATTGGAGGATTTGTTAAATGGCTAACAAACAAGATTTGATCGCAAAAGTGGCAGAAGCTACAGAATTGACTAAAAAAGATTCAGCAGCAGCTGTAGATGCTGTATTTGCAGCAGTTTCAGAATACCTTTCAAAAGGTGAAAAAGTTCAATTGATCGGTTTTGGTAACTTCGAAGTTCGTGAACGTGCAGCTCGTAAAGGTCGCAACCCACAAACTGGTAAAGAAATTGAAATCGCAGCTTCTAAAGTTCCAGCGTTCAAAGCTGGTAAAGCTCTTAAAGAAGCAGTTAAATAATTGCATTTTGAAAAGCCATCCTAGATTTCTAGGGTGGTTTTTTTGTTGGACAGCTCTACAGGATAAGGATATAATAGGAAAAAAAAGAGAGAGAAAAGACCATGCGATTCATTTTAGGACTCTTTGCCTTGTTGTTTATCCGGCCTATTTTCTATCTACTGAAAGGGCTGTGGTTTGTACTGGAATTTTGCTTTATGATCCTCGTGGTTAAGATGATCCTAGGAACCGTACGCTGGATGACCAGTTGGATGGGCTGAGCGGGGAGAGAGGAATTTATTAAATGTTACGTTACGTAGTAGAATTAAGTTTGATGCTTAATTCTTTTTTTATAAAAAATTTCACTAAATAAGAATTATTTTCAAAAAATACTTTTTTTTTTAGCAACCATAGTATAATACTGTGGAGCATGAAAGTAAAGTAGGAAAGGGAGCAATTAAGAAAAGTTTATATTGGTTGTCTGTATTACTATATGTAATTTGGAAATGTTCAAATTAATACTTGTATATAAGATATTTTGGTAACCATGTAGGACATATATTATATAATCAATAGAATTTAGTTAGTTCTAAATGTATAAAATAGGAGAAAAGTAAGATGAAAACAAAAACTTTGGCACTTTTTAGCGGAATTGTTGGTTTAGTTGGTGGTATTTTACTATTAGTTGGGCCATTCTTTATTCTTGGTACTGCAGCTGCTACAGCTAGTTCAGATGCAACTGCTGGATCAATTCTTTTATTAAATGCTTTGAAAATTGCAAATCTAGTATTGGGAATTATTGCAATTGTTTATTACAAAGGTGATGAGCGAGTAGGTGTTGCTCCTTCAGTGCTACTGATTGTAGGTGGATCTGTTGCGATTATCCCATTCTTAGGATGGATTGGTGGTATCATCGTATTGATTGGTGGTTCATTATTCCTCGGTTCTCTTAAAAAATTTAAAACTAATTAATTAGTTTTATTTTTGAGATAAAAAGTCGTATATAGACACGTGAATCAATGTCCGCTGGACATGAACTTGCTTCTCCGTTTTCAGGCTCGTGAAAAAAATGTCCCCCGGACATTTTTTTAATTAAAAGCATTCTAAATAGTGATTTATTTTGAAACATGCTATAATAGGAGTAACGAATCGATTAAATCATATTGGAAAGGGGGAATCATAGTGAACGCATTGCATCGTCATGAACAAGAGCGCGTGGAAGAAGTCTTGCAAAATTTGCGTGCTAAGGGCATTCGGATTACTGATACCCGCAGAGCAGTTCTTTCCTATTTAGTGGCGAGTCATGAACATCCAAGCGCTGAGAAGATCTATCGCGATTTATTGCCTCAGTTTCCAAGCATGAGTTTAGCAACTGTCTACAACAATATCAAGTTTTTGATTGATGAGGGTGTCGTTTCTGAGATTAAGGTTCGCAATGATACCACGACCTATTTTGATTTCATGGGGCATGACCATTTGAATGTGGTGTGTGAAAAATGTGGCCGTATCGCAGATGTGGACATTGAAGTTCCAGATCTTCGCGAAGAAGCAGCCAGTCAAAGTGGTTACCAGATCACCAAGACCCAGATGACCGTCTATGGTATTTGCCCAGACTGTCAAAAACAATGATAAAGACATTCCATTAGAGCCGTCAGGCTCTTTTTTGTGAGAAATTGCACTTTTCTATGGTCGCCACTAGATTTTTTACTGAAAATCTAGTAGAATAAAATAGATAAACGGGGGAAACCTCGGAGAATAAAAAGGAGATCCATCTAATGGTAAAATTGGTTTTTGCTCGCCACGGTGAGTCTGAATGGAACAAAGCTAACCTTTTCACTGGTTGGGCTGATGTTGATTTGTCTGAAAAAGGTACACAACAAGCGATCGACGCTGGTAAATTGATCAAAGAAGCTGGTATCGAATTTGACCAAGCTTATACTTCAGTATTGAAACGTGCGATCAAAACTACTAACTTGGCTCTTGAAGCTTCTGACCAATTGTGGGTTCCAGTTGAAAAATCATGGCGCTTGAACGAACGTCACTACGGTGGTTTGACTGGTAAAAACAAAGCAGAAGCTGCTGAACAATTTGGTGATGAACAAGTTCACATCTGGCGTCGTTCTTACGATGTATTGCCTCCTGCAATGGACCGTGATGATGAACACTCAGCACACACTGACCGTCGTTACGCTTCACTTGACGATTCAGTGATCCCAGATGCTGAAAACTTGAAAGTTACTTTGGAACGTGCCCTTCCATTCTGGGAAGATAAAATCGCTCCAGCTCTTAAAGACGGTAAAAACGTATTCGTAGGAGCACACGGTAACTCAATCCGTGCCCTTGTTAAACACATCAAACAATTGTCAGACGACGAAATCATGGATGTGGAAATCCCTAACTTCCCACCATTGGTATTCGAATTTGACGAAAAATTGAACGTTGTAAAAGAATACTATCTTGGAAAATAAAAATATCCAGTGGATATTTTTATCCCGAGCCTGAAAACGCAAAAGCGAGGCTTATCCAGTGGATATTTTTATCCCGAGCCTAGAAACGCCAAAGTGAGGCAATTCTATCGGGATTTGTTATCCATACAAAAAGCTGACTTCGGTCAGCTTTTTTGCTTGCCTTCCTTAGATCCTAGCTGGTTTTTGGTTTTCAGGGACTCCTAAAAATGATATAATGAAGTGTTATTACATAAGGTTTCATTAGCCTTGAAAGGAAAAGAAAATGACAAAATCATTCTACATCACAACCCCTATCTATTACCCATCTGGTAAATTGCATATTGGTTCAGCTTATACAACTATTGCCTGTGACGTCTTGGCGCGTTACAAACGCATGATGAACTACGATGTCTTCTACCTGACTGGTCTCGATGAGCATGGTCAAAAGATCCAGCAAAAAGCAGAAGAAGCTGGGATTACGCCACAAGCTTATGTAGATGGGATGGCAGTTGGAGTGAAAGAACTCTGGCAATTACTCGATATCTCATACGATAAATTCATCCGTACAACAGACGATTTCCATGAAAAAGTGGTAGCCCAAGTCTTCGAACGCTTGCTGGCGCAAGATGACATCTATCTGGGTGAATACTCTGGTTGGTACTCCGTCTCTGATGAAGAGTTCTTTACAGAAAGCCAATTGGCTGAGGTTTACCGTGATGAGAATGGCAAGGTCATCGGTGGGGTAGCCCCATCAGGCCATGAAGTAGAATGGGTTTCTGAAGAATCTTATTTCCTACGCCTCAGTAAATACCAAGACCGCTTGGTCGAATTTTTCAAATCCCAACCGGATTTCATCACTCCAGATGGCCGTCTTAATGAAATGTTGAAAAATTTTATCGAGCCTGGTTTGGAAGATTTGGCGGTATCTCGGACCACCTTTACTTGGGGAGTTCCAGTCCCATCCAATCCAAAACACGTAGTCTATGTATGGATTGACGCCCTGCTCAACTATGTGACGGCACTTGGTTATGGTCAAGATGAACATGGTAATTTTGACAAATTCTGGAACGGAACGGTCTTCCACATGGTTGGAAAAGATATCCTTCGTTTCCACTCGATCTACTGGCCAATCCTTCTTATGATGTTGGATATCAAATTGCCAGAACGATTGATTGCCCATGGTTGGTTTGTCATGAAAGACGGCAAGATGTCTAAGTCTAAAGGGAATGTCATCTACCCAGAAATGTTGGTGGAACGCTTCGGCTTGGATCCACTTCGTTACTACCTCATGCGTAGCCTTCCAGTTGGTTCTGATGGGACTTTTACACCAGAAGACTACGTGGCACGCATCAACTATGAATTGGCCAATGACCTTGGAAACCTCCTTAACCGGACGGTAGCCATGATCAACAAGTACTTTGGTGGTCAAGTTCCTGCTTATGTCGAAAATGTTACCGCATTTGATGCTGATTTGGCTAAGGTAGTTGAAGAAAACATCGCTGAATACCACAAGCAAATGAACGCGGTTGATTACCCACGCGCTTTGGAGGCGGTTTGGAACATCATCTCTCGTACCAACAAGTACATCGATGAGACAGCTCCTTGGGTCCTCGCTAAAGAAGACGGTGACAAGGAACAATTGGCAGCGGTCATGGCTCACTTGGCAGCTAGTCTTCGTGTCGTGGCTCATTTGATCCAACCATTCATGATGAACACCTCAAATGCCATCATGGAGCAACTTGGCTTGGGCTTGGACTTCGATCTTGAAAACTTGACTCTAGCAGGCTTCCCTGAAAATGTCACAGTGGTTGCCAAAGGAACTCCAATCTTCCCACGTCTCGATATGGAAGAAGAAATTGCCTACATCCAATCGCAAATGACTGCTGGAAAACCACAAGAAAAAGAATGGATTCCAGAAGAAGTTGAACTCAAGTCTGAAAAAGATGAGATCAAATTTGAAGACTTTGACAAGGTTGAAATCCGTGTAGCAGAAGTCAAAGAAGTGGAACGCGTCGAAGGATCAGACAAATTGCTTCGCTTCCGCCTAGATGCAGGAGATGGCGAAGACCGTCAAATCCTCTCTGGTATCGCGAAATTCTATCCAAATGAACAAGAATTGGTCGGCAAGAAACTTCAAATCGTGGCCAACCTCAAACCACGTAAGATGATGAAAAAATACGTCAGCCAAGGCATGATTCTTTCCGCAGAACATGGAGATCAATTAACGGTCCTAACTGTTGATCCATCTGTACCAAATGGAAGCATCATCGGCTAAATGATAGACAAAGAAAAAGCTCTCCTGGAAGGGAGGGCTTTTGTTGTGACGATATAGTTCCCATCATTGAGTTTTACAAGGATGGTATTTGAGTCCTATTAGTAATGAATATTAATGGAGACTTCCGCAGTGAGAAAAGAGTCTGAAACGGTATCATTTCAGACTTTCGGGAGATTTGAGACAGTAGGCTCAAATCTTAGGTATGGAATCCCAAAGGGATTCGCTACCGTCCGTCCTCACCTAAGGAAAGTCTCCAATTATATTTTTAAATATATGTCCTATTCATCCGGCCGGTATTCTAGGATATCTCCTGGCTGGCAGTCGAGTTCTTTGCAGATGGCTTCTAGAGTGGTGAAGCGGATGGCTTTGGCCTTGCCGGTTTTGAGGATGGAGAGGTTGGCTGTGGTGATGCCGATTTTGTCGGCTAGCTCGTTGGATTTCATCTTTCGCTTGGCCAGCATGACATCTAGATTGACGATAATCATGGCACCCTCCTTAAATGGTTAGCTCATTTTCTTCAGCAATCTCAATACCTCTCTCTAAAATCTTGCCAGAGACCCAGACGATTGGAACGGCAAGGAGAAGCCCTGTGTTAAAGGTAAATTGGAAAGTGAAGGGAAGGAGATAAGCATTTCCACTGGTTTCAAGTGTGCCAGACATAAAGGACAAGACCAAGAGAATCTTCCAAGCTCGGTTGCAAAGATTAATGTTGGAGTGAGAAAAGATCTTTTCTTGGTAGAGATTTTGGAGGAAGCTGCGAATGGTGAGGAGAAGGTAAATATAGATAGCGCTTGAGGCTAGTGGGAAGAGCAGCTGCCAGAGAGGTTGTGGATGTTGGGGAAAGAGCTGGATGCCATTCGCATCAAAGGACAAGCGACCTGATTGAATGAGATCTTTGAAAAGGCCCATGCGGGAAAGCAGATGGACGACTAATGCAGCCACGGTCATAAAGCCACAGAAGTAAATGAAAGCCGTTAAGACTTCAATGACATTTTTTAAGGTTTTTGAGTTTTTCATCGCAAGCCTCCTTGAAGTTTATTTATTTTTCACTTATAGTATACTCCTTATAAAAAATTAGTTAATAAAAAAGTATCGAAAAACGATAAAAAAATAACGATAAACAAAATATTGTTTTTGAAAAACAGGTATTTTCTACTAAAACTAGTCAGTTCAAACCTGGAAAACCACTACATAGAGGGGAATTTTACTATACTTTCGATTTAGGGTATACTAGTGTAAAGATCTTATTCCATGGAGGTAGTAAAATGAATCTTAAGTGGAAGAAAAAATACCTGGGGCCGATTTTGGGACTTGTTGGAGCAGCTGTTCTGATCGGAGGAGTCTATCTCTACTCTAGCTCCAACATCCAACCAGACCATCAAAAGGAATTTAAGCAGACTAGCAAGAAGGTCACCAAGCCAAAGGAAAAAGCTATTGATTTGAGTGGTGACTATGTCTCTAATGAACGGGATGAAGCCAAAATCGAGAAAAAAGGCAAGGCCTGGAAGATCGATTACCAAACGGCTGACGGCAAGGTATCCGCTGAATTTAGTACGGATTGGAAGGTCGAAGGGTCTAATAAAGTTTCGACAGGCAAGATGAAAAAGTCCGATGGCAATACAGACTTTACAGTCACTGTTCGTGTCTTCAAATACAAGACGGATAAGAAACCTTTGATTACGGTCACCATGTCTGACAAAAATCCCGACCACGAGATGGTCTTTGCCAATCGGGAGGATTTTTTCAAATCGACAGATCCAAATGATGTCGTCCTTGATGGCAATCTCTCACCGTTTGAAGGTGCTTATTCCAATGATACCTATGAAAAGGAAATCGCCGATTCCGGTTTTAAACTTTATGGCTATACTCCAGAAGAATATTACCAAAACAAGACCAATGCCTTTCCAAGTATTGTAAATGGGGAGACTGGCTGGACTTTCTGGAGTGGAGGCACTCGGGCAAGTTACTTGTTCAATAAAGAAAAAGAGCCCAAGAAGCGAAAAGGCTATTATGAAGTTTATTTCACAGGGGCAAATGGGACTGCAATCCAAGGGCAAGAGCAAACCTTGTACTTGATCCCAGCAGGTGTGACAGGTCCGGATGGAGTGGCTTCTCAAGAACGTCGGATTCTCTTTGGTGACGTGGCCTACCGAGATTACCACCTAGAGTGGTGGAAAGCTTATCCGCAACCGAAAAAAGAGAAAGACTTGGATATTGCGGCCATTAACGGAGGCGACTTCTCAAGCTTAGCTGGAACTTGGCGCAATGGCAAGGGTGCTGAAATCGTCATCCAAGCAGACGGAAAAGTTAAGGGCCAAGGTAGCCTCAAGGCTGTTGCGGACTCGGATAAGAAGAGCAAGATCCCTTATGTTGAGATGAAGATGGGTGAGACTGGTGCTGCGATTGGACTTCTGAAAATCGGTTTCCAAAATCCAGATGGAGACCAGTCTGATACCAGCAAGCCACGTCTAGTGGTCACTCAATCTGCAGGCAACTACCCGGCTGATCAATATTTCTACCGTCAATAAAAGAGAGTGGGATAGAAATCGGTCATTCGTTAGAATTTGATTTCGTCGTCCCACCTCCGCACAGTTGAGTAGGGCTGTAAAAGCTCATAAAATCAGCGTAGTAGAGCCCACTCAACTACTGCGTCTTGCTCGACAATCCAAAGACAATTGAGAGGTTAGGACTTTTGTCCCAGCCTCTTTTTTACTGCAAGGAAGGCTCCTAGAGTATCGTAAAATACTAAGTCCCGATCATTAAAAGGAAAAAAATGTAAAAAAAGGCTTGACAAAGTAACTCATTAGCAGTATTATTAACTAGTTAATTAACTGATTAATAAACTGGTTAATAAATCGAAATAGAGGTGAAGGATAATGAAGAGAAAAATGAAGGTGCTGGGACTCTTGTTCCTCAGTTTCTTTCTGCTGACAGCTTGTGCTAGTCAAGGAAATGCAAAAAAGCCCCCTTCTAGAAAAGGCCTTAAAATTGTCACGAGTTTTTATCCAATCTATGCCCTGGTCAAGGAAATCTCTGGAGACCAAAATGACATCTGGATGGTTCAGTCAGGTGCAGGGATTCATGATTACGAACCCTCAACCAAGGAAGTGGCACAGATCTATGATGCAGATATATTTGTCTACCATTCTCAGACCCTGGAATCATGGGCCGGTCGTTTAGATCCTAACCTACAAGGTTCCAAGTTGCAGGTGATCGAAGGTAGCCAAGGAATGACCCTCGATAAGGTGGCTGGCTTAGAGGATGTCGAGGCCGGTCAGGGAAAGGAAGCCAAGCACTTGTATGATCCGCATACCTGGTTGGACCCTGCGAAAATCGCAGAAGAAGGAAAGATCATCGCTCAACGCTTGGGAGAGATTGATCCCAAGAATAGGAAGCTCTATCAGGCCAATGCTCAACAGCTTGAAAAGCGCTGTGAGGAACTAGTAGCCCACTACCAGCCTATCTTTGACAAGGCCAAGCAAAAGACCTTTGTAACCCAGCACACGGCCTTTTCTTATCTGGCCAAACGCTTTGGACTCAAGCAGTTAGGGATTGCAGGGATTTCCCCTGAGCAAGAACCAACCGCCCGGCAATTGGCGGAGATCCAGCAGTTTGTCAAAGATTATCAGGTGAAAACGATCTTTGTGGAGAAGCATACGTCATCAAAGGTGGCAGATAGTATTGCCAAAGCAACAGGGGCGCGTGTCAAGGTATTGGATCCTCTGGAAGCCGATCCGCAAAACGATAAAGATCTATTAGAAAATTTAGAAGGAAATATGGCGAGTTTAGCCAAAGAATTAGAGGAGTAAATCAAGAATGAAGAAAAAGGGAACGATTGGAATTGTAGCGACTTTGGGACTGGGACTCTGTGCCTATGCACTCAGTCAGCATCCACAAGCCAAGGAAGAGAAAAAGAATCAGATTCAGTATCTACACGCAGAAAAGAAACCGTCATCGACTGCTTCCAGTAAAAAGGAAGACAGCATCCAAGCAGTCAATGCCAAGGAAAAAACGCAGGCGGAGCAGATTGTCATCAAAATTACGGATGAAGGCTTTGTCACTTCTCATGGGGATCATTTTCATTACTATAGTGGCAAGGTTCCGTTTGATGCAATCTTCAGTGAGGAGTTAATTTTGCGAGATCCCACCTATCAGCTCCAAGAAGCTGATATTGTCAGCAAAGTCAAGGATGGCTATATCATTAAACGCGCCGGTAAATACTATCTCTACTTAAAGGATGCTCAGCATACGGTTAATGTGCGCTCGATCGAAGAGATCGCTCAACAACAAAAAGGCGGCGCTAAAGAAGAAGGAGAAACGGGATCGGTACAGGCAGGCTCCTCGCACAAAGGGGTAAAAACCCGAGATTTTCGTCAGCCAAGTCAAGCGCTAAAAGAGGGGAAGACCCTTGAAACGCTGACTGCTAAGAACCATTCAGGAGGAGGCTATCGTACGGACGATGGGTATGTCTTTAGCCCTGGAGATGTTATTTCAGATACAGGGGATGGCTTCATTGTGCCCCATGGCGGACATTACCATTATATTCCAAAGAGTGCCTTATCTGCTGGCGAGTTAGCAGCAGCCCTTTCGGCCTTAGGTGGTCAAGCTGGCCATCAGGCTGGAGGCTCGTACTTAGCTAGCCCAAGTGTAGAAGCAGGTAAGAATCAAGGGACTCCAAATCAAGCCTCTCCAAACTTAGGAAAACAAGCTAGCAACCAGGTGTCACCAAGTCCAACCAATTCCCATGTGACACCAACGACTTCTAAACCGGCTACTTCAAAACCGAGTCCAACGCTCAGCAATCTAATGGAAGAATTGCAGAAAACTCCTCTGACTTCTCGTCATGTGGAATCGGATGGGTCTGTCTTTGATCCGAGTAAGATTACCAAGTGGACCGATCAAGGAATTGTCTACCCTCACGGGGATCATTTCCACTTTATCCCTTACAGCTCCCTATCTCCTTTAGAACGTGAGCTGGCACGGCAATTCCAACTGCTTCGGGCCCAAGGTGCTACTACACCTGCTGAAATAAGTCCAAACCGGCCTTCAAGTCCAAGTACAAAACCAATTGACCATAGTCACGAGCATGAACATGGAGATAGTCACGAGCATGAACATGGGGATAGTCATGATCACGAGCACGAAGAGGAGCACGATCATGGTTTCCATGCAGACATGGTCATCAGTAAGGACGAGGACGGTTACATGGTCGCTCATGGCAACCACGCTCATTATTTCTACAAGAAGGACCTCTCTCCTCAAGAGATTGCAGCAGCAGAGGCAACTCTGGCAGGTAAGAAAGAAGAGGACAAGGGACAGCCACTGACAGATGATGTCGCCAGTTATTCTCGCGATGCCTCAGATGAGGAAAAGATCCAGTACATCAGCAAGACCTACGGTGTCCCCCGTGAGGCCATTAAGATTTCCAATGGTTTCTTTGTCTTTAACAATCCAGACCAAGAATACGACCCAACTCACATCCACCCTTATGCAGTACGGAAGGAACACGTTCGGATTCCACTTGAGACGGGCAATCCTGAACTAGACTTTATCAATGAACTCTATGCAACAGCCCTTCGCTCGGGGATTTCTCCTTATAGCCTCCAGATTGAAAATGGTCAGTTTGTCATCCCACATGGCGATCACAACCACTACATCAAGGTGCGATCAGCGGGACTAGCAGACTATTTAGCCCATCGCCTTCCTACCATCCAATCGCCTTACAAAAAAGGAGACTTGAATAAAAAAGCAGTAGAGGACAGGGTCAACCAACTTTTAGCAGAAAGCAGGACTCTTTACGCTTCTGATCCATTGCAGCAACGACGGATTGAGCTCATCTTGGGCCACTTCTTGGAAAATGTCAAGAGTTTCCCAAGCAACTCGACGGAAGGCTACCTGGCCAGTCTCAACCAGGTTGACCAGCAATACATCCATGCGACTCAAGCGATCAAACCAAAAGAAGAGACAGCCCTCGATCGTCGATACCAGGAATTGCTGGAACAAGTGCGCTTGCTAGACACAGAAGCCTTCCAACTGAAGAAGGAAGGGTTGGTCTCACAACTGCAGGAAGCCTATGCTGCCAAGGACAGCAAGCGTTTAGAGCAGGAAGGGAAGCTATTAGAAGCTGTTCAGGAGATGCAAGATCGGACGGGTGTGACATCGGTCGACTATCTCAAGTACTTCTACCAAAGCTTGAGCGATGCGCGCTTGACACCAGAAATGCGCACCAAGGCGGCAGATCTAGCTTTGAAACTCTATCGGGCCCAAGCCTTTGAAGAAGCCTGGGATGCTAAGGCTCACTTTATGGAACTCTACCAAACCAAGCAGGCAATTGACCAGCTCTTCTCTCAAGAGAAAGGCCAAACCTATCCTATTGAAAAAACAGTTTTGGATCAAAAAGGAAGTCAGTCCCCATCTTATAACTTAGCGGTCTATGATTTCCTCAAGGGCTTATATGGAGAGTTGGACAAGGCGACAGAATCCCGTCAACGAACTAGCATCCTGACAGGGCTCTTAGAGCAAATCCAGTCGCTCTTGCCACAAGTCGAAGACCAGGCCAAACGAACTGCCTTTGAAGCAAGTTTGGCTCAACTTGGAAATGAGACGGATCCAGACAAGGCTATTGCAAGTGGACAAGCTCTGTTACGCGAAATCAGTGACACCATTGAAAAGAAAAAACAAAAGCAAACAGAAGAGCCTAAGATTGGGGATGTCGCCCTTTATCAACAGCTCTATAACCAATTGATGGCGCTTCACCAACAATTGCAGGAAAAGGGGGCTAGTGATGCTGTATTTGATCGCTTAGAAGCTCTCTTTGACCAATTGGCTAATCCAAAGAGTGACAAGGCAGCCTTACTACAGGCTATCCAAGCCTTTCAGGCAGAGTTAGCAGCGGTGCCATCTGCAAGCGAAGTGACCGAACCAGCTAGCACGGTCGAAACGCCTGTAGCTACAGAAACTCCGGTAGAAAAAGAAGCAGCAGCTTCAGCAGGGAACAACACTACCACAACTGAGACAGAAACAGAGCCTGCAAGCCCAGCTTCCATAGAAGAAGGCACACTAGATGCTCCATCTTCTCAGGACCAATAGAAAATAGAAAAGCATCTGAAAACTTTCAGATGCTTTTTGAGTTCTAGTGAATAGAAGAGGTGGGATCTTTTTTCAGTTGTTGAGTCTCACTCCTTGTGCTCAAGGAGCAGAGGTGAGGAGGACTCGACTGCTTTTTTGCGCTTGAAAAATGCAGTCATTTGAACCAGAATACGGGGAACCGTCTGCCATTTTTTCCAAGCTTGGACACGGGTATCGAGGAGTTGCTTGGCTAGACGTTCCAGCATTTCCCTTTCTGTAGGATCTAGGTCTTGAGCATTTTGAAAGATCTCTTTGATCTTGGAGAAATTTTTCAAGTTCCTCAAATCATTGATTGAAGTAATGCCTGCATCTAAGAAGAGGCCGAAGAAGGTATCAAAGAACTTCTTTCGATCATCCGCCGATGTTTCGCGAACCCACTGCTTCAAGGTCTCGTCGGTCTGCTGGCTATCGGGACTGGTTTGATCCAGGGTCACAAATTTATCTTTCTCAATCATCCAAGTAAAAGCGTCATGCTGGACAAAGCCACCAAAAGCTCGGCTTTTTACGATTGTAGCAGGCTCAGGGACTTCTAGCATCATGCCGACGATGGAACCTTGAGGAACAAAGCGAAGAATGTTTGGGGACGTCCGCTGGTAGCCTTCGGTCTCGATAATGGCCCTGTTGAGGCCAGGAGCATCGTAGCTGTAGATGGCATCGACCCGTTCAAACAGATGATTTGGAAGGTAAGAGCAGGCATAGGTTGCGAGATTGCCCCCTTTGGAGTGACCGGCTACTAAGAAGCGCCCTTTAGGAAATTCCTTCATGACGTTTTGCAGGTAGCTGGCTGCGCGCCTCTGAGCTGGGACATGGTCCATATAGGTCATGTGGAAGTCTTCCTTCCAGCCGATCAAGGTGTCATCCGTCCCTCTGAAGACAACTAAATAAACATCCATGGTAAGACGATAGGTCATAGCCGCAAATTGTTTTTGCACATCCTGATCGTACTCGTCGACATAGTTGAGGAGTTTGATGTTTTTAAAACGCTTTGAACTAGCTAAGTCATCGACTAATTGCAGGTGTTGGTCTGTCACGATGAAATCGGTGGTTCGATCGACTAGCTCTGCTGCATCAGATAAGCGGACTTCAATATTGGTCGTATCCCCTTGGGGCACGATCCGATCAAAAGGAAGATAGGTCAGCTCTGTCAGTGCCAGGACATCCAGTTCATTGAAAGGACGGTCGTATATGGAATCGTAGGTCACTTCTTTTAGGTAATCAAAAATAGTTGACATCTGTGCCTCCCGTGTCTTATTTCTTTCAGTATAGCACAAAAATGGATGGAGAAAAAGCGCCTTCCATCAAGACAGTAGGAGTGAGATCTTCTTTCCCTCTGAAACAGTCTTTTTCTCTGCTTCTTAATCTGTTATAATAGGAAGAAGAAAAAAGAAGGAAAGAAAGCCATGCATAAAATTCTTTTAGTGGAAGATGATGAAATTATTCGTCAACAGGTCAAACAATTATTGGAACAATGGGGCTATGAAGTAGTCGCAGTAGAGGATTTTATGGATGTCCTTGGGATCTTTGTCGAAACCGACCCCCACTTGATCCTCATGGATATTGGATTGCCTCTCTACAATGGGTACCACTGGTGCCAGGAGATTCGCAAGGTTTCAAAGGTTCCGATTATGTTTCTTTCCTCACGGGATCAAGCCATGGATATTGTCATGGCCATCAATATGGGTGGAGACGACTTTGTCACCAAGCCTTTTGATCAAAATGTGCTCCTTGCTAAGGTCCAAGGACTCTTGCGCCGCTCTTATGAATTTGGGACAGATCAAAATCTGCTGGAACACCGGGGAGCCATCCTCAATCTCAAGTCCACGGACTTGGTGTATGAAGGGGAAGTCATCAAGTTGACCAAGAATGAATTTCAGATCCTGCGCGTCCTGTTTGAGCATGCGGGCAGTATCGTGGCGCGCGATGATATGATGAAAGAGCTCTGGAATAGCGACTTCTTTATTGATGACAATACCTTGTCTGTCAATGTGGCCCGGCTACGCAAGAAACTAGAAGAGGCTGGCTTGTCAAACTTCATTGAAACCAAGAAAGGCATCGGTTATGGGTTGATCCATGAATAAATATGGAAACATCTTTTGGCAGTATGTGGTATCCCGCAGGCGCCTGCTCTATCTAGTGGTCATCTTTTTGATGGTCGATTTGGTCTTTGCCATTCTCTTTCCAGAGACGGGGACGGTTTTCCTCTATGCGACTCTGATGCTAGGATTTTTTACCCTCTGTATCTTGATCTGGGATTTCGCTATGACCTTTCAGGAGTACCGCAAAGCCTTGCTGTATGAGGAAATAGAGCTTGCCTCACCACTGGAACATCTCCTTTATGAAAAATATACAGAAGAACAACAGGCGCGCCTGGAGCAAGGCAAAGTAGCCCAGGCCAAGTTCAATGACCTGATGGATTACTACACCCTCTGGGTTCACCAGATTAAGACGCCCATTGCAGCTAGCCAGCTCTTGGTCCAAGATGTCGAGACACCTATTGTCAAGCAGCAGATGGAGCAGGAGCTTTTCAAGATTGACTCCTATGCCAATCTGGTTCTGCAGTACCTGCGGCTGGAGAGTTTTCATGACGATCTGGTCTTAAAGCGCGTGTCGCTAGAGGACTTGGTCAAAGAAGTGGTCCGCAAATATGCCCTCTTTTTTATCCAAAAGAACTTGACAGTGAACCTGCATGATTTGGATGTCGCCGTCATTACCGATCGAAAGTGGCTCTTGGTCATCATCGAGCAACTCTTGTCCAATAGCCTCAAGTACACCAGTACAGGTGGAATTGAGATCTATTTCAAAGACCAGACCCTCTATATAAAAGACAGCGGGATTGGAATCAAAAATAGCGATGTCCTCCGCGTATTTGAGCGGGGCTTCTCCGGTTACAATGGCCACATGACCCAGCAATCCTCAGGTCTGGGGCTCTATCTGTCTAAGAAAATCGCAGAGCAATTAGGCCACAAGATTAGCCTCCACTCAGAGGTTGGCCAAGGCACAACCGTCGCTATTCGCTTTGAAGAGAAGAAGTTGGTCATGGATTAGTTTTTTCCATCTTACAAAAATGTAAGAAATAAACGGTAAAATGAAAGGTTAGGTTATGGTAGCCGCCTTTTATTTTTTATACAATAGTCTCATCAAATGAAGGAGGTCAAGAAAATGAAACTCTTGAAATGGATGAAACAACCCAAAAAGATTAAGAAACCAAATGAGCAAACCGATCTGGAAAAGACGGAATTTGGTCTCCAAGTCCTGCAACAAACCCAAGAATTTTTCTTGATCTACTAGTAAAAGGAGAAAAGTATGTCATTGCTAGACGTTCAACACATCAAAAAAATCTACAAAACCCGCTTTCAAGGGACGCAAGTTGAAGCCCTAAAGGACATTCATTTTACCGTGGAAAATGGCGAATACGTCGCCATCATGGGGGAATCAGGGTCCGGGAAATCGACCCTCCTCAATATCCTAGCCATGCTGGATCAGCCGACCGAAGGACGAGTCTACCTCAACGGCACTGATACTTCGACCATCAAGAACAAGGATGCGTCCAGCTTCCGTCGCGAAAAACTAGGCTTTGTCTTTCAAGACTTTAACCTGCTGGATACCTTGTCTGTCAAGGACAATATCCTCCTCCCTCTAGTCCTTTCTCGCAGACCCGTCAAGGAAATGATGACGAAGGTAGATAGCGTGAGTCGGGAATTGGGCATTCACCAGCTTCTTGAAAAATACCCTTACGAAATCTCTGGTGGGCAAAAACAACGGGTGGCCGTAGCACGGGCTATCATCACCTCACCTGAAATCCTCCTTGCCGATGAGCCAACAGGGGCGTTGGATTCCAAGTCTTCGGCTGCGTTGCTCGACGTCTTTGAAGATATCAATAGCATGGGTCAAACCATTCTCATGGTAACCCACTCGACCGCCGCGGCAGCTCGGGCCAAGCGCGTGCTCTTTATCAAGGACGGAATTCTTTACAACCAGATCTTCCGTGGGGAAAAGACAGAGCGTCAGATGTTCCAAGAAATCTCGGATACCTTGACGGTCATGGCAAGTGAGGTGGAGTAGATGTTACGATTAACCACTAAATTAGCTTGCTCCAATCTGATCAAGAACCGCAAGCTCTATTATCCCTTTGCGATTGCGGTCATTCTCGCAGTGACCATCGCCTACCTCTTTGACTCCCTGACCTTTAATCCCCACATTTCTCAGCTTCGAGGGGGATCTCCCATGCTCTTCACCCTTGGCTTGGGACTGTTCGTGGTCAATGTTGCGGGGGCTATCATCGTGCTCTATGCCAATAGCTTTGTCATGAAAAACCGCTCCAAGGAGCTGGGAATCTACAGCATGCTCGGCCTTGAAAAGCGCCATCTCATCAGTATGATTTTCAAGGAGCTCTTGATTTTTGGTTTTGTGACTATCTCAAGCGGTGTCTTGATCGGAGCCCTCTTTGACAAGCTGATCTTTGCCTTTCTCTTGAAACTGATGAAGATGAAGGTCCAGCTGGTATCCACCTTCCAACCTATGATTGTAGTCTTGGTCTTTGTCACCTTTGGTCTCATCTTTGCCCTCTTGGTTCTTCTCAACGCTTGGCGCATTCTTCGATTGAATGCTCTGCAATTGACGCGTGAAAAGGCCAGTGGTGAAAAGAAAGCCCGCTTCTTGTGGCCCCAAACCATCCTGGGCTTAGCCTCTCTCGGTTTTGGCTACTACCTAGCTTTGTCTGTCAAAGACCCCATGTCTGCGATTTTGATCTTCTTTTTAGCCGTTGTCTTGGTTATGATTGGGACCTACTTGCTCTTTAATGCAGGGATCACCGTCTTCTTGCACCTACTCAAGAAAAAGAAGGGGTATTATTACCAACCCAACAACATGATTTCGGTCTCTAACCTCATCTATCGCATGAAGAAAAATGCGGTGGGGCTTGCGACTATAGCCATCCTCTCAACCATGGTATTGGTAACGATCTCTGCTGCCACTAACATCTATGTTGGTGGTGAAATGTTCAAGAAAATCATGCCTCCACATGATTTCTCTGTTCAAGGAAAAGGGGTAGATCTGGAGCTAATCAATCAGAAATTTGATGAATTTGCCTCTGAGCACCAGCTTGAGATCAAGAATCGCGACCTGATGACCTATGCCAACTTTGGGGTTAAATCACAAAAGGGTACGGATTTCACCGTCTATCCAGCTGATGAACGCAGCGTCACTCCTAAAACCGTCTTTATGGTCTTTGATGCAGCTAGCTATGAGCAGATGACAGGGGAACACGTCGATCTGACCGGCAATCAAGTCCTTCTCTTTGCCCACAACAAGGCTCTTAAAGGGCAAAAGCAGTTGACCATCAATGGGCAAGACTTCCAAGTCAAGGAAGAAGTGAGCAAGGATTTTATCACCGATCATGTTCCAAATCAGTTTAATATGCTGACGGAGGATTTCAATTACCTGGTCGTGCCAGACCTTTCAGCCTTTGTCGCTCAGTTTCCGGATCTTGCCATCTATACCAATATCTATGGTGGCTTCAATGTCAATGTTGGTGAAGACCAGCAGCTCAAACTGGCAGCCAGCTATGACAAGATGATCGATGAATTGAGTAGCCAACAGGCCCAAGGAACATATATCTATGGGGGTAACCGTGCCACTGATGACGCGGAGGTAAATAGTCTCTTTGGTGGCATCTTCTTTATCGGGATTTTCTTGTCACTGATCTTTATGGTCGGAACGGTCATCGTCATCTACTACAAGCAAATCTCGGAAGGTTATGAAGACCGTGACCGCTTCGTCATCCTCCAACAGGTGGGGCTTGATGAAAACGAGGTCAAACGGACCATCAACCGTCAAGTGCGGACCGTCTTCTTCCTTCCCCTCGTCTTTGCCTTTGTCCACCTGGCCTTTGCCTACCATATGATTCGCCTGATTCTCAAAGTCCTCGGTGTCATCAATAGTGGCCAAGTCCTCGTCGTGACCCTCAGTGTCTGTGCTGTCTTTCTCATCACCTACCTGATCGTCTTTTGGATCACCTCTCGGAGTTACCGCAAGATTGTGCAGATTTAGGAAAAAGAAGCTCAAAACTCCCGAGTTCCTGAAACAATCGTGTTTCAGGAACTTTTCTCACGGCGGAAAGTTTCAATATAGATTATGAATAATTAGAAATCATATTGATTTTTTGCACAATAGCCCAACTTAGCTTATTCAAAGAAAAAAATTGTAAACTTTTTAAGCTCGCTCATGGCGGGCTTTTTGTTCAAAATCCGATCGCAATTGTCTTTTGGTTGTTTAAAGGAATACACAAAAAAAGACCGAACCAGTAGAGTTCAGTCGTTGTTCGATTTCTATTAAAGTGATGTTAGGAAAGTCAATCCACCTAGGATGACACCTGCCGAATTCGGAATAATCAAAATCCAGTCTTTTTTAGGTTCCTTTGTCCAACCATATATGACCCAAATCAAGCAAGATATAGCTGCTGACAAGGGTTGGAAAGGTTGGGCCTTGTTTCCCTGTAAATTAGCAATAATTTGTGGAATGTAAGCAATGAAAACGATAATACCAATAAAGGCACCGATCGAGCCAACGATTTGGTTTATTTTTTGTTTATTCATCTATTTCTACCTCTAATCGTCATTTTACCATAAGAACAGGTCTTGAGCAATAAACTTGCACAAGATTTCGCTTGAAAACTATTACATTTTGAAAAAACTAGACAATGTGTCTTTTTTAAAATCTTAGAAACAAGAAAAAATCATGGTTAAGAAATGGTTTTTTGTGCCCTTCAAAATCACAAGATTGTGACACTTTACAGTTTGGTAACAGTTGATAAAAGACTTGAATTTTAAGAGGGGAAGAGGTAGAATAGTGCGTACTTAAAAAATGAAAGGCATCATGAAAATGAATGAAAAACAAATGAAAATCCTTGGTTGGGTTGCAACCTTTATGTCTGTTATGATGTATGTCTCTTACTTCCCACAAATTATGGATAATCTCGCTGGTCACAAAGGAAACTTTGTTCAACCCCTTGTCGCAGCCATCAACTGTAGTCTTTGGGTCTACTACGGACTCTTCAAAAAAGAACGTGATATCCCACTTGCTGCAGCCAATGCTCCAGGGATCGTCTTTGGTTTGATCACTGCCATCACAGCCTTGTAATCAAGAAAAGAAGCTGGACAAAAAGTCTAGCTTTTTTTGATGAAAGGAAGCTTTTCCATGGTATAATGGGAGGACTATTTAGAGAGAAGAACTAAAGGAGACAAGAGTGGATCAAAAACATCACTGCCAAGTCCTATGGGCGAAAAATAAATACCTGGTGCTGAGTCGTTCGAGTAATATCTACAAGGAAATCCGAGAATACCCCAAACAAGACCAGGTGGAGGTCAGCTATGTCGAGGGCCTGATCCAGCAAGCGCTAGCCTTGCCGGAAAATCGTGGCCAAGTCTCCAATGCCTTCCAGCATATCTGGGGCTATTTCAAAAAGCAGGCGACTGCAGAGGAAAAGGCAGACTTTATGTTGCTACTTGAGAAGTATCAGCATGGACAAGCCCAGCAAGAGGATCTTATCAAGGGAATCCAGACCCTCCTTGAGCGCTACCCTAATCGCTACTTACAAGATTCGACGCTGCTAGGAGGGCAATAGATGAGACTCTGGCACCAAGACTTGATTCCCAAACTCCCTCGTCCCCAGCTCCTGGGCCAACACCGGGAATGCTGCGCCCTAAGGGGTAATGGCTGGGGCAAGAAGCACGCGACGGTCAACTATGTCTTTGACTACTCGCCCTATCGCCTCTATGCCTATCACCGCCTGATCATGGAGGAGATGACCGCTCGTGGCTACAAGGTCAGTCCAGTGGTGGGAGCCGACCTACCGAGGCAAGACCTGCCCAGCCTATCCAGAACTGGAAGAGGAAGCTTTGAGCACCCCTATCTATCCCGAGCACCGGGTTACTTACCTTCGTGAATGCCTGGAGAATCTAGCAGAAAAAGGGATTCAACTAGACTAATCATTGATTAAGTAAAAATGTAAGCTAAACCATTCGTACTCAAATTATTACGAATGGTTTTTAGTATCTAAAATATGATAAAATAGAAAGGATAATAGATTAATTAAGGAAAGTAAAAATGGCAAGTAAAGAAAATGCAGAGCGCAAGGAGCTTCACCGTAAAATTTGGGCGATTGCAGACGCTGTTCGTGGAGCAGTAGACGGTTGGGATTTCAAGCAGTACATACTTGGAATTCTATTTTATCGCTTTATTTCTGAGCATATGGCTGATTATTTTGATCATGCCGAGCACGAGGCTGGAGATTTAGAATTTCGTTATGCTGATTTGAGTGACCAAGAAGCTGAGCGAGATTTCAAACCAGGGACAGTTGAGGATAAGGGATTTTTTATCCTTCCTAGTCAATTGTTTGAGAATGTCGTCAAAAATGCTTCACAAAATGAAAATTTAAACGAAGATTTAGCCAATATTTTCCAAGATATTGAGAAATCAGCGATTGGATTCAAGTCTGAGGATGATATCAAAGGATTATTTGATAATTTGGACACACGAAGTAACATCCTTGGTGGTACTGTCCCAGAAAAAAATAAACGTCTTTCTGATATTCTTAATGGTATCAATAGCATTAACTTTGGCAACTTTGAGGAAAATGACATTGATGCCTTTGGAGATGCCTATGAGTTCTTGATTTCAAACTATGCGAGTAATGCTGGTAAAAGTGGTGGTGAATTCTTCACACCTCAGACAGTTTCTAAATTACTGGCTCGTTTGGTTATGGTTGGTAAGGCGAAAATTAACAAGGTCTACGATCCAACATGTGGGTCGGGTTCGCTCTTGCTTCAGATGAAAAAGCAATACGAAGACCATATCTTGGAGTATGGTTTCTTTGGTCAAGAAATCAATATGACCAACTATAACTTGGCCCGTATGAATATGTTCTTGCACAATATCAACTACAATAACTTCGATATCAAGCGAGGAGACACCCTTTTAAATCCTCAGCATTTGGATGAAAAACCATTTGATGCGATTGTTTCTAACCCTCCTTACTCTGTCAAATGGGTAGGAGATGGAGACCCAACTCTCATAAACGATGACCGTTTTGCGCCAGCAGGGAAACTAGCTCCTAAGTCAAAAGCTGACTTTGCCTTTATCATGCATAGTCTCAATCATTTGTCTAACAAAGGTCGAGCAGCTATTGTCTGTTTCCCAGGTATTTTCTATCGTGGTGGTGCTGAGAAGACCATTCGTCAGTATCTAGTTGATAACAACTTTGTTGAAGCAGTGATTGCTCTGCCTGATAATCTCTTCTTCGGAACCCCTATTGCAACTACGATTTTAGTGTTGGCGAAGAATAAGCTAGAAAATAAAACCCTCTTTATCGATGCGAGTAAGGAATTCAAAAAAGAGACCAATAACAATGTCTTAACGGATGACAATATCGATCATATCGTTGAATTATTTACTAATTATCAAAGTGTGGACTACAAATCAGCTCTTGTTGATAATGAAGTGATTGGTTCAGAGCAGGATTATAACCTTTCCGTATCTACCTATGTCGAACAAGAAGATACACGTGAGAAGATTGATATAGATGTTCTCAATAAAGAAATCGCTGAGACTGTTGCCAGAATTGACCACTTGCGTGCAGAGATAGATAAAATTGTAGAGGAACTAGGAGGTAAATCATGAATATCCTAGAAGAAATCCAGAGCTGCCCCGTTGAGTGGAAAGAGTTGGGAGTAGTTTGTTCTGTTAATAAAGGTAAGCAGCTAAACAAGAATCTGTTGATAGATGATGGATTATATCCTGCGTATAATGGAGGACAAACTTATTCAGGAAGAACTAATGATTACAATGTCGAAGCTAATACAATTATTGTAAGTCAAGGTGGTGCTTCTGCAGGTTTTGTCAATTTTGTAGAGACTAAATTTTGGGCTAATGCTCACTGCTATTATATACTTCCCGATGAAACTCAAGTGAAAAATAGATTTGTATATCATTTTTTAAAAATGAATCAAAAATATCTTATGGATTTTCAACACGGCGCCGGTATACCTGCGTTAAAATCTGATAAATTAACTAAACTATTAATTCCCGTCCCTCCTATAAAAATTCAAGAAAAAATCGTGCAAATACTTGACAAAATGACAGAGTATGTTACAGAATTGACCTCAGAATTGACCTCAGAATTGACCTCACGTAAAAAGCAATACTCTTTTTATCGAGATAAACTCTTATCATTTGAAGATGAAGTTTATCAGGTTGAGTGGAAGACGCTAGGGGAAGTAGCTAAATTTAATTATGGCTATACTGATAAAGCAAAAGAGACGGGAGATATTAGATTTATTCGAATTACTGATATTGATGAAAATGGCTATCTCAAGTCGAATGATAAAAAATATATTTCCTTAACCGAAGAATCTAGAAACTATCTAGTAAAACATGGTGACTTATTGATGGCTAGAACGGGTGCTACATATGGGAAAACTCTATTTATTGATACTGATGAAACTAGCGCGTATGCCTCTTTCTTAATAAAAATTACTCCATCAGAGAAGTTGAATTCGAGATACTATTGGCACTTTTCAAAGAGTGAATTGTACTGGAAACAGGCTAATAATTTGGTTTCAAAGGCAGGTCAGCCCCAGTTTAATGCGAATAGTTTGAAAAATGTAAAAATCCCAATACCTTCTCTAGAAATCCAGTCTCGTATTGTTCAAGTTCTGGACAACTTTGATATGGTTTGTAACGACTTAAATATCGGACTGCCTAAGGAGATTGAACTGCGTCAAAAACAGTACGAATATTTCCGAGATAAACTCTTGACATTCGTCGCCGAAGGCGAGTACACTGACAGTACAGTACAGACAAGACATCATTAGGCTCTTGAACTGGGTATTTGGACCAATTCGAGTGGAGTTGGGTAGTATTTGTGAATTTGTAAGAGGAAATGGTCTTCAGAAGAAAGATTTTACCCAAGTTGGAAGATCTGTTATCCACTATGGACAAATTTACACTAAATATGATTTTACAGTAGTTCACACTTTCTCCAAAACTAGTGAAATGGTGTTTAAAAAGTTAAAAAAAGCCCAACCAAATGATTTGGTAATGGCAACTACATCTGAGAATGTTGAAGATGTCGGGAAAGCAATTGTTTGGGAAGGAAAAGAAGAGATTGGAATTTCTGGAGATAGTTATATCATTCGTACAAGTCAAAATTCACGGTACTTGAATTATTGGCTAAGATCGATTTCGTTTCAATCTCAAAAGGAAAGAAAAGTGACTGGGACAAAAGTTGTTCGAATCAATTCTAAGGATATGGAAAAATTTCAAATTGTAGTTCCATCCATTACAGAACAAGAAAGTATTGTCTCCATTCTTGACCATTTCAACACCTTAACCAATTCTCTTTCTGAAGGTCTGCCAAAAGAAATAGAACTAAGACAGAAACAGTATGAATACTGGCGAGAACAATTATTAAACTTTACTAGATAAAGTCTTTAATCATTTTGAGAAAGAATCTCAATTAAAACAAAAAGGAAGCATGCTATGGTTGACTATTCAAAAATACATGAAGTAATTGCGGAAACAAATGAAGGGATTCTCTTGGCTGAGTATCAACCAGAGTATCGCACGGATAGAGAATATCAGACAGAGGCTGATTTAGAAAATCAGTTGATTTCTGACTTGTCGAATCATCTCAATTATGAGCGCTTAACTATTCATACACCTGAAGAGCTCTTAGCAAATGCCAAGGTGCAAATAGAAAAACTTAATAAGGTGACTTTTTCGGATGCTGAGTGGGATCGCTTTGTGCTAGAGTATTTAGACTGTCCCAATGAAGGATTAGTTGAAAAAACTCGAAAAATTCAAGAGAATTATATCTATGACTTTGTCTTCGATGATGGACGGATTAAGAATATCTTTATCATTGACAAGAAGAATATTCATAACAATAGCATGCAGGTCATCAATCAGGTAACCCAAGTGGGTAGTCATATCAACCGTTATGATGTTACTATTTTAGTGAATGGTCTGCCGTTAGTTCAGATTGAATTAAAGAGACGAGGGGTTAGTCTTAAAAAAGCTTTTGAACAAATCCATAGATATAGCAAGGAAAGCTTCAATAGCGAAAATTCTTTGTATAAGTATATTCAGATTTTTGTTATTTCCAATGGGACTTATACACGCTACTTTGCCAACACGACAGCTCAAAATAAAAATCATTATGAGTTCACCTGTGAATGGGCAGACAGAAAAAATAAAATCATTCATGACCTCGAGGACTTTACTGTTACCTTTTTGAGCAAACGAGTTCTCTTGGAAGTCTTGACCAAGTATTGTGTGTTTGATGCTGATAATACATTACTCATCATGCGCCCATATCAGATAGCAGCAACAGAGAGTATTTTACGAAAGATTCATTCCACGAATGAAATGAAGAATTTTGGTACTATCAATGCCTGTGGTTATATCTGGCATACGACGGGTTCTGGAAAAACATTGACTAGTTTTAAAACTGCTCGATTGGCCACAGAGTTGGACTATATTGATAAAGTCATTTTTGTGGTGGATAGAAAAGACCTAGACTATCAAACCATGAAGGAATATCAAAAATTCCAACCAAATTCAGTCAATGGTAGTAACAATACAAAAGAACTCCAACGTAGTATTGAAGAAAATGATGATCGAATTGTTGTCACAACTATTCAAAAGTTAAATAAATTTATAACAGCAAATCCAAATCATGAGATCTATAGTAAGAAATGTGTCTTGATTTTTGACGAGTGCCATCGCTCTCAGTTTGGGAAAGCACAAAAACGGCTTAAAAAAGCTTTTAGACAGTATGCCTTATTTGGGTTTACAGGGACTCCGATTTTCCCAGAAAATAGCTTAACGGGAGAAACAACACAAGAGGTTTTTGGAGAGCAACTTCATAACTACGTTATCACAGATGCTATTCGGGACAAAAAGGTCCTGAAGTTCAAGGTTGACTATAACTATATCAAACCTGAAATCAATAAGTATAGAGAAGCGGAAAAAGCGGTAGGCCGAGAGCTTGATGAGAAGAAGCTCAAAAAGATGGAGAAGGAACTCCTTTTGCATCCAGAACGGATAGCAACTATCACAGAGTACCTTTTGAGAGTTTATAATGATAAGACGCATCGGAGTATATATTACACTCATAAACAAAAGAAGATGCAAGGTTTTAATGCTATGTTAGCAGTACAAAGTATTGAAGCTGCGAAATTATACTATGAAGAACTTCAACGACAACAAGCAGAATTACCAGAGTCTAAGCGTTTGAAGGTCGCAACGATCTTTAGCTTTGCGCCTAACGAAGAGCAGTCAGCTTATGGTGAGATTCAAGATGAAGAGCTAGATCCTCAAGATGCAGCTATGCCTCTTTCATCTAAAGAGTTTCTTTCTAAAGCAATTTACGACTATAATCAAATGTTCAAGACCAACTTTTCGACTGATGGGAAAGAGTTTCAAAATTACTATCGTGACCTTTCTAAACGAGTTAAATCTAAGGAAGTGGATTTACTAATTGTCGTTGGTATGTTCTTGACAGGATTTGATGCTCCAACCATGAATACTCTCTTTGTAGATAAAAATCTTCGTTATCATGGATTGATTCAGGCATTCTCGAGAACCAATCGAATTTTTAACGAGGTTAAACCTTTTGGTAATATCGTTTGTTTCCGTGATTTAGAAAAGGCTACGCAAGAAGCTATCAAAACCTTTGGGGATACCAATAAACTTGATATTATCTTAGAAAAAAGTTTTAGCGAATACATGGATGGTTTCGTGGATCAGGTAACGAGTATTAAGGTCAAAGGTTATACAGAAGTCTGTCAGGAAATTCTGGAAAGATTCCCTAATCCACAAGAAATTGAAACAGAACATGATAAAAAAGAATTTGTTAAGTTATTTGGTGAGTTTCTGAAGCTTGATAATGTCCTTCGAAATTATGATGAGTTTCAAGAAATCGATAAACCTATCTCGGAAGGTTATCTCCAAGATTTAAGGAGTTCTTATGTAGAAATTCGAGATGAATTCTTAAACCTTAAAAATTACGAAAGAACAAAAGACTTAGGTGTTGACCTTTCAGATATTGAATTTGAGATTGAACTCTTAAAAACAGATGAGATTAATCTAGACTATATCCTTGCTTTGATTGTCGAAAAATCGAAGAACTCTGAGTCTAAGGAAACAATGAAAGCTGAAGTTAGCCGTGTCATCCGCTCAAGTATTGATATTCGTGCTAAGGAAGAGTTGGTAATTGGTTTTATTAATGATACTGATTTAGCGAGTTTGAAAGATCATGATGAGATTATCAATGCATTCTACGCTTATGGTAAAGAACGTAAAGCAGTCGCTATTCGTGAATTGGCAGAGTCTGAAAAGCTTGTGAAAGATTATCAGTTATTTATTGATAGATCTATTCAACGTGGTTATGCTGAGAATAGTGGAGCTGACTTGGATTCGATTATTCCACCGACTTCTCGTAGACAAGGAGCTCGTGAACGTAAGAAACAAGAAGTTTTACAAAAGATACAAACATTAGTAGAAGTATACTCAGATATTTGATCGTTAATCTATGAAAAATAACCTAATAGAAAGATCGATTCAACATTAACAAAGTTTGGGCTTGATAATTAAGAATCTTATTGATAAGTGGATAGGAAAAACAGAAGAGGTTTAACTATTCCCTAAATTTTTTTCGAATTATAAAAGTAGAGGGACCTCTCCTCTATTTTTTATCGAAAAGGAGCAGGGATGCAGAAAAGACACGCGCATGTATCGCCGACCTTGGACATCATGGCCAAGAAGATTTTTAGTTTGCCAGAGGTGACGGCAGCATTTATTCGAGATATTTTAGAGCTGGATGTGGCGGACGCTCAGATTGTGGAGGGAAGCCAGCCTCACAGCATGGCCTATGAGGAGGATGACTTGTTCTCCACTGCGGTGGATGTGAGAGCCAAGCTTCATGATGGGACCGAGGTGATCATCGAGATCCAGATTCGCAAGCAGCAGTATTTTTTGAATCGGTTCCATTATTATCTGGCCAATCAGCTGGTGGAGAATGTACAAAAACTGCGACAGCAAGGACAGACACATAAGATGTACGAGCAGATGGAGCCCGTCTATGGGATTGCGATTTTGGAGAAGTCGCTCTTACTGGACGAAGAGGCTGCCATCAATAAATACTGGCTGACCAATAGCCGGTCTGGCAAGCAACTCAAGGCCTATTATAAAAATGGTAAGCACCAAAATCTTCTGCAGGTTGCCTTTTTAGAGCTAGACAAGTATAATAAAGATGAGAATCTGACAGATGCAGGTAGACAGTGGTTGGAGTTTTTTGGGAATCTTCCCTTTACAAAAGTTCCCAGTCAGGCTGTAGCCCACGCAGATTCATTACTAGATTCATCTAGCTGGACCAAGGAGGAGAAGACCATGATAGACGAGCGAATTCGGATTCAAGAAAATTATGATATGACCCTGGAGACGGCTATTGATGAAGCGCGTGAAGAAGGGCGCAAACAGTTAATCTGCGAAATGGTCTCACGAGGGATGACGCCTGAGCTTGTCTCAGAAATGACGGGCTTGTCGCTGGAAGAAATCAAATCTATGTTAGGGTAAGATTGGGCTGGACCAAGGAGGAGAAGATCATGATAGACGAGCGAATTCGGATTCAAGAAAATTATGATATGACCATGGAGACAGCCATAGACGAAGCACGCGAAGAAGGTCTAGAGCAAGGGCGTAAACAGTTAATCCGCGAAATGGTCTCACGCGGGACGACGCCTGATCTTGTCTCAGAGATGACGGGCTTGTCCATTGAAGAAATTGAGACTCTTCTTTCCTAAGTCGTTAACGGAGGCATCGCCTCTTTTCTTTTTTGAAAAACTTGAAAATTTTCCCGTTTTTTTCAATCCGCCTTTCTAGAATTGTGGTAGAATAGAGTCAACAAAGAGCTATCCTCACCAACAGTGTGATCGATACTAGAAAAGAGGATTCTGATGACAAGAAAAATTGGTATTATTGGTTTGGGGCATGTGGGTGCGACCTTGGCCCACAGCATGATTTTGAAACACACCTGTGATCACTTGGTCTTGATTGATACCAATGAGAAAAAGGTCAAGGCAGATGCCTTGGATTTCTGTGATACAGTTGCCAATACGGGGTATCCGGTTCATATCACGGTTAATGACTACGCGGCTTTAAAAGATGCGGATGTTGTGGTGTCGACTCTTGGAAATATCGAGTTGCAGGCTAATAACACAGATGACCGTTTTGCGGAGCTTCCTTTTACTAGCAAGCAAGTGGTGCAAGTAGCGCGTGATTTGAAGGCTTCTGGCTTTAGCGGGGTCTTATTGGTAGTGACCAATCCGGTCGATGCAGTCACTCAACTCTACCAACAATACACCGGCCTTCCAAAAGAGCAGGTGATTGGGACGGGGACCTTGCTGGATACAGCTCGCATGAAGCGCGCCGTCGCAGATCGCTTGCAAGTGAATCCTGCTAGTGTATCAGGCTATAACCTTGGTGAGCATGGAAATTCTCAATTTGTTGCTTGGAGTCAGGTCCGTGTCAAAGGACACGCTATTACCGATCTCTTCTCTCAAGAAGAGCTTGATGCCATCAACTACGAGTCCTTGCGTGGTGGTCATACTGTCTTTTTTGGCAAATTCTATACCAATTTTGGAATTGCTGCAGCAGCCCAACGCTTAGCAGAAGCTGTGATCAATGATAGCCACGAAGAAATGCCTGTATCTAATTATCGCCCAGAATACGGAACCTATCTTGGCTACCCAGCGATTGTAGGTCGAAAAGGAATTATCGAACGATTGGACCTGCATTTGACAGAAGAAGAAAAAGAAAAATTACTCCATTCAGCCGAAACCATCAAGGAAAACACACGAAAAGGATTGGAGCATGCCTAAAAGAGAGGAGGCTGGGACAAAAATCGGTCATTCGTTAGAATTTGATTTCGTCGTCCCACCTCCGCACAATTGAGTAGGGCTGTAAAAGCTGATGAAATCAGCGTAGTAGAGCCCACTCAACCACTGCGTCTTGCTCGACAATCCAAAGACAATTGAGAGGCTAGGACTTTTGTCCCAGCCTCTTTTCTGCAATTTTTTCGAATGGCAGGAGTGAGGGGATTCCCTACACGAAATCATTGGATATGCTCGTAGAGTCCGTTGAGATTTTAGAAGGAGACCAAACATGTGAGCAGGGGTTTTTAGCATCTATCCTCTTAAAACTCGCTTAGTAAATGTAATAAGAGTTAGTAAATCACAAGTTGTAGTCCTTGAAATTACATTTCGATCCTGTATAATAGCTATTGTAACAAATAATCATACAACGGAAAGAGGAAACATCTATGAAAAACATTTTATTTATCGTCGGATCCCTCCGCCAAGGATCTTTCAACCACCAAATGGCTCAGAAAGCAGAAAGCCTTCTTGAAGGAAAAGCAACAGTAACTTACTTGGACTACAAGGACATCCCTATGATGAACCAAGATTTGGAAACACCTACCTTGCCAGCAGTTCAAGCGGCGCGTGATGCGGTCCTTGCTGCGGATGCCATCTGGATCTTCTCACCAGTTTATAACTTTGCCATTCCAGGCGTGGTGAAAAACTTAATCGACTGGCTCAGCCGTGCGCTTGACCTATCAGAAACTCGTGGTCCATCTGCCCTTCAAGACAAGATCGTAACAGTCTCTTCAGTCGCCAATGCAGGACACGAGCCAATGTTTGCAGCCTACCAAGCCCTCTTGCCATTCGTTCGTACCCAAGTAGTGGGGGACTTCACTGGAACAACCGTTAACCCAGAAGCCTGGGCAACAGGTGAATTGGTCTTGACAGACGAAGCAGTCGCAGGATTGGAAAAACAAGCCCAAGCCCTATTGGAAGCATAAGAAAAGCTGAAACTTAGGTTCCAGCTAGAATGTTGGCGAACTACTTTTTACATAAACTATACTATATAGATAAAACTTCAAAATAATGACTACTATTTTTAGTCATTTAAAGAGATTTAAAACTTTCCGCTGTGAGAAAAGTGCCTGAAACGCAGTTGTTTCAGGCACTCGGAATTATTGAGACCTTAGGCTCAATAATTAGTCATGGAACTTCTATGAAGTTCGCTGACGTCCGTACTCACCTAAGGAAAGTTTTTTAGAAGATTTTATCCTCAAAAGTTGAGACAGAAGTCTCAGCTTTTTTAAATACTAAACAATTGTCCGAAGAAGTAAGTCACACCCATGGTGAGAAGGCCAATGATCAGGTTGCGAAGCATGGCCTGCTTGGTTGGAGCTTTTCCCAGTTTCGCACTGGTATAGCCAGTGAAGATCAAGGATAGTCCAACAACGAAGACTGTCACTGGAATGCGATAGGCAACTGGAAAGAGAATGATAGAGAGCATTGGAGGAAGGGAACCAACAGAAAAAGCAAGGAAGCTAGATGCAGCAGCATGCCAAGGATTGGTAAACTCCTCATATTCGATACCATATTTCTCTTCGACCAGGGCTTTGAGGGGGTGTTTGAGAAAGGCGCGCTCTGTCAAAATCTTTGCAGAAGTTTCGCATTCTCCATTTTGAAGATAAGCATGGTAGAGAGATTCTCTAGCTAACTTTGGATCGCGATCCAACAAGGCTTGCTCACGGTTAACAGCGGCTTCTTCTGTGTCTTTTTGTGTGGAAACGGAGACATACTCACCTCCCGCCATCGAAAAGGCACCTGCCAGAATAGCTGATAAGCCAGAAAGAAAAATAATCCAGATGTTTGGTGTGGCACTGGCTACCCCGATAACCACCCCAGCAATAGAAATGATCCCATCATTAGCTCCGAGAACAGCAGCTCTCAAGATATTCAAGCGGTCGTTAAATGATTCATCTACTCCATGTTTTGTTTCAGTCATACTTGTCTCCTTATTTCTTATTTAGAATGATTATAATTAAATCTAAAAAAGAAAGCAAGGATTTTAACTCAAATGATAAAAGTTCGACAATTTAATGGAATCTTTTAGTTGTAAAATTTGACATTACAAGCAAAATGGAGAGAGAATTTGGCATACCCCTATCCTATCAAGCTTTATTTAGCAGAAGTGGCATAATTTTTGAGGATCCTGATGGCATTCTAACGCGAGTGCGGAAAGGATAACAAAAAACAGCAGGCTTCCTGCTGTTTTTTGACGAGATAAATTAGTTCGTTTCATTATCTTTTCCCACCACCCAAAATAAGAGAAGGAGTTGGAAAATACCTAAGGCAAATAAGGCCATGAAACCGTTGCGACTTCCTTTCGCTGTGGCTTGGGTGAAATCCAGCTTTTGATTGGCTTGGCTCATGGCAACGATCAAGGAAGCCAGAGTTGTTCCAACAGCACCTGCAAATTGTTGCAAGGTATTAAAGATCGCATTGGCATCGGGTTGCTCATCCAGCGCTAGTTGTTTCTGTCCGTTGGTCATGATATTGCCGAAGGCAAGTCCCATACCGGTCATGAAGAGCATGTAAAAGATGAGAATCAAGCCATTTGTCAGCTTTAGGCCCAAGAGGGTGAAGTGAAAATGGGCCAGAAGGATGAAAGCAGCTCCAAGGAGGATCGGTTTGCGGGCCCCCAGTTTATCTAGAATCAGACCGGAGAAGGGAGCAAAACCAGCTCCAATGATGGCCCCTGGAAGCAGCATCAAGGCTGCAAGCGTAGTGCTTGAGTGGTTGACCAATTGGACATAATTAGGAAGAAGAAAACTCATGGCAAGAGAGCCTAATTGAAAGGTGAAGAAGGCTAGAATATGGCCAGTGAGACGATGATTTTTCAAAATAGAAAGATTGATAACGGGATTCTCTAACTGATTGGACCGCCAGACCAAAAGGACCAGTCCCAAGGTTCCGATCACCAGCCAACCAAGCACAGAAAAACTGAAGAACGCATGATCCGCTAGGCCATGAATACCTAGAATCAACCCTATGAAAAGGGAAATGATGGCAAGAAGGCTCACGATATCAAAGGTTTCCCGCTTGACTTTACTGATTTGCTCAATGGAGCGAAGTCCTGCAACTAGTGAAGCCAGAAGGATCGGGAATTGAACTAAAAAGATGGACCGCCAGCCGAAGCTAGCTGTTAAGAGTCCCCCGACAGTAGGCCCAATAGCGGGTGCAATGGCTGTAATCAAGGTCCCCACTCCCATCATGAGACCGATCTTGCGTTTTGGGACCTGCTCTAAAATGATATTAAACATCAGAGGAAGGGCAAAACCAACCCCCATTCCTTGGACCAATCGCCCCAGGACTACAAAGCCAAAACTTGGAGCTAGGAAGTCAATGAGAACACCTAAAACAGATAGGAGATTTCCAACTAAAAAGATGGACTTCATTTTAAAGGAACGCTTGAGGTAGGCAGATAAGGGGACTACACAGGCAACCACTAGAAGATAGATGGTCGTAACCCACTGGACGGTTGCGGTATTGATCTCAAATTCCTTCATCAATATCGGGAAGGTGATATTCATGGCAGTCTCTCCAGCCACCCCGCAAAAGGAAAGGATCCCTGTCGCAAAGATCGCGAACAAGACCTTGGCTGAAATTTTTTCTTGTGACATAGACGTCTGATTCCTCCTAAATCTTCCTATCATGTTGTAAAATGGAATGAAAATTCATCGTAGCGATCTGATTTTCTGTCAGACTCAATTGCTAACAGTAGAGCAAGTCCGACATCAAAATGAGTCATCATTTTACTAGCTAAGAAATAGTATAGTGGAAATGAAGAACCCTGTCAAAGAGTTTTTCAAAAATTATGAAAATTTTAAAAGTATTCTCAAAATATGATGCTTCTCCAAATGAAAGGGATTGCTCACCACTATGATATAATAAGAAGAAAGCAAGCAATGTGAACACACCAATAGGGGGCGCCATGACCAAGTATTTAGTCCAGAAGTTTTTCTGGTTACGAGAAAAAAGTTTTATTCAGATTTCCCAGAAAACCCTGGTTTCCTTATTTCCTTTTTTCTTATTTTCAGGAATCATTCGAGTGATTGCCTTATCGGTCTTTTCTGATCGAGGCTATATCCATCAGCTCTTTTCGATGGACAGTTGGTTGCCATGGAATCAAGCTATCAGCCAGGTTCTTATTAATTTTTCCAACTTTCTAGGAGGTCTAGCAGGGCCTTTAGCAACCTACTTCGCTGGGAAATATACAGCTGGGCACTATGGTCGAAGTACGGGGACAGCCGGCGTGACTGCTCTTTTGGTCAGCTTGATTGTAGGGTCTCAGGAATTGTTGGTGGGACCACTCAATGATGGGCAACTGACAAGAATTAACTTACCTGCGACGACAAATATCCTCTTAGCCATTGTTTTAGGCTATCTAATCGGACAAATCTTTCGACTATCCAAGGCTAGTGACGACCAGATTGTGGACAAAGACTTTATCTATCAGCCCAAGACTGTGCGTCCCATTTTCTTGTCCTTGGTTCTAGGGGTTAGCCTGAATATTTTCCTCCTTCTTGGCAATCAGTACCGTATTTTTCAAATGATCGGTCAATTCTTTAGTTCTCTGACTATAAGCAGTCATCATCTCCTGTCCACCTTTGTCATGGGACTCTTCAGTGGCTTATCAGCTTGGGTCGGCAACAGTCAGGCTTTTGCCCTAAACTCAATTGCGGATGACAGTTTTGCTTTAGAAAATCTGAATTACGCTGTGACCCATCATACAACGACGGGGATTCCTCATCTCTATACTTTGACCAATTTGTATCGGAGTTTTGGCATGGTAGCTGGAATTGGCGCTGTCCTAGCACTTTTGGTAGCGATCTTACTGGTCTCCCACAGTCGAAAGGACAAGAAAGTGAGTCTCCTCAGTATTTTTCCAGGCCTCTTTAATAACGGTGCCCCCTTCATGGTAGGGATTCCAGTCCTGCTCAATCTTCTATATGTGATTCCCTTCTTATTGATCCCCTTGGTCAATATGGCCATCGCTGCTGTGGCTTTGTGCTTTAAGCTTATGCCAGCAGCCGTCTATCCAGTGGCAGATGGGACTCCTAGCCTTCTCTATGCTTTCATTGGAACGGGAGGAAGTCTGAGAGCCTTAGCTGTGAGTATACTTTGTTTTGCGATAGACGTGCTCCTTTATCTACCATTTGTCCGCATGGGAAATCGTATTCGAAAAGATCTAAAAGTGAAAGGAGAAAGCGATGAAAGTCTCTAAAAAAACAGCCATCGTCCTCACTTTGGTCTGTCTTTTCTTGATCGGTTTAGCCATTCCTTCTTATAGCTGGACTCGAACCAATGTTTCAAAAATCGAGAAATTTTATAATTCCAAACTGTCGCCCATCATTATGATTCCAGGAAGCTCAGCAACAGAGAACCGCTTTGATGGTTTGGTGACCAAGCTCAACCAAGGCCGCCAAGGCACCAAGCACAGTCTTCTCAAGGTCAAGGTATGGAATGATGGGAATATCACCTATAGCGGTAGTATTGATGCCAAGGACAATGAACCAGTGATTGTGGTTGGTTTTGAAAACAACAAAGATGGCTATAGCAATATTAAAAAGCAGGCTAAACTATTCAATCAAGCCTTTGAAGCCCTTCAAGAAAAATACAATTTTAATAATTTCAAGGGCTTGGGTCATTCTAACGGGGGCTTGATTTATACAGCCTTTATCGAAAAATATCTAGAAGATTATGATGTGGATCTCAAGACACTCATGACCATCGGAACTCCCTATAATTTCACGGAAACCAATATTAAAAATAAATCTGAGATGTTGGCCGATTTTATCAAGGGAAAAAAAGCCATCCCTAATACACTTTATATGTATTCAGTAGCAGGAACCATCACCTATGATTCCGATGAGTTGGTCCCAGATGCCAGTGTTTCTGCTGGGAAATATATCTACCAAAACCAAGCTGCTAGTTATACGGAGATCACAGTGACGGGGGAAGATGCTCAGCACTCGGATCTTCCAACCAATGATGAGGTGGTTGCCTTGGTGAAAGAGCATATTGAAAGTCAAACGGATCGTAGAACCAAACCAAATAAAGAAAACTAAGTGTGAAGAAGGGATTCCTTCCTCACTCTTTTTTTAGTATAATAAAGTTCAGTATGAAAACACGGGAGACTAAAGGAGATTAGATGAAAAGAAAACAATGGATGCAGTTGGGATTAGCGGCTTCGAGTATGGTCTTGTTAACAGGATGTTACCAAAGATACCAACGCCAGTCTAGTCCCAAAAAAGAGGCTGCAACGAGCCAGACAAGCACAAAAAAACAGACGAAAAAAGCAGATAACAAACAATTATACCAGTCTGTTTTTTCAGACTATCAAAAGATTTTTGCCACTTCAAATGATGTGGATGCTATTTCAAAATTGAATGATGAATTAGCCAAAGAAGATCGGATGATCAATAGCTGGGTGATCGAGACTGTCATCAATCAGCCAGCAGCTGTTCGCTATGCCTTTAAGGACTTAAATAGCGATGGGGTAGATGAGATGATCATCGCCAACCAGCAAACCGATGGGAGCTACTTTGCGACAGGAGTCTACTACCTCAAGGACCAAAAGCCGACCTTGCTTGCAGAAGGTTTCGTCGCTGGACACGGAGGAGCGCGCAATGCGACAACTCTCTATAAGGGTGGAGATGTCTTAGAAGTCAGCTGGTTGTCGGGAACTGGCCGTGGTGTAGCCGTGCTTTCACGAATAGAAAAGACACCTCAAACCGCGACAAAAGTCCAGGAAGAAGAAGTTCAGGTACCTGGGTCAGATATGAATGCCCTTTTTGGAAAATCTGATGAGGATAAACTGGACCTCAAGAGTTTTGACTGGCAAACCTTTGACAGCACACCATCAGCGGGAAATAGCCAAAGTCAGGATAAAACACCATGGAATGCTGAAAAATCAGCAAAATTAGCAGAATTTATGAAGACCTGGGGCGAAAAGATGGGGCAACCCAACTACCAAAAAGGCATTGCTGGCGGTGATGTAGGACCAGACAACCTCTACACTCTAGGGGACAATAGCAAGATGGATGCTATTTATACAGATACTGGCCAAGGAAATGCAAAATACCGAATCGTAGAACGCTATAGCAAT
This sequence comes from Streptococcus sp. W151, assembly GCF_053010205.1. Taxonomy (NCBI): domain Bacteria; kingdom Bacillati; phylum Bacillota; class Bacilli; order Lactobacillales; family Streptococcaceae; genus Streptococcus; species Streptococcus sp. W151. The sequence goes on along the minus strand of NZ_JBRKNT010000001.1, from coordinate 858,449 downwards.
TGGGACAAGTATCCAGATGTGCATAGTTATTTCTTTGCCATTACAGATACGGGAGAAGCCATTGTCTTTCATTCTCCAACGACCAATGGTGGAAAGATGTATCTAAAACCAACGGACAACAAGGAACTTCAAGAAGCATTTACTCAAATCCTTCATCAGTAAGAAGGAAGAATAGACCAGAAAATAATTGTTTTCTGGTTTTCATTTATTCATAAAATGAATAAAAAACCAAATTATAAAAAGATATTTAGGAAAGAAAATATGTTAAAAGGTAGTAATAAATGCCGTTGTAAAAGTATTTAAAAACAGAAAACATTTGACAATAAAAGGGAAATCATTTAAAATATATTCAAACTTTATTTATAGGAGAATAACGATGAAAAAACTTCTTACAGCCGGTGTGGCTCTCTTGTCAGTTGCAACCTTAGCAGCATGTTCTGGTAAAACTGCTTCGGAATCATCAAGCAAAGATGCAAAGGCTTCTTCTAGCAAAGTAGAAAAATCATCTACTTCAAAAAGCAAATCAAAAAGCTCATCTAAATCATCAAAAACTTCAGTTGAAATTCCAGAAGTTGTCTTGTTGACTGATGAAGAAATCGATAATGCCAAAACAATTGGTGATATGAAAACTCTTTATAGTAAATTAGTAGATAACTATAAAAAATATGCTCAAGAGCTAGGCGATCAAATTCCAGAATCAGTGAGATCTAACTATACTCAACAAGTAGAGCCAGCTCTCAAGACATTGGACGAATCAAAAACTCAATTTGATACAGCACTTTCAACTGGTGGTTCAGATGATACAGTTGTTCCTGAACAAGGGCGTACTGCTTTTTCACAACAATTGAAATCTACACGTGACACAATGGAACAAGCTCTTAAAAATGCATATAAGATGATTGCACCCTTTATCTCTTCATCTTCATCAGATGAATAATTCATAAATGAAAATGAGAGTGGGACAGAAATCGGTAATTGGTTAGAATTCGATTTCGTCGTCCCACCTCCGCACAGTTTAGTAGGGCTGTAAAAGCTGATGAAATCAGCGTAGTAAAGCCCACTCAACCACTGCGTCTTGCTCGACAATCCAAAAACAATTAAGAGGCTAGGACTTTTGTCCCAGCCTGTTTTTTTGCTTTCTTACAAAAATGTAAGAAATAAAAGGGAAAATGTAAGGTTATGTTATGGTGAAAGCGCTTCAGTTTTAGTACAATAGACTTGTAAAAATGGATTGAAGCTTTTATCGAGCTAGAAAGGAACGGACCATGACCCTACTAGATGTTCAACATATCAAAAAAATCTACAAAACCCGCTTTCAAGGAACGCAAGTCGAAGCCTTAAAGGATATTCACTTCACTGTGGAAAAGGGCGAATACGTCGCTATCATGGGGGAATCAGGATCCGGGAAATCGACCCTCCTCAATATCCTAGCCATGCTGGATCAGCCGACCGAAGGACGGGTCTACCTCAACGGCACCGATACCTCGACCATCAAGAACAAGGATGCTTCCAGCTTCCGTCGCGAAAAACTAGGCTTTGTCTTTCAAGATTTCAACCTACTGGATACCTTGTCTGTCAAGGACAATATCCTACTGCCTCTCGTCCTCTCACGGAGACCCGTCAAGGAAATGATGAGCAAGGTGGATAGCGTGAGTCGAGAGTTGGGGATCCATCAGCTCTTAGAAAAATACCCTTATGAAATCTCTGGTGGGCAAAAACAACGGGTGGCTGTAGCACGGGCTATTATCACCTCACCTGAAATCCTCCTTGCCGATGAGCCAACAGGGGCGCTGGATTCCAAGTCTTCAGCTGCTTTGCTCGACGTCTTTGAAGATATCAATAGCATGGGCCAAACCATCCTCATGGTGACCCACTCGACTGCCGCGGCAGCTCGGGCCAAGCGCGTGCTCTTTATCAAGGACGGAATTCTTTACAACCAGATTTTCCGTGGGGAAAAAACGGAGCGTCAGATGTTCCAAGAAATCTCAGATACCTTGACGGTCATGGCGGGTAAGGAGGATCATGATGTTTAAATTAACGAGTAAATTAGCTCTTTCTAACCTCAAACAAAATCGCAAGCTCTATTATCCCTTTGCCTTGGCCGTCATTTTAACGACCATGATCCTCTATAGCTTTATCGCCCTGGCAACGACCCCTCATTTAGAGGCTTCTTACGGAGGACGAACGGCGAGATCTGTCCTTGGTTTTGGTAGTTTCGTCGTCCAGTTGGTCGTCATCATTTTAGTGGCTTATGCCAATGGCTATGTCATGAAAAATCGTTCCAAAGAACTGGGCTTGTACAGTGTTTTGGGGATGGAGAAGAAGCACCTCCTCGTCATGACCTTATGGGAATTGCTTTTCTTCTATATCCTCACGGTTGGCGCAGGACTGGGCTTGGGACTCTTGTTTGATCGCTTGATTTTTGCCCTCCTCTTAAAATGTATGGGGCTTCCAGTCGTCATTCAATCAACCTTCCAGATAGGGGCTGTGTTTAAGACTTTGTTAGGATTAGCTATTGCTTTTGCCCTCATTCTTTTGCTGAATTCTTTCCGCCTCTTGCGCTACAGTTCCCTCCACCTCATGCAGCAGAAAAAAGCAGGAGAGAAGAAGGGACGCTTCTTACTGGTCCAAACTCTTTTAGGACTAGGGCTCTTAGGAATTGCTTTCTATCTGGCGCTAACCGCAGAGCGTCCGGTTGCGGCGGTTCAAGGATTCTTTATTGCCGTCATCTTGGTCATTCTAGCGACTTATCTCTTATTCAACGCAGGATCTATTACCTTCTTAAGATTTCTCAAAGGTCGGAAATCCTACTATTACAAGCCGGAGAATTTTATATCCCTCTCTAACTTAATAGCTCGGATGCGAAAAAATGCAGCGGGCCTTGCGACCATTAGTATTCTTTCCACCATGGTCTTGGTCACCTTAACAGGGTCGCTCAATCTCTTTATTGGAGGGCAGAATTACCTAGATACTATGTACCCTTCGGACTACAATATTAGTGTGGGGCATATGACTTCAGAAGCTGAAACAGAACCGGTTATTGAGGAGGTTCAAGCACAAATTAAGAAAGTGGCCGATGCGACACATCTGTCTGATTATCAGGTGGCACAGACAACATACTGGTCAGCTGAAATTCGAAAGATTGATGGAAAGGTGTTAGAGGTTTATGACCAGTCCGATCAAGAAACTGGTCAGGAATTGAAGACAGAAGGAGTGGTCTACTTTTTTGATCAGGCAACTTATGAGCAACTGACGGGTCAAAAAGTTGAGCTTGGGGAAAATGAAATCCTAGCTTATGGGTATCAGTATCCTGGAAGACTAGACTCGCAATTAGAAATCAATGGAAAGAGCTTCGCGATTAAGCAAAAACTAGACTCCAATTTTATCCAAGGAAAACTCCCTCAAGCCGACCTGTTTCATCACCAAATGGGCTTGTACCTTGTCCTCCCTGACTTGAACCAACTGGGATTAAAAATTGATAAAAATTTGGAATTCTCTATTAGTGCTAAAAATAAAGAAAACCAAGATTTTATAGCTGGAATGGCCAAAGAGCTTTATTCGACAGACAAAATGAGTCAATATGGTGCGACTTTGTTTGGTGGGGTTGATCGATACAGCATGGAGAAGGAGTGGCGTGAATCAGCAGGGACAATCCTCTTTATTGGGATTTTCCTATCGGTGATCTTTCTATTGGCTACGGTTCTCGTGATTTACTACAAGCAGATTTCAGAGGGCTATGAGGACCGGGATAATTTTGTGATCATGCAACAAGTAGGATTGGACCAAAAGCAAACGGCCACCACCATTCGCAAACAGATTGTCACCGTCTTTTTCCTTCCATTATTCTTCTCCTTCCTCTACCTAGGAGTAGCCTACAAGATGATTGCAAAAATCGTTGCTCTCTTAGGAGCGACCAATGCTGAATTGGTCCTTCAAACAACCTTAGCCATCTGCGCTGTCTTTTTCATCTCCTATGTCCTCGTCTTTCTTCTGACTTCTAGAAGTTATCGGAAGATTGTAGTGAGATAGCGTTTGAATCTATATAAGATTAGAAATGAAAAAGACGATAAATAGACAAACTGTTTTTTACATAGGATAAGCCAAGTGTTGCGGAAAGAATTATAATAATCTATATTATTAGGCTTATTTAAATAGATACCGAAACTTTCCGCCGTGAGAAAAGTGCTAGAAATAATAGTATTTCTAGCACTCGGGAGTTTTGGAACCTTAGGTCCAAAACTAAGTTATGGAACTTCGGAGAAAGTTCGCTAACGTCCGTACTCACCTAAGGAAAGTTTCAAGGATAGGTTTTTCCTTAATCAAAAACACCGAGGATCAAATCCTCGGTGTTTTTATCGTGATTATTTCACGTGTTTTGCAAGTTCTTCTTGCGCTTTTTTGTTTGATTCTTCTTTTTCTTTCAACCAATTCTTATACGCTTTTTCGTAGTCAGCAGTTGTGACGGTCTTGTCTTGAACTTTTTGGTATTTGAAGAAGCTTGTTTCCCCTTTAATACCAATTGCAGAATTTGCTGCTGAGAATGGCGTCACCTTGGTGATAGATGGAACCCCACCCTTAGAGTAGATTGGAAGAACCATAGCATTTTCTGTCAACCAAGCTTGGGCAGCAGCGTATTTTTCATAACGTGCATTGGTATCCAATTTTTCATCATTGGCAGCATCTAGCAAGGCTTTGTATTCGTTCAAACCAATTTTCTCGATAAGCGCTTGGTCTTTCTTAGGATCAAGTCCCATACCAGTCAAGGTTGGGCCATCTGTTGGGTTTAAGATATCCAAGTAAGTGGATGGGTCTTGGAAGTCAGGTCCCCAACCAGTGATATCCATATCAAAGTCTTTTTGGTCTGGTGATTGGGCGAAGTAAGTAGCGTTGTCTGCATCGTCTGTAGACAATTTTTGTACATCGATCACGACATTGTCTTTACCAAGGGACGCTTCGATTGAGCTCTTCATAGAGTCTGCTTGTTGGACAAGAGCATTAGAAGATTGGTCTACAACATAGTCGATATGGATTGGGAATTGAACACCTTGCGATTGCAATTCAGCTTTAGCTTTTTCAAGTTCTGCTTTGGCTTTATCTGCATTATGCAAGCTATCTTGAGCATCAGCGAAGCTAACACCTTTCCACTCATCTCCTGTTGCGGCAAGTTTTTCTTCAACGAGAGTACCGAAGTCTTTCCCGTCTGCTTGCACAAATGTCGGTGGAACTAGAAGGGTACGAAGAGTTTTTGTTGCTCCGTCTTTTCCGTTAACTTGAGCGCTGTAGGAAGTTCTATCTAAAGCAAAGTTCAAAGCTTGACGGAAGTTTTTGTTTTGAAGGGCTGTCTTGGTGTTGTTCTTTTGCTCATCAGATGTCTTCTTCGTATGGCCGTAGTTTTGACGGTTGACGTTGAAGTAAGCGTAGTAAACAGTAGAATCTTGTGGGGTATAAACGATGTTATCCTTGAATTTCTTCTCAATCGTACTGTAGGTTGAGCTTGTTGGGAAGAGACGAGCAGTAGATAGGTTACCATCTGAGAAGTTACGAGCAAGATAGTCTTGGTCAGATCCATCGAAGTACGTTAATTTAACAGTATCGATGTGAACATTTTTCTTGTCGTAGTATTCAGGGTTTTTATCCAACTCAATTTGTGATTTTGAAGTGAAGGATTTCAAAATGTATGGACCGTTGTAGAGGATACCATTTGGTTTCACGCTACCAAAGTCTTTACCAGCTGATTCCAAGAATTTTTCATTGACCGGCATCATGGTAGAAGTGGTCAATTTAGAATTCCAGAAAGATTCTGGTTGGTTCAAAGTATATTGAAGAGTATGATCATCAACAGCTTTGACTCCAACAGTTGAGAAGTCTTTAGTTTTCCCGTTTACATAATCATCCAAGCCTTTGACTGAGTTTTGAACCAAGTAAAGAGCATCGGATTTTTTATCGGCTACATATTTCAGAGCTGTCACGAAATCTTTTGCAGTGACGTCAGCGTATTCGTTTCCTTCTGAATCATACCACTTCGCATCTTTTCGAAGCTTGTAGGTATATGTGAGACCGTCTTTTGAAACAGACCAGTCCTCAGCAAGAGCAGGCACTAAGTTACCGTATTGGTCGTTTTCAAACAAACCATCGACCAAGTTGGTTGTAATGTCGCTTGTAGTTGAACGATTTGAAGTCAAATAGTTCAAGGAATCAGGGTCTGTACCATACACGTATTTGTAGGTTGTTCCCTTTGATGAGTTAGAAGATGAACCACATGCAGCAAGGAAAAGCGTTGAAGCAGCGGCTACACCAGCTAAAAGAGCAAGCTTCGATTTTTTCATATTCGTGTCTCCTTTTGTATAATTTTAATTATTATACTCCAATCAATCTATAAAATAAAGTGTTTTTTGAACTTTTTTTGCATATTTACACACCAGTATACAGTGAAAGCATTGATTTTAAGGGATTTTTAAGGAATAAAATTTTTTTTAAAAAATTTACTATTTTGCTTTACATACTAGTTGAGAAAGAGTATACTGATAGTGAATAAACTAGTATGTAAAACAAACTAGTGCATATGTGAAGAAAGAGGTGAGAAGGATGAAAGAGTCCCAATTACTAAAGGGGGTCTTGGAGGGCTGTGTGCTGGAGATTATTTCCAAAAAGGCCATCTATGGCTACGAATTGATTCAAAGTCTCAAAGAGATGGGATTTGATAAGATTGTCGCTGGGACCATTTATCCCCTACTTCAAAAATTAGAAAAACAAGGAATTATTCATGGGGAAATGAGGCCGTCTCCAGATGGTCCTGATCGTAAGTATTTTTCACTCAGTGATGCTGGAAAAGAGCGTTTAGGGGAATTTTGGGACCAGTGGCAGGAGCTAGTCACAAAAGTAGAACGTATCAAGAAGGAGGGGGAAGAATGGTAGAAAGTTATACAGAAAAAATGTCAGATGAATTGATTCATTTAAATAAAGAGGATCAAGCCTATGTAAAAAAAATGGTCGCTTATATTGGGGCTAAGTCCTATTTTTATGATGATGAAGCACTCGGTGAACAACTCTACAATATGGTTTGCGACCTAAAAGTTGCTGAGAAAGAAGGCATTCGTGCAGTGGATTATTTTGGAAAGGATCCACGGGCTATGGTGGACCAAGTTCTTTCAGATTTGCCTAAACGCTCTCTAGGATCTTATGTGGGACCCGTCTTCCTACTTGGAGTGATCTTAGTTGGCATGCGTTATTTAATGGATTTTACCTGGATGACGCCACTGAAAATCGAACCCCTGACCTATGTTGTTATTTTATTCAATTTCTTGGTGTTTAGCCAGTTCATCACGTGGATATGGTCCAAACAGAGCTATGGTGAAATGAAGTGGCCTTGGGCTATTTTTATCAGTGTGATCTGCCTGATGGTATTTCTAAACATCGTACGACTATTTTCGATTTATTTTGGCCACATTGGGAGTCTCTTCTTATCAGATGGTTGGGCGGTTGTTCTTGCTGTCCTAGTCCTACTTGGGTTTGCGGTTATGGCTTATAGAAGCAGGGAGCGTTTGATGACGAGTCTACTAGTACTGGGGCTGACTTTCCTAGTTACTGGATGCTGGATTCGTCTTGTGAATCAGGAAACTGCTCATTTAATAGGCTGGCTACTTCCTCTCATAGGACTAGTCCTGACCTTCGTTGTATTTCGTCTCCAAAGAAAGGGGGAAGAAAGATGACATCAGTTATTTATTATGAAGAAACGCAGGCTTTGGTTCAAACCTTTAGCCAGGAGGACCAAGCTTATTTCCAAGATCTCTGGGATTATTTCAATTTTGCTGGTTTCTTATATGAGGAGAAAGCTTTAAGAGAGCAGGTCTATAATCTAGCGCTAGATTTTTCGCAAGCAAGCGGAGATGGATTGACGGCCAAGGACTATTTTGGACAGGATCCAAAGGGAATGGCAGACCAAATCATCGAAAATATACCCAAAGAATCGACACGGTCTGTTCTGAAATATGGGGCGATCATTTCGGGAATTGTGATTTTCTATCGCCTCTTAAGTGATTTTGCTTCGCAAGCAGTCCTGGTTCTCAAGCCACTCGTCTATCTAACGGATGGTATTTTAGGGTTTTTGGCTGTTGGGCTATTATTCTATCTCCTTCGTCGCCTCATTTTTGCAGAAGAGAAGTCAAAAAAAGCAATTTATGTAGCAGTCGTTTTCGTTCTAGGAGTCTATTTCGCTAGTGAGATAGTGGGGGTCCGTTTCTTGCCAGCTTTTGCTTGGTTGACAGTGCCGAATCCATGGGATACTCTCCTTATGACAGGAGCTAGTGGCGCCCTCATATTGTGGCAATGGAAAGATGAGATTGGCCGAGCTTTTGTCTTTCCTATTTTAGCCTTTTTAGTGGTTGGATTCTTGCATCGCTGGACCTTGGCTCAAGGAATTCAGGATCCTACAACGACCATCATTTTGCCTACGGTGATCATTGTTATAGGATTGATGATTTACTATTGGTTCACGATTCGCGCCTTGAAAAAGAATAAGACAGAAAATGGTGAATAGAATGAAAAAGAAGCTGGGCAAAAACTATCCAGCTCTTTATAGTGAATAGAAATAACTGCATGATGCAGTGGATGATTGCTCAAAGCCCTGCTTTGAGGGGGTAGATGGACTAAGTCTTGGTTCGCTTTTTAAGCTCCAAAGATGACCGATGGTAACGGAAACGATGTTTTCTTTTCTCTTCCAAGTATGATAGAATAAATTCAATAGATGGGAGAATATGCATGAATCTATTTCGAAAAAAAAGCCTTGGGCAAGTACACCCGGGCCTGAACCGTCATTTACGATTGTGGGATTTAATTATTTTAGGAATCGGTGCCATGGTGGGGACAGGGATCTTCACGATCACGGGGACTGCAGCAGCGAATTTAGCTGGCCCAGCCTTGATTGTTTCCATTGTGATTGCAGCATTTTGCGTTGGCTTATCTGCTCTCTTTTTTGCAGAATTTGCTTCGCGGATCCCTGCAACTGGAGGAGCCTATAGTTATCTCTATGCCATCTTTGGAGAGTTTCCAGCCTGGATTGCAGGTTGGTTGACCGTGATGGAATTCATGACCGCCGTATCAGGGGTAGCCTCAGGTTGGGCTGCTTATTTCAAGGGGTTGTTGGCCAATCTTGGCTGGCGTCTGCCGACGGCTTTAAATGGGACTTTTGATCCAGCTGCGGGAACTTATGTGGATCTCTTACCTATTTTGGTCATGGTCCTCGTCACAGCCTTGGTCCTTATGAATGCAAAAGCTGTCTTACGCTTCAATTCCTTGCTGGTCTTACTCAAGTTCTCAGCTCTTGCCTTGTTTATTCTTGTCGGGATTTTTCACCTAAATCCTGGCAACTGGGGAAACTTTGCCCCTTATGGCTTTGGCGAAATTTATGGTGGTCAAACAGGGGTTATAGCTGGTGCTTCGCTCATGTTCTTTGCCTTTCTTGGTTTTGAGTCCATTTCAATGGCGGTCGATGAAATCAAGGAACCACAAAAGAACGTTCCTCGCGGCATTGTCCTTAGTCTTTTGATCACAACGGTTCTTTATATCTTGGTTGCCCTGGTTTTGACCGGCATGATTCCTTTTAAGAACTTAAATGTAGATGATGCGGTTGCCTTTGCCCTCCGTCAGGTAGGAGCCGGCTGGGCAGGGAATTATGTATCGCTGGTCGCTATTTTGACCCTGATTACCGTCTGCATTTCGATGACCTTTGCCCTCTCACGGATGATTTACAGTTTGGCGCGAGATGGCCTCTTGCCAAAAGCTATGAAACAGCTCGATCCTAAAACCAGAATCCCCAAAAATGCGACCCTGGTCGCTGGATTGATGGCTGCCATTGCTGGTGGAGTTTTTCCGCTAGCTAGTATCGCTTCCTTTTTAAATATCTGTACCTTGGCTTACCTGGTTATGTTGGCCTTCGCCCTCTTGAAATTGCGCAAGGAACACGGTGCTCCTGGACCTGGTGAATTTAAAACGCCTTTGGTTCCGGTCTTGCCAATCCTATCGATTGTGGTCTGTATGTCCTTTATGACCCAGTATTCTCTATCGACCTGGCTGGCCTTTGGGGTTGCTCTCTTGATTGGGATAGGAATCTATTTTGGCTATGGGTTTCGCCATTCAGAAGAAAATAAATAAAAGATGAAAGCTAGAGTAGAAGAACTCTGGCTTTTTGTATAGGGAAAGTTCTTTTTTTGGTATAATAAAGGGAGAAAGTTAAATAGATAACAAAGGAGAACACCATGACATTTGAAGAGATTTTACCAGGCTTAAAGGCCAAGAAAAAATATGTACGAACAGGATGGGGTGGAGCAGAAAACTATGTCCAATTGTTTGATACCATCGAGCAAAATGGAGTGGCTCTGGAAGTGACACCTTATTTCCTCATTAACGTGTCTGGTGAAGGTGAAGGCTTTTCCATGTGGAGTCCAACTCCCTGTGATGTTCTAGCGACAGATTGGGTGGAAGTACATGACTAAAGTGGTCTTGATTACAGGCGTGAGCTCCGGGATTGGTCTGGCGCAAGCTCGTTTTTTTTTAGAAAAAGGTTATCAGGTTTTTGGAGTGGACCAAGGAGCGGATCCTCAGTTGCCAGGCGATTTTCACTTCTTACAGCGAGACTTAACCTTGGATTTGACACCAATCTTCGACTGGTGTCCTGAGGTCGATGTCTTGTGCAATACAGCGGGAGTATTGGACGATTATAAACCGCTTCTTGAGCAAAGCGCTCAGGAGATTCAGGAGATTTTTGAGATCAACTATGTGACTCCGGTAGAGCTGACACGACACTATCTGACTCAAATGATGGAGAAGAAGCAAGGGATCATCATCAATATGTGCTCCATTGCTTCTAGCCTGGCAGGAGGTGGCGGTCACGCTTATACTTCCTCCAAGCATGCCCTTGCGGGATTTACCAAGCAGCTGGCCCTGAATTATGCAGAAGCTGGCATTCAAGTCTTTGGCATTGCACCAGGGGCCGTTAAAACAGGCATGACCGCAGCAGACTTTGAGCCAGGAGGCTTGGCTGACTGGGTAGCCAGTGAAACGCCCATCAAACGCTGGATTGAGCCAGAAGAAGTGGCAGAAGTTAGCCTCTTTTTGGCTAGTGGGAAGGCGTCTGCTATGCAGGGACAACTCCTGACCATTGATGGTGGTTGGTCTTTGAAGTAACATAGTTGATACTCAGTGAATATGTGGAGGTGAACTATGAAAAGAGATGAGTTTGGATTTGTCTTGCCCAATCTCTACTATCAGTTTTTAACGGAGTGGAAAGAGATTGACCCCTATGAAATTGGTGATACTGGTATCTGTTTGTATGCCAAGGAGGATCTAAAAGAGCGTAATGAAACTTATCAGATTGAGGAAGTGGAGCCAGATTACTTTATGATTGGACAGGAAGGAGATTTGGCTTACTTTATCAAGAAAAATGCAGATGATTGCATTTATGAAAATGACTTGGGTGCTTTAGGGTCCTTAGAAATGCAAAAAGTAGCTACAAACGTCTATGACTTTATTGATAAGGTATTGGAAGAAGAATTGTAAAAAAGGAAGAAATTAATCATGTTTAGAGTGCTAGATGCAGATTCACCGATTTCAAGAGAAGACCTGTTACAATTTGAGGAGATTCTTGGGAAGAAATTGCCGGAAGCTATGAAGGATTTTTATCTCCAGTACAACGGTGGCCAGCCCCAAGTAAGGGGTGTTCACGATGATTATCATCTCTTTCCTTTCAATTCCTTTGATTCACTTGAAGAGATGAGGAAGTCTATAAAATGGTTTGACGATGAGGCTGTGCCTGCTGGATTTAAGGCTACAGACCTTCTCCATTTTGCCTATGATCCTGGATCGGGCAACTATGCTCTTTCTTTAAGGGCAGAAGATTATGGCAAGGTGTACTTCTATGTTTTAGAAGAAAAAGCTGAGTTGTATGGTCAATGGCCATCTTTTGAGGATTTTTTGAATTCCTTTGTTGAAGAGTGAGACTAAAAAGGAGAAGAAATGCGGAAACATCAAGAACTTTCACTAGAGCAGATCATCGAGCAGGTGCGCGTGGACAAGTTGGTATCAGATGATTTTTGCCTCTATGGCAAGGAGGATGGAGAACTGAGACTTAATAGCCTCTATTGGGTATCAGATTATCCAGATGTTGTTGAAGACCGTGATGTCTACCCGACAGAAGTGGCGGAACAAAACCTTCAGCTAGTCTACTATGGAGAGCAGTTGATTGATGTTCTCAACGTAGCGCTTGAAGAAAAGCCAGAGGCTAGTCTCCAAGACTTGGTTGATGCTTTGAATTATTATAATCAGCACGATAACTTTATGCCCTTTAATGATTAGCTAGGTTGATTAGAGAAAAAGAGGAAGCATTAACCTTATCAAGCCTCTTTATAGGACTCCGAAAAGATGCGGCTATCAAGCTTTGGAAGTTAAAAAAATTGGGTGAAAAGAATCTAGGAGATCGGATAGAAAAATGACAGTCAATATCGATGAATTCGTGAAGGAGCACGGCTTTTGTGTGCTATCTTCAGAGGAGAAACAATTTCGTCTTGATGAGATTCGTTTCAACCTCTTTGCTTATTTAGAAGATTATTCCAAAATGGGATTTTCTTTTGTTAAAGCAGGTGACGAACTAGTCGAACTAAGGAAAAATCAGGAGAGCTATAGGCTTGTTGGCCAGTGTTTTTTAGGATTTTTTGTGATTGGAGAAGAGGAGCAAATCTTTTTACTTTGCAATCAAGAAGGAAGGGAAGTTTTTCAAGAAGAGAGGATTTATGTCAACTCTTCCTTGCAAGCTTTTGTTTCCTCTTATTCACTTTTTCTATCAGGCATCTTTCTTTTGAAAGCAAAGTTTTATGAGATTGAGCAAGATGAAGTCGAAGAGATTGCAGCAAACTTGAAGGATCAAGTACTTGCCTTGGAAAAGCCCATTGAACAGGAAGTTCCTTTCTGGGATCACATGGCCTATTTGATAGAAGATGATGGAATTGTTCTAAGAGATGATCTCTTTCATATCCTGAACAAAGAACAGTAAATTCAACTGGAAATATAAAGAGGATTTAAAAATGGACTATGTAGATGAGTTAACTTCAGGACGTACGCCCCTGGTAAAAAAGGCAGCGAAAAAAATTTTAAAGGGTAAACTAAAAGGATATGGACCATTTTTGCATCAAGCCTTGGAAGGCGAGATGGAAAAACCTAAATCATGGGAATCACAAATGTACTTACTCTACGCCATAGCCGCAACGGATTGCACAGAAGAAGTCCCCTATCTCAAGTCATTGCTGCTGAGAGATATTCCAACACCCGTAACCTACCGCTCTCTAGCAGTAGCGATTGCTTATCTAGAAAATTCAGAAACAGAGAACTTGTCTTTCGTTTATGAGTCCTTGGAATCGAATAACTTCTCGCAAGTTGCAGGTGCTTGTGCTGCTATTTATATGAAAAAGATAGTACTTAAAGATGATGATTTTAACAAAATTATGTCTTATGTAACTCAGCCTAAATACCTTGAGCATATTGGCAAAGTCACAAATCCATTTTTATTTATTTTAGCAGCATCTTATTTATATCCAGAACAGAATCGCCAGAAAATTGTAGACTTTTCTCGTCAGTTCGATATATCTATCGTCAAGGACTTAATCAATGACGTTACAAAAGGAAAGGACGGCAGGAGGGTCAGTCTATTCTAAAATCTCCTTAAAGAGCGAAACAATAACTCTTAAAAACAAGACTTTTATTCCAAGGGGATTCATAAGGTGAATGGTCAACTGGAACTGCTTTTTTTAGAGAATAAGGTTGAATTCAATTTTAAAAACCAAAATGATGTGATGTTATCAGGAGCTTCTGACCTTATTAGAATTGCTGAGATTGGTCCTGTGAAGATTGATACTTAAAGATGTATTCCTAGCTTATTTGAGGAGATTCTGGATGATCAAAGAATCCCCCATTACCAGGAGGGACACCACGACTATGGGAAAAAATGAAGGAAGAGCACAAACATTAGACCTTGACCTAAGGATAAACCCTTCAACAAGAAAAACACTGCGAGACCACGAATATGAAGTTACAGTATTTTGAATTAGATAAGCCCTATGTGGAAAAACAACAGAGGATTGAGGAGCTGATGGACTCAGCTGCGCTAACTTACGAGGAAGCTAGAATTAAGGACTATCGACAGAATTGGAAAGACCTGCGAAGAGCGTTCATATATGAATCCAAATGTATGACCTCTATGGTAGAGCGCCTCTTTAAACCAGTTGTGACCAAGGATTGTTGGAAAATCATCGTAGAATGTGTAGATACGATTAGCAATCCAGCTATCATGAACCTACTAGGTGTCTATACTGTTCAGGTCTTATTTGATTTTTCTAGCTATAAAACCTTGAGTCCATTGGAACAGAAAAAGCTGCTCTTAGAGGCCTTGCTAAAAGGGGTAAAGCGCGTGTTTCAGGAGCTCTCCATTCCTTGCTCCTTGATAGAGGATGTAGTCAATGAAATAGAGAAAAACGATTATGAAAATAGCTGGGAGTGGAAAAGGATGAAGATCCAATCCACGACCTATTCCATTCAAGTGGAGCATCAGCTGGATAAGGTGAATTTGTTTTGGAAGATAGAGCACAAGGATAAGAGCATCCGTCAGTTAATTCAATCCTGCCCTGCTCATGAGATGGACTATGGGGCTAAGCTTGGTAAACTGGAAATAAAAGGGAACTTCCTTTATCTGTTGGATAAACAGAATGAGGTTGTGAGTAGAATTTCTGTTTTAGAATGATGGAGCAAGAACAATGAGTGACGTAAAAAAGAAATTATCCTTATTAAAAGTTGAAAGACGAATCAAGATTTGAAGGGGATAAAGGATGTCCGTTTTCTGACCACTAAACCGAGAGAAATTGCTTGGTATGCTGGGGAGTTGAATCCTATAGACTCTCCGATTCCTTGCCTTTATGAGTTTTCTGCCAATCTTACTACTAAAGATCTAAGTAGATCAATTCAAAGTCTAGTTGGAAATAGAAGGCAGTTTATCCTAGTTTTGTGGGAGTTTTTACCAGTTTACGTCTTGTTTCAAATGGAGTCTTTGGATAATCTTTTGTCCTCTTATTTTACTGAATTCTCTACCAGAGATTTGACGCTTTTCTTTCAAGAACAGGAAAAAGTACTGGATCTCCATTTAGCGGAGGATAAAGTAGAAGTGAGAGTCTTGGAGAATAAATCTAAGAGCCCGTAGATTCTATAAATTGAAAATGAATATAGAATTAGTCGATGAAAGAGGCAAAGAGGAAAGAATGCTATTCTTGGAGAGACAAATGGTAAAGGTGGTTCTAATGTGTAATAAAGAATATTATTATTATGGCAATAGTGAGTTTATGTCAGGCCTAGGAGTTATTTATACAGAGTTTACTGGTCAGCGTGCAAGTCGACAAATTAACGTTTTGAATGGGCACTCTTATGCTTCCTCTTGCCTACAGGATTATGTTCCAGAAGTAGGGTTTCTACTCTATGATGGTCGAAAAGATGAGTTGGATCTATCAGACTCCATCAAGATTAGTCAAGAGGAATTTGAACGAATTTGGGCTCAGGCTGTCACTAGCGGTCAGAATGATGCGTAATCGCCAGTTGAAAATAGCCAAATATAATCCCAAAAATATGAGAGGAGTCCAATAATGATGCTCAATTTGTTGAAGGAATTCGTAGAAGTCTATCATAGAAACAAAGGCTTAGGAGAGCTTGTATTTACTAGTGACTGTCTCCATGTCGAAAAGCCAGACTTATCTGGTCAATTGAAAGAGTTCTACCAGCATTTAGACTTTGATGAAGAAGCTTATTTTAGAGGAGCTCCCTATGATCTTGCTCTAATTCCTCTCCCTCTATGTGAAGCTGCATCAGAAGGATGGCAGGATCCTAGCTGGAAAGAGAGTTATGTGATTTTTGCCCATATGATGGGCGATGAGCCAATCTTTTGTGATCTAACTAGCGAGCTTAGTCCTGTATTTGGCAAGATTCCTGGAAATTCCAAGCTCTATAGCTTAAGCCCCTCTTTATCTACTTTCTTGTCTACCTATAGTCAGATGAAAGAGCTAGAAATCACCAAGTTTGAGAACAATATCTATATCGATGAGGATTTATTGGACTATAAAGAGGGATTCTTGGAGGGGATTATGGCTATTATCGAAAAGCACCTTCCTGAAGACTATCGAAATGATTTTATAGCATTTATGCTGGGTTAAAACCAAATAGGGAGAAATGAGAAGCAAATGGGAATGAAGAATTTTTTAAAATGTTGTGAGGATCTGGTTATACAAGAAAGTGGGGCCTCAGCTCTTGAACTAGAAAAACTCAAAGCCAGACAGTTTCCGCAAGCTCACTTGGATTTGCTCTCCATAACCAACGGTTTGGAATTTTATGGTGGCTATTATCGCTTGTTTGGGACGGATTCTACTCAAGCCATCACGCTGGACTCTTGGAATTCGGATAGGCTATGGAAAGATGTCTGGAGAGATTATGCATCAGACTACTATTTTTTGGGTATGTCTGCTATTGGAGATCAATTCGCTTATAGAATGAAGGATGGGAACATTCAAAGTCATCAAGTTTATTATTTAGATGGGATTACTATGGATGTCATCGAGATCTACGACAGTTTTGAAGCATTTTTCGAGAGAGAATTTATTCTGAAAGCCCAAGGTGGGATGGAATCTATTTTTGTGTCTGCTAGGGAGCGATTTGGGAATCTAGACCTCTCCACAAGCTGTATTTATTCCCCTTCCTTAATGATTGTGAATGATCCAAGCGTTGAGAATCTCATGCTTTTACCGACAAAGGATGTCATGACTATCAATGGGGATTTGCTTGTTCAATTATCTGATTCGGAGGAGTCGATTACGAAACTGGAGCAATATCTAGACGCTTTGGGTAGAGCTAGAGTCAAGGTTATCTTTGATCGAGATTGAGCAAGCAGGATAAAGTTTTGTTAGCTATAAAATTGATAGGAGAAAACTATGAAGTACTACTTTGTGATGGATGATAAAGCAAATAAGTCCTTTAATTTTGATGTTGAATACGGACGAGTGGATTTTGAGATTCAAACGAAACCCTACGAAGAAGAATGGAGTAAATCGATAGATTATATCTATGATCCAAATTGTCCCGATGTGATCTATTATAATTTTGTGAATAAAAAACAATACATAAATAAAATAAATTTTGATTATGATTTTTATTGGTACACCCATGGTTTTATCCTTTCTAAAAAGTTAGCAACCATTTTTAAACAATTCAAGATTCAAGGTCATGTTTGGAAAAAGCTTAAATTTACAGTGAATGGCGATGTCATGGAATCTCCTGACTTTTATCTATTAAAATTTAATACCTATACCAAAGATAATCCTGCTCCTGATTTTATTGATTATGAGAAAACAGAATTATTGCCTTCTAAAACGATGTATACAGTATCCAGAAAACTGGTCTTAAAAGAGGATATTGATGATGATATTTTCAAGCCTGGAAGGGTTGAATTACTTGCAGCGGCTGGCTTTGTCGTTACGGAGGAAGTAAAAGAAGCCATCGAAGAGAATCATTGTGGTCGAGGCATTCGTTTTTTACCGATTGAAACAGCTCAAGAAGAATATTGTAAGAATAGTTTTAAGGATTTTACTAGTTTATTAAAAAGAGCAAAGCCTAAATTACCCTAACATTAAGTATTCCTTTAAAAAATAAGACTCTAGTCTACATCATTCGAGATTTCAGGCAGAAAATATTTGATTTTAAATCTCTTTCTAGCTTAGTTAAAAACATTAGTATGTTAGAAATTTGTATTAATTTGAAAAAAATATGAACTTGAGAAATTTACAAATGAAAACCTAACTTTATTAAATGAAATAATGGCTAATGACTACAAAGAAAAAATTATTCATATGCTTAGGTCATCTGCTTATTGGTATGAGTTAGCTGAAAAACGAATCTTTTCGGAACTATCCATGATGGGGCAGTTAATGGCGATCTATCTGCTCCCCGAACAGACCTCATCCGATTTTATTTTTGGCTTATTATTTAGAGTGGACGCTGAAGTAGAGCATGGAAGAGGAATGAAGGTTTCACTCGAAGAGATGACCATCATTGACTACGGAGACGCTGATAGAGCATTTTGTTAGATTAGAAATGTGTACCAGTGAGGCTAACGAATTGCGAATAATCCTCCCGTTAATATCAAAGGAGAATGAAGATGAAAAAGACCTACTTTCTTTATCGAGATAGTGAAGCCTTGGAAAGGCAAAGTGATGGAGCTGAGTTCTGTAAAATACCGGAGTTTTGTGATGATCAGATCTATTTTTATTGCGATGAATATATGCTTTTTTGGACATCTATTGAAGATGTAGGTGATTTGAATAAAGCTAGAGATTTTAAACTAAAAGACAACATAGTACCAGCAACGCTAGAAGAGATTAGTGATGAAGGATTGATTGGCTACATAGATACAGTGAAACAATACAATATTGAGAATGGAAAAGTTGTAGGAATGATCTATATCCATTTAGACTCCTAGTAAACTGTAACGAACATCCTATGAAAGAGCAGGTAATGAAATGAAAGAGGCCAAAGAACTCTTCGTAAAAAATGGCTTTTCGCGACTAAGGCGAAGCAATAACTATTATAAAAGCAATCATGATTTTTACACGGTGATCTATTTTCAACGAAAATCAGATGGGACTGCCTATTTCGTGAATGTTGGCATTCATCCCCTCTTCCTGGACTCGGGACTGTTAGAAGAAGTGGATTGTGCTTTAAGGACTCGATTAGGTTCTATCGATCATAGAAATGGCATGGATCAAGCTGAATTGGAAAAGGCTGCCCAACAGGCCATCGATTTTACTACTCAGTATTCATCGTACCCTACCGTATTTTCGAGCATAAATCCCGAGAAGGATCTTGAGAAGGATTGGTTGCTAAAAGAATTCTCTATCACCAAAGTGAACTTATGCAGATTGTATGTTGAGTATTATGATGCAATCGATTCTAAGAAGGTAGCTTTAGATTTTGCCAACTATGGCTTATCCATTACACCTAAGATTGCCTCTGTTCCCAAAAACTTCTTTAAAACCTATATTCGTTCGGGAGAAGTTTTAAAATAATATTACCAGTAATTTGAGATTAGGAAGGGATGATGGTCAAAGAAGAGAGTTTCTCAATAAAGTAAGTAATAGTCAAGATGTTAGTTTAAACCTGTTCAGTAAAGGATGTGTCGCAAAAATTGAAAAGTAGAGATAATTTTCATAGACACTATTTAGTATTGTGGAACCTAATGATGTCCATAGAAAGTAATGTTGTAACCAGTGAAGAGGTTGAGTTTCTGTATCCTTTTGATATGAGTAAAAAGGAAGATGTCCTTAAAGTTTTTGATGTATTTGTGAAAGAGGATTTCTTGAGCCTAGAAGAAGAGAAGCAGAAGCAAGTGCTTGAGACCATTGAGGATGTTATACGGGCTGGAGATAAAGTGGTTGAGCATTTTTTTGAATATGAATTTGGTTTTGCTTCAAAAGAGCCAAGAAATAAAGTTGCCTTTCTAGAAATGGTTAAGGATATATTAGTCTCTTATTTGTCCATCTCAGACTAGTCATCTATTTTCCTTTAAATTTTAAGAATGAAATTTATGGACTTCGAGGTCGCGTATTTTAAGAGTAGTTGACAGCCTCAACCCAAGACTTAGCTGAGTGAGGATGATCTATTTAAGGTTTATAATCCTCACATGGGAAGAGTGCTTACGCAAAATAGCGGATAGGCAAGAAAGAATGGTTTGATGATTCTAAAAGGAGAAATAAGAAATGAAAAACTATTTACTGGATGAAAGGATATTTCAGTATCCTGAATCATTTAAAAAATTGATCGAACTTAATTTAGTTGATTTTGATATTTGGTATCTGTTGGATTCAGAATGGGCCCTGTCTTTGTATAAGGGATTGCAGGAAAGGTACCCAACCCGAAAGTTGATTCCATTTGCTAAAAGAGGAGATTGTGATGATACAGCTTGTTTTGAAATAGGAAAGGGCAATAAGGTCCAACTCATTCATGATTTTGCTGCCGAAGGATGGGAGCAACGAAAAGAGTTTAACAATTTTTGGGAATGGGTAGAATACGCAATCAAATGCATGATAGAGTATAACAAGGAGGATGGGATAGAGTAAAGGTCTATTGTAAGTGTTAAAAGGAGTAGATACATGAATGTGAAAGAACTAATCGAAGAGGTTGAAAATGATGTTGACTTAGCATCCTATATCAGTCTTGTGCCAAAAAAGAATAAGAAGCCCCAAGCTAGCTATCTCGAATCGCTTAATCATCTGGCCTATTTACTTTATCTGGATGGTCAAGGGGAAATGGCTAAGGAATTATTAGATAGGATCATACAAGTTCCGTTTGAAGGGAATTATAACACCTGGACCTTTGTTGATAGCTCTCTGGTTTTAGTGGCTTATCTGGAAAGAGAAAAAGAAAATCAGGTATTCGTCTATAAAAAACTCCTTTTATCTCCATTAGAACAAGGGGAGGAATCCACTCAAAACATAAGAAGGAGAGTTCATCAGAGATTTTTGAATGGCGATAGCCTGGAGCAAAAGCTTGCAAAAATCGAAAAGGCTCCAAGCCCTGAATCAGAAATGGAACGTCGTCTGCTATACTTGGCAGATTTGTTGAAGATTCACCTCTTTATTGCTGAGTCAACTTGTGAAGAGACAGATATCCAAGCAAAAATCGAAGAGAATATGGAGATACTAAAGAAGTATATCAAGGAGCATGAAATTTATAGCCTCTTTCCTTTTAAGGGATAAGGTAAGTTATTGATCTTGGATTGTTAGAAAAGAGTAGAATATGGAAATCAAACATCACTTTGGCGTCTATGGCGTTTGCTTTGAAAATGGAAAATTACTCTGCATTGAGAAAACGAGAGGACCTTATCAGTATCGTTTTGATTTACCGGGTGGTAGTCAGGAAATCAGTGAGGGACTGACAGAAACCCTCAAGAGAGAAGTTCTGGAAGAGACGGGATATGCGATAAGCTCTTATTCAAAACCTAGGATTTATGATGTGCTGGTTCAGGAAGAAGGGCAAGATTTCGCAGTACACCATATCATGGCCTTTTATGACATCGTACTCGATTTCGAACGCTCTCAACAATCCCTTCCTCAAGAGGTTCTTGGCGGAAGCAATGATTCAGCAAATGCAATTTGGGTCCCTATTGAGCAGATGACCCAAGAAAATGCCTCGCCTTTAGTATTGAAGGCGAAGGCAGAGTTAGAAGGATTTCCAGAATTGGACATGACAGGATATAGAAATTGGAAAGTAAAATAGAGGGATAATGGAACTATTTAAAACATGGAAGAAATGTATGGTTCTCTATGGTCTTAAATCTCAAATCGGGACTGTTTATCGAAACAGTGATAGGACAACGATTTTTTATGATATTGGGAATTTTCTATACCTAGCAGGGGAGTTAGATTCCAGATTTTGGGAAGATTTTGTTAGGCAATATGGTTTAGATTATAAGATTATTATTTCAGAAGACACTAAGTGGCAAGATTTTCTGCATCGGCAAGTTGGGTTAATTTCTTTTACTCGCTATTCTTTTAAAGATAAGGCAAATTTTCAAGTTAAATTTCTAAATGATCTAGTTAGTCAGTTAGAGAAAGGTTGCAATATTGTACCTATTGATAATCTTATTTATAACTGCCTTTCTGAGGAAGAATGGTCACAAGATTTACAGGGGGATTTTGAGTCCTACCAGGATTTTGCTTTAAAAGGTGGATTTGGCTTTGTGATTCTTAAAAATAATGAAGTGATTGCTGGGATTTCCTCAGGGTTAGTTTACCGTGAAGCAGTTGAAGTGGAAGTTGCAACTAGACCAAACGAACAAGGAAATGGATTTGCCAAAAAGCTTGGTGCTGCAATGATTCTAGAGAGTTTAAATAGAGATATGTTTCCACTTTGGGATGCTCATAACGAGGCTTCCAAAAAAGTAGCAGAATTTTTAGGATATGAGTTAGTTGAACCTTATGAAGCTTTTGAACTAAAGGAAAGTGTCGTATAATGATAGCTGATAGTGTATCTTTTAAGACGAGGTGAATGGACATGCAAAATCAACTGGCTCTTAGTGGAGAAAAAATTATTGAAAAAGTTTATCTTCAACTATTTCACCACATTGGTATGATTCGTGGGGAATACTTGCTAAGAGAGCTCAATCAAAACATCCTGTTACCAAATTGTCAGCAATTTGTAAAAGATTATCTAGACACTATTTGTCATTTGTACTCAGATGAAGAAGTCTGGTATCGCTTTTCAGAGTTAACAAATGCAGAAGCAAATAGTCTGGACGGAACTAAAGAGTATTTTGATGAACGCCACCCCTTATTTGGATACAGAGGTATCAGGCGTTTGTTGGCGTGTCCAGATGAATTTCAGGCTGAGGCAAATGTCGTTACAGATGTTTATCAAAATAATCCCAATTTGTCAGTTATTTTTCCTTTTGTGAATGGTGCCGACCAATTAAAACAAGCTATTACAGTGTTACGTCAGCATGGTTTTACTGGTAAAGTTGGCACGATGATTGAATTACCATCAGCTTATTTTGACTTAGACAGGATACTGGAAACGGGCATTTCAAAGATTATAGTTGGAATGAATGATTTGACTTCTTTTGTTTTTGCGACTGTGAGGAACAGTCAATGGCATGATTTGGAAAATCCAATTATGTTAGATATGCTGAGACAGATGCAGGAAAAAGCAAAGACTAAAAAGATTGATTTCGCTGTAGCAGGCTATCTGAATCTTTCTTTCATACAAAAAATGAATCAGATGGGTATCGAATGTATTCTCCATTACAGCTCTATTCCAGAGATTTTTGATTTAGAAATTGACCATCCAGATCACCTTAAACACATAAAAGAAAAAAGTAAAAAATTACAAAGGAGCAACCTATGACACCTCAAGAAATGTGGAATGCCTACAAGAAAATCAATCCCTCTATCGGAGATGAAATCGATGCCTGGGCTTTTGGAGTAGAAGCTGATCTCTTGGCAGATTTAGTTTTAAAAGGGGAAAAGACGGCAACTGCATCAGCCTATGATCTTTATGCAGTTGATAACGATCCCCTGCCACAAGAAGGGACCTTTGACATCATTTTAGATAGCCACGATCGGGCTGTCTGCATTATCGAAATTATCAAGGTTTCTGTTCAGTCCTTCCATCAAGTGTCTGCTGACCATGCCTATAAGGAAGGTGAGGGAGACAAATCTCTGGCCTATTGGCGTCAGGTTCATGAGGAGTTTTTCACGGAGTGGCTGGAGGAAGCAGGTCTGACGTTTACACCTGACAGCAAGGTGGTTTTAGAAGAATTTCGCAAGGTTTATCCATTATAGAACGAGGCTGGGCAAAAACTGTCTAGCCTTCGATGTTTTAATAGGAATAACTGTATGAGCAGTGGTTGATTGCTCAAAGCACTGCTTTTAGGTGGTGGATAGGACTTGCGAAGCAAGGTTCCTAAGTATTTGTTCGCTACTTAGCTCCAAAGATGACCTATGAAGATGGAAAACAATGTTTTCTTTATCTGTAACCTCCAATAGTCTCCCAGACTGTTGGAGCTGTGCGGGGGTGGGAAAATTGAAAAGGTTTGGGGAACCTTTTCAATTTTTGTTTAATTAGTCGAAGTTCTTTCCCACTCCCTTTAGTTCGGGTCTTATTTTCCAAAAGGGGTGAAAAATGGTATAATAAGTACGATATTGTACAGAAAAGAGAAATGTTATGCCAAATTATGCCATTATTTTAGCAGCGGGGAAAGGTACCCGTATGAAATCAGATCTGCCCAAGGTTCTTCATAAGGTTGCAGGGATCTCTATGTTGGAGCATGTCTTCCGTAGTGTTGGAGCCATCTCACCTGAAAAGACTGTAACAGTTGTCGGCCACAAGGCGGAATTGGTAGAGCAAGTTTTAGCGGGACAAACAGAATTTGTCAAGCAAACGGAGCAGTTAGGAACTGGTCATGCGGTAATGATGGCAGAGCCAGTCTTGAAAGGTCTTGAAGGGCATACCCTCGTCATTGCAGGAGACACTCCTTTGATTACGGGTGACAGTCTCAAACACTTGATCGACTTCCATATCAACCACAAGAATGTGGCAACGATTTTGACAGCCGAAGCAGCCAATCCATTTGGCTATGGTCGGATTGTCCGTAATGACAATGCGGAAGTGCTTCGCATCGTCGAGCAAAAAGATGCAACAGATTTTGAAAAACAAATCAAAGAAATCAATACAGGGACTTATGTCTTTGACAATGCGCGCCTTTTTGAAGCTTTGAAGAATATCAATACCAACAATGCCCAAGGTGAATACTATATCACAGATGTGATTGGGATCTTCCGAGAAGCAGGCGAAAAAGTCGGAGCCTATACGCTCAAAGACTTTGATGAAAGCCTCGGGGTTAACGACCGCGTAGCCCTTGCGACAGCAGAAAGCATCATGCGTCGTCGCATTAACCAAGCCCACATGGTCAATGGAGTGAGCTTTGTCAATCCTGACGCGACCTATATCGATATCGATGTTGAGATTGCACCAGAAGTGCAAATCGAAGCCAATGTTACCCTAAAAGGCCACACAAAAATTGGGGCTGAGACAGTTTTAACCAATGGAACCTATATCGTGGACAGTGAAATTGGTGCAGGTGCTGTCATCACCAACTCTATGATTGAAGAGAGCACGGTAGCCGATGGCGTAACGGTAGGACCATATGCCCACATTCGTCCAGGTTCTAGCTTGGCCAAAGATGTCCATATCGGAAACTTCGTCGAAGTCAAAGGTTCGTCTATCGGAGAGAATACCAAAGCAGGTCATCTGACATACATTGGCAACTGCCAAGTTGGTAGCAATGTCAACTTTGGTGCTGGAACTATCACGGTGAATTACGATGGCCAACACAAGTTTAAAACAACAATTGGCAACAATGTCTTTGTTGGTTCAAATTCGACCATCATTGCACCCGTCGAGCTCGGAGATAATTCCCTAGTCGGGGCTGGATCCACCATTACCAAAGATGTGCCAGCAGATGCGATTGCGATCGGTCGTGGCCGTCAAGTGAATAAAGAAGAGTATGCTCTTCGCTTGCCACACCATCCTAAAAATAAATAGGAGAATCTCATGCAATTTGAAGAAAAAACCATTGAGCGCAAGGAAATTTATCAGGGACCAATTTTCCAAGTGGTGACTGATCAAGTAGAACTACCCGCTGGGAAAGGTCAAGCTCAGCGTGATTTAATTTTTCATAATGGAGCAGTAGCGGTTTTACCGATCACAGATGATGGCAAGACTATTTTGGTCAAGCAGTACCGCAAGGCGATCGAGAGGACTTCAGTAGAGATCCCTGCAGGGAAGTTGGAAAAGGGTGAAAATGCGGATCCTCAAGCAGCTGCTCTGCGTGAATTGGAAGAAGAAATTGGTTACACAGCGGAACTAGAGTTGTTGTATGATTTTTATTCTGCCATTGGATTTTGTAATGAGCGGATTAAACTCTATGCTGCGACCAATTTGAAAAAAGTGGAACATCCACGCCCACAAGATGAAGATGAGACCTTAGAGCTGCTAGAAGTGACCTTGAAGGAGGCTAAAGACTTGATTCAAGCTGGCGAAATCTGTGATGCCAAGACCATCATGGCAATCCAATACTGGGACTTAATCAATAAATAGAGGAGGATCCGATGGGAAAACCTTTATTAACCGATGAAATGATTGAACGAGCGAGGCGAGGTGAGGACATTTCGAGTCCTAAAATGGTCGATGCTGAAGAGACGAAGATTATTCGGACAGACCACAGGGGATTTGGCTACGAACGTCCTATGAGAGAAAGCCGTATGGAGCGCCCGCAGGAGAGCTATTCACAGGATACCTTGCAGATCCAAGTGGAGCCCACTGTGACCAAGAGTCGTCGCATTGAAGAGCGTAAACAAAGTGTGGTCCAATCCAAACTCAATAAGATTTTGTTCTGGATCATTGTGCTCCTCATTGTTTTGATCATTGCTATTTGGCGTCTGTAAGGTCGTCACAAGGAGAGAATGGATATGAAAATTGGAATTATCGCGGCCATGCCCCAGGAGTTAAAGATTCTGGTTGAAGCCCTTGAAAATGGGGAAAAGCATCTGCGTCTTGGAAAAGTCTACTATACAGGATCGATTGGTCGGCATGAAGTCGTTTTGGTTGAAAGTGGCATCGGAAAAGTCATGTCTGCCATGAGTGTAGCGGTCCTAGCCAATGATTTCAAAGTGGAAGCCATTATCAATACCGGATCTGCAGGAGCAGTTGCACCGGGAATGGCTGTTGGGGATATTGTCCTTGCCGACAAACTGGCCTATCATGATGTGGATGTGACAGCCTTTGGCTACAAGTATGGTCAAATGGCAGGTCAACCGCTTTACTTTGAATCCAGTCGCTATTTCGTATCAGAAATGAAAAAAGTTCTGGAAGAAGAAGCTACAACCACACATGTGGGCCTGATTACAACAGGAGATAGCTTTATCGCGAGTGAAGAAAAAGTTGCAGCGATTCGGGAGCAGTTTCCAGAAGTATTGGCAGTTGAGATGGAAGGAGCAGCCATTGCCCAAGCCGCTCATGCAGCTGGACGTCCCTTCATGGTCATTCGCGCCATGAGTGATACAGCAGATCACGCAGCCAATCTCTCTTTTGATGAATTTATCGTTCAGGCTGGTGAGCGCTCTGCTCAAACCTTGATGACTTTCTTGAAGAGACTAGTATAAAAAAAGATAGGGAGATGGAACATGTATCGTGAATCGTATTTTGATGGAGGCCTATTTTCATATATTGGCCATGTTTTATTAGCAACCTTCATTACAGTATTTACTTTCGGTATTTGTGCTCCTTGGGGCGTGTGCTTGTTGTATAACTGGAAGGTCAAACATACGGTGATTGATGGTCATCGTCAGTACTTTGACGGCACAGCCATGCAATTGTTTGGAAATTGGATTAAGTGGTGGTTCTTTACCATCATTACATTTGGGATCTATGGATTCTGGTTAAATATCAAGGTTACTCAATGGATTACCAAGCATACCCATTTTGTAGATTAAGAGAGGGAGGCTGGGACAAAAGTCCTGGCCTCTCAATTGTCTTTGGATTGTCGAGCAAGACGCAGTGGTTGAGTGGGCTCTACTACGCTGATTGTATCAGCTTTTATAGCCCTACTCAACTGTGCGGAGGTGGGACGACGAAATCGAATTCTAACGAATGACCGATTTCTGTCCCACTCTCTTTTTTCGAAGCTGATTCTTTCAGAAATAGGGTGCGTTCATGCTATAATAAGGACTAGTAGTGGAAAGGAGAAATGATGGTTTTATCAAAGAAACGGGCACGTCATGTGATTGAAGAAATTATCGCCCTTTTTCCAGATGCTAAACCGAGTCTGGATTTTCGTAATCATTTTGAATTATTAGTGGCAGTCATGCTCTCTGCTCAGACGACTGATGCGGCTGTTAATAAAGCGACACCAGGTTTGTTTGCGGCTTTTCCAACCCCACAAGCCATGGCAGCAGCCAGTGAAGCAGCTATCGCCAAGCATATTTCTAAATTAGGTCTCTATCGAAATAAGGCCAAATTTCTCAAAAAATGTGCTCAACAATTGCTAGACAACTTTGATGGGCAGGTGCCTCAGACTCGTGAAGAGTTAGAAAGCCTGGCAGGAGTAGGACGTAAGACAGCAAATGTCGTCATGAGTGTAGGATTTGGGATTCCAGCCTTTGCTGTCGATACCCATGTGGAGCGGATCTGCAAGCACCATGACATTGTCAAGAAATCAGCGACGCCCTTGGAAGTGGAAAAGAGAGTCATGGATGTTCTACCAAAAAGCGAATGGCTAGCAGCCCATCAAGCCATGATCTATTTTGGACGGGCTATCTGCCATCCTAAAAATCCTGAATGTGATCAGTACCCACAACTCTATCATTTTGATTAGCAATCAGTTCCTCTGCTAGAAAGTGCAGAGGTTCTTTTTTGTGCTGAAACGTATATTTATTAAAAGGATCGAAAACTGAGGCTTTGTGATCTGTGAGGGGAGATGCCTAGACTCGCTTATCCAGCTTCTTTGAGATTGATTTCAAGATGAATTTTCTTGACATCTTATTATATTCATTCAGAAATAACGAACTTTTTTAAAATAAATTTGGTTTTTTTTAAGAAATAGTGTATAATGGTAGAAAATCTAACATAAGGAGATAGTGATGAAAGCAAAAAAACTGTTAGCTCTTGCAGGAGTTTCTGTTGCAGGTGCCTTTCTCTTAGCAGCGTGTAGCGGAGGTAGTAGCAACCAAGCAACTTACTCATTCGTTTATTCAGCAGATCCAAATACCTTGGATTACATCGCTGCAACTCGTACAACGACTTCAGATGTCACAAGTAACCTTGTAGATGGTCTTCTTGAAAATGACCAATACGGAAACTTTGTGCCAAGTCTAGCAGAAGATTGGACTGTCTCTGAAGATGGATTAACCTATACTTACAAACTTCGTAAGGATGCCAAATGGTATACGAGTGAGGGTGAGGAATATGGTGATGTAACGGCTCAAGACTTTGTTACAGGGATCAAACACGCGGTTGAGTCAAAATCAGAAGGTCTCTTCTTGATTCAAAATTCGATCAAAGGTTTGGATGCCTACGTAAAAGGGGAAACCAAAGACTTTAACACGGTTGGAGTCAAAGCTTTAGATGACCACACCATCCAATATACCTTGGTCCGTCCAGAAAGCTTCTGGAACTCCAAAACAACTTCAGGTGTTCTTTTCCCAGTCAATGCTAAGTTCTTGGAATCTCAAGGAAAAGATTTTGGTTCTTTGAAACCTAGCAGCATCTTATACAATGGTCCATATTACTTGAAATCATTGACTTCAAAATCTGAGATTGAATTGGTCAAGAACAAAGACTATTACGATGCGAAAAATGTTCATATCGACAATGTCAAATTGACCTTTAATGATGGATCAAACCCAGATGCAATCATTAAAAACTTTGAAAAAGGTCAATACTCCTTTGCCTCTGTTATGCCAAACAGTTCGACGTATAAGAGCGTCAAGAAAAACTTTGGCGACAACATTGTCTACGGGTTGCAATTGGGAACATCTTACTACCTTGGATTCAACTTGGACCGTCAAAAGTATGACCACACAGCCAAAACAACGGATGAACAAAAAGCTTCTACTAAGAAAGCAATCTTGAACAAGGACTTCCGTCAAGCGGTGAACTTTGCCTTTGACCGCAAATCTTATGCGGCACAAGTATCAGGAACTGATGCTGCTGAAAATACCCTTCGAAGCACCTTGGTGCCACCAACTTATGTCCAAATCAATGGAGAAGATTTTGGTAAAGTTGTTGAAAAACAATTGGTTACTTATGGCGATCAATGGAAGGGTGTGAATTTGGACGATGGCCAAACAAGCCTCTACAATCCAGAAAAAGCTAAAGCTTCATTTGCGAAAGCCAAAGCTGAATTGCAAAAACAAGGGGTTCAATTCCCAATTCATTTGGACTACATTGTCAGCCAAGTGGACAATAGTATGGTCCAACAAGCAAGCTCCTTCAAACAATCTGTAGAGTCAGCTCTTGGTGCAGATAATGTCGTTGTGGACCTTCAAAAGGTATCGGATGACGATTTCCAAAATATTACCTACTTCAGTGATACAGCTGCTGCGAGAGATTACGATATCTCAGGTGGTGGTTGGGCCCCTGACTACCAAGATCCATCGACTTACCTTGAAAGTATCAGCTCAGTCAATGGTTCAGTATCTTACTATTTTGGTATAGATGCGGGAACAAACAACCCAGCCATTGCAGCAGTTGGTTTGGATCAATACGCCAACATGTTGAAAGATGCCGATGCTGAATTGTTGGATCAAGGAAAACGCTATGAAAAATATGCAGCAGCGCAAGCATGGTTGACAGATAGCTCGATTACGCTTCCAACCGTTTCAAACGGTGGTGCTCCAATGCTTCAACGGACCGTACCATACAGCCGTGCTGCTTCATGGGTTGGTACAAAAGGAACAGGAACATTCTACAAATACCTTGAAATGTCTAAAGATGTTGTCACCACAAAAGACTTTAACAAGGCTAAAGAAGAATGGTTGAAGAAAAAAGCCGAATCCAATAAAAAAGCTCAAGAAGATCTCAAAGATCATATTGAGAAGAAAAAATAAGATCTCTTTCTCATTGAAGACGATCAACAAAAGTCGGACCCTTTGGATGGGGTCCGGCTTTTTTATGTCTTGAAAGTCAGTCTGTCTCATTCTATTCACTAAATCTTAAAAAATAGCCATCTGGATCTAGAATTGCAAATTCATGAAGGTAGATATAATGGTCGCCAACCAGAAATTTTCTTTTGTTATACCCTATGCTTTTTATCGAAAGCGTTTCCTATTTAAATAAACTATAAAAAATGATATTATATTTGTGAGTCAACCACTTTAAGGAGAACAATCATGATGAAAAACAAAATAATATTAAGCTCTGTAACGCTTCTATCTGCATTTATACTAGCAGCATGCGGAAACGGAGAAAAGAAAGCAACAGAAACTGTTGCAGCACCAACAACTAAAGTCGCTAAAGAAACTACGACTGCACCAACGACAACACTTCAAACAACAACTCCTGGGTCTTCTTCTGGGGCAAAAGAAATATCCCTTGCAGATACTCAACGTATCGGAAATGAAAAATTTGGTTATATCAATATCCCTAAAGATTGGGTCGTACGCACTACTCGAAGTAGCAAAGCGCTCGAATATTTATCACCAGACAAAAACAATGCGTTAATAATGGACTCAAACACTAAAGATACTGTTAAACTTGGCCCCAACGAAACCTTTGACTCACAGTTACTTGCGGACCGTTTATATAGCCTCTGGGGAAAAAACAAAAATCGAACTAGTATAGAAGGTGTAAAAGCTGTATTTGCCAGTGAGGACGCTTTCTTAATAAAAGTAACATTTACAAATGGGAACACTTTGTACGAATGGGTATTCCAAAAAGGCGATAAAGTATACACAATCACAATCATGGGTTCAGAAGATATGATTAAAGCCTTAAGACCTGTTCTCGAGCACTCTTGGGGCTTAGATCCGAATACTCCGGGTAAATAATCCCTAAAAGACTAAAAGAGAGTGGGACAGAAATCGGTAATTCGTTAGAATTCGATTTCGTCGTCCCACCTCTGCACAGTTGAGTAGGGCTGTAAAAGCTGATGAAATCAGCGTAGTAGAGCCCACTCAACCACTGCGTCTTGCTCGACAATCCAAAAACAATTGAGAGGCTAGGACTTTTGTCCCAGTCTCTTTCTTTTTTTGTTTCTTTTTCTACTCTAGTGATCTATTATCTTATTCACTAAATCTTAAAAAATAGCCATCTGGGTCTAAAACTGCAAATTCATGGGGATAGATATACTTCTCACCAACACGAAATTCTCTTTTGGTCAATGGACGATGAATAGGATAGTTGGCCTCAATTACTTTTTGATAAAGTGAAGGGACATCCTTTATTCCAAAGGAGATGTTAATTCCTTGGCCAAATGGGTAGCTCAGTTCAGCTAATTCTTCATCTGTCCCCTCCTCTAGCATTAGCTGGCAATCTTCAAGCGATAAGAAGAGGAAGTTTTCTTCTAGTCGCTCGTATTCGATCGTAAAACCCAGCAAATCGCAGTAGAAGGAACGGGACTGTTCTATATTTGAGACCATAAACTCGGGAATAACTGCATTGTAGTCCATTAAGAAACTCCTTACAATTCAATCTCCAAGACAATCGGTGTATGGTCTTGGCGTGCGCCTGAGTCAATCATGTCTGACTTGGTAACTTTGTCTGCTACACGGTTACTTGTGAGCCAGTAGTCGATTCTCCAGCCTGTATTGTTGATTTTTGAGGTTTTACTGCGTTGTGCCCACCAAGTGTAACGCTCCGGTACTTCACCGTGAAGGTGGCGGAAGGTATCTGTAAAGCCTGTTGCTAGAAGGTTGGTAAAGCCTGCACGTTCTTCGTCTGTGAATCCAGGTGAACGACGGTTGCTGGCAGGGTTGGCAAGGTCGATTTCCTTGTGGGCCACGTTGTAGTCTCCAGTAGCAAGGACAGGTTTTTGCTTATCAAGTTCAGCCAAGTACTCCGCATATTTGACATCCCAGACTTGACGTTCTGCTAGGCGTTTGAGGCCATCACCAGCGTTAGGTGTGTAGACCTGCGTCACGAAAAAATTATCAAATTCCAGAGTAATGATCCGACCTTCCAAGTCCATGGTTGAAGGAGCACCGATCTCTGGGAAAGTCACAACGGGAGTAAGCTCTTTTTTATAGAGGAACATGGTTCCAGCATAGCCTTTGCGAGCTGGTTCTTGAGAAGAGCGCCAGGTATTTTCGTAGCCAGGGAAGAGTTCCTCAAGAATTTCGAGGTGTTTTTTAGTAGGTCCTTTGGCGGATAACTTGGTTTCTTGAATGGCAATGATATCTGCATCCTCAGCGACCAAGGTTTGAAGGACTTCTTGAGAGAGTTTAGCGCGTGCTGAATCGCTGGTCAATGCAGCGTTGAGCGAGTCGATATTCCATGAAATGAGTTTCATTGTGTTTCCTTTTCTTGACATAATAGATAATTTTATTATAACAAAATTTTAATGATTTCCTGATCACAATGCCTTGAAAACTCTTGTAAAATCCATTATAATAGCTTGAATTCATTTGGAGAAAGGGAGTTCTTTATGAAATTTTACTCTTATGACTATGTATTGAGTCAGATCAGCCAGCAAAACTGGGTGACCATTGGGATATCTGGCTTGCTCATTCTTCTGACTGGTTTTTTTGCGGCGAAAGCCTATCGGAATAAGCACGATAGCAAATTCCGCGAATTGTCCATTATCTCCATTTTAACTCTGGTGGTAGTGGTCTTGATCAGTATCAGCAATTTTCAAAATAGCCAAAGTAATAATGACCAGTTCCAACGCTCACTCCATTTTATTGAAGTCATCTCAAAGGAGTTGGATGTTCAAAAAGAAGACGTCTATGTCAATACTTCAGCGGCCACAGATGGAGCGATTCTGAAAGTTGGAGAGGTTTATTACCGAGCTATCGCAGGCTCTGACCCGGATAACTACCTATTAGAAAAGATGGATCTATATAAAACAGACGTAGAACTTGTGGAGGTGAACAAATGACAGTAAATTTTATAACCATTTTGATTAAATTAGCTCTTGGCTTGATTTCCTTGGTATTTGTGATCAATGTGACCGGGAAAGGAAACTTAGCACCAAGTTCTGCAGTAGACCAGATACAGAACTTTGTTCTGGGGGGGATTATTGGTGGGGTGATTTACAATAGCTCCATTACCATTCTTGAATATATTGTTATTCTCTTGATGTGGACTATTTTGATCTTGCTCTTAAAATGGCTCAATACCAATGTCCGTTTTATGAAGCACTTGATCGATGGCAAACCAACTGTCATTATCAAAAATGGGAAGCTTGATCCGGAAGCTTGTCGATCCAAGGGACTTTCTGCTTCAGACGTTGCCTTGAAATTGCGTTCACAAGGAATTTTCCAATTAAAGGAAGTGAAACGAGCTGTCATTGAACAAAACGGTCAAATGATCGTTGTCCGTGCGGGGGATGAAAATCCTAAATACCCGATCATTACTGATGGTGTGGTTCAGCTTGAAATTTTGGAAACAATTGGGAAAAGTGAAGAGTGGTTGCTGGCTGAATTGGAAAAAGAAGGCTATGATAACGTGTTGGATATTTTCATAGCTGAGTATGACAAAGGAAAAATCAATGTTGTAACTTATTAGAAAAAGAGATTGGGCGAACAGGTCCAATCTTTTTTCCTTGTAAAAAAGGAGAAAAGGGACCTTCCTTTTCTTGAGATACTCTTAGAAAAATAGTAAAATGGAATGTAAGTGTTCATTAGAAAAGAAGGATAAACCATTTCATGAAGAAAAAAATAAGGAAGTTTGAAAATCATTCGATTACACGCAGACTGTACTTGCTGTTTAGTTTGATTTGCCTTCTTTTTTTGGCTCTCATTGCCAGGCTTGGCTATATGCAGATCACTCACCAAGCCTACTATACAGATAAGTTGGCAAAGGCTACGAAAAAGACAGTCAAACAGGGGAGTGTGCGAGGGCAAATCTATGATGCTACTGGTAAGCCTCTGGTTGAAAATGTTGGCAAACAGGTCTTGACCTTTACGCGTGATCGCAAAATGACAGCCCAAGAAATGCGAGAGACCGCAGGGAAACTCTTGCAGTATGTGGATGTAGAAAATCCTCAAGTAACCGAACGGCAAGAAGTAGATTACTATCTAGCCAATACCAAAGTCTACCAAGAAGTTGTCGGCCACTTACCTGAGAAAAAGAAATTTGATACAGATGGCAACCGCCTACCGGAAGCCAAGATCTATCAAGCAGCAGTAGAGAGTGTTGATCCTTCCAAACTTGGGTACACAGAAGATGAGAAAAAGATCATCTATCTCTATAGTCAGATGAATGCTGTAGAGAATTTTGCCACTGGCATCATTACAACAAAAGCGCTGGGGGCTGAGCAAATCGCGACCATCGCTGCCGATACTCAAGATCTTCCTGGAATTGCGATCACGACCAGCTGGGACCGCAAGGTTCTGGATACTCCTTTAGCTTCTATCATCGGAACGGTTTCAACTGAGCAAGCAGGACTTCCAGCAGAAGAAGTCGAGGAATATGTCAAAAAAGGTTATGCCCTCAATGACCGGGTTGGAACGTCTTATCTCGAAAAGGAATATGAAAACGTCCTTCAAGGAAAACGCAGTGAAAAAGAAATTCTCCTGGATAAAAATGGCAACATGGATAAAGTGGTAGACATTTCAAAAGGAGCTAAGGGGGAAAACCTCAAGCTCTCGATTGACTTGGATTTCCAAAAAGGGGTGGAGGATATTCTCCGTTCTGCCTTTAGCGCAGAGTTGCAAGCTGGAAATGCGACCTACTCCGAAGGTGTCTATGCTGTAGCTCTTGAGCCTGATACAGGGAAAGTCCTTGCCATGGCAGGGATCAAACACCAGGCTGGTAGTCAAGATTTATCAACCGATGCTTTGGGAACAGTCACCAATGTCTTTGTTCCAGGATCCGTTGTCAAAGGAGCAACATTGACTGCAGGATGGGAAAATGGTGCTATTTCCGGCAATCAGGTACTGACCGATCAGCCCATTGTTTTTGCAGGATCGACGCCGATTAACTCTTGGTTTACCCAATACGGCAGTCGTTCCATCAATGCAGTAGAAGCTTTGGAATATTCTTCCAATACCTACATGGTCCAAATTGCCCTTAAGATGATGGGGCAACCCTACACTCCAAACATGACCTTACAAGTGGATCAAGTGGACCCTGCTATGAAAAAACTGCGTTCTACTTTTGCAGAGTATGGTCTTGGAACGTCAACGGGGATTGACCTTCCCAATGAATCGACCGGTTTTATCCCGAAAGAGTATACAGTCGGTAATTATTTGACCAATGCCTTTGGCCAGTTTGACAACTACACCCCTATGCAATTGGCTCAGTATGCGGCAACTGTCGCCAACGACGGCAAGCGGGTGAGCCCTCACATTGTCGAAGGCATCTATGACAATAATGATCAAGGTGGCCTCGGTCAGTTGAAAAAAGCGATCGAAGCCAAGGAGCTCAATCAAGTCCATATCTCAGCGGAGGACATGGCTTTGATCAAGCAAGGGTTTTACCAAGTGGCCAATGGTACGAGTGGGTTGACGACAGGAAAAACCGTTGGTCGTGGGGCCAGTGTGCCCATCAGTGCCAAGACTGGTACAGCTGAAACCACTGTCGATGGAGGCAAACAAGCCATTAATACCAATGTGGTGGCGTATGCACCATCGAATAATCCAAAGATTGCAGTAGCGGTGGTCTTTCCACATAATACCAATCTACAAGCGACGGTTAGTCATTCCATTACGCGTGACATTATTAACTTATACAATCAGAAACACCCCATGAATTAGAAAGGAAACTATGCTTTATCCAGCACCTATTGCAAAATTAATTGACAGCTATTCGAAGTTGCCAGGAATTGGGATCAAAACAGCGACCCGTCTGGCTTTTTACACTATTGGCATGTCAGATGATGATGTTAATGAATTTGCCAAGAACTTACTGAATGCCAAGCGTGAGCTAGGGTATTGCAGTATTTGTGGCAATTTGACTGATGAAGAAACCTGCGAGATTTGTCGAGATGAAACGCGGGATCCATCCCTCATTCTTGTTGTAGAAGATAGCCGGGATGTCTCTGCTATGGAAAATATCCAGGAATACCACGGTCGCTACCATGTCTTGCATGGCTTGATCTCACCCATGAATGGCGTGGGACCCGATGATATCAATCTCAAGAGTTTGCTCAGTCGCTTGATGGATGGAACAGTTACTGAGGTCATTGTTGCGACCAATGCGACGGCAGACGGGGAAGCGACATCTATGTATATCTCACGCGTGCTCAAACCAGCAGGGATCAAAGTGACCCGTTTGGCACGAGGCCTAGCAGTTGGAGCCGATATCGAGTATGCGGACGAAGTGACCCTTCTTCGCGCGATTGAAAATCGGACAGAATTATAAGAGAAGTTCTTTCGAAAGGGCTATCATTGTGGTATACTATCAAGTAAGAAATCAAGGGAACAATTAGGGAGAAACTATGAGTAAACAAGACTTAATCCTGTTGTATGGTGGACGTAGTGCAGAACGTGAAGTATCTGTTCTTTCAGCAGAAAGCGTGATGCGCGCGATTGATTACCAAGCATTTTCGGTTCAAACCTACTTTATTACGCAGTCAGGAGACTTCATCCAGACGCAAGCTTTTGAAGAGAAACCAGCGGATGATGAGAAATTGATGACCAATGAGACAGTGGACTGGTCTAAAAAAGTGGCTCCATCTGCGATTTACAAGGAAGGAGCAGTAGTCTTTCCAGTGCTTCATGGACCAATGGGAGAAGATGGTTCCATTCAAGGCTTCTTAGAAGTCTTGAAGATGCCTTATGTCGGTTGTGGTATCCTGGCTTCTAGTGTTGCGATGGACAAGATCACGACCAAACGGGTCTTGGAGTCTGCAGGAATTCCGCAAGTTCCTTATGTAGCTGTAGTGGAAGGAGATGACTTGGAAGAGAAAATTGCTGCAATTGAAGCCAATCTCTCTTATCCTGTCTTTACCAAACCATCCAATATGGGTTCAAGTGTGGGGATTTCAAAATCTGAAAACCAAACAGAACTTCGGACTGCTCTCGAATTGGCCTTCAAATACGATAGCCGTGTCTTGGTAGAACAAGGAGTCAATGCGCGTGAGATTGAAGTTGGACTGCTTGGAAACTATGATGTGAAGAGTACCTTGCCAGGTGAAGTTGTGAAAGATGTGGCCTTCTATGATTATGATGCCAAATACATCGACAATAAAATTACCATGGCGATTCCAGCTCAATTGGACCCTGAGGTTGTGAAAACCATGCGGACCAACGCAGAAAAAGCCTTTCGTGCGATCGGTGGTCTAGGCTTGGCGCGTTGTGATTTCTTCTATACAGATAAAGGAGAGATCTTCTTAAACGAACTCAATACCATGCCAGGATTTACCCAATGGTCTATGTATCCTCTGCTTTGGGACAATATGGGACTCAACTATACAGATTTGATTACCAAGTTAGTAGAGCTTGGAAAAGAAGTCTTCCAAAAACACGAGGCGCATTTGTTGTAAGAAAAGAGAGAGTGGGACAGAAATCGGTAATTCGTTAGAATTCGATTTCGTCGTCCCACCTCCGCACAGTTGAGTAGGGCTGTAAAAGCTGATGAAATCAGCGTAGTAGAGCCCACTCAACCACTGCGTCTTGCTCGACAATCCAAAAACAATCAAGAGGCTAGGACTTCTGTCCCAGCCACTTTTTTTGTGGTCTAGAATATGGTATAATGAGAAGAATTTGATAGGAGCGTCCAAATTTTTGAAGACGCTACGGAGAACTGAGGAGTCGGATATGAATCTCACATTACATGAAGTTGCTCATCTAGTACATGCAAAAAATGATATCAGCCAATTTGAAGATGTGGCCCTCGTCAAGCCGGAATTTGACAGCCGTTTGATTGGGCCTGGAGACCTTTTTGTTCCGTTAAAGGGAGCGCGTGATGGTCATGATTTCATCGAGACCGCTTTTGAAAATGGAGCCGTAGCCACTTTTTCAGAGAAAGTGGTAGAAGGCCACCCTTATATTTTGGTGGAAGATGTATTGAGTGCTTTTCAAACCCTGGCTGCAGCCTATCTTCAAAAGACAAAAGTGGATGTTTATGCTGTGACAGGGTCAAATGGTAAAACAACCACAAAAGATATGTTGGCACAGCTTTTGTCCACTACCTACCTGACCTATAAAACACAGGGAAACTATAATAATGAAATTGGTCTTCCTTATACGGTTCTCCATATGCCAGAAGGGACAGACAAACTCGTCCTTGAAATGGGGCAAGACCATCTAGGAGATATCCATCTCTTGTCAGAACTGGCGCATCCCAAGGCTGCTATTGTCACCTTAATTGGGGAAGCCCATTTGGAATTTTTCAAAGATCGAAGCGAGATCGCAAAAGGAAAACTACAAATTGCGGATGGCATGCCAGAAGGTGGCCTTCTGGTGGTTCCAGCTGATCCGA
Source organism: Streptococcus sp. W151 (assembly GCF_053010205.1). Classification (NCBI taxonomy): domain Bacteria; kingdom Bacillati; phylum Bacillota; class Bacilli; order Lactobacillales; family Streptococcaceae; genus Streptococcus; species Streptococcus sp. W151. Next base: position 819,740 of record NZ_JBRKNT010000001.1, on the reverse strand, counting down.
TAGTGAATGCCTACCTCCCTGAAAAACAAAAAGTGGTCCGCTTTGGTCCAGACGAGGAGATTTTTATTACCGAGTTGATAGAGCGAAAGGATAGCTTAACCTTCCGAACGAATTTCTTAAATGAAGCCATTGATCTTCCTGTAACCGGGAAATACAATGCGACCAATGCCATGATTGCAGCTTATGTTGCCCTGCGAGAAGGAGTGAGTGAAGCTGCGATTCGGGATAGTTTTGCGACCTTGCAATTAACGCGCAACCGGACGGAGTGGAAGAAGGCTAGTAACGGAGCGGATATCTTATCCGATGTCTACAATGCCAATCCGACGGCTATGCGCCTGATTTTAGAAACCTTCTCGACTATTCCTGCTAATCAAAATGGCCGGAAGTTGGCAGTTCTCGCAGATATGAAAGAACTGGGGGAGCAATCTGTAGATCTGCACAACCAAATGATTCTTAGCCTCTCGCCGGATGTTTTGGATACGGTTATTTTCTATGGCCAAGACATTGCAGGATTGGCTCAGTTAGCGAGTCAGATGTTCCCACTCGGACATGTCTATTATTTCAAGAAGACAGCTGAGGAAGACCAGTTTGAGGATATGGTCAAACAAGTCAAGGAAAGCTTGAAAGAGCAAGACCAAATCCTTATCAAGGGAAGCAATTCCATGAATTTGGCAAAATTGGTAGAGGAATTGGAGAATGGTAAGTAATAATGTACTGAAGGACATTCAGCGCTTGATTTCAATCACCAATACAGGCTTAGCATTCTCAAAAGATCCATTTGATCAAGAGCGCTACCAGGATATTCGTGAAATTTTACAGGATCTTGTGAGAGAAACGACTGATCTGAATTCACAAGAATTATCGGATTTGTTTCGACCGACAAACTATTATGACACCCCCTTAATTGATGTTAGGGCTTGGATTGTCAAAGATAGAAAACTTTGTCTGGTGAAAGGTCAGGGAGAAGAGACCTGGGCTTTGCCGGGTGGTTTTGGTGAGGTTGGCTATTCTCCTAAAGAAAATATTTTAAAGGAAATTCAAGAAGAAACGGGCTATGTAGCACGTGTCAATCGGTTGTTGGCAGTATTTGATACCAATCGCTACCAATTGCAAAGCCGCCAATATGTGAAATTGGTATTTGAATGTGAATTGCTGGATGGAAGTTTTCAACAGAATCAGGAAATTTCCGATCTTGCATTTTTTGAGAGAGAGAAAATGCCTGCTCTTTCTACCAAGCGCAATACAGAAGAACAATTGAATTTCCTTTGGGAGGTTTATGACGGGAAACGAGATTTGTATTGTGATTAAAAACGATCTATAAATTAAAGGAATAGAAAAATGACACTTTGGGATTTATTGTTTACGAACCAAAAATCAGCCCCGCCTGAGTTTGGACTCTGGTATGTTTTCCTACCAGCTTCCTTGTTGGTGGTTGGCTACTTTTCCATCAAATATGCACAGTCTAAAAGCTACCAACGTTTTTGGTATTGGGCACAATTGATTCAAGTCTTGACCATCAATGCTTGGTATATTCTAGCCCACATGCCTTTGACGGATAATTTGCCCTTTTATCATTGCCGCTTGGCTATGCTTGCGATCCTCTTTGCGCCTAGAGGGACCTATATCAAGCAATACTTTGCCTTGTTGGGAGTTCTAGGATCCATTGCGGCTTTGGTTTATCCGGCCTTTGACCCCTTCCCATTCCCCCATATTACTGTACTCAATCTGATTTTTAGTCACTGGGCCTTGTTTGCCAATAGTTTGATTTACCTGCAAGATTTTTATCAGTCGGAAAAACAAGACAGCTTACGAATTGTTAAGATCACTTTTGGAATGAATGCAGTCATCTTTTTGGTCAATCTCTTGACCAGTGGAGATTACGGCTTCTTAAAGCGTCCACCAATCATTGGAGACCACGGTGCTCTTTTGAACTACCTCTTGGTCAGCATCGTGATGGTGGCTGGTATTTGCTTGGTCAACCAGCGCTACAAATACAAGATGGTTGAAGAGACTGTCGTTTCGCGTTCGGAATAGAAAAAAGAGTAGATGAGGGAAAGAAATCATGGCACTTTGGGACTTATTTTTCACTAGTCAACCAACATCCCCTCCTCAATTGGGGGTCTGGTATTTCTTATTGCCGACTTCTTTGGTAGTGGTGGGAGTTCTGTCCGTTCGATTTGCTCACTCCAAAAGCTACCAAAACTTTTGGTATTGGGGACAGTTGATCCAGTTGCTCATCATCAACTCTTGGTATTTAGCAGCTCGCTTGCCTTTTTCAGAGAGTCTTCCCTTCTATCATAGCCGAATGGCCATGTGGATGATTCTTTTGGCCCCCAAGGGAAGCTTCAAGCAATATTTTGCCCTCGTGGGAGTCTTTGGCTCCATTATGGCCTTGGTTCATCCTGTTTTTTATCCCTACCCTTTTCCTCACGTTTCCTCGATCAACAATGTCTTTGGTCACTGGGCCCTCTTGGCCAACTGCCTAATCTATCTGGTTCAATCCTACCAGGTGGAAGAAGGGGCTGTTTGGAAGATCTGTCAGATGACCTTTGGGGTCAACGCTATTATTCAGCTTGCTAATCTGGCGACGGGTGGAAATTATGGCTTTATGCGTCGTCCTCCTGTAATTGGCGACCATGGGCTCGTGCTCAATTACTTGATCGTGACTATCTTGATGACAGGAATGCTTGTCCTCATCAATTTCATTCTTCAGTATAGTAAGAAAAAAAGAATACCTGAATCTGTTTAAACAAGGAGACCTTATGCATCGTTTTTTCACTACAGAATCTACAACACCACCAGCAATCTCAGCGCTTTGGTATAGTGTGATGGTCTTGTTCATTGTGACAGCGATCATGATGTCACTTCGCTATTATCAGAATGAGCAATTTCGCAAATGCTTTCAATACTTACAGGGCTTCCAGTTAATTTGCTTGTATCTTTGGTATTTTTCCTACCACATTCCTTGGTCCAACAGTTTACCTTTTTATCATTGTCGCTTGGCCATGTTTGCGGTCTTGTTTTTGCCAGACAGATGGAAAAGCAAACAGTTCTTTGCCTTGATGGGAGTGAGTGGAGCCATCTTTGCTTTGGGCTATCCAGTCTTTGACCCCTACACTTTCCCTCATATTACGAGCTTTTCTTTCCTCCTCGGACATTACTGTCTCCTGATCAATTCCTTGATTTATCTCTTAAGATGGTATGATCGAAACCTCTTAAAAAATAGTCAGATTGTTCTCTATACCTTTGTTTTAGATTTATTTCTGGTTGGAGTCAATCAATTGACGGGAGGTAATTATGGTTTGATGGCCCGCCCTCCGATTATGAGAGGGGATAAGGTGTGGCTCAACTACCTGGTTGTATCCAGTATTTTAGCCCTTGCTTTATTACTCTTTAATCAGATCTTCAGTCGCAGAAGTGAGCGGGTGAAAGTGAGAAAATAACCATGATTGAAGCAGACTAGAATCTACGGATTTTAGTCTTTTTTTGAGTCCCCAAAAAGAACTATCATTGAAAAAAGTGCCTCTTTTCGCTATAATAGAAAAGATAGAGAAATTGAGGAGAAATCCGATGTAGAGATGAATTTGTAAATTTATCAGAAAATAAAAAGAGAAAGAATTAGGAATATGAACGTACAAGAAGAAATTAAAAAACGCCGTACCTTTGCCATTATCTCCCACCCGGATGCTGGTAAAACGACGATTACAGAGCAGTTGCTCTACTTTGGGGGAGAGATTCGGGAAGCCGGTACCGTAAAAGGGAAGAAAACAGGAAACTTTGCTAAGTCTGACTGGATGGATATCGAGAAGCAACGTGGGATTTCGGTAACCTCATCCGTTATGCAGTTTGATTACGATGGCAAACGGGTCAATATCCTTGATACGCCAGGTCACGAGGATTTCTCAGAAGATACTTATCGGACCTTGATGGCGGTGGACGCTGCCGTCATGGTGGTGGACTCTGCCAAAGGGATTGAGGCCCAAACCAAGAAATTGTTTGAGGTTGTGAAACACCGTGGCATTCCCGTATTTACCTTTATGAATAAGCTGGACCGTGACGGTCGTGAGCCACTGGACCTCTTACAAGAATTGGAAGAAGTCTTAGGCATCGCGAGTTACCCAATGAACTGGCCGATTGGGATGGGGAAAGCCTTTGAGGGACTCTATGACCTTTATAACCAACGTTTGGAACTCTATAAAGGAGACGAGCGTTTTGCTAGTCTAGAAGACGGAGACAAGCTTTTTGCCAACAACCCTTTCTACGAGCAAGTAAAAGACGATATCGAACTCTTGCAAGAAGCAGGAAATGACTTTTCAGAAGAAGCCATCCTTGCGGGTGAATTGACTCCCGTCTTCTTCGGATCCGCTTTGACGAACTTTGGGGTGCAGACTTTCTTGGAGACCTTCCTCAAGTTTGCTCCGGAGCCTCATGGACACAAGAAAACAGACGGTGAACTTGTCGATCCTTATGACAAGGATTTCTCAGGCTTTGTCTTTAAAATCCAAGCCAATATGGATCCTCGTCACCGCGACCGGATCGCCTTTGTGCGGATCGTATCTGGCGAGTTTGAGCGTGGCATGAGCGTCAACCTGCCTCGTACTGGTAAGGGCGCTAAGTTATCTAACGTCACCCAGTTTATGGCGGAGAGCCGTGAAAATGTCAGCAATGCTGTAGCAGGAGACATCATAGGGGTTTACGATACCGGGACTTATCAGGTTGGAGATACTTTGACAGTGGGCAAAAACAAGTTTGAATTTGAACCACTGCCAACCTTTACGCCTGAAATCTTCATGAAAGTGTCAGCTAAGAACGTCATGAAGCAAAAATCCTTCCACAAAGGGATTGAGCAATTGGTGCAAGAAGGAGCGATTCAGCTCTATACCAACTACCAAACAGGTGAATACATGCTGGGTGCTGTTGGTCAACTTCAGTTTGAAGTCTTTAAGCACCGGATGGAAAATGAATACAATGCCGAAGTGGTCATGAGCCCAATGGGTAAAAAGACCGTTCGCTGGATCAAACCAGAAGACTTAGATGAGCGTATGTCTTCAAGCCGAAATATCTTGGCGAAGGACCGCTTTGACCAACCTGTCTTCCTCTTTGAAAACGACTTTGCCCTCCGCTGGTTTGCGGATAAGTATCCAGACGTTGAGCTGGAAGAAAAGATGGGGTAAGGAACTTTTCAAAACTGATCCATAACAAAAAAAATAAGAAAACGAAAATCTATCCGTTTTCGCTTTTAAAGGAGAAATGATGGGATTATTAAGTGGTTTGATGGGCAATGCCTCTCAAAAGAATGTTGATAAAGTAGAAAGAGATCTGGAAGATATCTTGGTGCCGGGAGAGCAAGTGACACTTGCTTTTAGCCTGATTCGTGACCTCATTGTCTTTACAGAATATCGCTTGATTTTGGTAGATAAACAAGGAGTGACAGGGAAGAAAACGTCCTACAAATCCCTTCCTTATCGCTCCATCTCTCGATTTTCAGTAGAAACTTCCGGTCATTTTGATTTGGATGCCGAATTAAAAATCTGGGTCTCTTCTTCAGTGGAACCTTCAGAAGTTTTACAATTCAAGAGTGACAACAGTGTCATTGAAATCCAGCAAGCATTAGCCAGTGCAGTCTTTAAATAAAAAAATCATGTTGATAGAGAACAGTTGAGAAAGGAGACGGAATGTTTATCGATAAACAATTGGGTCAAGATCGGAAATGGATCAATATCGACTCGGATTTGATTGCTGAAAATTCATATCTTTATAAAAAATACGATATTGACAAAGAAACCATTGAGTATGCGATGGATAAGAACGAACGTGCCCATATGGATTACAATCGAGAAAACGGAACGATCACCTTTATCTACAATGTATTGGATTTAGAAAAGGACAAGGAATACTACGAAACCATCCCCATGACCTTTATCGTTCAAGATACGCGACTCGTGACCATCAGCAATCAAGATAATGCCTATATCATTGAACAAATGGTTTGTTATTTGGAAAGCCATGAGGAGTTGTCGATCTATAAGTTGCTTTTTGCAGGTCTTGAGATGATCAGTAATGCTTATTATCCGATTATTGATCGCTTAGATAAGCACAAGGATGAACTCAATCGTTTGCTTCGAAAGACAACAACGACCAAGAATCTTTATGCCCTGTCTGACCTTGAGACCGGTATGGTGTATCTGGTCGCAGCTGCCAAGCAAAATCGGATGTTGCTAGAACATATCAAAGCGCATGCCATTTATCGCAGGATGAATGATGTTGAAAAAGAGCAGTTTGATGATGCCATGATCGAAGCGCGTCAGTTGGTTTCGATGACCGAGTTGATTTCCAATGTCTTGCAGCAGTTGTCTGGATCATACAATAATATCCTAAACAATAACCTGAATGACAACTTGACAACCCTAACCATCTTTGAAGCCTTGTTGGCGGTCTTAGCCGTTATCACCGGTTTCTTTGGAATGAATATCCCTCTTCCGATGACAGAGGATCCCAATGCTTGGATCTATGTATCCATATGTAGCTTTATATTGTGGCTCATTTTGGCAAAGGTTATGCGGTGGATTGTGAAAAAAAGATAAAAAAAAAGAGGCTTGGAGAAATCCGAGCCTCTTCGTATCTAGAATAATCTGAGAAATAGGAACCATCTAGACACCTGCCCTCCTCTCCAAAGAAGGGCAGTGTGAATAGTTCATCGACTGTACAAAATCTTCTTGGAAATAGTAGGAGTAGATTTAATAGTACTGAGTGGTTCTAAATAAATCAGAACTTAGAATAAATCGTTGAATCAGATAAAATGATCCTATTTCTTTATACAGAAATATTTTAGATACTACCTGTATTATACATATTTATTTGTAAAAACGCAAGAACTACCAAAAAAAGTTTTTCCGAAGTTTTTATACTCCTATGATGAAGTATCTGAAATGGTTACAAGAAGAAAACCAGTCCTGGCTAGGTTTAGGGGCACTTTTATAATCTTAAGCTATCTAGGATTTTTTCCTAAAAAATAAAATTAGTCTCCTGTGACTATCATTTGCCTCTTCATTGTGTTATACTAGATAAGTTGCAAACTTGTATGAGAGAAATGGTAGGGAGGCAGAACAGATGGAAGGCTTTTGTTCGAAAGAAGACTCCCGCAAGAAGGATCTTGTGGCCTATTTGTTTGAAAAACGATATTAGCCAACAACATCCGTTAGGACGCAAAACATTTTTCTCTAAAGAAAATGTAGTCTCAAACAGACAAACTGATTTTTTCTTTAGATGAGTCTTGCGACAGGTAACCGGGAAGGTGACTTCCTATGCAATCAGTGCGTTTTCGCATTGAAAGAAGTTTGATAAAGTGGCTTCGCACCACTTTTTAGAAAGAAGAAAGAATTGAAATTCAATGAATTTAACTTATCTGCTGAATTATTAGCAGAAATCGAAAAAGCTGGCTTTGTAGAAGCAAGCCCCATCCAAGAACAAACCATTCCTTTGGCCCTTGAAGGAAAAGATGTCATTGGTCAAGCGCAAACAGGGACCGGTAAAACGGCTGCTTTCGGTCTTCCAACTTTGGAGAAGATTGATGTCGATAACACAGTAATCCAAGCCCTTGTTATTGCCCCGACGCGTGAGTTGGCGGTTCAAAGTCAGGAAGAACTCTTCCGTTTTGGACGCAGCAAGGGTGTTAAAGTCCGCTCTGTCTATGGCGGATCAAGTATTGAAAAGCAAATCAAAGCCTTGAAGTCAGGTGCTCATATCGTTGTGGGAACCCCTGGACGCTTGCTAGATTTGATCAAGCGCAAGGCCTTGAAACTCGATCATATTGAAACCTTGATCTTGGATGAAGCAGATGAAATGCTCAACATGGGCTTTTTGGAAGATATCGAAGCTATCATTAGCCGTGTTCCAGAAACACGTCAAACCTTGCTCTTTTCAGCAACGATGCCAGAAGCCATCAAACGCATTGGTGTTCAGTTTATGAAAGAGCCCGAACACGTTAAGATCGCAGCCAAAGAATTGACAACTGACTTGGTCGATCAATACTATATTCGTGTCAAAGAAGGCGAAAAGTTTGATACCATGACTCGATTGATGGATGTCGAGCAACCGGAGCTTGCCATTGTCTTTGGTCGGACTAAACGCCGGGTCGATGAATTGACGCGTGGCTTGAAGATCCGTGGTTTCCGAGCAGAAGGGATTCACGGAGATTTGGATCAAAACAAACGTCTTCGTGTACTTCGTGACTTTAAAAATGGGAACTTGGACGTCTTGGTGGCAACGGACGTTGCAGCACGTGGTTTGGACATTTCGGGTGTGACCCATGTCTACAACTACGATATTCCACAAGATCCAGAAAGCTATGTCCACCGGATCGGACGGACTGGTCGTGCTGGGAAAACAGGGCAATCCATTACCTTTGTTTCGCCAAATGAAATGGGCTATTTGCAAATCATTGAGAACTTGACTAAAAAGCGGATGAAGGGAATGAAACCTGCAACAGCAGCAGAAGCCTTCGAAGCGAAAAAACAAGTAGCGCTGAAGAAAATTGAGCGAGACTTTGAGGATGAAAAAATCCGAACTAACTTCGAAAAGTTTGGTAAGGATGCTCGCAAATTGGCTGCAGAATTCACTCCTGAAGAATTGGCTATGTATATCTTAAGCTTGACCGTTCAAGATCCAGACAGTCTTCCAGAAGTCGAAATTGCGCGTGAAAAACCTTTACCATTTAAACCATCTGGTGGTGGCTTTGGTGGTAAGTCCAAAGGTGGTCGTGGAAATGGCCGTCGTGGGGACCAACGCCGAGATCGGAACCGCAGAGAAGACCGTGAAGGTGGTCGCCGCGATTTCAAACGCAAGTCCAATAAAAATAGCCGAGACTTTGAGGGCAAAGGTAATAAACGTCCTCATCGCACTTCCAATGAAAAGAAAAATGGCTTTGTCATCCGCAACAAAGGGGATAAATAAGTCCTAAAGACGGTCTAGCAATAGGCCGTCTTTTTAATAAAAATCAAAAATACAAGGGTTAACTAGCTGTTAACCCTTGTATATTTATAAGGAGACCTAAATGATAACTGACTCTTTTAGAAAAAATGTATCATGATAAGGAGCATCCTAAAAAAGTCAGAAAACAGAAAGAACGGATTCCTAAAACGGAATGTTTCTGTTAACATATTAAGTCTACAATTATTTATAAGCTTTGTCAAGGTTTTTTTCTTATATTTTTAAAAATTTTTAACTAAAAAGATAAAAATTGACAATCTTAGCTAAAAGGTTATAATGAATATAATAACTATATCAATTATAAAGAGGTGGCGTCCATGGTGATGGCATTAAAAAACGATGATCTAGAAGTACAATGTAAGACATTTGGAGGGGAATTGAGCTCCATTCGTAATAAAGAAGGCGTAGAATATCTCTGGCAAGGGGATCCGGAGTATTGGTCGGGACAAGCGCCTGTTTTGTTTCCAATTTGCGGAAGCGTTCGTAATGGCCAAGTACAGTATCATCTAAAAGATGGAGTGAAGACAGGTCAGCTGCCAAGACACGGTCTCATTAGGAAGAGAGAGTTTGAACTTAAAGAACAAACAGACAATCGTCTTGTCTTTGAAATCACCTCTAACGAAGAGAGCCTGCAAAATTATCCCTACCATTTTCGAGTTGAAATCGTTTATGAATTACAAGGGAAAGAAATCACCATCACCTATCGTGTACAAAATCTAGAGTCTGATCAAGTCATGCCTTATTTTATTGGAGGGCATCCAGCCTTTCATTGTCCCCTTTTAGCAGATGAAGACTATGAAGACTACGAGTTGATTTTTGAAAAAGAAGAAACCTGCAGCGTCCCTCTCTTGTTCACAGAAACTGGATTGGTCGATCGCCTGCAGCGGACGCCATTTTTCGATCATAAGCGTAGCCTACCTTTGCGACATGAACTATTTGAAAAAGATGCCATTATTTTAGATCAGTTAGCCTCTAAATCTGTGAAGCTTATCTCGAAAAAATCAGGTAAAGGTTTGGAATTTGATTTTGCAGATTTTGAAAATCTGGTCCTTTGGTCTACTAATAACAAGGGGCCCTTCATTGCCTTAGAGCCTTGGACAGGTATTTCCACATCTGCAGAAGAGGGCGATTTCTTCGAAGACAAAAAAGGTGTGATCCAGTTGGACCCTCAAGAGACGCGGAGTCATCAGTACCGTATCACCATTTTGTAAATGAAAAACCGTTGGACTAGAGTGTCCGACGGTTTTTTTTGATATAGTTTAGTTTTGCTTGGCGCGATTTCTTTTTAAAGAGAGCTTCGGCAGACATCGCAGAGGGTTTATCTGGATAGGATTCTTTGTAAAGAAGTTTAACGGGGAGGCGAGCCCGTGTGTATTTGGCCCCTTTTCCAGCATTATGAGTCTTCAGGCGTTTTTCGACATCAGTGGTATAGCCAGTGTAGAGAGAGCCATCCGCACACTCTAAAACATACATGTAAGCCTTAGTTTCCATAGTAGATCTCATGAATCTCGTCTGTATAGCTGCCATCTTCATTGTGAATAAAGAGAGGAGGCAGAATTTTTAAACCATCCAGTGAGCCATCCTTGATCGCCTCAATCAATAACATATTCGCCTCTTTGGTCACTTTTGGATAGACAAACTGGATCCGCTTAGGTGCAAGATTGTAACGCTTCATGGTTTCGATGATATCTAAAAAGCGATCTGGACGATGGACCATCGCTAAGCGACCATTTGATTTGAGAACCCGCTGGGCCACATGGCAAATCTCATCTAAATTGGTGGTAATTTCATGCCGGGCTAAGAGGTAGTGTTCACTCTCATTGAGATTGGAATGCTCATCAACCTTGAAATAAGGAGGATTGCAAAGGATAATATCCACCTTACTCCCCTTGATATGTCGAGGCAAATGCTTGAGGTCATCGGTGATCATGGACATTTGCTGGTTCAAGCCATTGAGGGCAATCGAGCGGGTAGCCATATCCGCCAAACGTTCCTGAATTTCGACACCAATGATCTGAGCCTCTGTTCGGGTACTTGCAAATAGTCCCACAGCTCCATTTCCAGCGCAGAGATCCACGATCAATCCTCGCTTGGGCAATTTTGGAAAACGCGAGAGCAGGACGCTATCCACAGAGTAACTAAAAACTTCCCGATTTTGTATGATTTTTACATCACTTGAAAAGAGTTGGTTGACGCGCTCGCCGTCTTTTAATTCGATATCTGTCATGGCTCTATTATAGCATGAAAAGAGGCTCGGGGAAAGATCGTTAGAACATAAAAAGTTGAGAGTTTTTCTCTCAACTTTTTTTAATCAAATTCATATTTTTGTAGAATCGTTGTGAGGATAAAGACTCCTGTAAAGATGGCCATCAATGCCAGATAAACTGGGAAAGTAGTGGCTGTAAGGAGTGAAATCTCGATCAAGTTTTTCAATACGACCGCAGATGCGTAGAATCCTACAACAGAGAAGAGAATGAGGAGGGCTCGCCAGATATTTAGTGGAAGGCAAGCACGGATGACGGATAGGAAACCGATGGATCCAAGTAAGTAATAGGATACAGTAGACATATCGGCTACAGACCAACCATGGCTTGCTCCCCAAAGGCGAATGAACAAGACACTAAAGACGACCATCAAGGCGCTTGGTAAGGCTAACAGAAGGGAACGTCTTAAGAAGTGTTTTTCAACCGGTTTGATATTGCGTTCAAAGGTCAACACAAATGGTGGGAACCCTTCGACAAATTGGTCAATCAAGGTGATTTGAATAGGGATGAATGGAAAAATCAGCAAATAATTGACGTTGAAGAAAAGGGCACTGGCGATACAGATAATAGCCAAGAGGAAGGAATAGATCGTTTTGATGAAGAAAATCGGAGCGATTCGTCCAATGTTATTGACCACACGACGACCTTCGAATAGAATTTCTGGAACATCATTAAAGTCAGAGTTCAAAAGAACAATATTTGCAATTTGACGGGTTGCGGGATCTCCTTCAGCCATTACGATGGAGCAGTCAGCTTCACGAAGAGCGAGGATATCATTGACCCCGTCTCCAGTCATAGCTGTCGTCCGACCAGCTGCTTTCAAGGTTTGAATGAGCAGTTTCTTTTGGTGAGGGGATACGCGCCCAAAGATAGCTGTTTCTTCTGCTTGATCCACTAATTGATCATCAGAAATTTTTGAACAATCGACGTAGTTCTCATAATTTTTGAAGCCAGCTTGTTGAGCGATATAAGAAACCGTCACAGGGTTGTCACCGGATATGATTTTAAGATCCACTCCTTGAGAGCGCAAATACTCAAGAGTATCTGAAGCTCCTTCACGAATGGGGTCTGTAATCTCAATAACCGCAATCCCTTCAAGATTTTCAGGCAGTTTCAATTCCTGCATGCTGATCCGTTCTGAACTGTGGGCTAAGACGAGAACGCGCGATCCACGGCCTTGTGCTTCGACGACGGCAGTTGGATTTTCTTGAAGGAGCATTTCAGGAGCACCGAGAAAGACGGTGCCAAGATTGGAGAGGTGCATAGCTCCCCATTTCCGATCGCTTGAGAAAGGAATAATGTTTTCCGCAGTATAAGCATGCTCCAACTCCCCATAAGCCTTGCGAATAGCTTGAGCAGTAGGATTGGTGTCCTCACTATTTTGCATGTAAGCAGAGAGGATGACCTGGATCGTTTCCTCAGAAAAATGCTCGGATAAGCTATGAAGAGCTTCGACTGTCATCTTCCCTTGAGTGATAGTCCCGGTCTTATCTAGACACAAGGTATCCACACGCGCCAGGGTTTCCACTGAATACATTTCTTGAACAAGAACCTTGCGCATGCCGAGCTTAATAACCGCCGTCAAGAGAGACGTAACCGTCAGTAGGGCAATTCCTTTTGGCAACATTCCCAAGAGAGCTGTTGAAGAATTCACAACGGAATCCTTGATCGGTAGCATCTTGATCAGCAATGCTTCAAAGAAGAGGGCAAGGCCAAATGGGATGATAATTTTACCAGTGAAGCTAGAGATTTTCGCTAAATTATAGAGAATACGCGAATTGATAGGCTTCAAGGTTTTGGCTTCCATCATCAGTTTGTTGGCATAGTTGTTTGCCCCAACTCGCTTGACACGGGCATAGACTTGACCACTGGCAATATAACTACCAGAAAGCAGTTCATCACCAACTTCTTTTAAGACCAGGTCACTCTCACCAGTCAGCATAGCCTCATTAGCTTCTGCAATACCGGACATGACTTCAGCATCACTAGGGATCTGCTCACCCGAAGACAGAAGCATTAGATCACCTAGGACAAGCTTCTCTGGTGGAATCGCATCCTTTTCCCCGTCTCGAATGACAGTCACCAGCTCACGACTCATGAGATTGAGTTTATCAATCATCCGCTTGGCGCGCATCTCGGTCATGATTCCTGTAATGGCATTGAAGCAAATAACCGCGAAAAAGATCATATTGCTCCAGGCCTGTACAGCAGCCAAGGCTACGGCAATCACAAAGTTTAAGGTATTAAACAAGGTGAAGACGTTGCGCTTAATGATTTGCCAGGTACTGGTACTTGTATTCGTTGTAAAATCATTGGTTTGTCCGCGATCCATTTTCTTGCGGACTTCACTGAGGGATAACCCCTTTAATTCATTCGTTTCCATAGACAATATGATATCATTTTTTTGAGAAAAAGACTATCTAGAATCGGTCCGCTGAGACATTTTTTATCTAAAAAAGTTTGCGGTCAAAATCAGGATACGGTATAATAAGAAAGAACGTTTTACATGATGGAATATCTTGTAGAGATTAATGAAATGGATTTGAGGAACAACTATGTTTTATACCTATTTACGTGGCCTTGTTGCCTTTATTCTTTGGGTTTTAAATGGGAATGCCCATTACCATCATAAGGACAATATTCCAGATCGGGAAGAGAACTACATATTGGTATCGCCTCACCGGACCTGGTGGGATCCAGTCTATATGGCCTTTGCGACCAAGCCAAAGCAGTTTATCTTTATGGCGAAAAAAGAACTCTTCACCAATCGTATTTTTGGATGGTGGATTCGTATGTGTGGGGCTTTTCCGATCGACCGTGAAAATCCGGGAGCAGAAGCCATTAAGTATCCTGTCAATATGCTGAAAAAGAGCAACCGTTCCTTGATTATGTTTCCAAGTGGAAGCCGTCATTCTCAAGACGTCAAAGGCGGTGTTGCCATCATTGCCAAAATGGCTAAGGTCCGTATCATGCCAGTGACATATACTGGTCCAAGAGACTTGAAAGGGTTGGCAACGGGTGAACGCATTGATATGAACTTTGGACATCCGATTGATATTTCGGATATTAAAAAGATGAATGACGAAGGAGTGGCAGAAGTTGCCCGTCGTATTCAAGAGGAGTTTGACCGTTTGGATGCGGAAGCGCAAGCGATCAACACTCCAACAAAACCGTTTATCTTGATTCGTTTGTTAAAAATCCTTTTGATTCCTCTTGTCTTAGTCGTGGGCATCTTGACCTTGCTCTTTAGTTACCTAGCCAGCTTTGTATGGGATCCGGACAAACATCGAAAAAACAAGTAAAAAAACTGAGAGTTTTTCTCAGTTTTTTTTATTTTTACGAATAATAAAAGTGAGAGGAGGTTTCTTATGGAGGATATCATCGAAAAAATCAAAGAATATAAGCTCTTTTTAACACTTACAGCTATCGGACTCTTACTTGGAGGGTATTTTCTTTTTCATCGACCTCAGTCGAGTACATCAACTATACCGGATCTCTATCAGACTTCCCGTTCAACTTCGAGCAAAGAAAAGACATCTGTTTCTAGTTCAAGAGAAGAAAAGCCGGCTGCTTCAGTGTCTGATGCGCCCGAGATCATTACGGTCGATGTCAAAGGGGCTGTTAAACAACCAGGTGTCTATGAGTTGCGCTCTGATAGCAGAGTCCACGATGCCATTCATAAGGCGGGTGGAATGACTGCTGAAGCCAATAGCCAATCAGTCAATTTGGCACAAAAACTCTCTGATGAAGCAGTGATTTATGTCGCCAAAGAAGGGGAGGATGTTCCAACACTTGGAAGTTCAGAAAGTCCTGCAACTTCGTCTGCATCAGCAGAAAAAACAGGCAAGGTCCATTTAAATCGAGCGACCGAGTCAGAACTCCAAACGGTATCAGGCATTGGTCAGAAACGAGCCCAGGACATTATCGCCTATCGCGACGCAAATGGCCCTTTTCGATCAGTGGATGATCTTAAAAATGTTTCAGGAATCGGAGAGAAAACACTGGAGAAACTAAGAGATGCTTTCACGGTGGATTAAAGACCTTCCTTTTTCGCTTGTCCATCTCGCTTTTTTACTTCTTTGGTTGTATTTTAGTGTTTATCGCCCATCTTGGCTTTCGATCAGCGGTCTAGTAGTGGTGATATGTTTAGTGGTTCATCACTATAAGGAGGATCGCCCAAGTTTGTTGCGTCTTGCTTTAGCAACTCTTTGTTTTGCGGCCTTCTTTGTTTTTCAGCGAGCCCAGGATCATCCAAAACAAGTCGAAAGTCGCTCCCCAGCCCATTTACATCTGATCCCAGATACCATCAAGGTTAATGGAGATGCCCTGTCTTTTCGTGCTAAAGATCAGGGTAGTACCTACCAAGTTTTTTACACCTTGAAATCTGAGAAAGAAAAACAGCAGTGGCAAAATCAAATCCACTTGCTGGAGTTGACGTATAAGGGTGTCATAGAAGAGCCAGAAGGGCAGCGAAATTTTAGAGGTTTTGACTATCGAGCTTATTTGAAGACTCAGGGAATATATCACCAAATTAGAATTGAAACGATCCAATCTGCGCTTCCCGTCCAAACGTGGAATGTTTTCGATTGGCTATCTCAATGGAGGCGCCAAGCTATTGTTTGGAGCAAGGAGCACTTTCCACAGCCAATGAACCAGTATATGACCGGCCTTCTTTTTGGTTATTTAGATACGGATTTTGAGGAGATGGATCAGCTTTACACGAGTTTAGGAATTATTCATTTGTTTGCCTTGTCTGGGATGCAGGTCGGCTTTTTCATCAATGGGATCCGAAAAGCTCTTTTACGTCTAGGAATCTTGCAAGAGACAGTCGATATCTGGATGCTTCCAATCTCTTTGATCTATGCTGGCTTGACAGGTTTTTCTGTTTCAGTCGTTCGCAGTCTCTTACAAAAACTCCTCTCTCAAAAGGGCGTCCGAGGGATGGAAAATATGGCGATGACCTTGATGCTCTTAATGATTCTCATGCCTAAGTTTCTCCTGACGGCTGGAGGCGTCTTGAGTTGTGTCTATGCCTTTATTTTGACCTTGGTAGATACTAATTCTTATTCAGGAATTAAAAAGGTGCTAGTGGAAAGTTTCTGGATTAGTCTGGGGATCTTGCCCCTTTTGACCTATTATTTTAGTGTCTTTCAACCATGGTCACTCCCTTTAACCTTCCTCTTTTCTTTCTTGTTTGATCTTGTTCTCCTTCCAGGGTTAACAGTGCTATTTATCTTATCGATTCTAAAGCCGCTTACGATTTTTAACAGTTTCTTTCTTCTCATAGAGGAATGTATTCGTTGGATCTCAAAGCTCACGTCGGTACCGTTGGTATTTGGTCAGCCGACGGGATTAGCTCTGATCGTCCTCTTACTTCTTTTAGGGACCTTATATGATCTTCGAAAGCAAAAAAACCTTCGTTTTCTGTTCATCGGTATGATTCTACTCATCTTTTGTTGGACCAAGCATCCTTTAGAAAATGAGATCACCATGGTGGATATCGGTCAAGGAGACAGTATCTTTTTACGCGATTGGAAAGGAAGGACCATTTTGATTGATGTCGGAGGACGCGTCACTTTTAAAAGTGGAGACAAGTGGCAAGAGCGCAGTCAATCTGCCAATGCGGATAAAACCTTGATTCCCTATCTCAAGAGTCGAGGTGTTGGAAAACTCGATGCTTTGGTCTTGACCCATACAGATCAGGACCATATGGGCGATATGCTAGAGGTTGCAAGACAAATCCCAGTTAAAAAAGTGTATGTCAGTCCAGGCAGTCTAACCAGTTCCAAATTTCAAGAGAAATTGAAACAGCTTCATAGTCCAGTTAAAGTAGTCCAGAGAGGGGATCAACTTCCTATTTTTGATCATCATCTCGAAGTCTTATCTCCTGATGAAGTGGGGGATGGCAAAAATAATGATTCGATTGTCCTCTATGGGCAGTTTTATCAGAAACGGTTTTTGTTTACAGGTGATCTGGAAGAAGCTGGGGAGAAAAAACTATTGGGAAACTACCCCCAATTACAAGTGGATGTCTTGAAAGTAGGCCACCACGGATCGAAAGGTTCCTCTAGTGATGTATTTTTGGATCAGGTACATCCTCATTTGGCTTTAATCTCCGTTGGAAAGAAAAATCGCTACCAGCACCCTCATAAAGAATTGCTCGATCGTTTAGAGGAACGATCCATTTCTTACCTTCGTACAGATGGAAGAGGAGCGATTCGCTTGATTGGGTGGGATCATTGGAGGGTAGAAACGGTCCGCTAGAGATGAGGAGAGGTTTGCTTTCTATGCTGAAAATTGCTATTATAGAAGGTGAAATCAATGTAAAGGTAGAATCGTATGAACGCATTTAAGCAATTTTGGATACAGTATGCAGATTTTTCAAGTAAGACCAGTCGAGCCCATTTTTGGCTAGCCTTTTTCTGGAATTTCCTGATTTCTTTGCCTCTTTGGGTTTTTTACATCGTGACTTCTTTATCCCATCAAAATGCTCAAGAAATACTCAATTTTTCAACTGTTCATTCTAAAACAGGTCTATGGGCACTCGCTTTCTTAGCATTCTTTTACTTCCTCATTTTGGTACCCAGTCAAGCCATTTGTGTGCGTCGCTTGCGGGATGCTGGGATCCATTGGTCTTGGATCTTTTTGAACCTTGGTCCGGTCCTACTCTATTTGTTGACGGGGCTAGATATTTTCCTGTTTCTTTGGGTGATTACAGTTGTTTCTCTCCTGATTCTCATGATGCTTCCAGGAAAAAATACCTTCCCAAAACCAGTAGAAACTCCTATGGGAGTAACTTCTGAACCACAGGTCACCGCGACAGGGGGGAGCTTTGGAGGCAACTCGTTTGAGCAAATTCCTAATTTTGTAGCAGCTCCAGATTTGTCCGACGAAAAACCACCATTGGAACAAAAAATGGCTGCTGAACACGAAATCCACTAAACGGATAAAGATAAGAGAGTTTCATGCAAGCAATTACCGATACTAAACATCTGACGGTTCAAACTCTGCCTTCTATTCTTGTCTTGACAGGCGAGGATGTAGGTCAATTTGAATGGTTAAAAAAAGACATTTTAAAAAAAATAGGCTATGATCCCTCAGATTTGAATTATTCTTATTTTGATATGAAGGAAGCCTCCTATGCTGAGGTAGAGCTGGATTTGGTCAGTCTTCCCTTTTTCGCTGATGAAAAAATTGTGATTTTGGATCACTTATTGGATCTGACTACTGCCAAAAAACGCTATTTAACAGATGAAGATCTGAAGCAATTTGAAAACTACCTGGAAAATCCTTCTGAATCGACCCATTTGCTGATATTTGCAGAAGGGAAATTAGATAGTAAGCGTCGCTTGGTCAAACTCCTAAAACGGGATGCCCAAATCATTGAAGCGGCGACTCCTAAAGAGCAAGAGGTAAAGCGCTATTTTGCAAGCCAAGCCAAAGAATTGGGCCTGCAGTTTGTGGGCGATTCCTTGGACCAACTACTATTAAAATCTGGCTATGATTTTGGAGAGTTACAGAAGAATCTCGCTCTTTTGCAGGCTTATAAAGAGGATGGTCAGATTACCCTCGAAGATATTGAGGAGGTTGTTCCCAAAACCTTGCAAGATAATATTTTTGATCTGACCCAAATGATTCTCAAACGCCAAATCGATCAAGCCCGGAATTTGGTGAAAGATCTCCGCTTACAAGGAGAAGATGAAATAAAATTGATTGCTATTCTGTTGGGGCAATTCCGAATGTTTTCTCAAGTAAAAATATTTTCAGAAGAAGGTCAATCCGAAAGCCAAATCGTAGCGAGCTTGTCGGAGTTGTCAGGACGCAAGGTCAATCCATATCAGGTGAAGTTTGCCTTACGGGATAGCCGCAAGCTTTCCCTGTCCTTTTTGAAACAGGCCATGATGACCTTCATCGAGACGGATTATGCAATTAAAAGTGGAACGTATGATAAAGACTACTTATTTGATTTGGCACTTTTAAAAGTGGCAAATAGCGTCTAAACATGAATGAAATTGCAAGCAGATTAGTTGAATAATTTAGCTGTTTACGTTATTATCAAATCAGTAATAAAGAAAAGAGGACCATAAAATGGCTATCATTTTACCAGAATTACCATATGCTTATGATGCATTGGAACCTTATATCGATGAAGAAACCATGCATTTGCACCATGATAAACACCATCAAACATATGTAAACAATGTGAATGCAGCTCTTGAAAAACATCCTGAAATTGGAGAAGACCTTGAAAGCTTGTTAGCTAATGTTGAATCCATACCAGCTGACATTCGCCAAGCGGTGATTAACAATGGTGGTGGTCATTTGAACCACGCTCTTTTCTGGGAATTGATGACTCCAGAACAAACAGCTCCTTCAGCAGAACTTGCTGCAGCTATTGATGCCACATTTGGTTCATTTGAAGACTTCAAAGCAGCCTTCACAGCAGCAGCAACGACACGTTTTGGTTCTGGCTGGGCATGGTTGATTGTCAACAAAGAAGGTAAACTTGAAGTCACTTCAACAGCAAACCAAGATACACCAATCTCTGAAGGAAAAACACCAATCCTTGGTTTGGATGTTTGGGAACATGCCTACTACGTGAAATACCGTAACGTACGTCCTGACTACATCAAAGCTTTCTTCTCAGTGATCAACTGGAATAAAGTTAATGAGTTGTTTGCAGCAGCAAAATAATAAAATAAAGGAATCTATAAGAGCGACAATTGGCTCTTATAGATTTTTTGTTTGTATCCGGAAAATCGGAGTATAATTTCTTGCGTTTGGACAGGAAAATGATACACTAGTAGGAGTGTGTCTTACTTATCAGAAGCCCAGTTTGAAGGGCCTAGGCAAGGAAAAGATGACCGTTAAAATGAAAACTGAAACATTCAGGGAGAAATGAAATGACTAGTATTACCATTACCAAAGGAGCAGTTGAGACGCCTATCTATTTACGGATGTTGAATCGTCATGGCTTGATTGCAGGAGCAACAGGGACAGGGAAAACAGTTACCCTCAAGGTCCTCACAGAAAAATTAAGCAAAGAGGGCATTCCGGTCTTTCTAGCTGATATCAAGGGAGATTTATCTGGTTTAGCCAAAGCGGGGCAATGGACTCCAAAACTGGAAGAACGCTACAAACTGCTTGGTCTCAAAGATCCGTTTGAGCCGCAAGCCTTCCCTGTTCGATTGTGGGATGTCTTTGGCCAAGCTGGTCATCCTGTTCGTGCGACTGTCGAAGGAATGGGGTCGTTGCTTCTTTCTCGTCTACTTGATTTGAATGAAACTCAATCAGGAATTCTTGCAATTGTCTTTAAAGTGGCTCAAGAGAAAGATTGGCCCTTGCTTGATTTGAAGGACCTGCAAAGCCTTTTAAAGGAAGTCTATGAACACAGCTCAGACTATTCTGCCCAATATGGTAATATCACCAAACAATCTGTTGGTGCGATCCAAAGAAGCCTCTTGGTTCTTGAAGAAGAAGGAGCGGATCAGTTTTTCGGAGAGCCTGCACTTGATTTAAGTGACTTTATGCAACTCGATGCATCAGGGCGTGGGTATATCAATATTCTTTCAGCTACAAAGCTCTTTCATTCACCAAAATTGTATTCAACCTTTTTAATTTGGATGTTGTCTCGTCTCTTTGAAACACTTCCCGAGGTTGGGGATCCCGAAAAGCCAAAACTGGTTTTCTTCTTTGATGAAGCCCATCTCCTCTTTAAGGATGCAAGCAAGCTCTTTCTTGAGAAGGTCGAGCAAGTCGTGCGCCTGATTCGTTCTAAGGGTGTAGGGATTTACTTTATTACCCAAAATCCTCAAGATCTACCAGAATCTGTTTTGGCACAGCTTGGAAATCGTGTACAACATGCTCTTCGAGCTTATACACCAAAAGAAATGAAGGCCATCAAGGTGGCTGCCCAAAGTTTTCGTCCGAATCCAGACTTTGATACAGAAACAGTGATCACAGAATTAGGGACAGGGGAAGCCTTGGTTTCTTTCCTGAATGAGAAGGGGCAACCTAGTGTTGTTGAGCGTGCTTATATTCTCTCTCCTCAATCGAGTTTTGACCTCTTAAATGAAAGTGAACAATTGGCCTTAATCACGACATCGCCTTTCCATCAAAAGTATGCGACGACGATTGATCGGGAATCTGCCTATGAAAAATTAGCAGCTAAAGCAAGCAAGGAAGCACAAAAAGAGGAGAAAAAAGAAGCAGAAAAAGAACGAGCTACGGCGGAAAAAGCAGAGCAAAAGCACAGTCCAGGTCGCCCAAGAAAATCCAGTCTTGAAAAAGCTAAGGATTCCTTCTTGAGTTCCTTATTCCGGACGATTGCGCGTGAGATCGCTAAGCTAATTATGGGCTCCTTTAAACGAAAATAAGCCATTGATGAAAAGAAATAAACTTTTTAAAAAGAAATCGTTTTCTATTTCTGATAATTCTTGTTATTTTCAGTAGAATCTTTTATAATTAATCTCGTATGAAAAAATATTTTAATCTACGCTCGATCATGATTGCGATCAGTATTCTATTGTGCTTAGTGGGAACAAGCGCACTGGGCTACTTGCATGTTACGCAACCAACAGCATCAGCAATTGAAAAAAAAGCAAAGAAAACAAAAGAAGCAAAAGAAAAAGATATAGAAAAGTCTACGCCTGAGACGAAAAAACCACGTGTCAAATCTCCTGAAGCCAAGCAAGCAGTAGTAGACGCAGACATGGAAACGATGAGTGCTTATGGCCTTGTCTATGATTATGCTAATAAGGGGTTGGTAGAGGTTGTCCAGGATTTCCTAGCGGAAAGTGGAATTGATCCGTCACAAGTTGCCTTCACGTATCGCAATGCCATTACAGGAGAGCAATTTGCCATGAATGATCTTCAACCAATGACGGCAGGAAGTACCTATAAGCTACCGTTGAATATGTTGGTGGTGGATGAGGTCACAAAGGGTAAACTCAATTTAACAGATCGGTTTGACATTAACAACACCTACTATGAATATGTAGGGGAACATGACAATTACGTTGCTGCCTTTGATGGAGCCATGTCTATCCCTGATATGCAACGCTATTCATTAGTTTACTCTGAAAATACCCCAGCCTATGCCTTGGCAGATCGTTTAGGGGGAATGGAGCAAGCGCGCAAGTTATTCAGTCGCTATGGTCAATCTCGCTCACCAGAAGTCAAAACCTTTAGCGAAGATAATAAAACGACAACGGATTATTATATCCATGTATTGCAATATCTTTGGAATCATCAAGAAAAATATGCAGATTTGTTGGAATTGATTGGGGAATCTTTCCCAGGTGAGTACTATAAGAAATTCTTGCCAGATTTGGTCATTCAACAAAAACCGGGCTATGTTGCGGAAGCGCTCAATGTGGATGCCATTGTCCGTGAATCGACCCCTTATTTGGTTGCCATCTATACTGCAGGGCTGGGTGGAACGACCCCAGAAAGTTCTGAAATCAGTGGTGTTGGTCTTTATCAATTGGGTCAATTGGCTTATGTTATTAATGAATGGCATCGTGTGAATATGAATGAATAATTGACGGAAGAGGCTGGGACAAAAGTCCTGGCCTCTCAATTGTCTTTGGATTGTCGAGCAAGACGCAGTGGTTGAGTGGGCTCTACTACGCAGATTTCATCAGCTTTTACAGCCCTACTCAACTGTGCGGAGGTAGGACGATGAAATCGAATTCTAACGAATTACTGATTTCTGTCCCACTCTCTTTTCTTCTATCACAGTAGCTTAGAATTCACTTGGTGTTTCGAAATACTTTTCTGTTTTAAAGAGGCTTCTTTCCCTCTTCTATCAAAAAATATGTTATACTAATTAATAGTAATAAGAGGAAGTATAGACATGATTACAAAGGAAGATTACCAGTTGGTCCGCTCGCATCCAGCCTTCTCTGCGTTGCCAGTGGAGCTATTTGATAAATTAGCTGTTGAAATTCATGCTAGGGATATCCAAAAAGGACAAATTTTATTTTATGCAGGAGATAAGCGGGATCGCATTTTTCTGCTTTCAAAAGGCTTTGCTCGCATTGAGCAATTCGATTCGTCTGATCAATTTTCCTATATGGATTATATCAAGAAAGGGGCCCTGTTCCCTTATGGTGGGATGTTTCAGGATGAGCGTTACCACTATACAGCTAGTGCGGTGACAGATTTGCGTTGTTTCGTTATCCCTGTCAACCTCTATGAATTATCTGCCCAAGAGAGTAAGGAGCAGTTGCTCTTCATTACGAGAAAGCTCTCGTCAATTTTAGAATTTCAAGAGTTGCGTCTACGTAATGTCGTGACAGCTAGTGCCAGTGAGCGTGTGGTTCAATCTTTAGCTATCTTGTGCAAGGACTATGAAAGTTTAGGAAATCAACTTCCATTTCCAATCAGTATGAAGGAAATGGCCAAATTAGCGGCCACAACCCGAGAAACCGTCAATCAAGTTTTAAAGAAACTCATCGATTCTCATAAGATACAGTATGAGAGAAAACAATTAACCTTTCTAGATACAGCCTACTTTTTAAATAGTTTTAAAGAGATCAATTAATTTGTTGATCTTTTTTATTTTTGTAAAAAAAAAATATATATTCATAAAAACAATATAAAAGACAAAATATGCAAAGAAAACGCTTCATATTAACTAAAAAATAGAAATAATTCAAAATAATGACAAATTCTTTGCATTAAAAAAGTAGAATCCTTCGTGAAAGCGGTAACAATAAAGAATATAATAACAATTGTAATAAAGCTTGTGAACAAGTTCGAAGAAAAAGGAGGACTATAGATGTCTACACACCCAATTCATGTTTTCTCAGAAATTGGAAAACTGAAAAAAGTTTGTTTGCACCGTCCAGGTAAAGAGTTGGAAAACTTGATGCCTGACTATCTTGAACGTCTTCTTTTTGATGATATTCCTTTCTTGGAAGATGCTCAAAAAGAACACGACGCATTTGCTCAAGCGCTTCGTAACGAAGGTATCGAAGTACTTTATCTTGAACAGTTAGCTGCTGAGTCATTGACTTCTCCAGAAATTCGCGATCAGTTTATCGAAGAATACCTTGAAGAAGCGAACATTCGTGGACGCCAAACAAAAGTTGCGATCCGTGAATTGCTTCATAGCATTGAAGACAACCAAGAATTGGTTGAAAAAACAATGGCAGGGGTTCAAAAAGCTGAACTTCCAGAAATTCCTGAAGAAGCAAAAGGATTGACAGACCTTGTTGAATCTGACTATCCATTTGCGATTGATCCAATGCCAAACTTGTACTTCACACGTGACCCATTTGCGACAATTGGTAATGCAGTATCATTGAACCACATGTACGCAGATACACGTAACCGTGAAACTTTGTATGGTAAATACATCTTCAAATACCACCCAGTTTACGGTGGAAAAGTTGAACTTGTCTACAACCGTGAAGAAGATACTCGTATCGAAGGTGGAGATGAGTTGGTACTTTCTAAAGATGTATTGGCAGTTGGTATCTCACAACGTACTGATGCTGCATCAATCGAAAAATTGTTGGTAAACATCTTCAAGAAGAACGTTGGCTTCAAGAAAGTATTGGCCTTCGAATTTGCTAACAACCGTAAATTCATGCACTTGGATACAGTATTCACAATGGTGGACTACGATAAATTCACAATCCACCCAGAAATCCAAGGTAACCTTCGCGTCTTCTCTGTAACTTATGAAAACGAACAATTGAAGATCGTTGAAGAAAAAGGTGATTTGGCTGAATTGCTTGCTGAAAACCTTGGTGTTGAAAAAGTTACATTGATTCCATGTGGAGATGGCAATGTCGTTGCTGCTGCGCGTGAACAATGGAACGACGGTTCAAATACTCTTACAATCGCACCTGGTGTGGTAGTCGTATACGACCGTAACACTGTTACGAACAAAAAATTAGAAGAATACGGACTTCGTTTGATCAAGATCCGCGGAAGTGAATTGGTTCGCGGTCGTGGTGGACCTCGTTGTATGTCAATGCCATTTGAACGTGAAGAAATCTAATGTAGAAGACCGAGAGCTGGTCTTGAGGGATCAGCTCTTCCTTCTTACTGATCAATACTAGAAAGAAAATAGGAGACAATTAGAATGACAAATTCAGTGTTCCAAGGACGTAGCTTCTTGGCAGAAAAAGACTTTACACGCGCAGAGTTAGAATACCTCATCGGACTTTCAGCTCACTTGAAAGACCTTAAAAAACGCAACATCCAACACCACTATCTTGCTGGAAAAAACATTGCGCTTTTGTTTGAAAAAACTTCAACTCGTACTCGTGCTGCCTTCACAACAGCAGCTATCGACCTTGGTGCTCACCCAGAATACCTAGGTGCAAACGACATCCAACTTGGTAAAAAAGAATCTACAGAAGATACTGCTAAGGTTCTTGGACGTATGTTTGACGGTATTGAATTCCGTGGTTTCAGCCAACGTATGGTTGAAGAATTGGCTGAATTCTCAGGTGTTCCAGTATGGAATGGTTTGACTGACGAATGGCACCCAACTCAAATGCTTGCAGACTACTTGACTGTTCAAGAAAACTTTGGACGCCTTGAAGGTTTGACACTTGTGTACTGTGGTGACGGACGTAACAACGTTGCAAACAGCCTTCTTGTAACAGGTGCTATCCTTGGTGTGAACGTACACATCTTCTCACCAAAAGAACTCTTCCCAGAACAAGAAATTGTTGAATTGGCAGAAGGATTTGCAAAAGAAAGTGGCGCTCATATCTTGATCACTGAAGATGCTGACGAAGCTGTGAAAGGTGCAGACGTACTTTACACTGACGTTTGGGTATCAATGGGTGAAGAAGACAAATTTGCAGAACGTGTTGCCCTTTTGAAACCTTACCAAGTAAACATGGATTTGATTAAGAAAGCTGATAACGAAGACTTGATCTTCTTGCACTGCTTGCCAGCCTTCCACGATACAAACACTGTTTACGGTAAAGATGTTGCTGAAAAATTCGGCGTAGAAGAAATGGAAGTTACTGACGAAGTGTTCCGCAGCAAATATGCTCGTCACTTTGACCAAGCTGAAAACCGTATGCACACTATCAAAGCGGTTATGGCAGCTACTCTTGGTAATTTGTACATTCCAAAAGTTTAAGACTTAACCGTATACCAACAGCTATAGGGGCTGGACTGCTAGCTTTAGTCCTGCCCCTATTTTTTATAGAAAGGGAAAATTCATGTCAAGAAAAATCGTCGTTGCTTTGGGAGGAAATGCTATTCTCTCATCTGATCCTTCTGCGCAAGCTCAACAAGAAGCACTTGTAGAAACAGCTAAACACTTAGTTAAATTAATCAAAAATGGGGATGAGTTGATCATCACTCACGGGAATGGTCCTCAAGTAGGAAACCTCTTGCTCCAACATTTGGCTGCAAATTCTGAAAAGAACCCAGCTTTCCCACTTGATTCATTAGTTGCTATGACTGAAGGAAGCATTGGCTACTGGCTTCAAAATGCTCTTCAAAATGCTCTTCTTGAAGAAGGAATTGAAAAAGATGTGGCTTCTGTTGTGACACAAGTCGTTGTTGATAAGAACGACCCAGCTTTTGTTAACCTCAGCAAACCAATTGGCCCATTCTACTCAGAAGAAGAAGCAAAAGCAGAAGCTGAAAAATCAGGTGCAACTTTCAAAGAAGATGCTGGTCGTGGCTGGCGTAAAGTTGTGGCTTCACCAAAACCAGTGGATATCAAAGAAATCAATACCATTCGTACTTTGTTGAACGACGGTCAAGTCGTTGTAGCTGCTGGTGGTGGCGGTATCCCGGTTGTGAAAGAAGCAGATGGTAGCTTGACTGGTGTTGAAGCGGTTATCGATAAAGACTTTGCATCTCAACGTTTGGCTGAATTGGTAGAAGCAGACCTCTTCATCGTCTTGACTGGTGTCGATTATGTCTTTGTGAACTACAACAAACCAGATCAAGAAAAATTGGAACATGTCAATGTCGCTCAATTGGAAGAGTACATTAAACAAGACCAATTTGCACCAGGAAGCATGCTTCCAAAGGTGGAAGCTGCTATTGCCTTTGTAAATGGTCGTCCAGAAGGAAAAGCAGTCATCACTTCACTTGAAAACCTTGGAGCTTTGATTGAGTCTGAAAGTGGAACAATCATCCAAAAAGACTAATGAAAAATTAGGAAAAAACTAGTATTTTAAAGCTTATTGTGATAGAATAAGTCTATAGGTAAGCGTTTTACAAGAGACTCTTGTAAAACATCACTCACACTTTGTTGCGTTAGGAGGAAGACAAATGAGTGAAAAAACGAAAAAAGGATTTAAGATGCCTTCATCTTTTTCCGTATTGTTAATCATCATTGCCATTATGGCAGTGTTAACTTGGATTATTCCAGCTGGTCAATACAAGGTTGACGATGCAGGTGCTATCATTGCAGGTAGTTATGAATCTGTAAAAGCACATCCTCAAGGGATTTGGGATATCTTGATGGCTCCAATCAATGCGATGCTTGGTAAAGCACCAACCAGTGCAGCGATTGACGTAGCCTTCTTCATCTTGATGGTCGGTGGTTTCCTTGGCGTTGTGAACGAAACAGGTACCCTTGATGTAGGGATTGCTTCTATCGTTCGCAAATACAAAGGCCGCGAAAAAATGTTGATCTTGATCTTGATGCCATTGTTTGCCCTTGGTGGTACAACTTATGGTATGGGTGAAGAAACTATGGCCTTCTATCCACTTCTTGTTCCTGTTATGATGTCTGTTGGTTTTGACAGCTTGACAGGGGTGGCTATTATCCTCTTAGGATCACAAATCGGATGTTTGGCGTCGACATTGAACCCATTTGCGACAGTTATCGCTTCTGATACTGCAGGGATCTCAAGTGCTTCAGGTCTCTTGCTCCGTGTAATCTTCTGGATTGTCTTGACAGGACTTAGTACCTACTATGTATACCGTTATGCAGATAAGGTTCAAAAAGACCCAACCAAATCTCTCACCTATGCAACTCGTGAAGAAGATTTGAAACACTTCAACGTAGAAAGTGGCGAAGAAATCCCTTCACAAATGAACAAGAAACAAAAACGTGTCTTGCTCGTCTTCATTTCAACATTCGTCATCATGGTTGCTGGATTTATCCCATTCAAAGATTTGGGTATTACATTCTTTGAAAACTTTAACGAATCTCTTCATAAAGTTCCAGTGCTTGGTCAATTGATCGGTAACACAGATGCTCTTGGTACATGGTACTTCCCTCAAACAGCTATGCTCTTTGCCTTCATGGGAATCCTTGTTGGTATCATTTATGGCTTGAAAGAAGATAAAATCATTTCATCCTTCATGAATGGTGCAGCTGACCTCTTGAGTGTTGCGCTTATCGTAGCAGTAGCACGTGGTATCCAAGTCATCATGAACGATGGTATGATCACTGCGACAATCCTTCACTGGGGTGAAGAAGGACTGAAAGGTCTGTCATCTCAATTGTTCATTGTCTTGACTTACATTTTCTACTTGCCAATGTCATTCTTGATCCCATCATCATCTGGTCTTGCCAGCGCAACAATGGGTATCATGGCACCTCTTGGTAAATTCGTCAATGTACCAGGTAGCTTGATTGTCACAGCTTACCAATCTGCATCTGGTGTCTTGAACTTGATCGCACCAACTTCAGGTATCGTAATGGGAGCTCTTGCTCTTGGACGTGTTGATTTGAGTGCATGGTGGAAATTTATGGGTAAATTGGTCGTAGCGATTGTTGTGATTACTATTGCCCTTCTTCTACTGGGAACTGTGGTTCCATTCTTGCAATAGAATAAAGTAGGTGTTTCATGAAAAAAAGAATTAAGGACGATGTGAAAGAGCAGTTTTTAAACTCTCTTCAAACCATCATTTCTTACCCTTCTGTATTAAATGAAGGGGAAAATGGAACACCGTTTGGACAAGCTATCCAAGATGTCCTAGAAAAAACCTTAGAGCTTGCTCAAGAATTAGGTTTTCAAACATATATAGATCCTGAAGGATACTATGGATATGCAGAGATCGGTCAGGGGGAAGAACTCCTGGCCGTTCTTTGTCACTTGGATGTTGTTCCAGCCGGTGATCTAAAAGATTGGCAAACGCCACCCTTTGAAGCGACTGTTGTCGGTGACTATCTAGTAGGTCGTGGTGTACAGGATGATAAGGGGCCGTCCCTCGCTGCCCTCTATGCAGTTAAGAGTTTGCTGGATGATGGCATCCAGTTTACCAAACGAATCCGCTTTATCTTTGGGACGGATGAAGAAACCTTATGGAGGTGTATGAACCGCTACAATCAAATTGAAGAACAAGCGGATCTTGGGTTTGCACCAGATTCTTCTTTCCCATTAACCTATGCTGAAAAAGGCTTGTTACAAGTGAAATTGCATGGCCCAGGTTGGGATGATCTTCCTTTACAGGCTGGTCAGGCCCTCAATGTTGTTCCAGATAAAGCGACCTATGCAGGTCATCGTTTAGAAGAATTGCTTCCCGTTTTGGATCAAAGTGGGGTTCAGTATAGCCAAACAGAAGATTCTGTAACGGTTATGGGAGTTTCAAAGCACTCCAAAGATGCAGCCGAAGGAGTGAATGCCATTGTCGGTTTAGCTGAAAGTCTGTCCCTCATTCAACCCCACCCAGCCTTGCTCTTTATTGCAGATGCTGTTGGTGAGGATGCAACTGGAGAAGCCCTATTTGGAAAAATTACAGATGAACCAAGTGGGGATCTTTCCTTCAACCTTGCGACCCTTGTGATCGATCAAGAGCAATCGGAAATTGGAATTGATATTCGAATTCCAGTCCTTGCAGATAAGGAGAATTTAGTGGCTCGTCTGCAAGAAATTGCGGCTAGCTATCAGTTGGAGTATGAAGAATTTGACTATTTGGCTCCTTTATATGTACCGTTAGATAGTCCTTTAGTCAGCTCTTTGATGGCCGTCTACCAGGAAGAAACCGGGGATAGGACACCAGCCATGTCTTCGGGTGGTGCGACATTTGCGCGGACTATGGAAAACTGTGTAGCTTTCGGCGCTCTTTTCCCAGGTGCAGAGCAGACCGAGCACCAGGCCAATGAACGAGCAAAAATTGACGATCTCTACGCTGCGATGGAAATCTATCGAGAAGCCATTCAGCGCCTAGCGACAAAATAAAAAGTTTGGAAACTAAGTTTCCAAACTTTTTATTTGCTAAAGAAGAAGGGTGGGGTGAATTCTTTTAATTTTTCAAAGCAATCCAAAGCTCCTTGGTTGTCTTCACAGATGACCAAGCAGACATCGTCCCCACAGATAGTAGCTACAATTTGATCCAGTTCCAGTGCATCTAAGATCGCACCAAAGGATTGGGCAAGCCCTGGAAGAGTTTTTACAACGACCTGGTTTTGAACGGGCCGCAACATGACTAAGGCATCTTCCATATACATCCGCAGGCGCTTTTCCCAACGGGAAGGAGCGATGGTGTTCATGGCATAGTAGGAACTATCCCCCTCGTTAATTTTCACTAGATTCAAGGATTTAACATCCCGTGAAAGGGTGGATTGGGTAACGAGAACCCCATTGGCTTCAAGGGCTTCTTGGAGTTCTTGTTGGGTATGAATCCTACGCTCAGAAATAATAGAGCGGATCAAGCGGTGGCGGCTTTCAATTTTATTCATGAGAGACTCCTTTACTTGATGAACATAGCATCCCCAAAGCTGAAGAAGCGGTACCGTTCCTGAATAGCATGGTGGTATGCTTCTAAGGTTAATTCACGGCCAGCAAAGGCAGAAACCAACATGACTAAAGTTGATTTTGGAAGGTGAAAGTTGGTCGAAAAGGCATCGACTACTTTCCATTCATAACCTGGTTTAATGAAAATATTGGTCCAGCCAGAATCGGCTTGGATATCACCTGCAAATTTATTTCCGATCGTTTCAAGCGTCCGGATAGAAGTTGTTCCAACAGCTACGATGCGTTTCCCTGCAGCTTTTACTTGACGAAGGGTCGCAGCAGCCTCTTCTGAAAGTTGGTAAAATTCAGAGTGCATCTCATGGTCTTCGAGATTGTCCACTGATACTGGACGGAAGGTACCAAGCCCTACATGAAGTGTCAAGTAAACAAGCTGAACACCCTTTGCTTCAATCTTTTGGAGCAATTCTTGGGTGAAATGTAGACCTGCTGTTGGGGCTGCAGCAGAACCGTTTTCTTTAGCATAAACAGTTTGGTAGCGTTCGCGGTCAGCAAGCTTTTCGTGAATATAGGGAGGGAGTGGCATTTCGCCAAGACTTTCCAAGACTTCTAAAAAGATGCCTTGATAGTGGAAGTGAACGATACGGCCTCCGTGTTCCAATTCTTCCTCGACAGTGGCAGTCAATCGACCATCTCCGAAGCTCACTGAAGCCCCTACTTTTAATCGTTTAGCAGGCTTTGCTAAGACTTCCCAACAGTCATCTTGGGTATTTTTGAGGAGAAGGAATTCGACGTGACCACCTGTTTCTGGCTTGACGCCGTGAAGACGGGCAGGCAGTACGCGCGTATTGTTCATGACAAGAGCATCTCCTGGCTCCAATTCATCTAAAATTGCATCAAAGTGACGATCTTGGAATTGCCCTGTTTTTCGATCCAGGATCAAGAGTTTAGAGGCATCGCGTTTTTCAAGAGGGGTTTGGGCAATCAGTTCTTCAGGCAAATCAAAGTCAAAGTCGTTGGTATTCATTTGCGCTCCTTTTATAATAAATTTGTGAGTAGATAGATGGCTGTCCCGATAGCTAAGAGCATCAGGCTGATTCCCATCAAAAAGATCAGGACCTTGAGAATCTTTCTTTGGTGAATCAAGAAAGATAAGAGAAACACAAGGAGTCCGATCAAAAAAAAGATGAATAATAGTGATACAATCATACCTTTCATTATATCACGAATTGATATGAAATTGAAAAAAATGCTAGAAAAAGATAGCGGTTTCACTTGACAAAAATTGGTCTATACCATATAATAAAAGCATAGAGAAATAGGAGGTCTATCCAATGAAAATTATTGAAGTAAAGGACCAAATTGAGGGTGGAAAAGTTGCCTTTGATATATTGAAAGAAAAATTACAGGAAGGTGCGCAAACCTTAGGTCTTGCGACAGGAAGCAGTCCCCTTGAGTTTTATAAACAAATTCGTGAAAGTGATTTGGATCTGTCCAATCTAATCAGTGTAAACTTAGATGAGTACGTAGGGTTAACAGGAGATGATCCTCAATCTTATCGGTATTTCATGGAGAAACATCTCTTTGATGCCAAGCCATTCAAAGAAAGCTATCTCCCATCAGGTGTAGAAGAATCTGCCGATCAGGAAGTGATCCGTTATAACAAAATACTCGAAGACCATCCAGTGGACCTTCAAATCTTAGGGATTGGACGCAATGGGCATATCGGTTTTAATGAGCCGGGCACTTCCTTTGATAGTCAGACCCACTTAGTTCAGTTGGATGCCTCTACGATTGAAGCCAATTCTCGTTTCTTTGATAAGATCGAAGATGTACCAACCCAAGCTATCTCGATGGGGATTGCCAATATCTTAGCTGCAAAATCGATCGTCTTGTTTGCATATGGGGAATCAAAAGCCCAAGCGATTAAAGGAACTGTAGAGGGTGAAAGGACAGAAAAAGTGCCCGCTAGTGCCCTTCAAGGCCATCCAGATGTGACCATTATAGCGGATAAGGAAGCTTTGAGCTTGTTAAGTCGTTAATAAACAGGACCTATCGCCGATTTATTCGGGCCAGATAGGTTTTTTTCTGCTTCAAAGTATGGTACAATACAAGTAATTAACTGCTGTGATTGGCTCTTTTCGCCTACTGGGAGACAAGAAGAAAGAGCATAAAGGTTAGAAGCTTGTTTCAACCTCCAGCTGATTAGTCTGTTATAAAGGAAAAGTTTATGATAAAAAAATATTTGATGTCTATTTGCCTCCTTCTGAGTCTCTTATGCCAACCAATTCTAGCTAGTGCGGATGAGTTGGTGGATATGGCTCAAAAGATGTATCCAAATGACAATGTCCAAGCCATTAACCGTCCACACTCTTCGCTCATTATTGACGGCAATACGGGAAATGTTCTTTGGAAAGACAATATCGATGAAGTCAGAGATCCGGCCAGCATGAGTAAGCTCATGACGCTCTATCTCTTGTTTGAAGATATGGCAAATGGCAAGATCAGTAAAGATACAGTGATCAAGGCGACCGCTTCAGATCAAGCGATCGGTAAGATCTATGAAATCTCAAATAATAATATTGTTGCTGGAGTAGACTATACTATTCCTGAGTTGATTACCATGACCGTGGTTCCATCCTCAAATGTATCGACCCTCATGTTGGCCAATCTTATGTCCAACAATGATCCAGACGCCTTTATCGAGCGCATGAATGCCAAGGCTAAGGAATTGGGGATGACGAATACGGTCTGGAATAACCCAAGCGGGGCTGCCATCTCAACCTTGCAAGGCTACTATCAGGTAAACAATTATCCAAATGATGCGGCTAACCAGACGACTGCGCGTGATTTGGGAATTTTGGTCTATCATTTTATCAATCAATACCCGGATATCTTAAGCTATACCAATCAAGCACAAGTCACGGTCAAAAAAGGAACTCCGTATGAGGAAACCTTTGATACCTATAATTATTCATTGCCAGGAGCCAAGTATGCCTTAAAAGGTGTGGATGGTTTGAAAACGGGATCAAGCCCTCGTGGAGCCTTCAACTATATTGCAACCATCAAACGGGGCAATCAGCGTTTAATTGCTGTGATTATGGGGGTTGGAGATTGGGCAGACCAAGATGGGGAATACTACCGTCACCCATTTGGGAATGCCTTGATTGAAAAAGCCTATAAAGATTTTGGCTATAAGAAATTATTGGATGCTGGTGTCCAGCAGATTGATGGTAAGACCTATACACTCGAAAAACCATTCTATGCAACGGTGAAAAAGGGAGCTAAAGAGCCCACACTTGCAGTAAAAGATGGGTATTTGACAGTGGATAATGATCTCTATACTCTGTCTGAAGGAATCCGAGATGATATGAAGGTGGAAGAAGGGGCCAAGCCAGAACTGGTCAAAGAAACAGCAAGTGGAAAAAAGGCGACTGCCAAGCAAAGTAAATGGCTTTCGCTAGATCACTTCCTGATTTTGATTCCGATTCTCATTCTTGTCATCATTCTCTCGATTGAAAAACAAAGTCGAGATCGACGCAAAAGAGACGCCCAAAAGCGCTATTATAAAGATTAAGAATAAAACCTAACTGATTGTCGGTTGGGTTTTGTCATTGTTCCATTAGGATACTTTTAGAAAGGACGTAAATGAAAAAATTCCGTAATTCTTATGCAGCTTATATGCTACTCTATAGTTTTTATTTTATGTCTACCTCCCTCTTTTCGACCTTAATTTCTGTCTATTTGATGGGGAAACACTATAGTGCGACCCAAGTATCGACCTTGGTATCTGTTGCCTTTTTCTTATCCATGGTAGCCCAACCCTTCTTTGGGTATATCAATGAACGATTTGGAATCGTAAAAATGACAACCCTCAGTCTGAGCATTATCATAGGTGGAGTCTTAGGTTTTCTTTGGGCTCCCAATCTCTTTTGGCTGACAGCTTTTTATGGAATCGTTCTAGTTTGTTTGAATGGAACAGCTCCCATGATGGAAGTTTTTGCAACGCAAAGTCCATACGCTTTTGGGAAGATTCGCGTTTGGGGAACGATTGGCTACTCAGTTGGAGTACAAATAGCCGGGTGGGTCTATCATCAGTTTAGTCCCCAAGCAGTCTATTATACGGTTTTAATCACTATTGTCCTAAGTATTTTCTGTCTGAGTGCCGTTCGAATGAAGAAAAAAGAGACAGTTATAGAAAAGGAAAAAGAGCCCGTTTCTATTTGGCCTCTTCTTCACAACGGTCCTTATCTCTTCTTTATTATTCTGATTGGCTTGGCTTCAGGGGTTGGTAATATCGGTCACACCTATATTCCTGAATTGCTGATGGATAGTGGTCTACCGGTTCATATTGCCTCAACGGTTGTGGCTATCTCAGTTGTAGTAGAAGCTCCTTTGATCTTTTTCTCCGATCGATTCATGGACCACTGGCCTTTACGGGTTTTGATCGCTCTTCCAATCGGGATTATTTTCGCTCAATATGCCGTCTATGCTCTTCCAAGTCCTGTCTTCTTAAAAGTGCTCCTGACACTCTTAGCCAAGCATACGACAGGCATGGTTTTGGTTATGGTTTCCTTACGGTTTATTGCCCAACAGGTGAAGGGGAAAGACTTGGTTCTTGCTATGGCTATTGTACAGGGGGCGCGCTACCTAGGTACGATTCTATTACAACCACTGGCTGCACACTTTATTGAATACGGTGGCTATCAACTTATGAGCCTCTTTTTAGCAGGAGTAGTAGGAATCGTTTTTGTAATGACCTTTGCCTTAAAAATGCCCCAAGGAAGTTCTCACAGCCTTTTTGGTGGCAATGTAGAATAATTTATTTGCTAGAATTGTACGACTAGCTACAGAAGAATTGGGCAGAAATACTGATTTCATTGTGTTCTGTCCAATTTTTTTGCTATTATCAAGAACTAGTGATTAATTTGACAATCAAAGTATTCGATGATAGAATGAGGTAAAATAAAAATAAAGGTGACCATTTTATGAAAAAAATGATCTTATCGACAGCTACTCTTTAGACGATTGTTTCCCTAGCTGCTTGTTCAAATAAGCAAGAAACAAAGAAGGAAACTTCAAATAGTCAATCAACTACTAAAGTGACGAGCAAATCTGCCAACACTTCAAAAAGTAAGGATACTTCAACAGATTCAGAAGATACTTCATCTTCTAGTCTCTTAACAGATGCTGAAATTAGTAAAGCAAAAACAGTTGGAGACTTCAAAAAGTTGTTTGCAAAATTAATGGATCAATCTGTATCTATTACTGAAGAAGCAGGTGCTTCTGTGACGGGTTCTGCAAAAGAGCAATACGATGCAACGATTAGTGCCTTGAAGCAAGGATTGGAAAACCAAAAAGATATCTTTAATGAAGGATTGGAAAGCATAGGTTCAGATAGCACGGTCGTTCCTAAAGAAGACCGTGAAGCTTTGATCGAAAGCTTGAAAGATGCTCGAGAAGAGTTGGAAAGTACTCGTAAAGAAATGAAAGATATGCAGAAAGAATTGAGTAAATCTCCTGTTGCAGATGACGACAGTGATGATTCAGATTCTGAAGAATAAAAGGAAGAAAAGGTTGGAATTTCCAGCCTTTTTCTTATTTTTTTTTCGAATGATATAGATGAGGAGGTGGGGCTATGTTTATTGCCATGGATAAGAATCAAAAGCGGTGGAACTGTATGGAAGAGATCCCAGCTGTGACAGAAGGTCCCTTCTATTGCTTAGCTTGTCATAGTCCAGTGCGTCTAAAAAATGGCTCGGTTCTACGGGCTCATTTTGCCCATGTAGAATTACAGCATTGTCCCTATCATCACGAAGCTGAGAGTTTTGAACATCTGGAATTGAAAGCTTGTCTTTATAACTGGGCCTCCAAGGAGTCTAATACAGAAGTCGAAAGTTATTTAGCAGATTTTCAACAAATTGCCGATCTTTTGGTAGTAGACAAGAATTTAGCTTTGGAAGTACAGTGTAGCTCCTTATCTTTGGAGCGTTTGAAGGAGAGAAGCGATGCTTATCGATCCCATGGTTATCAGGTCTATTGGTTACTTGGTAAAAAGTTATGGCTAAAGGAAAGACTGACCAAGCTACAGGCTGGTTTTCTATATTTTAGTTATAATCGTGGGTTTCATCTTTGGGAATTGGATTTGACCAAGCAAGAGCTCCGTTTGCATTACCTCATCCATGAAGATTTGAGAGGGCGTTTGCATTATCAAACAGAAATTTTTCCTTTTGGTCAAAGGTCTTTACTGGAAGTCTTACGGACCCCATATTTTTCGCAACCCATGCAACAAATGGCAGTCGATCTCGATCGTACATTTTTAACCTATATACAGCAGCAGCTCTTTTACCGTCACCCAAAGTGGATGAGGCTTCAGGAAGAATTCTATTTGCAGGGACACCATCTAATGGAACTGGGGCTGGATTACTTTTATCCTCTTTGTCGTCCGATCCTTTCACAGAACTTGCTTCAAATTGAAGAGGATGTAGAAGATTACTACCAGCAATTTATGACCTATTATCAGACGCAAGGGATCCAACCCGTTCAGATCATTTATCCCCCACGTTTTTATACTCAGCAGAAAAGCTAACTTTCTAGGATAGAAATCCTCCCGAAATGTTCATTTTTATGCTAAAATAGTACCATTGGAGGATTAATCGAAATGGTAAAACAACGTAATGAAATTGATGAAAAATACCAATGGGATTTGTCGACAATTTTTGCGACAGATCAAGCTTGGGAAGAAGAAGCAGCTAGCTTAGCTTCAGATATTAAAGCAGCTAGCCACTATGCTGGCCATTTGTTGGATTCAGCGCAAACGCTTTTGGAGACAACCAATGCTTATTTGGAATTGAGCCGTCGCTTAGAAAAGGTCTATGTCTATGCTCATATGAAAAATGACCAAGATACACGAGTGGCTAAATACCAAGAATACCAATCAAAAGGGATGTCTCTTTATAGCTTGTTAGGCGAAACTTTTGCCTTCTATGAGCCTGAGTTCATGGCCATTACAGATGAGCAGTACAAGGCTTTTGTGAGTGAGGTTCCAGCCTTGGAACAATATGGTCATTATTTTGATCGTTTGCTAGAGAAAAAAGAACATGTCTTGTCCCAAAAAGAGGAAGAATTACTTGCAGGAGCTGGTGAAATCTTTGCTGCTGGTGGGGAAACATTTGAAATTTTGGACAATGCAGATATTGTTTTTCCAACTGTGCATGATGACAAGGGTGAAGAAGTTCAATTAACACATGGAAACTATATTTCTTTGGTAGAGTCAAAAGATCGTGCCGTTCGTAAAGAAGCTTATGAAGGTCTCTACAAGGTCTATGAACAGTACCAACATACCTATGCAAAAACCTTGCAAACCAATGTAAAAGTTCACAACTTCAATGCCAAAGTTCGCAAATTCTCATCTGCCCGTGAAGCAGCCCTTTCTGAAAACTTTGTACCAGAAAGTGTTTATGATAGCTTGGTAGCAGCTGTGAACAAACACTTGCCACTTTTGCAACGTTATGTGCAATTGCGCTCAAAAATTCTAGGAATCTCAGACTTGAAGATGTACGATATGTATACGCCATTATCCGATACAGACTACAAGTTTACTTATGAAGAATCATTGGCCAAAGCAGAAGAAGTCTTGGCTGTTTTGGGTGAGGATTATCTTTCTCGTGTGAAACGTGCCTTTAGCGAACGGTGGATCGACGTGCATGTCAACCAAGGAAAACGCTCAGGTGCCTATTCAGGTGGTTCTTATGATACCAATGCCTTTATGTTGTTGAACTGGCAAGATACATTGGATAACCTCTTCACCTTGGTACATGAAACTGGTCATAGTATGCATTCTAGCTATACACGTGAAACTCAGCCGTATGTTTATGGAGACTACTCTATTTTCCTTGCTGAAATTGCCTCTACAACCAATGAAAATATCTTGACAGAACGTCTCCTAGAAGAAGTAGAAGACGATGCAACTCGTTTTGCTATTTTGAATCACTTCTTGGATGGCTTCCGTGGAACCGTCTTCCGTCAAACTCAGTTTGCTGAATTTGAGCATGCTATCCATAAAGCAGACCAAGAAGGTACTGTTTTGACTAGTGAATTCTTGAACAACCTCTATGCAGAACTCAATGAGAAATACTACGGTCTTTCAAAAGAAGACAACCCTGAAATCCAATATGAATGGGCTCGTATTCCTCACTTCTACTATAACTACTACGTTTTCCAATATTCAACTGGTTTTGCAGCAGCTTCAGCTCTAGCTGAAAAAATCGTTCATGGAACCCAAGAAGATCGTGACAAATATATCGACTACTTGAAGGCTGGAAACTCTGATTATCCACTCAATGTCATCCGCAAAGCAGGTGTGGATATGGAAAAAGAAGACTATTTGGACGCAGCTTTTGCAGTCTTTGAACGTCGTTTGAATGAATTTGAAGCCCTAGTAGAAAAATTAGGACTCGCATAAAATGGTAGAGTCTTATAGTAAAAATGCCAACCACAATATGCGCCGGCCAGTCGTTAAAGACGAGATCGTTGACTTTATGCGGACCCGTCAAAAGCCGGTAGCTGGTGCCTTGAAGGAATTAGAAGCATTCGCCCGCAAGGAAAATATTCCCATCATCCCGCATGAAACGGTAGCATACTTTAGACTACTCTTGCAAGCTTTACAACCAAAGAAAATCCTTGAAATTGGGACAGCAATTGGATTTTCAGCTCTCTTAATGGCTGAATATGCTCCCAATGCACAAATTACCACTATTGATCGGAATGAAGAAATGATTGGTTTTGCCAAGGAAAATCTGGCTAAATACGATCAGAGAAAGCAAATCACCTTGCTTGAAGGAGATGCTGTAGATGTCATACAGGATTTAACAGAGACCTATGACTTTGTCTTTATGGACTCAGCCAAGTCTAAATACATTGTCTTTTTGCCCCGCATTCTAGAACTCTTAGAAGTTGGAGGAATTGTGGTACTGGATGATATTTTCCAAGGGGGAGATGTTGCCAAAGACATCATGGAAGTTCGTCGTGGGCAACGAACCATTTACCGGGGGCTTCAAAATCTCTTTAATGCGACTCTCAATCATCCAGG
Source organism: Streptococcus sp. W151 (assembly GCF_053010205.1). Lineage (NCBI taxonomy): Bacteria > Bacillati > Bacillota > Bacilli > Lactobacillales > Streptococcaceae > Streptococcus > Streptococcus sp. W151. The sequence continues at coordinate 779,754 of NZ_JBRKNT010000001.1, read as the reverse complement.
TTTGACCGCTAGTTTGGTGCCACTTGGAGATGGTATTTTGATGATTCGTAAAAATGCAGAGACGGTAACCTTGCCAGATCCCAGCTCTTTTTAGGTAAATTTAAGGTATTCTCTCTAATTTGTGGTAAAATAGAAGAAGTTTAAAAAGGAACGGAGAATAATTTTCATGAAGAAAAAACTTGTAGCAGGTGCTGTGACCTTGCTATCAGTCGTAACGCTAGCAGCATGTGCCAATGGCACAAACAAAGACGTAGTGACTATGAAAGGGGACACGATTACAGTTTCTGATTTCTATGATGAAATCAAAACAAACCAAGGAGCTCAACAAGTTCTTTTCCAAATGACCATCAATAAAGTCTTTGAAAAAGAATATGGATCAAAAGTTTCTGATAAAGAAGTCGATAAAGAATTGGCTAAACAAAAGAAACAATTGGGGAAACAATTTGAAGCTTACTTGGCGCAACAAGGTTTGACGGAAGAAACAGCGAAGAAACAAATCCGTAGCAATATGTTGTTGGAATATGCAGTTAATCAAGCTGCTAAGAAAGATATCAAAGAGTCAGACTACAAGGCGGCTTTTGAATCTTACACACCAGAAGTAACAGCACAAATTATTAAGTTGGATTCTGAAGATAAAGCAAAAGAAGTGTTGGAAGCTGCTAAAGCTGAAGGTGCAGACTTTGCCCAAATCGCTAAAGACAATTCTACAGATACGGCTACAAAAGACAAAGGTGGCGAAGTCAAGTTCGATTCAGGAACAGCAGATATTCCATCTCAAGTCAAAGAAGCTGCCTTTAAGTTGGATGAAAATGGAATTTCAGATGTCATCACAGTTTCAGCAGGTCAAAACTATTCTGCTAGCTACTATATTGTCAAATTGAACAAGAAGACAGAAAAAGGTTCTGACTGGAAGAAATACGAAAAACGTCTGAAAGAGATCATTGTTGACGGTCGTAAGCAAGATACTAACTACATCCGTAGCATTATTGCAAAAGCGATGACCAATGCCAATATCAAGGTCAAAGATGATGCCTTCAAATCAACATTCAACCAATATTTGCAAAATATCGGTGTTGAAACAAGCGGTAGCAGCTCATCATCTAAAAAATAGTTGACGGTTCCTTTTGGAACTTGTATAATGAAATAGTTGAGAATAAATCATTGTTACTCGGAATCAGAGAAGTGGCGGGGGTGCGAGCCATGGAAGAGAAATGATTTTGCTACTCGGCTGAGACAATTGCATACAAAATGAAGAATGACAAGTTCATTGAATGAAGGTGGTACCGCGGTTTTTCGCCCTTCGTTTAGTGGCTTGTCTTTTGTTTGTGAATCGTTCTCTGAAGCTTTTCAAAGGAGATCAAAAGATGAGAACCTATCAAGTGAAACAAAAATTTCGATTGGGTGGCGAACGCTTCGATATCAAAGATGAGTTAGGAAATGTCGAATACCAGGTTGAGGGATCCTTTCTTAAGATTCCTAAGACCTTTACCATCTATGATCAAAATGGAGAAAAAGTTAGCTATATTACCAAAAAAACAATCAGCCTTCTTCCAAAATTTGAGGTTGAGTTGATGAATGGGGACCGCTTTTATATCTATAAAAAGCTGACGCTCTTCAGAGACAAATATGAAATCGAAGATTTGGGGCTTCGGGTGCAGGGAAATATCTGGGACCTGGAATTCAAATTGTTCGATGATCGGGATCAAATCGTCGCTGAGATTAGCAAAGAACTCTTTCATCTAACCTCTACTTATCAAGTATCGGTTTATGAGGATGAATACGCTGATTTAGTCATCTCACTGTGTGTCGCTATCGATTATGTCGAAATGTTAGAAGCAGGCGCCAACTAATCTTATAAAAATTAGGAGACAAATATGAAACAATTATCTAGTGCACAAGTCCGCCAAATGTGGCTTGATTTCTGGGCAAGCAAAGGCCACTCAGTAGAACCATCTGTTAGCTTGGTTCCTGTAAACGACCCAACCCTTTTGTGGATTAACTCAGGGGTTGCCACTCTTAAGAAATACTTTGATGGAACCATCAAACCTGAAAATCCACGGATTACCAATGCTCAAAAGGCTATTCGTACCAATGATATCGAAAACGTAGGGAAGACTGCTCGTCACCATACTATGTTTGAAATGTTGGGGAACTTCTCCATCGGGGATTACTTCCGTGATGAAGCCATTACTTGGGCTTATGAGCTTTTGACAAGTCCTAAATGGTTCGACTTCCCCAAAGACAAACTTTACATGACCTATTATCCAGATGATAAGGATTCATACAACCGTTGGATCGCTGTTGGTGTGGATCCAAGTCACTTGATTCCAATCGAAGACAACTTCTGGGAAATCGGTGCGGGACCTTCTGGACCAGATACTGAAATCTTCTTTGACCGTGGGGAAGCTTTTGATCCTGAAAATATTGGTCTTCGCTTGCTTGCAGAAGATATCGAAAATGATCGTTACATCGAAATCTGGAACATTGTCTTGTCACAATTTAACGCAGACCCTGCCGTTCCTCGTAGCGAATACAAGGAATTGCCACACAAGAACATTGATACGGGCGCTGGTTTAGAGCGTTTGGTAGCCGTTATCCAAGGGGCGAAGACCAACTTTGAAACAGACCTCTTCATGCCAATTATCCGTGAAGTTGAAAAGATGTCTGGTAAAACCTATGATCCAGATGGCGACAACATGAGCTTCAAGGTGATTGCAGACCACATCCGTTCGCTTTCATTTGCGATTGGAGATGGGGCTCTTCCTGGTAATGAAGGTCGTGGTTACGTTCTTCGTCGTCTCCTCCGTCGTGCTTCTATGCATGGTCAAAAATTGGGGATCGAAGGAACCTTCTTGTATAAATTGGTTCCAACCGTTGGGAAGATCATGGAAAGTTACTACCCAGAAGTACTTGAAAAACAAGACTTCATCGAAAAAATCATCAAGAGTGAAGAAGAATCTTTTGCTCGTACATTGAACTCTGGTCAACACTTTGCCCAAACCATCGTTGAAGACTTGAAAGAAAAAGGCCAAACGGTTATCGCTGGTCAAGATGTCTTCAAACTCTATGATACATACGGATTCCCAGTAGAATTGACAGAAGAAATCGCCGAAGAAGCTGGAATGACAGTCGACCGTGAAGGCTTTGAAGCAGCTATGAAGGAACAACAAGAACGTGCGCGTGCATCAGCTGTTAAAGGCGGATCTATGGGGATGCAAAATGAAACCCTTCAAAACATCACAGTTGAAAGTGTCTTTAACTACAATGCTAGTCAATTGCCTTCTAAGTTGGTGGCTATCGTAGCGGACAATGCTGAAGTAGAAGCTGTTTCAGAAGGAACTGCATCACTGATCTTTGCAGAAACACCTTTCTACGCTGAAATGGGTGGACAAGTAGCTGACCACGGTCAAATCTTGGATGCGGCAGGAAATGTCGTAGCGACTGTAACAGACGTTCAAAAAGCACCAAATGGACAAGCACTCCATACTGTTGAAGTCCTTGCTCCTCTTGCCTTGAACCAAGAATACACCTTGGCCATTGACACTAATCGTCGTCACCGTGTTATGAAGAATCACACAGCAACTCACTTGCTCCATGCAGCTCTTCACAATATTCTTGGTAACCACGCAACCCAAGCAGGATCTCTCAACGAAGTAGAATTCCTTCGCTTTGACTTTACTCACTTCCAAGCCGTAACTCCTGAAGAATTACGCGCTATTGAGCAACAAGTCAATGAGAAGATCTGGGAAGCAATCGCAGTAGAAACAATTGAAACAGATATCGATACTGCTAAAGAAATGGGAGCGATGGCCCTCTTTGGTGAGAAATACGGTAAAGAAGTCCGTGTTGTCACCATCGGTGACTACTCAGTGGAACTCTGTGGTGGTACCCATGTAGGCAATACTTCTGAAATCGGTCTCTTCAAGATTGTCAAAGAAGAAGGGATTGGGTCAGGAACTCGTCGTATCTTGGCAGTGACTGGCAAGGAAGCCTTCGAAGCTTATCGTGATCAAGAAGATGCTCTGAAAGCAGTCGCAGCAACCTTAAAAGCCCCTCAACTCAAAGAAGTCCCTCACAAGGTGGAAGGTCTTCAAGAGCAACTTCGTCAATTGCAAAAAGAAAATGCAGAATTGAAGGAAAAAGCAGCGGCTGCAGCAGCAGGTGATGTCTTCAAGAATGTTCAAGAAGCAAATGGTCACAGCTTTATCGCAAGCCAAGTTTCTGTATCAGATGCAGGTGCCCTTCGTACCTTTGCGGATAACTGGAAACAAAAAGACTACTCTGATGTGCTTGTTCTTGTCGCAGCCATCGGTGACAAAGTGAACGTCCTTGTAGCCAGCAAGACAAAAGATGTGCATGCAGGTAATGTGATTAAAGAATTGGCTCCAATCGTTGATGGACGTGGCGGTGGTAAACCAGACATGGCCATGGCAGGAGGAAGCAACCAAGCGAAAATCCAAGAATTGTTGGATGCAGTAGCAGGTAAATTGTAATAAACAGAAGAGGTTGGATGTTTGTCCGACCTCTTTTTTCTAAAAAGAAACATATCCAATCAGAAAAAATTGCAACAAAAAACCTTTCCATCTGGAAAGGTTTTTGTCTTATAGGCCGTAGTTGTAATCGTCATCCTGCATGGCTTCTACTTCACCGAGGAGGTAACCATTTCCGACTTGAGAGAAGAAGTCGTGGTTGGATGTTCCGGTTGAGATCCCGTTCATGACGATTGGGTTGACATCATCTGCTGAGTCTGGGAAGAGCGGATCTTGTCCCAAGTTCATGAGGGCTTTATTAGCGTTGTAACGAAGGAAAGTCTTGACTTCCTCTGTCCAGCCAACACCGTCATAGAGGCTCTCTGTATAGCCTTCTTCATTCTCATAGAGGGTGTAGAGTAAGTCATACATCCATTCTTTGAGTTTTTCTTGTTCCTCTTCTGGTAATTCGTTAAATCCGAGTTGGAATTTATAGCCGATATAGGTTCCGTGAACAGATTCGTCCCTGATTATCAACTTGATGATCTCAGCCACGTTGGCCAACTTGTTGTTTCCAAGATAGTAGAGCGGTGTGAAGAAACCAGAGTAGAAGAGGAAGGTTTCAAGAAAGACGCTAGCAACTTTCTTTTCTAGAGGAGTGCCATTGAGGTAGATTTCATTGATGATCTCTGCCTTCTTTTGAAGGAAAGGATTGGTATTGGTCCATTCGAAAATCTCTTCGATTTCTGACTTGGTATTCAAGGTAGAAAAGATGGAAGAGTAGGACTTAGCATGGACAGATTCCATAAATTGGATGTTGTTAAAGACAGCTTCTTCGTGGGGAGTACGGATATCTGCACGAAGAGCTTGCACACCCGTTTCTGACTGCATGGTATCCAACAGAGTCAATCCACCAAAGACTTTACCAACGAGGTCTTTTTCTTTATTAGACAACTTTCTCCAGTCATCCAAGTCGTTTGACAAAGGAATACGTGTATCCAACCAGAATTGCTCGGTTAGCTTTTCCCAAGTAGATTTATCGATGACATCCTCGATGGCATTCCAGTTAATGGCTTTGTAGTATGTTTCCATTTGCATCACTTTCTTTTTCTATTCATTCAATCGTTACTATTCTACCATAAATGGATAGAATACGCACAAAAAGTCGGCGAACCGACTTTTAATGGCGAACCTTGGGGCTGTCTTAGATGATACAGCTTTCACATTGGTTAGCACCGACTTCTCCACCATCATCTGTAAAGGTACGGACGTAGTAGATAGACTTGATACCCTTGTTAAAGGCGTAGTTACGAAGGATAGACAAGTCACGAGTGGTTTGTTTGTTTTCAGTTTTCCATTCGTAGAGACCTTTTGGAATATCGCTGCGCATAAAGAGGGTCAGTGAAAGACCTTGGTCTACGTGCTCAGTTGCAGCCGCATAAACATCAATCACCTTACGCATATCCATGTCGTAGGCAGAAGTGTAGTAAGGGATGGTTTCGGTTGATAAACCAGCAGCAGGATAGTAGATCTTTCCGATTTTCTTTTCTTGGCGCTCTTCAATCCGTTGTGTGATTGGGTGGATAGAAGCAGACACATCATTGATGTAGCTGATAGAACCATTTGGTGCAACAGCCAAGCGGTTTTGGTGGTAAAGACCATCTGCTTGAACTTTAGCACGCAGTTCTGCCCAATCCTCTGCACTTGGGATGAAGATATCTTTAAAGAGTTCTTTCACGCGATCAGATTTTGGTACAAATTCTCCACTTGTGTACTTATCGAAGTAGCTACCGTTGGCGTAGTCTGATTTTTCGAAGTTGTGGAAGGTAACGCCTCGTTCACGCGCGATGTTGTTTGATTCTACGAGAGTCCAGTAGTTCATGAGCATGAAGTAGATACTTGTAAACTCAACAGACTCCGGAGATCCGTATTCGATCAATTGTTGCGCAAGGTAGCTGTGAAGTCCCATGGCTCCAAGTCCAAACGAATGCGCCAGTTTATTTCCATGATCAATAGTTGGAACGGCCACGATATGGGAACTATCTGTAACGAAAGTCAAGGCACGAACCATGGCACGAATGGAACGACCAAAATCAGGTGAAGTCATCATGTTGACCACGTTGGTTGAACCAAGGTTACATGAGACGTCAGTTCCCATTTGGACAAATTCTTGGGCATCGTTGATCAAGCTTGGTTCTTGAACCTGGAGGATCTCTGAACACAAGTTACTCATGACGATTTTCCCATCAACTGGGTTTGCCCGGTTAGCAGTATCGATGTTGACTACATAAGGGTAGCCAGATTCTTGTTGCAATTTAGAAATTTCAGTTTCCAAATCACGTGCCTTGATTTTTGTCTTACGGATATTTGGATTAGCGACTAACTCATCGTATTTTTCAGTGATGTCGATGTAGTTGAATGGTACTCCGTATTCACGCTCAACAGAGTATGGGCTGAAGAGGTACATTTCTTCATTTTTACGCGCCAACTCATAGAATTTGTCTGGTACGACGACCCCAAGTGAGAGGGTCTTAACCCGAACTTTTTCATCGGCGTTTTCTTTCTTAGTAGAAAGGAAGGCAATGATGTCTGGGTGGAAGACGTTCAAGTACACCACACCAGCCCCTTGACGTTGTCCCAATTGGTTCGAGTAAGAGAAGCTATCTTCAAACAGTTTCATAACAGGTACGACCCCAGAAGCAGCTCCTTCATAGCCCTTGATCGGTGCTCCAGCTTCACGAAGGTTGCTGAGGGAGATCCCAACCCCACCGCCGATACGAGAAAGTTGAAGGGCAGAGTTGATAGAACGTCCGATTGCATTCATATCATCAGTTACCTGGATCAAGAAACAAGAAACCAATTCTCCACGACGGGCACGACCAGCGTTTAAGAAAGAAGGAGTAGCTGGTTGGTAACGTTGGTGGATAATTTCGTTTGCGATGTCTCGTGCGATAGCTTCATTTCCATCCGCAAAATAAAGAGCATTAAAGAAGACGCGGTCTTCCATACTTTCGAGATAGTACTCTCCATCGTTTGTTTTCAGAGCGTATTGGTTATAGAATTTATAAGCCGCCATGAAGGACTTGAATTGGAAGTTTTGGTCTTTGATAAATTGGGCCAATTCCTCTAAAAATTCAGGACGATATTTCTCGATAAAAGCTCTCTCAATGTAATTGTGCTCGAGAAGGTACTGAATCTTATCTGTAATCGAGTCAAAGGCTTTAGTATTTGGTACAACATTTTCTTTAAAGAAAGCATCTAAAGCTTCCTTATCTTTATGAAGCATGATTTGGCCGTTTACTGGACGGTTGATTTCATTGTTAAGACGAAAATACGTCACATCTTCAAGAGATTTTAATCCCATAATAATCCTTTTCTAGTTCAAAAAAATGAAGAGGAGAAGTCCTCTCTTTACAAGTAAAAAGTCTAGTGTTAGGTTGCTAACGCTAGACCCTATTTAAGCAAAATACTGTGTTTATTAAGAAAGTTTCTTCAACTTAGCTGGTTGAAAACCAGAAAATACTTCATCCGGTGTTTGAATAACTGGAGCAGCATTAAAGCCAAGGTTTTTAACATGTTCTACAAATTCTGGCTGTTCATCTAAGTTAATTTCGCGGTATTCCACGTGATTGCTATCGAGGAATCGTTTGGTCATTTTGCACTGAACACAATTATTTTTTGAATAAATGGTTACCATTTCTTTTTCGTTCTCCTATCGAAATATAAATCTGTAAACAGTATAAACAAAATCCAGCAACTTGTCAACAAAATAAAACTAAATATTGTGCAAAGAGATGAAATGGAGTTTTTAAAACACAATATATTGTGGTGGACGGAAATTGAGAAATTCCAAGAAATGGGACAGGAATAGGCTTTAAAGCATCTTTAATTAGTTATAATTTTTTGGGGAATCAATATCCTGTGGTTCAGTTGCTTCTTTTTATTTGAAAGCGGAGGAAAATGTTACTTTATAGTAGAAAATTGAAAAGATATTTTCTCCGTTCTTCAGTAGCTTCTTAGAATGTATCTAAATTGGGATTTTTCGCAGTCTTTTTCTGTAAGTCAGTAATAAAAATCTTGAAAAAAATTTCAAAAGATGATATAATACCAAATTGTAAGGGTTATCACATGTAACTCAAAACTAATTTTAAAAGGAGAGTCAAACTATGGCTTCTAAAGATTTCCACATCGTGGCAGAAACAGGTATCCACGCACGTCCAGCAACTTTGTTGGTTCAAACTGCTAGCAAATTTGCTTCAGATATTACACTTGAATACAAAGGTAAATCAGTTAACTTGAAATCAATCATGGGTGTTATGAGCCTTGGTGTTGGTCAAGGAGCTGACGTTGTAATTTCTGCTGAAGGTGCTGACGCTGATGATGCGATCGCAGCTATCTCAGAAACAATGACTAAAGAAGGATTGGCTTAAAAATATGACAAAAATGCTAAAAGGAATTGCAGCATCTGACGGTGTTGCCGTTGCTAAGGCATATTTGCTCATTCAACCAGACTTATCATTTGAGACTGTTTCAGTCGAAGATACAAGTGCAGAAGAAGCTCGTTTGGATGCAGCTCTTGAAGCTTCACAAAACGAGCTTTCTCTAATTCGGGAGAATGCAGTAGCAAGCCTTGGTGAAGAAGCAGCGCAAGTTTTTGATGCGCATATGATGGTTCTCGCTGACCCTGAAATGATTGGTCAGATCAAAGAAACGATTCGCACGAAAAAAATCAATGCAGAAGCTGGCTTGAAAGAAGTCACTGACATGTTTATTGCGATTTTTGAAGGAATGGAAGACAATCCTTACATGCAAGAACGTGCAGCAGACATTCGTGACGTGACCAAACGTGTCCTTGCCAACTTGCTCGGTAAGAAATTGCCAAACCCTGCTTCTATCAATGAAGAAGCAATCGTAGTAGCGCATGACTTGACGCCATCTGATACAGCTCAGTTGAACAAAAAATTTGTAAAAGCTTTTGTTACGAATATCGGTGGACGTACTAGTCACTCAGCAATCATGGCGCGTACGCTTGAAATTGCAGCAGTTCTTGGTACAAACAACATTACAGAACTTGTAAAAGATGGTGATGTTTTGGCTGTTTCAGGAATCACTGGTGAAGTCATCATCAACCCAAGTGAAGAACAAATTGCTGCCTTCAAAGCAGCTGGTGAAGCTTATGCAAAACAAAAAGCTGAATGGGCTCTCCTTAAAGATGCTCAAACAGTTACTGCTGATGGAAAACATTTCGAATTGGCTGCTAACATCGGTACACCTAAAGACGTTGAAGGGGTAAATGATAACGGTGCAGAAGCTGTTGGTCTCTATCGTACAGAATTCTTGTATATGGATTCTCAAGACTTCCCAACTGAAGATGACCAATACGAAGCTTACAAAGCGGTTCTTGAAGGTATGAACGGTAAACCTGTTGTCGTTCGTACAATGGATATCGGTGGGGATAAAGAGCTTCCTTACTTCGACCTTCCTAAAGAAATGAACCCATTCTTGGGTTACCGTGCTTTGCGTATTTCTATCTCTGAAACCGGTAATCAAATGTTCCGTACACAATTGCGTGCTTTGCTTCGTGCATCTGTTCACGGTAAACTGCGGATCATGTTCCCGATGGTTGCTTTGTTGACGGAGTTCCGTACGGCTAAAGGCATTCTTGAAGAAGAAAAAGCAAAATTGGTTGCTGAAGGAGTTGCGGTAGCAGATGATATCCAAGTAGGTATCATGATTGAAATCCCAGCTGCTGCAATGCTTGCTGATCAATTTGCTAAAGAAGTTGATTTCTTCTCAATTGGTACAAATGACTTGATCCAATACACAATGGCTGCTGACCGTATGAACGAACAAGTTTCATATCTTTACCAACCATATAACCCATCTATCCTTCGTTTGATCAACAACGTGATCAAAGCGGCTCACGCTGAAGGTAAATGGGCTGGTATGTGTGGTGAAATGGCCGGCGACCAAACGGCTGTTCCACTTCTTGTCGGAATGGGCTTGGATGAGTTCTCCATGTCAGCGACATCTGTCCTTCGTACACGTAGCTTGATGAAGAAATTGGATACAGCTAAGATGCAAGAATATGCCAACCGTGCTCTTACAGAATGTTCAACAATGGAAGAAGTGCTTGAACTTTCTAAAGAATACGTGAACGTAGACTAAGAATCAATCAGAGAGTGGGACAGAAATCGGTAATTCGTTAGAATTCGATTTCGTCTTCCCACCTCCGCACAGTTGAGTAGGGCTGTAAAAGCTGATGAAATCAGCGTAATAGAGCCCACTCAACCACTGCGTCTTGCTCGACACTCCAAAGAAAATTGAGAGGCTAGGACTTTTGTCCCAGCCTCTTTTTTTTATGATTTTTCTTCTTTGTTCATATAAATGTTCATTTTATTCGTAGTAAACTAGTTAGTAATAAAAATATTGATTCAAATGTTCGGTTTTTAATTTAAATTCCAAAGGATATATAGTATAATCGTAAGTAAGATTAGGAGGATAGCGAAGGAATGGAGTAAAAGGTTTGGAAAAGAAAATGAAAGAACTTTTCCTGATAAAATTACATGATTTTCTGGAATCAACTTGAAAACTAATTAGTTTTATAGTAAAATAGAAACATGTAGAAAACGCTTACAAAAACAAAAGAGGTGAGTATATGGATAGAAGTATAGACTTATGGACATTTGGAAGAGGGGATAATTTCCATCTTCAAGAGTATTTAGGTGCTCACAAGGAAACAAGGGGAGAACAAGAAGGGTATGCCTTCCGTGTTTGGGCTCCCAATGCCCAGGCAGTTGATCTGATTGGTGACTTCACTGATTGGGAAGCGCGGAAAATTCCAATGGTTCGTAATGAAGGAGGCGTCTGGGAAGTCTTCTGTACGGATGCAAAAGAGGGAGAGATATACAAATATTTGGTGACACGAAATAATGGTCATCAGGTTCAAAAAATTGATCCTCTAGCCTTATGGATGGAAAAACGACCAAATACAGGGTCTATCATTAAGACCATTCCGGAAAAGAACTGGAAAGATGGTCTTTGGAGAGCACGCCGAAAGAAACTTGGTTTTAAGGAACGACCTGTTAATATCTATGAGGTTCACGCAGGATCTTGGAAACGAAATGATGATTATAGTTCATATACTTTCAAACAACTAAAAGAAGAACTCATCCCTTATTTGGTTGAGATGAACTACACCCACGTAGAATTTATGCCAGTGATGGCCCATCCATTGGGATTGAGCTGGGGGTATCAACTCATGGGCTATTTTGCCCTCGAGCACACTTATGGTAGCCCAGAAGAATTTCAAGATTTCGTGGAAGAATGTCACCTCAACAATATCGGAGTGATTGTGGATTGGGTACCTGGCCATTTCATCATTAATGATGATGCTTTGGCATATTATGATGGAACACCAACTTTTGAGTATCAGGATGAACATCGGGCCCATAACTATGGTTGGGGAGCTTTGAACTTCGATTTAGGAAAGAATCAAGTACAGTCTTTCTTGATTTCTAGTTTAAAATTTTGGATCGAAACCTATCATTTAGATGGAATTCGGGTCGATGCTGTGAGCAATATGCTCTATCTCGATTATGATAGTGGTCCATGGACACCAAATATTGATGGGGGAAACCTCAACTATGAAGGGGTTCATTTCCTCAGACGTTTGAATGCGATTATCAAGAACGAACACCCAGATGTTATGATGATTGCAGAAGAAAGTTCTGCTGGTCAAAAGATCACAGGCCCTGAAGAAGAAGGTGGTCTAGGCTTTGACTATAAATGGAATATGGGTTGGATGAATGATATTCTCCGATTCTATGAGGAAGATCCCGTCTATCGGAAATATGATTTCAATCTAGTGACCTTTAGTTATATGTATGCATTTTCTGAGAATTTCTTACTACCATTTTCACATGATGAAGTGGTGCACGGTAAGAAGAGTTTGATGCACAAGATGTGGGGAGATCGTTACAATCAATTTGCTGGACTCCGTAATCTTTTAACCTATCAGATCTGCCATCCAGGTAAGAAATTGCTCTTTATGGGTTCAGAATTTGGTCAATTTTTGGAATGGAAGTCAGAGGAGCAACTGGAATGGGGTAATCTAGAGGATGAAATGAATGCTAAGATGCGTCGTTTCACTTCTCAGCTCAATCATTTCTACAAAGAACACAAAGAATTGTGGGAGATTGATGATAGCTTTGATGGCTTAGAGATTATTGATGCAGACAACCGAGATCAGAGCGTCTTGTCTATGGTCCGGAAGAATCGTAAAGGCGAGCTTCTAGTATGTGTCTTTAATATGGCACCAGTAGAACGCAAGGACTTTACGATTGGTGTGCCTGTATCAGCGGTCTATGAAGAAATTTGGAATACAGAATTAGAAGAATGGGGAGGTGTCTGGAAAGAGCACAATCCGACAGTTCAGTCTAAAGATGGACTGTGGAAGGATTATGAACAAACCTTGACCTTTACTTTGCCTGCTTTAGGAGCTAGTATTTGGAAGGTAAAACGCAAGGTGCGTAAGACAAAATCTAAAACATCAGATAAGAAATGACGATCGGTTGACTCTATGGGAGTCCAAGCTTTAAAAAGAGGAAGTAGTCAATGAAGAATGAAATGCTCGCTTTAATTCTTGCCGGAGGGCAAGGAACACGTCTTGGAAAATTAACCAAAAACATCGCAAAACCTGCAGTTCAATTTGGTGGGCGCTATCGTATTATCGATTTTGCTCTATCCAACTGCGCCAACTCAGGAATTCACAATGTTGGTGTGATTACACAGTACCAACCACTGGCCCTCAACAGTCATATCGGAAACGGTTCAAGCTGGGGCCTGGATGGAATCAACACAGGTGTTTCTATTTTGCAACCTTATTCAGCTAGTGAAGGAAATCGCTGGTTCGAAGGAACTAGCCATGCCATCCTTCAAAATATCGACTATATCGACAGCATTAATCCTGAATATGTGCTAATTCTTTCTGGTGACCATATCTATAAAATGGACTATGATGAGATGCTTCAATCTCACAAGGATAATAATGCGAGCTTGACCGTTGCAGTCCTAGATGTACCTTTGAAGGAAGCAAGCCGTTTTGGAATCATGAATACCGATGCCAATAATCGGATTGTTGAATTTGAAGAAAAACCAGCTGAACCAAAATCTACCAAAGCTTCCATGGGGATTTACATCTTTGACTGGGCTCGTCTCCGCAATATGTTGGTTGCTGCTGAAAAGAGCGATATCGATATGTCAGACTTCGGTAAAAATGTCATTCCAACTTATCTAGAATCAGGCGAAAGTGTTTATGCTTATGAATTCAATGGTTATTGGAAAGACGTTGGTACGATTGAGTCTCTTTGGGAAGCCAATATGGAATATATCGATCCAAATAATGCCTTGGATAGTCGCGATCGTCACTGGAAAATCTATTCACGCAACCTCATTTCTCCACCGAACTTTTTTGGGGAACATGGGCACATCGAAGATTCTCTTGTCGTCGACGGTTGTTTGGTAGACGGCACAGTCAAACACTCCATCTTATCAACAGAAGCTAAAGTTCGTGAAGGAGCAGTTGTCGAAGATGCTGTCGTGATGAGCAATGCCATTATCGGTAAAGGAGCTGTTGTGAAACGCGCGATTATCGGAGAAGGCGCAGTCATTGCAGAAGGTGTCGTGATTGATGGAACAGAGGAAGTACAAGTTGTCGGTTACAATGAAAAAGTGGGGGTAGCAACAGATGAAGATTGATAAATATTCAGCCATTTTAGGAAATACAGTTGGGTATCATGATATGTCCACTTTGACTAGCCATCGTCCGGTAGCATCCCTACCGTTTGATGGGAAATACCGCTTAATCGACTTCCCATTGTCTAGTCTTGCAAATGCTGGTATTCGTAGTGTTTTTGGGATTTTCCAACAAGAAAATATTAGTTCGGTCTTTGACCATATTCGTTCAGGTCGTGAGTGGGGCTTGTCTACTTTATTGAGCCACTATTACCTCGGAATCTATAATACTCCAGTTGAAAATACAACGGTAGGGCCAGAATACTACCAACAATTATTGACCTATTTGAAACGGTCTGGTTCTAATCAAACAGTTGCTTTGAACTGTGATGTATTAATGAATATTGACCTCAATCAGATTTTCCACCTTCATAATACCATTGATCGTCCGATTACAGTGGTTTATAAAAAGTTGCCTCTGCAAAACATTTCTGAAGTGAATGCTGTCTTGGAAATTGATGAAACAGACCATGTTACAGAGCAAAAACTTTTTGATGGTAAGAATCCTGATGAAGTCTACAATATGTCAACAGATGTCTTTATTGTAGATACTCCTTGGTTGATTGAAAAAATTGAAGAAGAAGCCAAGAAAGAATACCCACAAAAACTTCGCTATATCTTACGTGAATTGGCGGTAGAATACAATGCATTTGCTTTTGAGTATACAGGCTATCTAGCAAATATTCACTCAGTTGAATCCTATTATCAAGCAAACTTGGATATGTTGGAAAACCAAAAATTCATGAAGCTCTTTTCACCAAATCAAAAGGTGTATACAAAAGTGAAGAATGAAGAGCCAACTTATTATTCCAAGACTTCAAATATCAAATCGTCCCAATTTGCTTCTGGTAGTATTGTAGAAGGAACCGTTGAACGCTCTGTTGTTTCACGCCGGGTACACCTTCATGAAGGTTCAGAAGTCCGCAGTAGTCTTCTTTTCCCTGGTGTTGTCATTCATGAAAATGCAATCGTTGAACATGCCATCCTGGATAAGGGGGCCGAAGTGGCTGCTGGTGTGACGATTCGTGGGACAAAAGAAGCACCTGTCGTGGTTAAAAAAGGAACGATTGTTACAGAGGATATTGTCTAATGAAACTATTATTTGTTGCAGCTGAAGGAGCACCGTTTTCTAAAACAGGGGGGTTGGGAGACGTCATTGGCGCTCTTCCTAAATCCTTAGCTAAAAGTGGTCATGATGTGCGCGTGATCCTCCCATACTATGATATGGTAGAGGCCAAGTTTGGAGATCAAATCGAAGATGTCTTGCATTTTGAGACCAAAGTTGGCTGGAGAAGTCAATATGTGGGTGTGAAACGCATTGTGCGCGATGGAGTCACCTTTTACTTTATTGATAACCAACACTATTTCTTTAGAGGCCATGTGTATGGTGACTTTGATGATGGCGAACGGTTTGCCTTTTTCCAGCTCGCGGCCTTAGAAACGATGGAACGGGTTGACTTCATTCCAGATGTTCTTCATGCACATGATTACCATACGGCGATGATTCCTTTCTTGCTTAAGGAGAAATACCGTTGGATTCAAGCTTATCATGGGATTAAGACAGTATTGACCATCCATAATTTGGAATTCCAAGGTCAGTTTGACCCAGGAATGTTATGGGATCTATTCGGAGTGGGATTTGAACGCTATGCAGACGGAACGCTTCGGTGGAATGATTGCCTGAATTGGATGAAAGCCGGCATTCTATATGCTGACCGTGTGACAACCGTATCTCCTAGTTATGCACATGAGATTATGACTTCTGAATATGGTTGTGGCTTGGATCAGATCCTTCGGATGGAGTCTGGCAAGGTGACCGGTATTGTTAACGGGATTGATGCAGATCTATATAATCCTGAAACGGATCCGCTCCTGACGTATCACTTCAGTCTCTCAGATCTTTCAGGTAAAGCAGCTAGTAAACGAGCTCTTCAAGAACGTGTCGGTCTACCCGTTCGCGATGATGTACCTTTGTTTGGGATCGTCTCTCGTTTGACACGCCAAAAAGGTTTTGATGTTGTGGTAGAAGAGTTGCATCAACTCTTGCAAAAGGATATTCAGATTGTCTTGCTTGGTACAGGAGATCCTGGATTTGAAAATGCCTTTGCTTGGTTCGGTCAAGCCTACCCAGATAAACTTTCAGCTAATATCACATTTGATGTCCAATTGGCCCAAGAAATCTATGCAGCGTCAGATGTCTTCTTGATGCCAAGCCGCTTTGAACCATGTGGCCTTTCTCAAATGATGGCCATGCGTTATGGAACCCTTCCTTTGGTGCATGAAGTCGGCGGACTTCGAGATACGGTCCAACCGTATAATGTTGTTGATGGAAGTGGAACAGGCTTTAGCTTCAATAATTTATCTGGCTACTGGTTTAACTGGGCAGTTGATGAGGCTTTAGCTGTTTACTACAATGACAAACAGGCTTGGTATGGCCTGCAAGAACAAGCCATGACTCGTGATTTCTCATGGGATACGGCTAGTCAACGATACAACGATTTGTACCAGTCCTTATAAGTAAATCTAGTGTAAAAACGCCTTTCGAGGCGTTTTTTGTTTTGCTTTCTTCCTATAAAGAAAACGGTTTATTTTTTTTTGAGTTTTAGAGCTTGCTAAAATAGAAGAAAAAAGATAAGATAGGTAAAGGTAAAAAATCCCGGGAAGGTCCTTATTTTTTGAGATGGTCCCATCCTCTTTAATCAATAAGGGCCTACATGTGGTTCAAATATTACTATATAGGAATTTTAGGATGAAAAAAGCTAAACAAACTTTTGAAAAAATGACCAAATATTCGATTCGGAAATTATCTGTCGGGGTTGGTCCTGTTGCCATTGGAGCCTTTTTATTAGGGGGAACACTCTCAGGAGCACGTCCTGTACAAGCAGATCAGGTGACCTTACCTGCTAATGTGCACTTAGGTTATGTGACAGAAGAAGAGCTAACCGCTGAAGAAAAAGCACAAGTGATTCATGCAATCCCTGAAGACTATCAAAATGAAGATACCTTCTTTCTAGTCTATAAGAAGAAGGAGGCAACTCAGCCAGTGCTTCCCCAAACAGGAAGTCAGGAAGTCGCCCTCTTCGGTCTAAGTCTAGCCACTGCTTCTTTTGCGGTCCTCTTACTTTCTAAAAAGCACAGAAAGAAAGTCATGGCTGTCCTTTTGATTGGAGCTATGGGCCAAAGTCTTCTGCTACCAATTGAAGTTGCAGCTTTGCAAAACCAAGTTTTACGTGCTTATAATCAGAATCTTTCGATCGCATCTAGTAAAGATCTGGCAAATGGCGTGATTCATATTGATGGCTATGACTATGTTGGCTATCTGCGCTACCCGTCTGTCCAAAAGACGAACTCACAAGAACCAAAAGCTATTCAGAGAATCCAACCATCTGTAGAGAGTTCGATCAAAACAAGTGCAGGGATTGCACAAATGGAACCACAAGCGCGTGTGACGCCAGAAGTCGCTCCAGCCTTTCCTCAAGTTGAAAAACCAAGCCTTGAAGTATCTACTGAGCCTGTGCCGTTTGAAATTGTCAACCAAGCTGATCCTACATTAGCCAAAGGGCAAACCAAGGTGCTGACAGCTGGCCAAAATGGAGAGCGGACTATCTTGACGGAAGTCAGCGTGGTAGATGGACAAGAAGTTCGCAGAGTAGTTGAAAGCAAGGTCACTAAAGAACCAGTTTCACAAATTCTTGCCGTCGGGACAAAAGAACATTCGCAACCAATCCCTCAACCAAGCCCTTCTCCAGTTGTAACAGCTAAGGGGACGCAGGAAAAAGGTCACGTGGGTGAAGCTCCTGTTCAACCGGAGAACCCAGCCTATACAGGAGTAGTGGAAGCTAAGGGGACGCAGGAAGAAGGCCACGTGGGTGAAGCTCCTGTTCAACCGGAGAACCCAGCCTATACAGGAGTAGTGGAAGCCAAGGGGACGCAGGAAGAAGGCCACGTGGGTGAAGCTCCAATTCAGCCGGAGAACCCAGCTTATACCGGAGTAGTGGAAGCCAAGGGGACGCAGGAAGAAGGCCACGTGGGTGAAGCTCCAATTCAGCCGGAGAACCCAGCTTATACCGGTGTCATCGAAGCCAAGGGCACGCAAGAAGAAGGTCATGTTGGCGAAGCTCCTGTTCAACCAGAGAATCCAGCCTACCAAGTGACCGAAGGGACAGTGACGGAGACAGAAACGGTAATCCTTCCATATGAAACAGAGTATGTAACGGATGCCAATCGTTACACCGATGAAGAAATCCTCCTTCAGAAAGGCGAAGCTGGTAGCCAGGAAATTCGCCGTGTTTATAAAACGGTCAATGGTGAGAAAGTTGGAGAGCCCCTCAGCACGACAAGAGAAACAGTCAAAGCTCCTGTGACAGAAAAAATTAGTCGTGGGACCAAGGCGATTGAAGGCCAAACAGAGGAAGTTGTTTTTGAGGAAATCCCATTTAAGACAGTAACCGAACAAGATGCCACCCTGCTAAAAGGAAGCGAAATGGTTTCTCAAGCAGGAAAAAATGGGAAGAAGAAAATCACCAAGGTCTATAAGACCATTAAAGGTGTAAAAACTGCGGATGCTCCAACGGTTTCGGAAGAAGTAGTTGAACAAGCCCAAGATCAGATCATTAAAAAAGGGACCAAAGAACTAGACAAGCCAACCTTGACCTTGACCCAGGTCGATAAGGAAGAATTGAAGCGTAGTGCCAAGGCTACCTATCAGTTAAACAAACCAGAGGGTGTGACCATCAAGTCTATCCAGGCGGTATTGAAGAAGGGTGATCAAGTTGTGAAAACTTTTGCCCTTTCAGAGTCTGATTTAGCAGCTACCTTAGCGGACTTGGACTACTACAAGGATTATACGCTGGCAACGACCATGGTCTATGATCGTGGAAATGGGGATGAAGAAGAGGTTCTCAAGGAAGAGCCACTAAGACTTGACCTTAAAAAAGTTGAAGTCAAAAACATCAAGGAAACTAGTCTGATTAGTGTGGATGACCAAGGCCTTGAGACCGATCGTAGCCTCTTGTCAGAAACACCTTCAGATGTGAAACCTTATTACTTAAAGGTTACCACCCATGATAATAAGGTCACAAAACTGGCCGTTGATAAAATCGAAGAAGTGATGGTAGATGGGGCGACCTTATACAAAGTAACAGCCAAAGCTCCAGATCTGATCCAACGGACTGCGGACAACCAGTTCAGCGAGGACTATGTCCACTACATTGCGAAGCCCAAAGCTCATGAAGGTGATGTCTACTACAATTTCAACGAACTTGTAAAAGCTATGCAAGCCAATCCGACTGGTACCTTTAAGCTTGGTAGCAGTATGAATGCGGCCAATGTACCAGCAGCAGGAAAATCCTATGTAACCAATGCCTTCAAGGGAATATTGGAAAGTACAGAAGGCAATACATTTGCTATCCATAACATTACGAGACCGTTATTTGGTAACATCGAAGGTGGTACTGTTAAGAATCTCTTGCTTGAAAATGTTAACATTGACATGCCTGGATTTGATCGAGTAGCACCGATCGCAGGTGTCATCAAAAATAATGCGACTGTCGAAAATCTTAAAGTAACAGGAAGCGTTGTTGGAAACAACGATGTAGCTGGTATTATCAATAAAATTGATGGTAGTGGGAAGGTAAGTAATGTTGCCTTCATCGGGAAACTGCACGCTGCTGGCAATAAAGGTGCCTATCTAGCAGGTGTTGTTGGCGAGAACTGGAAAGGTATTGTAGAAAAGGCTTACGTTGATGCTGAAATTACTGGGAATAAAGCAAAAGCTGCAGGTTTAGTTTATTCTTCTCAAAATGGTGGGAATAACAATACGCTAGGTAGAGAAGGAGTTCTCAGAAATTCAGTTGCTAAAGGTTCGATTGAACTGAAAGAAGCGGTACAATCTGGTGGCTTACTGGGGACCAACTGGGCTTTGGGGGCTATTGAAGACAACATCACCATGATGAAAGTCAAAACAGGTGAGATGGTCTTCGGACACTCGGATATCGATGCAGATGATTACTTCACTTATTCAAGAACCAAACGGAATTTCAGTGTGGAGGACGTGAGTGAAGGTAAGAAATCCTTTAACAATTCACGTAAAATTCCAAGTATTTCCCTTGCAGAAGCTGAGAATAAAATTGAAGCAATGGGGATTACTGCTAATACATTCACCAGCGACAAACCGATTGAAGACAAGCTCAATAACCTTGTTAACAAAGAGGATCAATACAAGGCAATTGATGGCTACGACGCCTCTCGCGAACTTGCTTACCGCAATATAGCAAAATTACAGCCTTTCTATAACAAAGAATGGATTGTCGACCAAGGAAACAAATTGGCTGCGGGTAGTCCTCTCTTGACCAAGGAAGTCTTGTCTGTGACGGCCATGAAGGACAATGATTTTGTAACAGAATTGGCTGATGCCGACCACATCCTGATCCATTATGCGGATAAGACAAAAGATATCTTTAGCATTTCATCGAAAGATTCTAAAGTCAAACAAGTGAAAGAGTACAGTGTAGCAGAACTTGGTGAAGTGGTCTACACGCCAAATATGGTTGACAAAGAACGGACTGAGCTCATTAGTGCTATTGTTGAAACATTAAGCCCAGTAGAATTACAATCTGATCCAATCTACACGCACCTTGGTAGAACTGGTCCAAATAAAGTCAATGCCATTAAGAACCTCTATCTGGAAGAAACCTTCAAAGAGGTGAAGGATAATTTGACCCACTTTGTGAAACAGTTGGTTGAAAACCAAGACCATCAATTGAACACGGATGAGGCTGCCAAACGGGCGCTCATCAAGAAAATTGAAGATAATAAGGCGGCAGTTCTTTTGGGTCTCTCTTATCTTAACCGTTATTACGGAGTGAAATTCGATGATGTCCATCTCAAACAGCTCATGTTGTTCAAGCCAGACTTCTATGGTAAGAATGTTGATGTCTTAGACCGCTTGATTGAAATCGGGTCAAAAGAAGACTATATCAAAGGGACTCGTACCCACGATGCTTTCCGAGAAGTCGTGGCTAAATCGACTCTTTCTGGAAATCTTAATGACTTCCTGAAGTACAATATGGAGCTCTTTACAAGTGATACAGACTTGAATGATTGGTTTATCAAAGCAACCAAAGACAATGTCTATATTGTAGAGCCTGAGACGACCAATTCAGCCTTTGCATCTGCTAAACACAGAGCTTATGAAGGCTTAAACAATGATGTGCATGGCAAGATGATTTTGCCACTCTTGAACTTAAAAGATGCCCATATGTTCTTGATTTCAACTTACAATACCATGGCCTACAGTTCCTTTGAGAAATATGGTAAAAATACGGAAGTGGAACGAACTGCCTTCAAGGCAGAAATTGACAAGGTGGCTAAAGGACAACAGAATTACCTAGATTTCTGGTCGCGTCTCGCAACGGATAAGGTTCGCAATCAGCTCCTGAAGAG
This sequence comes from Streptococcus sp. W151, assembly GCF_053010205.1. Classification (NCBI taxonomy): domain Bacteria; kingdom Bacillati; phylum Bacillota; class Bacilli; order Lactobacillales; family Streptococcaceae; genus Streptococcus; species Streptococcus sp. W151. The sequence continues at coordinate 758,047 of NZ_JBRKNT010000001.1, read as the reverse complement.
CAATAATATGGTTCCGACCCCTGTTCTTGATAACCAAAACTATAAAGGCATCAGTACAGATCGCTATGGCCATACCAACAGTGGCAAAGATGTCGCTCCAATTCGTGAATTGTATGGCCCAACCGATCGTTACCATGCGACAGATTGGCGGATGGGAGCAGTGGCGCGAATTTACGGAAATCCATATAAAGACGATTCTGTCTTCTTCATGGTGACGGATATGATCAGTGACTTTGGCGTTTCTGCCTTCACGCATGAAACAACGCACGTCAATGACCGTATGGTTTACTTAGGTGGGTGGAGACACCGAGAAGGAACTGATATTGAAGCCTTTGCCCAAGGAATGCTCCAAACACCATCCGTATCCAATCCAAATGGGGAATACAAGGCCCTAGGTCTCAACATGGCCTATGAACGTCCTAACGATGGTAACCAATGGTACAATACCAATCCAAACGATCTTCAATCACGTGATGAGATTGATCGCTACATGAAAGGTTATAACGATACGCTCATGCTTCTGGATTACCTAGAAGGGGAAGCTGTATTGGACAAACATAGTAAGGACTTAAACAATGCTTGGTTCAAAAAGGTTGATAAACAATACCGAGGAGCGAACACCAAGAATCAATTCGATAAGGTTCGGGCTTTGAGTGATGAGGAAAAAGCGATTGCTTTAAACACAGTAGATGACCTCATCACCAATAATTTTATGACCAACCGTGGTCCTGGAAATGGCGTCTATAATCCATCTGACTTTGGTTCAGCCTACGTGACTGTGCCGATGATGACAGGGATCTATGGTGGGAACACCAGTGAAGGGGCTCCTGGAGCGATGTCCTTCAAACACAATACCTTCAGGATTTGGGGCTATTATGGCTATGAAAAAGGATTCCTGGGTTATGCTTCAAACAAGTATAAACAAGAGTCTAAACAAGCTGGACTTGCCACTCTAGGAGATGACTTCATCATTAGCAAGATTTCTGATGGAAAATTTAACACTCTTGAAGATTGGAAGAAAGCTTACTTCAATGAAGTTGTGACAAGTGCTAAAAACGGAATTCAGGCTATTGACATCGATGGGAAGACCTATAATAGCTTTGAAGACTTGAAACGTGCATTTGCTGAATCAGTTGATAAAGATAAAGCTACTCTAAGTAACGGTTCTGTCAAATTTGACAATACGGTTGCACTGAAAGAAAAAATCTTTAAGAAATTGCTGCAACAAACAGATAGTTTTAAAACGTCTATCTTTAAATAATTGAATTCTCTCATCTGCTGAGCAGGTGAGAGTTTTTTAGAAGAAAAAATGAATAGAGGTGGACAAAGTATCTAAAAATTAAAAGGAATCAATCGTAGATCGGAAAATTTATCATATTAAAAAATAACGTAATTTAACAAAAACGCTTTCTTTTCTAGGAAATATTTGACTATTATATCTTTTAGGAGTAAACTAAGGAGGTAAAATTAATAAAAGGAGAATTCATCATGAATTTAACATTTTTAGGTCTTTGTTTAGCCTGTTTTGGTGTATCACTGGCAGAAGGTTTGATGATGAGCAGCTTATTGAAATCTGCGTCTCGTCAACCAGAAATTATTGGTCAATTGCGTAGCCTCTTGATTCTTGGTGTTGCCTTTGTCGAAGGTACTTTCTTCGTAACCTTGGTTATGGCCTTCATTATCAAATAAGCACTTCTATTTTAGAAAAGGAGGTGTCAAAACTTGGAAGAAAGTATCACTCCAACGATAACTCTTGGACCTGTAACTTTTAATTTGACCCTACTTGCTATGACCTTGATTGCTGTTTTGGTGGTTTTTGGCTTTATTTATTGGGCCAGCCGTAAAATGACGATCCGACCAAAGGGCAAACAAAATGTGCTGGAATACGCATATGACTTTGTCGTAGGCTTCACCAAAGGAAATATTGGGGAACATTATATAAAGGACTATTCCTTGTTCTTGTTTGTTCTTTTCCTATTTCTTTTAGTGGCCAATAACATTGGATTGATGGCTAAAATCGAAACGACCAATGGTTACAATTTGTGGACATCACCAACCGCTAACCTGGGTTATGACTTTGCCTTTTCATTTTTGATCACCTTAATCGCCCATGTAGAAGGAATTCGCCGACGTGGTGTGAAGGAATATTTAAAGGCTTTTGTGACACCTGGATTTATGACACCCATGAATATTTTGGAAGAATTAACGAACTTTGCCTCCTTGGCACTTCGGATCTTCGGAAATATCTTTGCGGGTGAGGTATTAGCAAGCTTGCTCGTGAACTTATCACACCAAGCTTTCTATTGGTATCCATTTGCCTTTATTGGTAGCATGGCATGGACTGCATTTTCAATTTTCATTTCATGTATCCAAGCCTATGTGTTTACCATGTTGTCATCAATCTATATTGGTAAGAAAATTAATGGTGAAGAGTAAGTAGAGGAGGAGTAGAAGAATGCATGTATCAATGAGTGAAATTATTGGTAACTTTATTCTCATTGCTGGTTCCTTCCTATTATTAATCTTTTTAATAAAGAAATTTGCATGGAACAATATCAATGGAATTTTAGAAGCGCGTGCCAAAAAGATTACAGATGATATTGATGGAGCAGAATCAGCTCGTCAAAAAGCTGAGGAACTGGCAAGTAAACGTGAAGAAGAGTTGGCAGGTAGCCGCAAAGAAGCTGCGTCTATCGTCGAAAATGCAAAGGAAACTGCGGAAAAGAACAAATCGCAAATCCTTTCAGAAGCCACTCAAGAAGCTGTACGTTTGAAAGAAAAAGCGCAACAAGAAATTGCGCATAACAAAGAAGAAGCATTGAACAGTATCAAAGGCGATGTGGCAGATCTCACTGTCAATCTTGCCAGCAAATTGTTGAGCCAACAGCTGGATGCTGAAGGTCAACGCCAACTGATCGATCGCTATCTTGATGAATTAGGAGAAGCCTAATGGACAAAAAGCAACTGATGGTGATTGAGAAATATACCCAGCCTTTTGTTCAATTGGTCTTTGAAAAAGGAGAACAAGATCTTGTCTTTGAAAAATTGACCCAAATCAAGGGCATTTTTGAGGAGACTGGACTTGCTAACTTCTTAGCTCATATCGGTGTAGAGGATGAAGAGAAAGCAAAAAGTCTCAGACTTTTTCAACCCTCTGATTCACAATTACTCGACCATTTGATTGAAGTGGTTATTCTCAATCATCGTGAAGCCTTATTTTATGACATTGTAACGATTTGTTTGGATCAGATTCAACTGTTGAGCAACGCATTTGTCGTCACTGTTACGACAGTTGCTGGTTTGGATCCTGTTCAAGAGCAAAAGCTAGTACCCATTATCGAAAGAAAATTTGGGATTCAAGTTCGCTCAATCCAACAAAAGATCGATCCAGATTTAATTGGTGGCTTTGTCGTGACAGCCAATCATAAAACGTTGGATACCAGTCTCAAACACCAATTGCAAGTTATAAAATCTAAATTGAAATAGAAAGTGGTGTGAATTTTGGCGATTAACGCACAAGAAATCAGCGCTTTAATTAAGCAACAAATTGAAAATTTCAAGCCAAACTTTGACGTCACTGAGACAGGTGTTGTAACCTACATTGGTGACGGAATTGCCCGTGCTCATGGGCTTGAAAATGCCATGAGTGGTGAGTTGTTGATCTTTGAAAATGGCTCATACGGGATGGCCCAAAACTTAGAAACAACGGATGTCGGGATCATCATCTTGGGTGATTTCACGGATATTCGTGAAGGAGACTCTGTCCGTCGTACAGGTAAAATCATGGAAGTCCCTGCAGGGGATGCCTTGATTGGTCGGGTTGTCAACCCACTTGGCCAACCAGTAGATGGTTTAGGTGAGATTGTGACAGATAAATTTCGTCCAGTTGAAACACCAGCTCCTGGCGTTATGCAACGGAAATCTGTCTCAGAACCCCTACAAACTGGTTTGAAAGCTATTGATGCCCTTGTTCCAATCGGACGCGGTCAACGGGAATTGATTATCGGGGACCGTCAAACAGGGAAAACTTCGATTGCCATCGATACCATCTTGAACCAAAAGGGTCAAGACATGATCTGTATCTATGTGGCGATTGGTCAAAAAGAATCAACAGTTCGTACGCAAGTAGAAACTCTCCGTAAATACGGAGCTATGGATTATACGATTGTGGTAACCGCTTCGGCTTCTCAACCGTCTCCATTGCTTTACTTGGCACCTTATGCCGGGGTTGCCATGGCAGAAGAGTTCATGTATAACGGTAAACATGTTTTGATCGTCTATGATGATTTGTCAAAACAAGCCGTAGCTTACCGTGAATTGTCCCTTCTTCTCCGTCGTCCACCAGGACGTGAAGCCTTCCCAGGGGATGTCTTCTATCTCCATAGCCGTTTGTTGGAACGTTCTGCGAAAGTTTCAGATGAATTGGGTGGGGGTTCTATTACAGCTCTTCCAATCATTGAAACCCAAGCAGGAGATATTTCTGCTTATATTGCAACCAACGTGATTTCGATCACAGACGGACAAATCTTTTTGCAAGATAGTTTGTTCAATGCCGGTATTCGTCCAGCCATTGATGCAGGTTCTTCTGTATCTCGTGTAGGGGGAGCTGCCCAAATCAAGGCTATGAAGAAAGTTGCAGGTACCCTTCGTATCGACCTTGCTTCCTACCGTGAATTGGAAGCTTTCACGAAATTTGGTAGTGACTTGGATGCTGCAACCCAAGCGAAATTGAACCGTGGTCGCCGAACTGTTGAAGTATTGAAACAACCTGTTCATGAACCATTGACGGTTGAAAAACAAGTTGTGATCTTGTACGCCTTGACTCATGGTTTCTTAGATAGTGTTCCGGTAGATGACATTCTTCGTTTCCAAGAAGAGTTGTTTGATTACTTTGAAGCACATTATCATCAAATCTTTGAGACGATTCGTTCAACACATGATCTTCCAGCAGAAGAAGAACTGGATGCAGCCCTTACAGAATTTGTCAACCAGTCAAATTTCAAATAGAAATAGGAGTGGAAGATGGCAGTTTCATTAAATGATATAAAGAATAAAATTGCATCCACTAAAAATACCAGTCAAATTACCAATGCCATGCAGATGGTGTCTGCTGCTAAACTCGGGAAATCTGAGCAAGCAGCCAAGGATTTTCAGGTTTATGCCGCTAAGGTACGTAAGTTATTAACAGACTTGCTCCATGGACATGAAACAGAAAATGCCAAGTCCCATCCCATGTTGGTAAGTCGCCCGGTAAAAAAGACAGCTTATATCGTCATTACATCCGATCGTGGTTTGGTCGGGGGCTACAATGCCTCCATCCTTAAAACTATGATGGAAATGAAGACAGAATACCATCCAACTGGAGATGACTTTGAAGTGATCTGTATTGGAAGCGTCGGTGCGGATTTCTTCCGCGCCCGTGGGATTCAGCCGGTTTATGAATTGCGTGGTTTGCCTGATCAGCCTAGCTTTAAGGAAGTTCGCAAGATCATTTCGAAAACAGTCCAAATGTATCAGGAAGGCTTGTTTGATGAGTTGTATGTCTGTTACAACCACCACGTCAACAGTTTGACGAGTCAAATGCGGGTGGAACAAATGCTTCCAATTATTGATTTGGACCCCAATGAAGCGGATGAGGACTACGCATTGAATCTAGAATTGGAATCTAGTCGAGATGCCATTTTGGATCAATTGCTCCCTCAATTTGCTGAAAGCATGATCTATGGTGCCATTATTGATGCTAAAACAGCCGAAAATGCTGCTGGGATGATGGCTATGCAAACTGCAACAGACAATGCCAAGAAAGTCATTGATGAATTAACGATTCAATACAACCGTGCTCGTCAAGCAGCGATTACACAAGAAATTACCGAAATCGTTGCTGGTGCTAGCGCCCTTGAATAGTTGTCGGATACAATTTTAAATACAAAAACAGATGCTCGAAAGAGAACTTTTGAGCAGTAGAAATTACTTAGAATAGGAGAATGACATGAGTTTAGGCAAAATTTCTCAGGTCGTAGGTCCCGTCGTAGACGTTGCCTTTTCCGTTGGAGATAAACTTCCTGAGATCAATAATGCGCTTGTAGTCTATAAAAATGACCAACAAAAATCAAAAGTCGTTCTTGAAGTAGCTTTGGAACTTGGTGATGGGGTCGTACGGACCATCGCCATGGAATCAACCGATGGTTTAACACGTGGAATGGAAGTCTTGGACACAGGTCGTCCAATCTCTGTTCCAGTCGGAAAAGAAACATTGGGACGTGTCTTCAATGTTCTTGGAGATACCATTGACTTGGATCAACCTTTTGCTGAGGATGCTCCTCGTGACTCCATCCACAAAAAAGCTCCATCCTTTGACGAGCTCTCTACTTCAGAAGAAATTCTTGAAACAGGGATCAAGGTCATTGACCTCTTAGCCCCTTATTTGAAAGGTGGGAAGGTCGGACTCTTCGGTGGTGCCGGAGTTGGGAAGACTGTCTTGATTCAAGAATTAATCCATAATATTGCCCAAGAACACGGTGGTATTTCTGTATTCACCGGTGTTGGGGAACGGACACGTGAAGGAAATGACCTTTACTGGGAAATGAAAGAATCTGGCGTTATTGAAAAAACAGCCATGGTCTTTGGACAAATGAATGAGCCACCTGGAGCACGGATGCGTGTTGCTTTGACTGGTTTGACCATTGCGGAATACTTCCGTGATGTCGAAGGTCAGGACGTTCTCTTGTTTATCGACAATATCTTCCGTTTCACCCAAGCCGGATCTGAAGTATCAGCCCTTTTGGGACGGATGCCTTCAGCCGTTGGTTACCAACCTACTTTGGCAACTGAAATGGGGCAATTGCAAGAACGGATTACGTCAACCAAGAAAGGTTCTGTTACATCCATCCAAGCCATCTATGTGCCAGCCGATGACTATACAGACCCAGCGCCAGCAACCGCCTTTGCCCACTTGGATTCAACAACCAACTTGGAACGTAAATTGGTACAATTGGGGATCTACCCTGCGGTGGACCCATTGGCATCAAGCTCACGTGCCCTTTCTCCAGAAATCGTAGGAGAAGAACACTATGCAGTAGCATCTGAGGTCAAACGCGTCCTTCAACGTTACCATGAATTGCAAGATATCATTGCGATCTTGGGGATGGATGAATTGTCTGACGAAGAAAAGACCTTGGTTGCTCGTGCTCGCCGGATCCAATTCTTCTTGTCACAAAACTTCAACGTTGCCGAACAATTTACCGGTCAACCTGGTTCATACGTACCTGTTGCAGAAACTGTTCGTGGTTTTAAAGAAATCTTGGACGGAAAATATGACCATCTTCCTGAAGATGCCTTCCGTGGTGTTGGATCGATCGAAGATGTGATTGCCAAAGCTGAAAAAATGGGATTCTAAGAAGAGGTGAAAGATGAGTCAAATGAACGTCCAAATCGTTACACCGGATGGACTGGTTTATGATCATCATGCCGCATTTGTATCTGTCAAGACAATTGATGGTGAATTAGGGATTTTACCTCATCATATCAATACCATTGCGGTTTTGGCTGTAGACCAAGTAAAGGTTCGTCGTGTCGACGATGACAAACATATTGATTGGATTGCAGTCAATGGGGGGATTATCGAAGTAGCAGATAATGTCATTACCATTGTTGCCGATTCTGCCGAACGTGCTCGAGATATCGACATTAGTCGTGCAGAACGTGCCAAACTGCGAGCTGAAAAAGCGATTGAAGAAGCCAAAGATCAGCATTCGGTTGATATGGAACGTCGTGCTAAAATTGCTCTTCAACGCGCCATTAACCGGATTAATGTCGGAAATCGTTTATAATATATTAAAAAATAAGGTAGAGGTCTTTTCCTCGCCTTATTTTTGTTGAGTGAGAATCAAAAGAAGAAAGTGAGAATCAAATATGGTATAATAGCTGTATGATTCAAATGATTTTTAACTTTTCAAGCCATTTATTGTTTATCTTTTTTGCCTATTACCTATTGTTGAACCTGGTTCAATGGGAAAAGTTTTTAAAAGTAAGTACTGAAAATGCTGTTAAAATCCGTTTTTTGATCTTGATGCTCAGCATTGGAATCGGCTATCTAGCCAGCTCATTTTTTATCAGCGTGTATGAGATGAGTCGGCAGATTTTTATTGGCCAATTCTAGCCACATTTTATCAAAAATATGGTATGATAGAAGTCGTGACTTTAAGAAATTGGAGAACAATCCCGTATGGAAAAAATAATCGTTAATGGTGGAAATAATCGACTAGTTGGAACTGTCAAAATCGAAGGAGCAAAAAATGCTGTCCTTCCGCTTCTTGCTGCAACAGTCCTTGCAAGTGAGGGCGTGACAACCTTAAAAAATGTCCCTGTTTTATCAGATGTCTTCACAATGAACAATGTCGTTCGTGGGTTGAATGCACAAGTGACCTTCAATGAAGAAGAAAATACGGTTGTCGTAGATGCGCAAGAAAAATTATCAGAGGAAGCGCCTTATAAGTATGTGAGCAAGATGCGGGCCTCTATCGTTGTCTTGGGTCCTGTCTTGGCACGCAATGGCCATGCTAAAGTTTCCATGCCTGGAGGCTGTACAATTGGTAGTCGTCCCATTGACCTCCACCTGAAAGGTCTGGAAGCCATGGGAGCTTCTATTACCCAAACAGCTGGTTATATCGAAGCGAAAGCAGACCGACTTCATGGAGCGCATATCTATATGGATTTCCCTTCTGTAGGTGCGACACAAAATATTATGATGGCCGCAACCTTGGCTGATGGAGTCACCGTGATTGAAAATGCTGCGCGGGAACCTGAGATTGTTGACCTAGCTCTTTTGCTCAACAAAATGGGAGCTAATGTCAAGGGGGCAGGAACTGAGACCTTAACCATCGTCGGTGTGGAGAGCTTGCACGGGGCAGACCACAATGTTGTACAAGACCGCATCGAAGCTGGAACCTTTATGATTGGGGCAGCCATGACGGGTGGAGATGTCTTGATCGAAGATGCCATTTGGGAACACAATCGTCCGCTGCTGTCTAAGATGCAGGAGATGGGCGTGACGGTAACCGAAGAAGAAAATGGAATTCGGATTCAATCGGATATCAGTAAGCTCCGTCCAGTGACCGTTAAAACTCTTCCGTACCCAGGATTCCCAACTGATATGCAGGCTCAATTTACAGCCTTGATGGCCATGGCTAAGGGTGAGTCCAACATGATTGAAACCGTCTTTGAGAATCGTTTCCAACATTTGGAAGAAATGCGTCGAATGGGCGTTCACTCAGATATTATGCGAGATACAGCTCGTATCGTAGGAGGTGAAAGCTTCCAAGGTGCAGAGGTCATGTCGACCGATTTGCGCGCGAGTGCAACGCTTGTCTTGATGGGCTTAGTGGCAGAAGGAGAAACAAAGGTCAGCAAATTAAGTCACTTAGACCGTGGTTATTATCAATTCCATAAGAAATTGGTGGCACTTGGTGCAGACGTGAAACGTGTAGAGGAAGCAGACGATGAAAACTAATCTTCGCTATGTTGGAAAACAGCTAGGAATTGTCCTCCTGTTGGCTGTGATTGGCATCATCATTTTTGCAATTGGTTTGGTCATTGGCTATGGAGTGATTGGCGATGGAAAAAATCCATGGTCCATTCTCTCTCCGGATACCTGGTCAGAAATCATTGGAAAGCTAACCGGCAAATAAGATTTAAATAACATTGAGTAAAAAGGAGAGCAGCGAATCGAGTCAGTGACCCATCTAGCGCTGCTCTTTTTTGGAGAGAGGCATGACAAAACAAACAGTAACCAAACGAACCAAACAAACCTTAGCAGGTTTTGTGGTGGCAACAGTCCTAGCAATCGGGGGCTATTATTTTAATCAACCGACGATAAAAGAAGCGACGGATCAGGTTGTTTCCGTGGTGACCAGTAGCCAACAGGAAACACCCAGTAAAGAGTTAGCTAGCTCTGTACTAACAAAATCTGCTCGTTCACAATTAGGAAATGACATAGAATGGAATGGAGCTGGAGCCTTTGTCGTTAAGGGCAATCGAACAGATTTGGATGCCAGTGTGGCTAGTCAACCCTATGCGGATAACAAGACAAAAGAAGTCAATGGAAAGACCGTACCAACTGTTGCTAATGCCATCATGACTAAGGTGACTCGTCAGTACAGAGATCGCGATGCAACAGGAAGTGGCCTAACCGATTGGAAACCTGCAGGTTGGCATCAGGTTCATAATCTGTCAGGAGAGTACGACCATGCTGTGGATAGAGGTCATCTATTGGGCTACGCCTTGATCGGCAATCTCAAAGGCTTTGACGCCTCTACTAGCAATCCCAAAAATATCGCCGTGCAAACAGCTTGGTCTAATCAAGCCAATGATCCTCATTCCACTGGTCAAAACTACTATGAGACCCTGGTTCGAAAAGCCCTAGATAAGAACAAGCGGGTCCGCTATCGGGTCACTTTGATCTACAATCAGCCGGAAGATCTGATTCCTTTAGGTTCTCAGATCGAAGCCAAATCGAGTGACGGGACTCTTGAGTTCAATGTCTTTGTTCCCAATGTTCAAAGTGGAATGAGCCTGGATTACCAGACAGGAAAAGTAACCATCCATCAATAAGCTGGAAAGTGGATTTGCTTAAGCTTTTTTTAAGCATGAGGTGTTACAATTGCATACCTTCTTTAAGAGAAAGGAGAATGTATGAGAACCATTTTTCGATTTGTCAGAGGAAGCCTTCGCATGGCTTGGAGTCTCTTTTGGGGATTTTTCTGGACAATTGCGATCAGTTTTCTAATTTTAGTGGGGATTATCTATTTCACAGATTCTCCTAGTTCTGGTATGGATGGGGTTGGACGAGCTGCGCAAAAAGTGGTCTATCAGGTTGGAAATTTATTTGGCGATCAGGGCTTTGCGTCGCGTTTTGGAATGGCGCCTAGTTCACCAACAACCCAGACGGACAATCATGAGCATAGCGGTGCTCGCTGGGAAAAGGCTGAGGCTACGGTTTATCTAGATCCCAATATTAGTCAAACCTTTATAAAAGCATATCGGGATGCTATTGAGGCTTGGAATCAAACAGGCGCCTTTACCTTTAAATTGGTCACAAATGAAAAAGAGGCCAATGTGGTCTTGACCGAAATGGACAACGCATCCGTTTCTGCAGCAGGAGAAACTGCCTCTCAAACTAACCTCTTAACCAATCGGTTCACCCACATCACAGTTCGCCTCAATCGCCATTATCTGTTAAATTATGTCTATAACTATAGTTATGATCGGATTGTCAATACAGCTGAGCATGAGCTAGGCCATGCGATTGGGTTGGACCACACAGATGGAGAATCGGTCATGCAACCAGCTGGCTCTTTCTACAGTATCCAGGATTCAGATGTAGAAGCAGTCCGGCAATTATACAAGGAATAATGAGTTTTAAAATACTTGCTAAAAGTTCTGGGCCTCAAGGGGCTCGGGATTTTTTTGATGCTTCGTCTTCCCTTGTTTAATCCGTAAAAAGATAGTAAAATAGGGACATGATTATTTTACAAGCCAACAAAATTGAACGCTCTTTTGCAGGGGAGGTTCTTTTTGATAACATCAGCCTGCAAGTGGATGAACGGGACCGGATTGCCCTGGTCGGAAAGAACGGAGCCGGTAAGTCGACGCTCTTAAAAATCTTGGTGGGAGAAGAAGAGCCGACTTCTGGGGAAATCAATAAAAAGCGCGACCTTTCTCTCTCTTATCTAGCCCAGGATAGCCGCTTTGAGTCGTCCAATACCATCTACGATGAGATGCTCCATGTCTTTGACGATCTCAGAAAGACAGAGAAAAGTTTGCGGCGGATGGAGCTGGAGATGGGGGAAAAAACTGGGGCTGATTTGGAGAAACTTATGCAGGATTATGACCGCCTTTCGGAAGAATTCCGTCAGGCTGGTGGCTTTACCTATGAGGCAGATATCCGCGCTATTCTAAACGGCTTCAAGTTCGATGAGTCCATGTGGCAGATGAAGATTGAAGAGTTATCAGGAGGGCAAAATACCCGTCTAGCTCTGGCCAAGATGCTCTTGGAAAAACCAAATCTTTTGGTACTGGACGAGCCGACCAACCACTTGGATATTGAGACCATTGCCTGGTTGGAAAATTACTTGGTCAATTATAGTGGGGCCCTTCTCATTGTAAGCCACGACCGGTATTTCTTAGACAAGGTTGCTACCATTACACTGGACTTGACCAAGCATTCTTTGGACCGCTATGTCGGCAATTACTCCAGCTTTGTAGAGCAAAAAGAGCAAAAATTGTTGACCGAAGCCAAGAACTACGAGAAGCAACAAAAAGAAATAGCCGCTCTCGAAGACTTTGTCAATCGTAATTTGGTGCGAGCGTCGACCACCAAACGGGCCCAGTCTCGTCGCAAGCAGTTAGAAAAAATGGAGCGCCTAGACAAGCCCGAAGCTGGGACCAAGTCTGCCCATATGACCTTCCATTCTGATAAGGCCTCTGGCAATGTCGTTTTGACAGTAGAAGAGGCAGCTGTCGGCTATGATGATCAAATCCTGTCCGAGCCAATCAATCTGGATATCCGTAAGATGAATGCGGTCGCTATTGTAGGACCAAATGGGATCGGGAAATCTACTCTTATCAAGTCTATTGTCGGGCAGATTCCTTTCATCAAGGGGGAAGCTCGTTTTGGGGCCAATGTCGAGGTGGGCTACTATGACCAGACCCAAAGTAAACTAACCCCTCACAATAGTGTCTTGGATGAACTCTGGAATGACTTTAAACTGACACCAGAAGTAGAAATTCGCAATCGCCTAGGAGCCTTCCTTTTCTCAGGGGACGATGTCAAGAAAACCGTCGGCATGCTGTCAGGTGGAGAGCGGGCCCGCCTGCTCTTGGCCAAGCTGTCCATGGAAAACAACAATTTCTTGATTCTCGATGAGCCGACCAACCACTTGGACATCGATAGCAAGGAAGTACTGGAAAATGCCTTGATTGATTTTGATGGGACCCTGCTCTTTGTCAGCCATGACCGCTACTTTATCAATCGGGTAGCGACCCAAGTCTTAGAACTCTCAGAAGAGGGCTCGAACCTTTATCTGGGAGACTATGATTATTATCTGGAGAAAAAAGCAGAGTTAGAGGCCCTTGCTGCAGCGCAAGCAGAAGCTGAGCCCGCTTCTTCAACGGAAGAAGTCACTGGCAATGACTATCACTTGCAAAAGCAAAATCAAAAGGAACTCCGCAAAATCACCCGTCGCATTGAGCAATTGGAAGCAGAGATGGAAGAGCTGGATCAGAAAATCCAAGACATCACCGAAACCATGCATAGCACCAACGATGCAGACGACTTGGTCCAACTGCAAAGCGAGCTGGACCAACTGACTGTCCAGCAGGAAGCGGTCATGGAAGAGTGGGCAGAACTGTCAGAGCAGGTGGAATAAATTGTCTCGTTGAAAAGTGGATTTTAGACTCCTAGGGTAATCAACGGAGAGTAAGATGAACAAAAAGATATTTGTTAGGACACTATTTGACTGGTGTATCGTTATTGTTTTATCGGTTGTTTGCTATTTTGATATACAGCCAGCTATTCATATGAATACGAACCCCGAAAAATTGTATCAGCAAGGCTATGTTTATAAGGCCGAGAATAGTGAAGATGTATTAGCGATAAAAGTGCTGGATATTGACCCTAACCCGATTGAGAGAAAGAATAATACTTATTATTTAGTTAAACATGAATATGGGGTCACAGCCATGAAGGTCATTAAAGGAAGCGTAAACAAACTACTTGAGATGAAAGAAGCACTTGCTCCTCAAGAAAATCCTTTGGAATCTGCTGAGTTTTATCTTCATGTACAGGTGTTGCCTGAAATTCGCAGGAGAAGGAAAAGTTCAGATGTCGTCATTATTAGCCAAGAATTTAAGGACATCATTCAAGAGAGATTTAACCAAAGCGACCTTTCAAAAGACGGGGCTACTGTCGATACGACGCATCTTCTTGATTTGATGGACGACAAAGGAGTAGCTCATTTTCTCGTGAAACCTGTATTGGTGGGACTTGCAGCATTCTTTTTCTTCATCAATACAATCAGAAGGACTTTCTATTTACGTAGACAGTTCAAACTTTTTAATACATTGTTTCCAGGTTATGCTAATCAGCCAGAGCGATTAGTGAAAGTTGCGGACTATGGGGATCACTCGTTACGAATGTTAGTTCACCAAGATGTTCTCGTGCTATACGGTTCGGAGTTTCAAGTCGTTCCAGTAAAAAGTATTAATCAAATTAAATTGTTTAGAACACGCAGAAAAGGACATTTTCGTTATAAGGCGAAGCTGTTCTTCTATTCGGGATCTTCTCTACAATTAGACGTCAATAGTGACGTGATTGAAGCGCAATATCGTTTCTTTGAATATCTAGCTACTCTTGCACCAATAGCAGTTGAAGATGGATGGATGATGAATCACAGTTAAGGGGATTGAGTTTGAAGATCTAAAAAGAATCCTGAAGAAGGACTTGAGGCCCTTGTTGCAGCACAAGCAGAAGCGGTGCCCGCCTCTTCAACGGAAGAAGTCGCCAGCAATGATTATCATCTGCAAAAGCAAAATCAAAAGGAACTCCGTAAAATCACCCGTCGCATTGAGTAATTGGAAGCTCAAATCGAGGACTTGGATAGTCAGATCACTCAGCTTCAGGAAGCCATGCTAGAATGGGAAGAATTAGCGGAGAGAGTGTAGTTTTCTAATTTGCCTAAGGAGAACATTGTGATGACTGAAAATGATTGGTTTATGAAGCAGATTAAAGGTGTAGCCGATATAATTGGTACAACTTTGCGCCTACAGATTCAGAATTTAGATTTGGGGCAGTATGAGGATGAGGAAGGAAGACTCGTCAACGGGAATCACTATCTTCAGCAAGTTTTAGAAGAGCAGCGCTTTGCAGAGGCCATTTCTTTTGTTGAAGAGCAGATGAAACGCCTACCTCTTCATCAGTATGATCTATTGGTTGATTGGCTGATTTCTTACTTAAGACAATTAGATTTTTCCGTTAAAGAAGATCATGGATTCTACGAAGGATACTTGCAAGAGTTAGAAAGGTACTTAAAGGAATTTAAGTGGTAATCAAATGGAAGATTTAGGCAAAGTTTTTCGTGAATTTCGAATGAGTAAAAATTATTCATTGAAAGAAGCTGCAGGAGAAGCCTGCTCGACCTCTCAATTATCCCGCTTTGAATTGGGCGAGTCGGATTTAGTTGCGTCGCGTTTCTTTGAGATATTAGATAATATCCATGTGACGATTGAGAATTTTATGGATAAGGCTAGAAGTTTTCAACACCATGATCATGTGGCCTTGATGGCCCAGATTATTCCTCTTTACTATTCAAATGATATTGCTGGTTTTCAAAGGCTTCAAAGAGAACAACTTGAAAAGGCTAAAAGTTCGATCAATCCCCTTTATTTTGAATTGAACTGGATTTTGTTACAAGGGCTGATTTGCCAGAGAGATGCCAGCTACACGATGAAACAGAGTGATCTGGACAAGGTGGCGGATTATCTCTTTCAAACGGAAGAGTGGACCATGTATGAGTTGATCCTCTTTGGCAATCTTTACAGCTTTTATGATGTGGATTATGTCACTCGGCTTGGTAGAGAAGTGATGGAGCGTGAAGATTTCTACAAGGAAATTGGTCGCCATCGAAAACTGGTCTTGATTCTAGCTCTGAATTGTTACCAGCATTGTTTAGAACACCGTTCTTTTGAAAATGATAGTTATTTTGAAGCCTATGTGGAAAAGATTATCGGCAAGGGAATTAAACTATACGAACGCAATGTCTTTCATTACCTCAAGGGATTTGCCCTCTATCAGAAGGGACAAACAGAAGAAGGGCGTCAGCAAATGCAAGAGGCTATGCATATTTTTGATGTGCTAGGTCTTCCAGAGCAGGTAGCTTACTATCAAGAACACTTTGATAAATTTGTAATAGATGAATGTTCCTAAATAGGACAGAGATAAAGGAGATTTTATGAACCGACATGCGGTCCAATTAATTAGTCGTGGGGCGATTACCAAAATTGGAAATATGCTTTATGATTATGGGAATAGTGTCTGGCTGGCCTCAATGGGGACTATAGGAAAGACGGTATTAGGAATCTATCAGATTTCTGAGTTAGTGACAGGGATTCTCGTCAATCCTTTTGGAGGAGTGATTTCAGACCGTTTTTCTCGTCGCAAGATTTTGATGACGACCGACTTGGTGTGTGGACTCCTTTGTTTGGCGATTTCTTTTATCAGAAATGATCGTTGGATGATTGTGGCACTGATTTTTGCCAATATTGTTCAGGCCATTGCCTTTGGTTTTTCTCGACCTGCTAATAAAGCCATTATTACAGAGGTGGTAGAAAAAGAAGAGATTGTAACCTATAATGCGCACTTGGAGTTGGTCTTACAGGTTGTTAGTGTCAGTTCACCTGTCTTTTCTTTCCTAGTTCTACAATTTGCCAGTCTCCATGCGACCCTCTTACTAGATGCGCTGACCTTTTTCATTGCCTTTGTCCTAGTGGCATTCCTTCCGAAAGAAGAAGCTAAGGTTCAAGAGAAGAAACAGTTTACGGGAAAAGATATTTTTTCTGATATCAAGGAGGGGTTAGACTATATCTGGCATCAGAAAGACATTTTCTTTCTCCTCTTGGTGGCTTCCGGCGTTAATTTCTTTTTTGCAGCTTTTGAGTTTTTACTTCCCTTTTCCAATCGACTTTACGGAGTCAAGGGGGCTTATGCGACTATTTTAACACTGGGAGCAATTGGGTCTATTCTAGGAGCACTTGTTGCCAATAAAATTGCATCAAGTATGAAAACTCTCCTGTTTTTACTGATTATGGCAGGGGGCGGAGTGTTCATGATGGGCTTGCCTCTTCCGCCTTATTTTTCCTTTTCGGGAAATCTGGTCTGTGAATTTTTTGTGACCATTTTCGACATCCACGTTTTTAGTCAAGTGCAAACAAAGGTGGAAGATGATTATCTGGGGAGAGTCTTGAGCACGATTTATACTTTGGCTGTTCTTTTTATGCCCATCGCCAAAGGTTTGATGACTTGGTTACCAAGTGTCCAAGTAGAATCCTTTCTCCTGATTGGAGCTGGAGTTATTCTCTTTTCACTCTTTGCTCAGCTAGTAGCTAAGCAGTTTCAATCAAAAGAACAGTAGGTATCCTTTTATAAAATTGCAATCTATTATTTTTCCCAAATAAGGGACAAAATGAAAACCTCTTTCATGAACTGATACAATAGTTTCAGAAAATGAAGGAGGTTTTTTTATGAAGCGACATGCAGTCCAATTAATTGCTCGTGGTGCAATCAATAGAATGGGAAATATGCTCTATGATTATGGGAACAGTGTCTGGCTGGCCTCGATGGGGACGGTAGGAAAGACAGTATTGGGGATTTATCAGATTTCTGAACTTGTTACCTCCATTCTAGTTAATCCATTTGGTGGCGTGATTTCAGACCGTTTTTCTCGTCGTAAGATTTTGATGACGACCGATTTGGTGTGTGGTCTCCTTTGTTTGGGCATTTCTTTTATCAGGAACGATCGTTGGATGATTGCGGCTCTGATTGTTGCCAATATTGTCCAGGCCATTGCCTTTGCTTTTTCTAGAACTGCCAATAAAGCCATTATTACAGAACTTGTAGAGAAAGACGAGATTGTGACTTATAATGCCCACTTGGAGTTGGTCTTACAGGTTATTGGTGTCAGTTCTCCCGTATTCTCTTTTCTTGTTTTACAATTTGCCAGTCTCCATGCGACCCTCTTACTGGATGCACTGACCTTTTTCATTGCTTTTGTACTGGTTGCTTTACTGCCGAAAGAAGAAGAAAAGGTTCAAGAAAAGAAAGGGTTTACGGGAAAAGATATTTTTTCTGATATCAAGGATGGACTGCACTACATCTGGCAGCAGAAAGAAATTTTCTTTCTCTTATTGGTGGCTTCCAGTGTCAATTTCTTCTTTGCTGCTTTTGAGTTTTTACTTCCCTTTTCGAACCGACTTTACGGAGTCAAGGGGGCTTATGCGACCATCTTAACCTTGGGGGCTATTGGCTCCATCATCGGAGCCTTGATTGCTAATAAATTTAAATCAAGCATGGAGATGCTTCTCTTCTTATTGATCTTAACAGGAGTAGGAGTATTCATGATGGGCTTGCCTCTTCCTCCTTTCCTTTCCTTTTCTGGCAATTTAGTCTGTGAACTCTTTATGACGATTTTTAATATCCACTTTTTTACCCAAGTGCAAACTAAGGTGGAAGGAGACTATCTAGGAAGGGTCTTAAGCACCATTTTTACCCTGGCCATTCTCTTTATGCCCATCGCTAAAGGCTTGATGGCCTGGTCGCCAAGCGTCCGCATGGAATCTTTCCTCCTGATTGGTGCTGGCGTCATTCTCTTTTCCTTCCTAGCCCAACTAGTAGCCAAGCAGCTACCATCAAAAAGTCATTAGATCAGCATGAAAAAAGCACCGACTGGTGCTTTTTTGATCTAGACAAACTGTTTTACAGAAAACAACCGAAGCGATGCTAAAAAATCAATCGGTGCTTTTGTTTTCGATTTGTTCGATTTTTTCTTCTTTATCACCTGACATCTTTTGTCCTAGTTGTTTTTTCGCGGCTTTTAACTCATGTTTTAATGAGAAATTTTTTGGAAGGCTGACTAAGAAAGTCACCAGCGAACCGAGAAGGACACAAACCAGAATCAAAATGATGAGAGGGAGTTTAAATTGGACCAGCAAAAAGTTCACAGTCACCGTTTGCATATTGGCCAAGGAAATAATCGCAATGAGCAGTACAGAAATCAGTAGTGCAACATATTGTAGTTTTCGTTTATTCATTTTGTCTCCCTATTTTTCTAATTCAGCCTTGCTTTTTACATCAGCGTATTCTTCTGCTTTTTCAAGGCTTAAGATATCATTGTATGTCGCTAGGACGATGTCTTGTCCATATTTTTTCTTTAGAGCTGTTGTCACCAAGCGATAGGCCAAATTGGCGTTGCGAGAGAGGATAGGACCGTGGAAGTAGCTACCAAAGACGTTTTTGTAATGAACGCCTTCGCACCCATCTTCTTTATTGTTCCCATTTCCGTAGACGACCTTGCCCAGCGGTTTTTCATCCTCTGCCAAGAAGGTCCGACCTTGGTGGTTCTCAAAACCATAGTAGGTTTCATTGAACTCTTCATTATGGATCTTGATGTCGCCAATATAGCGGTTGTTTTCTTGGTTGAGAGTGTAATGCCCCATAATACCAAGGCCCTCAATGCGTTTGCCAGAAGCTTCAATGTAGTATTGGCCTAGAAGCTGAAAGCCACCACAGATAGCAAGGACCACACCATCGTCATCAATAAATCGTTTGAGATCTTCTTTTTTATCAGGTAGATCTTCTGAGACAATAGTCTGTTCGTAGTCTTGGCCTCCACCGAAAAAGGCAATATCGTAGTCGTCTGGATCAAAGCGGTCTTTGAGAGAAACGATATCCACAGTGACATGAGCACCAAGCTTTTCCGCAACGTACTTGAGCATGAGGATATTTCCATTGTCCCCATAGGTATTCATCAAATTCCCATAAAGATGGGCAATTCTCAATTCGTATTGGTAGGTTTCCTGATCAGGGGATTGTAGTGAAGTATAAGTCATTAATTCATCTCCTTTTCAATCAGGTGTTCTTGGGCCAAAATCTCACGGAATTCAAGCATGGCCGTATAAGTGGCTAAGATATAGGCGTGAGGGGTTTCCTGTTGCTGGATGCGTTGGAAGACCTCTTTTAATTCAGCCATTTCTGTGATTTGATCAGCAGGGTAGCCAGTGACCCGAAGTCGCCGAGCAATCTCAGAGTGGCGCACCCCGCCAGCATTGATTTCTGGAATATCCATCTGGGTGATTTGCTCAAAGTCCGCATCCCAAATCCAGCTCGTGTCGATTCCGTCTGCATAATTCGCATTAAGGAGGACTGATAAGCTAAAGGAATAAGGTGCTAGTTTGATCATTTCAATGGCTTGGGTCGCACCAACTGGATTCTTAATCAGAACCAAGGTACATTCCTTATCCCCAATCTTAAAGGTTTCCTGACGACCAAAGACAGCGCGACTGCGATCAAATCCTTGCTTAATCACTTCAGGTTGCACTCCAAAGAATCCAGCAACGGAAACAGCAGCTAAGGCATTGTAGATGTTGTAGAGACCGCCGATATTGATGTGGTAGTCTTGGCCTTGAATCCGGAATTGGGAAGAGCGATGGGTTAAAGAAAGGAGGTCTGATACGGCATAAGTCAGAGGAGGTCTGTGGAAACCACAGTGCTCACAGATATAATCCCCAAGATTAGCATAGGTATTGAGCTTGTACTTGAGAATATTGTGGCAATGCGGACAGAGGATTCCTTCCGTATTGTAATGAGCTAGTTGTGGCTCTGATTTGTCAGTATCAAATCCATAATATTGGATCGGATTGGATAAGGTCTGACTATTAAAGAGCGGACTATCACCATTTAACAAGACTGTTGCAGTTGGGACCTTGTGAATGGCATCCAAAATCATTTGGTAGGTCGTATAGATCTCTCCGTAGCGGTCCATCTGGTCCCGGAAAATATTAGTGACCACAAAAAGGCTGGGCTTAATATAATCACAAATCCGAGAGAGGCTGGCCTCGTCAATTTCAAGTACCGCAATCGGTCGATTTGATTTCGAATGCTTAGCCCGTAAGAAGGTCGTTGTAATCCCAGAGATCATATTGGCCCCACTTGGATTGGTCAAAATAGGTCCAAAAGCTTCTTGGAGAATACCTACTGTTAGCGCAGTGGTCAGGGTTTTTCCATTTGTCCCTGTAATCACAACAATCTCATAGTTTTTTGCCAGTTGACTGAGAATATCTTTATCAAATTTGAGGGCTACTTTACCTGGTAGGGTTGATCCCCGCCCCATCTTTTCTAGAATAGAGCCGGAAAGCTTTCCTGCCAGAAGGCCCAAGGTTGTATTTATCTTCATAAATCATATTTTATCATAAAAAGCATCAGAAGGTTACAGAAAAATCTGTTGAAACGTGTTATAATAAGATGATGTCTTTTAGAGAAGTGGTAGGTATGAGAATATGAATATTCAACAGTTTTCAAATCCACAATTTTGGACCAGTTTGTTCCCGAATTGGTGGAGTGTTATTATCAATATCATCGATATTGCCCTGGTGGCTTGGTTGCTGTATTTTTTGATCAAGGCCATCGTCGGGACCAAAATCATGATTTTGGTTCGTGGGGTCATTATCTTTTTCTTGGTTCAGTTTTTGGCCAATTTCTTAGGTCTCACGACTATTTCTTGGCTGATCAATCAAGTGATTACCTACGGGGTTATCGCCCTGGTTGTGATTTTCTCCCCTGAGATTCGGATTGGCTTGGAGCGTCTGGGTCGGGCGACAGAGTTCTTTACGACGAGTGAAGTCAGTGAGGAAGAGAAAATGGTACAGGCCTATGTTAAGGCAGTGGCTTATATGAGCCCACGTAAGATTGGTGCCTTGGTAGCTATTCAAGGAGCCAGAACCCTTCAGGAATATATCTCCACAGGTATTCCTCTGGATGCAGATATTTCAGGAGAATTGCTGATTAATATCTTCATTCCTAATACTCCTTTGCACGATGGAGCGGTCATTGTCCGCAATGACAAAATCGCTGTTTCTTGTGCCTACCTGCCCTTGACGGAAAACACTGAGATTTCAAAAGAGTTTGGAACGCGTCACCGTGCAGCTATTGGCTTATCTGAAGTTTCTGATGCCTTTACCTTTGTGGTATCAGAAGAAACGGGTGGCATCTCTATGACCTACAACGGAACTTTTCGTCATGATTTAACTTTAGAAGAGTTTGAGACGGAATTGAGAGCCTTCTTGGTTCCTGAAGAGAATAAAACGATTAGTTGGAAAGAGCGTCTATTTGGGAGGGTAACAAAATGAGATCGAAAAAAGAATTTCTTTATGTTTTCGCCTCCGTCTTATTATCCTTTATCTTATTTATCAATGCGTCTTCCTTTAATTTTCAAAATAATAGTAGCGCTAGACAAGTGAGTTCAGAGACCTATACCAATACCTTGACCAATATTCCAATTGATGCTAAATATAATGACAAAAAATACTTTGTCAGTGGGTTGACGTCAGAGGTAACGGTCTTTCTTAAAGGTTCAAACCGGGTCGCACTTGCAAGTGAGATGCAACCGGGAACTCGGAAGTTTCGTGTGGTAGCGGATCTACGTAAGGTCAAGGAAGGCACCGTCGAAGTTCCGTTGATTGTAGAAGATCTTCCAGCTGGTTTAACAGCAACCGTAGAACCTCAGAAAGTTTCTGTAAAAATCGGTAAGAAAGCGAAAAAATCGTTTGCAGTTAGAGCCACGATCCCGGATAATCAAATTGTGGATGGAATTACGGTAACGGATATTTCTCTTGAAAAAACTAAGGTGGAAGTGACGAGTGATCAAGAAACCTTAAGTCGTATTGATCATGTCCAAGCAGTCTTCCCATCCAGTGAGATCATCAGTGGAAATTATAGCGGAACCATTTCCTTAAATGCAGTGGATGCTCAAGGAAATATTCTACCAGGCTTGGTTAATCCGAGTGAAACACGGATTCAAGTGACCACAAAGAGTAGCTCGTCTACGTCAAGCTCTAGCAGTTCGTCGTCGACCTCTTCCAGTTCAAGTAATTAGAAAGTAAAAAGGTAATCAAAAATGGGTAAATATTTTGGAACGGACGGTGTCCGTGGAGAAGCAAATGTAGAATTAACGCCAGAATTAGCCTTTAAGTTGGGTCGTTTCGGTGGTTATGTGTTGAGCCAACATGAAGAAGAAACACCTTTGGTGTTTGTTGGACGTGATACGCGTATTTCTGGTGAAATGCTGGAGCATGCTTTGATCGCTGGCCTCTTATCAGTTGGGATTCGCGTTTATAAGTTGGGTGTGATTGCAACGCCAGGTGTTGCCTATCTGGTTCGTACGGAAAAAGCCAGCGCCGGCGTTATGATTTCTGCTAGCCACAATCCAGCCTTGGACAATGGAATCAAATTCTTTGGTGGTGATGGTTTCAAATTGGATGATGATCGCGAGCTTGAAATTGAAGCCTTGCTTGATGCCGCTGAAGATATCCTTCCACGTCCAAGTGCGCAAGGTTTAGGAACAGTCATGGAATATCCGGAAGGCTTGCGTAAGTATCAAGAATTCCTTGTATCGACAGGAGTCCAACTCGAGGGCATGCACGTGGTCTTAGATACAGCAAATGGTGCAGCCTCTACCAGTGCTCGTCAAATCTTTGCAGATTTAGGAGCTCAATTGACCGTCATCGGTGAAAACCCAGATGGTTTGAACATCAATGATGGGGTTGGCTCTACTCACCCAGAGCACTTGCAAGAGAAAGTGAAAGAAGTAGGCGCAGCGATTGGTCTTGCCTTTGACGGAGATAGTGATCGCTTGATTGCAGTGGATGAAAATGGAGAAATCGTAGACGGGGATAAGATCATGTACATCATCGGTTCGTATCTTTCAAGCAAGGGCTTGCTCGAAAAAAATACGATCGTTACAACTGTTATGTCCAATCTCGGTTTCCACAAGGCATTAGATGCGAAGGGGATTCAAAAAGAAATCACAGCTGTTGGAGACCGTTATGTGGTCGAAGAAATGCGCAAATCTGGGTATAACCTTGGTGGGGAACAATCCGGTCACGTAGTGATCATGGATTACAACACGACTGGGGATGGCCAATTAACAGGCGTTCAATTGACTAAAATCATGCAAGAAACCGGTAAGAAATTATCTGAATTGGCTGCAGAAGTAACCATTTACCCACAAAAGCTTGTCAATATCCGGGTTGAAAATAGCATGAAAGACAAGGCGATGGAAGTGCCTGCTATTCGTGAAATCATTGAAAAAATGGAAGCGGAAATGGCAGGAAATGGTCGTATCCTTGTGCGTCCAAGTGGAACCGAACCCCTCCTTCGTGTGATGGCAGAAGCACCAACTCATGAAGAAGTAGACTACTATGTGGATACCATTGCTGCAGTTGTCCAGGCAGAAATTGGTCTTTAAATCTATAAAAAATAGCTCGCAAACGGGCGAGCAGAGGAGGAAATTATGAAACAGGTCCGTCAAATTGTATGGGCACTTGTCTTAGTGCTAACGATTCTATTCACAGCTGGTTTGACTAAAACCATTCAGGCCGCAGAAGTCTCGTCTTATACACAGACAGCAAGCTTAACGAAAGATGGCAATCCTTTAACGAATGGCAGCAAGGTGTTGACGAATGAAAAATTGTCAGCAAGCATTTCTTTGACCTTCCCTAATTCGCAAGCCATTCAAGCTGGTGATACTTTAACACTTAGCTTACCAAAAGAATTAACCCTCTACACAGCATTGGAATTCAATGTTCTTGAGGAAGGTCAATCAAATGGTCAAACTGTGGGGAAAGCTGTTGTTGATACAGGTAAGAAAACTGTGACCGTTACCTTTAATGATTATTTCGCATCTCATCCACTTAATAAACGAGTTGCCTTGCATTTTGATGTAAAAGTAGACTCCGAAGTGGTTACTAAAACATCCCCAATCCAGTTTAAACTAGGCAATACAGATTTTTCATTGAATTATGAAAAGACTGATGGAGAAGCTGGAGACTATGAGATGAAATATGGCTACCAAGATAAGTCTGATCCAACCATTATTAAATGGCGAATTATCTTAAATGCCCGCCAAGATATGCTTCGTGGAATGGTTATTAAAGACCAGTTCGGAGATGGTTTAACATTGGTTAAAGGTAGCTTGCGTGCCGTTCGGTTTGCTCCTGTAGAAGGTGGCATTAAGAATGAAGCGCAGATTTTAAGTCTTCCAGTTCTTGATAACTTTACTAAAAAAGCGGTCTTGGAAAAGAATGCAGATGGTCAAATCACTGGCTTTACCATTGATTTTGGAGATAACTACAACTGGCCAATGTATATTGAATATTCGACCAAAGTAGCTCCTGGTACAAAAGTAGGTGATCTTGTTCATAACACGCTCACATGGACAGCAACTAATTTCCCGGCACCACGTAGTTTAACCCGTGAAGTGAGATTAGAATCAGGATCTGGCGAAGGATTAGGTGAGAAAGAACAAACCCCACCGACACCTAGCACAACATCCTCGTCAAGTTCATCGTCTTCATCAAGTTCTAGATCTTCGTCAAGTTCTAGCTCTTCGTCAAGTTCATCGTCTTCATCAAGTTCATCGTCTTCATCAAGTTCTAGCTCTTCGTCAAGTTCTAGTACTTCATCAAGCTCATCATCAACTTCTGTCAAAGAAGAAGAAGCACCAAAACCTGGTAAGAAAAAAGTTCTTCCAAGTACAGGTGAGAAGATGACACCGGTTGTTCTTGTCATGGGTGTCTTACTGGCGGTTCTTTCTGTTAGTATTTTACGAGTAAGAAAAGATTCCTAAATCTATCCATAAGAGATCAGACGTTTGTCTGGTCTTTTTGTGTAGGCTCGATTTGAAAAATCCCCTATTTCGTGGTAAAATAGGGCTAATGAATTTATAGTAATCGAGGTATTAGCAGTGGCTTTTGGAGATAACGGAAAACGTAAAAAAACACCATTTGAAATGATCACGATGGTGGTTATTGTGATTATGTTGATTGTAACGGTTGGTGCAATCTTTGCAACCGCAATTGGTGCTCTTTCTTATTAAGACGCACGCAGAAATAAAGGAAATCATCTATTTATGAGTATGTTTTTAGATACAGCCAAGATTAAGGTCAAGGCTGGAAATGGCGGCGATGGCATGGTGGCCTTTCGCCGTGAAAAATATGTCCCTAATGGCGGACCTTGGGGTGGTGATGGAGGTCGTGGTGGCAATGTCATCTTCGTAGTAGACGAAGGCTTGCGCACCTTGATGGACTTCCGTTATAATCGGCATTTCAAAGCCCAAAATGGGGAAAAAGGAATGACCAAAGGGATGCACGGACGGGGAGCAGAAGATCTCTATGTACGAGTTCCCCAAGGAACGACCGTCCGAGATGCTGAGACTGGCAAGGTCATTACCGACTTGGTTGAAAATGGACAAGAGTATATTGTAGCGCACGGAGGCCGAGGAGGTCGCGGAAATATTCGTTTTGCCACTCCTAAAAATCCAGCACCAGAGATTTCTGAAAATGGAGAGCCTGGTCAGGAACGTGAATTAGAGTTAGAACTGAAGGTCTTGGCAGATGTTGGTTTGGTTGGCTTCCCTTCTGTTGGGAAATCGACCCTTCTCAGTGTTATCACTTCAGCCAAACCAAAAATTGGGGCTTATCATTTCACAACCATCGTTCCAAATTTGGGTATGGTTCGGACACCGTCAGGTGAATCCTTTGCCGTAGCAGACCTTCCTGGATTGATTGAAGGGGCCAGCCAAGGTGTCGGATTAGGAACCCAGTTCCTTCGTCACATTGAGCGCACCCGTGTTATCTTGCACGTCATCGATATGTCAGCCAGTGAAGGTCGCGACCCTTATGAAGATTATGTTCAAATCAATAAAGAGCTTGAAACCTATAATCTTCGCTTGATGGAACGTCCTCAGATTATCGTGGCGAATAAGATGGACATGCCGGAAAGCCAAGAAAATTTGAAAGAATTCAAGAAGAAATTGGCAGCTAATTACGATGAGTTTGATGAACTGCCACAGATCTTCCCGATCTCTAGTTTGGCTCATCAAGGTTTAGACAATTTGTTAGATGCAACGGCAGAATTGTTAGACAAAACACCAGAATTCCTCTTGTATTCAGAAGACGACATGGCCCAAGAAGAAGTCTACTATGGCTTTGATGAAGACCAGCCAGCCTTTGACATCAGTCGTGATGACGATGCCGCTTGGGTCTTGTCTGGTGAAAAACTTGAAAAACTCTTTAATATGACCAATTTCGATCGGGATGAAGCGGTCATGAAATTTGCTCGTCAATTGCGTGGAATGGGTGTTGATGAAGCTCTTCGTGCACGTGGGGCAAAAGATGGCGATATCGTCCGGATCGGTAAATTTGAATTTGAGTTTGTAGATTAAGGGTGGTCCCGAGCGGATCAAGGATTCCAAATAAGAAATGAGGCTTTTTCGGTGGGAGATAAACCAATATCTTTTCGAGATGAAAATGGAAATTTTGTTTCAGCAGCTGATGTTTGGAATGCTGAAAAATTAGAAGAACTATTTAATACGCTAAATCCAAAGCGCAAGTTGCGCCTACAAAGGGAAAAATTAGCAAAAGAAAACCAGCAGAAGTAAATAGACTTGGAGAATACTATGGCAAAAACAATTCATACAGATAAAGCACCTGCAGCAATTGGACCTTATGTTCAAGGGAAAATTGTAGGCAATCTTCTCTTTGCAAGCGGACAAGTTCCCTTGTCACCTGAAACAGGAGAAATCATTGGCGAAACTATCCAAGAACAAACAGAGCAAGTCTTAAAGAACATTGGGGCTATTTTGGAAGAGGCTGGGACAGACTTCGACCACGTGGTGAAAACCACTTGTTTCTTAAGTGATATGAATGACTTTGTACCTTTCAATGAGGTCTATAAAACAGTCTTTACCACAGAGTTTCCAGCTCGATCTGCTGTTGAAGTAGCACGCCTGCCACGTGATGTGAAGGTTGAAATTGAAGTTATTGCGGAAATCAAGGCCTAATAACCATTCAAAGACAAAAAGACAGAGTGGAAAGCAGGAAACTGTAGGCCACTCTGTTTTATTTTGGGAGGAGAAAATGACAGAAAGTAAGATTCAACTGGTCATGGTAACAGGGATGAGCGGTGCTGGCAAGACCGTCGCTATCCAATCGTTTGAGGATTTGGGTTACTTTACCATCGATAATATGCCACCGGCGCTCTTGCTGAAATTTATTGAGCTCATGCGTCATAGCCCGGATAACAATAAATTAGCCGTTGTTGTGGACATGCGGAGCCGTTCTTTTTTCAATGAAATTCGCACCATTTTGGATGAATTGGACAATCAAGAAGACCTCGATTTCAAGGTTTTGTTCTTGGATGCTACTGACAGTGAGTTGGTAGCACGATACAAGGAAACACGTCGTAGCCACCCACTAGCGGCAGATGGCCGTGTTTTAGATGGGATTACCTTAGAGCGAGAGCTCTTGTCTCCTTTGAAAAATATCAGTCAAAATGTGGTGGACACGACTGAATTGACGCCCCGTAATCTGAGAAAAACGATTGCAGAGCAATTTGCCAGTCAAGATAATCAGCCAGATTTTCGGGTTGAGGTCATGTCATTTGGTTTCAAATACGGCCTTCCGATCGATGCTGACCTCGTCTTTGACGTGCGTTTTCTTCCAAATCCCTACTATAAATTGGAACTTCGGAATTTAACCGGTCAAGATCCAGCTGTCTATGATTATGTCATGGATCACCCTGAATCAGAGGACTTTTACCGTCATCTCCATGACTTAATCGTTCCTATTTTACCGTCTTATAAACGAGAAGGTAAATCCGTTCTCACCATCGCTATGGGCTGTACTGGAGGTCAACACCGTTCAGTAGCCTTTGCAGAGCGCTTAGCGCATGATTTAGAAAAAAATTGGCAGGTCAATTGCAGTCATAGAGACAAGGACAGACGGAAAGAAACGGTGAATCGCTCATGAGAAAACCTAAAGTAACCGTTATTGGAGGAGGGACAGGGATTTCTGTTATTCTCGATAGTCTAAGAAAGAAACCGGTCGAGATCACTGCCATTGTAACTGTTGCAGATGATGGCGGTAGCTCAGGTGAATTGCGGAAGAACATCCAAAAATTGACGCCACCGGGTGACCTGCGAAATGTCTTGGTTGCCATGTCAGATATGCCTCGTTTTTATGAGAAGGTCTTTCAATACCGCTTTGCAGACGATGATGGGCCTTTGGCTGGCCACCCTTTAGGAAATTTGATCATTGCAGGGATTTCAGAGATGCAAGGCTCGACCTATAATGCCATGCAGTTGTTGACCAAGTTCTTTCATACAACCGGCAAGATCTATCCGTCGAGTGATAGTCCCTTGACCCTTCATGCCGTTTTTCAAGATGGAAAAGAAGTGGTAGGAGAAAGCCACATTGCCAACTACACTGGCATGATTGATCATGTTTATGTGACCAATACCTTTGATCAAGAGCGCCCAAAAGCTAGTAAGAAAGTGGTGGAAGCTATTCTTGAAAGTGATATGGTCGTCTTAGGTCCTGGTTCGCTCTTTACCTCGATCCTTCCTAATTTGATGATCGATGAGATTGGGAAAGCCATCCTTGAAACCAAGGCCCAAGTAGCTTATGTTTGTAACATCATGACTCAAAGAGGAGAAACCGAGCATTTCACAGATAGTGACCACGTTGCCGTGCTCCATAAACATTTGGGAGAGAAGTTCATTGATACCGTCCTTGTCAATATTAATCAGGTTCCCGCAGCTTACATGAACAGTAATAAATTTGATGAATACTTGGTGCAGGTAGAGCACGATTTTAAGGGGTTGCACTCGCAAGTTCCCCAAGTGATTTCTTCCGATTTCTTAAAGCTGGTCAATGGAGGAGCCTTTCATGATGGTGAAAAAGTGGTCGAAGAGTTGATGCAGATCGTGCAGGTGAGAAAATGAGTTTTACGGTTCGTGTCAAAGAAGAATTATTGTCTCTCAAGCGATTTGAAAAGAGTGAATTGGCTGCCATTATCAAGATGTCTGGGAGCCTCGGAATTTCAATGGGCGGCTTGACGCTCTCGGTGACAACCGAAAATGCCAAGATCGCTCGCCATATCTATGAGTTGTTGCATCATTTTTATGAAGCTAAGTCGGATATTCGTCACCACCAAAAAACCAATTTGAAAAAGAATCGTGTCTACACAGTATTCTTGGATGAAAAGGTGGAAGAAATTTTAGCTGACTTGCATTTGGCAGATGCCTTCTTTGGGATTGAGACAGGCATTGATGCTAGTGTTTTAGAAGATGAAGCAGCCAGTCGTGCTTATCTTCGAGGAGCTTTTTTGTCGAGTGGTTCGATAAAAGATCCTGAAAAAGGGAAGTACCAGCTGGAAATTCATTCTGTTTATACAGACCACGCGGAAGGAATTGCCCTTCTCATGCAAGGATTTTTACTAGATTCGAAAACCATCGAGCGTAAAAAAGGAGTGGTAACCTATTTGCAACGAGCGGAAGATATTATTGATTTTCTAATTGTCGTAGAGGCCATGCAAGCCATGCAGGAATTTGAGTCCATCAAGGTTATGAGAGAGACGCGCAATGACCTCAATCGGGCCAATAATGCCGAGATGGCCAATATCCAACGCACGGTCACAGCTAGTATGAAAACCATCAATAATATCAGTAAAATTGTGGATACGGTCGGTCTAGGGAGTTTACCAAGTGACTTGCAAGAAGTTGCCTATATTCGGATGAACCATCCAGATTATTCCATCCAGCAGATCGCTGATAGTTTGCAAAAACCTATTTCAAAAAGCGGCGTCAATCACCGCTTGCGTAAGATTAATAAAATCGCAGATGATTTAGATAAATAAAAAAGGCCAAAGGCCTTTTTTATTATAAACTGGTTGAGTGCGTTGGTTGGACTTTCTTATCTGGATAGATGTAGTTAATGGCATTGTTTACAGCTGTTGGAGCTTCCCCCAGACCTGTAGCGATGAGATCGATCTTTCCTTCATAGAAGCAGCAGTCTCCACAAGCATAAATTCCAGGAAGGCTAGTTTCTTGTTTTTGGTTGACCTTGATTTTATGGCGTTGCAATTCTACCCCCCATTCTTTCAGGTTTCCAATAGAAGATTTAAAGCCATAATTGACGAATAAGTGATCAATCGGAATGAGTTCTGTTTCATCGGATTTGACTTTTGTGATTTCAAGGTGAGTGGCATGACCATTTTCTCCAATCAAGCGACTTGGGACAAAGGGAGTTTTGATCTGCACTGAAGAATGTTTCAATTCCTCTACACTGTGTTCGAGGGCGCGGAAGTTATCTCTGCGGTGAATGATCGTAGTCGGAGCAATCTTATCAAAAGCAAGGGCCCAGTCTACCGCAGAGTCCCCTCCCCCAAGGACAGTTACCTGCTGTCCTTGGTATTGTTGGATATTTGAAACGTGGTAGTGAACATTGTCAAAGTCCTCAGCCCCTTCAATGTCAAGGGTGCGTGGCTTAAAGGCTCCACCGCCCATGGCAATCACAATTGCTTTTGACAGATGCTTTTGGCGAGAAGTAGTGATGGTGAAAATATCGCCCTCTTTTTGAATGTCTTCAACAGTTTCATTGAGGAAGATTGGAGTGTCAAATCCTTGTACTTGTTCGATCAAGCGGTTGCTCAATTCTTCCCCTGTTAAATTCGTAAATCCAGGGACATCGAGAATGGTTTTTTCTGGATAGAGGATGGCTGGTTGCCCTCCCAATTGTGGAAGGGAATCAATTAGTTTGACTTTTACTTGGCGCAAATTACCATAAAAAGCAGCAAAAAGACCAACTGGTCCGCCCCCAATGATGGTAATATCATAAATTTCTGACATGGTGTCTCCTTCAGGGTTTTCTTTGTTTCCATTGTAACATAAAATGGAAGGAATGAAAAAGTTGGAAAGCGCAAAAATGAATGGGGATCCTAAAAAATTATAAAAGATATTGACAGAATCTTTCAAGTGTGATAAAATAATTAAGATTTTAGGCTTGAAGGGAGTGAAAAACATGTCAAAAACAGTAGTACGTAAGAATGAATCTCTTGACGATGCTCTTCGTCGTTTCAAACGCGCGGTTACTAAAGCTGGTACTCTTCAAGAAACACGCAAACGTGAATTCTATGAAAAACCTTCTGTAAAACGTAAACGTAAATCAGAAGCAGCTCGTAAACGTAAAAAATTCTAATTGAATACAAGAACAGACTTCGGTCTGTTTTTTGTTTCTCTAGAAAAATAGAAGACAAAAAAGCCGACCTTCTTCTAGAAGATCGGATCTTTTTATCTAATTATTTGTTTGCAAGCAAGTCGCGGATTTCAGTAAGCAACTCTTCTTGAGTAGGAGCAGCAACTTCTTCTTCAGCAGCTTCTTCCTTTTTACCAAGTTTTTGAGCTTTTTCAGCAGCTTTCACTACGAAGAAAAGAACAGTACCAACAACAAGGAAGTTGATAACAGCGCTCAAGAAGCTACCGTATGCTACACCGTTCCATGACAAATGTGCAATATTTTCAACATGAGCAGCTTTCAAAGCTGGCTTCAAAATAAGTGGAGTAACGATATCGTTTACAAATGATGTAACGATAGCTCCAAATGCAGCTCCGATAATCACAGCAACAGCAAGGTCAACAACGTTCCCACGAAGGAGAAAAGCTTTCAAATCTTTTAACAAATCCTAAATATGTCCTTTCATAATAATTTTTTACTATGATAGTATAACGGAAAAATATTCGACTGACAAGAAATATGCATCATTTTTTTAAAATTAGTGATAAAGGTTGAAAATCTTTTCTTTTATGTGTGAAATCAGTAGGAAAAAATTTACTTTTACTAACTTTTAGTATAAAATATAAAGTGATAATCTATGGTAAAATGGAGGCACTGTTTATGGTTGATAAAGAGCTGATTGCAGAAATTAAAAACAGTGTAAACATTGTTGAAGTTATTGGAGAAGTTGTTTCTTTGACTAAGGCTGGGCGTAATTTTTTAGGGCTCTGTCCTTTTCATGGTGAAAAGACTCCTTCTTTTAATGTCGTTGAAGACAAGCAGTTTTACCATTGTTTCGGATGTGGTCGCTCGGGAGATGTCTTTAAATTTATTGAAGACTATCGGGGAGTTGCCTTTATGGATGCAGTCCAGATTGTAGCAGAAAAAGCAGGGATTGCGCTTCAGTATCAGGCAAGGCCTAGTCAACAAGTGCAAATCAATCCCAACCAAGAACTTTATGAGATTCATCAGGAAGCCAGTAAGTTCTACCAGGCGATTCTGATGACGACAAAGATGGGAGAAGAAGCGCGAAATTATTTGCATGAACGTGGACTGACGGATGAGGTCATCCGACATTTTCAATTGGGCTTAGCCCCAGCAGAAGGGAATTATCTCTATCGAAATCTCTCTGAGAAGTTCTCTGAAAAAGTGATTACCGATTCGGGGTTATTCACAATCTCAGATGCTGGAACAGTTTTTGATGCCTTTCAGGATCGGATTATGTTTCCTTTGACGGATGATAGCGGACGAGTCATTGCTTTTTCTGGTAGGTTATGGAAAACGATTGATGATGGGAGTCATCAAGCCAAGTACAAGAATAGTCGAAGTACCCGTCTATTTAATAAGAGTTATGAACTTTATCATTTGGATCAAGCTAAGACGAGCGCCAAAAAGCAACATGAAATGTATGTCATGGAAGGCTTTATGGATGTCATTGCGGCTTATCGAGCTGGGATTGAAAATGCAGTCGCCTCTATGGGAACAGCCTTGACACCAGAGCACGTCCAGCACTTGTCTCGTTTCGCTAAAAAAGTGATTCTGACCTATGATGGGGATAAGGCTGGACTTGAAGCGACAGCTAAGGCCTTGGAGGTTTTGCAGGATCTGGAGTTAGAGATCGTCCGTATCCCTGATCAGATGGATCCCGATGAGTACCTCAAAAAGACCTCCCCAGAAGATCTAGCTTCCCTCTTGAAGAATTCGCGGATCAGTAAGGTTGAATTCTTGATGCACTACTGGAAACCCCAGTATATTGAGAACTTGCAGTCACAGATTGAGTTTGTCGAGAAGCTGGCACCGATGATTGCTCAGACCCGCTCCATTACTGCGCAAAATACCTACATTTACAAACTGGCTGATTTATTGCCAGATTTTGATTATTTGCAGATTGAGCAGATTGTGAATAATAGTCGCTTGCATCAACGGCAAGAGGCCCAAACGAGTGGGCGCGCAAAAACGTCGAATTTTTCAGTAGATCTCTTGCCGAATCGTGGGATGACGCGCTTGATCAAGGCAGAAAATCATCTGTTGAGTAGGATGAAGGATTTTCCCATGGTGCTGAATGATTATCGATTACGACCAGATTTTTCCTTTGATACACCCGAGCTTCAGATCTTGTATCAATTACTCTGTCAAAATGGGGAAGTTAGTTCGCAGGATTTGTCCGAGCAAACTGAAGGGGTCCAGCATGCTTGGTATCGCATGTTAGAAGAAGATTTACCAGAAGAGATAGCGGATGGTGAACTCGAAGAAGTAGAAGCGACAAGAAGTCGTGAGCTCCTTCGCAAAGAAAGTCAACAAATTGGAAATAAAGTGAAAGAAGCTTCCTCAACTGGGGATGCGGAAACAGCTTTATTGGAACTCGAGCGTTTGATCGCTCAAAAAAGAAGAATGGAGTAGGAATGGCTAAAGAACAAAAAGATATTACAACATTGGACGTTCAAATTGCAGAATTTATTCGCAGCCACAAGCAAAGCGGAACTGCAACAGATGATGAAATTAATGACAAGTTGGTTATTCCTTTCACACTGGATGCCGACGGTATTGAAGATCTTTTGCAACGTATTCAAGATGCAGGAATTTCGATCACGGATAAAGATGGTAACCCAAGTGCGCGTGTGTTGAACAATGAAGAAGAGCCAGAATTGTCAGATGAGGAATTGCTTGGAAGCAACTCTGCCAAGGTCAACGACCCAGTGCGGATGTACTTGAAAGAAATTGGGGTTGTTCCTCTTTTGACCAATGAAGAAGAGCAAGAATTGGCTATCTTAGTAGAACAAGGTGATTTGGAAGCCAAACAACGTCTAGCAGAAGCTAACCTTCGTTTGGTTGTATCCATTGCGAAACGTTACGTTGGTCGTGGAATGCAATTTTTGGATTTGATCCAGGAAGGAAATATGGGCTTGATGAAGGCCGTTGATAAGTTTGACTATACCAAAGGGTTCAAGTTCTCTACCTATGCTACTTGGTGGATTCGTCAGGCTATCACTCGTGCCATTGCAGACCAAGCCCGTACCATTCGGATCCCTGTTCACATGGTAGAAACCATTAACAAGTTGGTTCGTGAACAACGTAATCTCTTGCAAGAATTGGGACAAGACCCAACGCCTGAACAAATCGCTGAACGCATGGATATGACGCCTGATAAGGTGCGCGAAATCTTGAAGATTGCCCAAGAGCCTGTTTCTTTGGAAACGCCAATCGGGGAAGAAGACGATAGCCATTTGGGAGATTTCATCGAAGATGAAGTGATTGAAAATCCAGTAGACTACACCACTCGTGTGGTTCTACGTGAACAATTAGATGAAGTCCTCGATACCCTGACAGACCGTGAAGAAAACGTCCTTCGTTTACGTTTCGGTTTGGATGATGGAAAAATGCGGACCTTGGAAGATGTGGGTAAAGTCTTCAACGTGACCCGTGAACGGATCCGTCAGATCGAAGCCAAAGCCCTCCGCAAACTTCGCCACCCAAGCAGAAGCAAACCATTGCGTGATTTTATTGAGGATTAAAAATGTCCGGGGGACATTTTTAACGGTCGCCAAGAAATGAAAAAGCGACCTAGGTCCGAGGGACCTTTTTAACCCGAGCCGAGAAATTCGGAAGCGAGGAATGTCCAGTGGACATTTTTAACGGTCGCCTAGAAACGAAGCAAAAATCTAGGTCCGGCGAGAGTAAACTAGTAAAAAAGGAAGTGTCATATGGCATATACAACTGAGCAAATTGAAGAAATTAAAAATAAAATCTTAAATGCTTTGGAAGAGGTAATCGATCCTGAGCTTGGGATTGACATTGTCAATTTAGGTCTTGTTTACGAGATCCATTTTGATGGTGAAACTGGAGCAACCATCATTGATATGACCTTAACGACCATGGGATGTCCATTAGCGGATCTGCTGACAGATCAGATTCATGATGTTTTAGCGGAAGTAGAAGAAGTGACATCTGTGGATGTGAAGTTGGTCTGGTACCCTGCTTGGACGGTAGAAAAAATGAGCCGCTATGCACGAATTGCACTTGGAATTAGTTAAAAATTCTATTCATCAAAACAAATCAGAGGTTAGGGAAACCCTAACCTCTGATTTGTTTGTACTCCTTTTTTTGAACAAGCATTTACAAATTCTTAGCAAATTTTCAGATAAAGTTGCAATCATTAAGGGGACAGGGTATAATAGCATAAATAGAAAATAAAGGAGATTTACATGAATCAGTATCCTTTGGTCTACTTGGACCATGTGACAAAGAATTATGGGCATGAAGTTGCTCTCATGGATGTTAGTTTGAACATCCAACCTGGCCGTATTATTGGCCTTTTGGGTCCCAATGGTAGTGGGAAAACAACCATCATTAAATTGATTAATGGTTTGTTGCAACCAAGCCTTGGAAATATCTATATTCATGGTCAATTACCATCCCCAGCTTCTAAAAAAGTTGTTTCCTATTTGCCGGATACGACTTATCTGAGTGAAAATATAAAAATTAGTGATGCTATTAGCTATTTCCAAGATTTTTATGCAGATTTTAATGTCCAACGAGCTTACCAATTGCTCAACGATTTGCATTTGCATCCAAATCAAAAATTGAACAGCCTTTCAAAAGGGAACAAGGAAAAAGTGCAATTGATTTTGGTGATGAGTCGTGAAGCTGACTTGTATGTTCTTGATGAACCAATCGGTGGGGTTGACCCAGCGGCGCGTGATTATATTTTGCGGACCATTATTCAAAATAGACGTCCAAACTCTTCTGTCTTGATTTCTACTCACTTGATTGCGGATATTGAGCAAGTTTTGGACGAAGCGATTTTCATCAACCAAGGAAGAATCCTCTTGCATGAAAATACGACTGTTTTGCGCAATCAACACGGAAAATCAATCGATGAGATCTTCCGTGATCAATTCCGTGTTTATTAGGAGGACCCCATGTTTGGTAAATTATTAAAATACGAATTTAAATCGACAGCTAAGTGGTATTTATTGATCACCCTGATTGCACTAGGTTTGTCAGTGATTACAGGTGTTATCGGTGGAAGTGCTACAAACGGTTTTGTGAATATGGAAACCAATAGTATGCAAATCATAACGGGGACTCTTGGGATTCTCATTTTTGGAGGAGTCATCGGTCTTTATCTTAGCAACTACTATATTATTATCCGTCGTTTCTATTCTAACTTATACGGACGTGAGGGATATTTGACTTGGACCCTTCCAGCAAGTCCCCATGCGATTCTCTTGTCTAAATTTGTGGGAGCTTTAGTAGCGAGTCTTTACTGCCTATTCCTTCTATTTTTGAGTGGTTTTATTACAATACTTGTGATGGGCGCTGTCATTGGACAAGACCTCTCTCCTGTATTTAGTATTATTGCTGAGGCTTTTAGTCATTCTATTGCTTATTGGATTATCATCTGGTGGATTTTTACCACAGCTTCAGGAATCTTACTATTTTATGTATCAATCGCACTTGGCCAACTGTTCCAAAATCGTCGTGGATTGAAGGCTATTCTGTTTTTCTTTCTCTTGTGTATTGTGTTAAGTATCATCGGTACAGCAGTCAATCCATTAAAAGATTCATATGCTGTCGGATATGCATTAGTTTATGGAAATATTGATGATTTTGGACCAAACTTCATCCCAGGTCTCATTTATGAAGTTATTAAGATTGTTTCTATGTACTTCACCATTCACTACATCAGCAAGTACAAGTTGAATCTTCAATAATAACAGCAAATTGAGCAAGGAGCTTCCCAGCGGAAGCCTTCTTGTTCAATTTTTTTCTTTTGCATTTTTAGCTACATTTTGATATACTAAATGTATTCGTTTTGGGGTCGTTACGGATTCGACAGGCATTATGAGGTATATTTTGCAACTCATCTAGCGGATGTAAAACGCCAGTTAAATATAACTGCAAAAAATAATAATTCTTACGCTTTAGCTGCCTAAACACCAGCAGGCGTGACCCGATTCAAATCGCTCGTGTTTGATGACAGGTCTTAATTTTAGCGAGATACGATCTAACTTTGTCTAGGAGTTAGATAAGAGATTGATAGACTCGCAGGTACAGGGCTTGAGTTATGTGTCATGTAGCTGTTAAAAGAAAACATAACCTATGGTTGTAGACAAATATGCTGGCAGGTGTTTGGACGTGGGTTCGACTCCCACCGGCTCCATATTTTTTATTCATGGAAGATTACTCAAGAGGCTTAAGAGGCCGTGTTGGAAACGCGGTAGGCGTGTAATAGCGTGCGTGGGTTCGAATCCCATGTCTTCCGTTGTTGAGACATCATTGTGTAGCAGTGGTGTTTTTTTGTACAAAAAGGAGTTACCAAAGGAGGCACCAAGATAGACAATGCGGAAAGGAGAAAAAGTGATTACACAGCTAGATACCAAATCAGTCTATACCTTTATGGAAAGTCTTGTGACCATAAAAGACTATGTCCAAGTGGCTAAAAGCATGGGGTATGGCGCATTGGGAATCATGGATGTAGATAATTTGTATGGTGCTTATGAATTTATCGAAGCCTGTCAGGCCCACAACCTCAGCCCTTTGGTCGGTTTAGAAATTGGACTAAAAGTAGACAATGAAACAATTCCGTTTCGGATGATGGCCCTGTCAACGAAAGGCTACCAGAATCTGATGAAGATGTCGACCGTCAAAATGATGGGAAAAAACAATTGGGAAGATGTGAAGCACCTCACAGAAGGAGTAGCGGTCATTGTCCCAGCGCCTTTTGCTAGTGAAGACATACCGCTTGGTCTAGATTACTTCATAGGAGTTTTTGCCGATACGCCGGACCAAGAATTTAGCCACCCTGTGCTCCCTCTTCATACTGTGCGTTTTTTTGAGGCGGAAGATATGGAAGCCATGCAGATGCTCGCGGCCATCAAGGACAATCAAAGCTTGACAGAAACAGGACCAATTGACTCTAGAACAGTCCTAAAAACTCCTCAGGAGTTACAGAATGATTTTGCTGAGCGATTTCCTCAAGCCATCACAAATCTTGAAAAACTTGTCCAAGGGATTCAATACGACATTGATACTCAGTTGAAATTGCCTCGCTTCAATCCTCAGAAACCAGCTGTTGAGGAATTGAGAGAATTAGCCCAAGCGGGTCTCCTTCGAAAGAACTTGACCAGTCCGCTCTATCAAGAACGTTTGGAGCATGAATTAGACATTATTCACCAAATGGGCTTTGATGATTATTTCTTGATTGTCTGGGATCTTCTTCGTTTCGGACGAAGTCAGGGATATTATATGGGAATGGGGCGTGGGTCTGCTGTCGGATCACTGGTAGCTTATGCCCTGGAGATTACAGGGATTGATCCAGTGGAGAAGAACCTCCTGTTTGAGCGCTTTTTAAATGTGGAGCGCTACACCATGCCGGATATTGATATTGATATTCCTGATATCTATCGTCCAGAATTTATCCGTTATGTGAGAGACCGTTATGGGAGTTACCATGCGGCTCAGATCGTGACCTTTTCAACCTTTGGGGCCAAACAAGCCATTCGAGATGTTTTTAAACGTTTTGGGGTACCAGAGTACGAATTAACCTCCATTACCAAGCGGATTGGCTTTAGGGATACACTGACGACAGCGTATGAACAGAATCTAGCTTTTCGACAAGTGATTCATAGTCGAGCAGAATTTGAACGTGGCTTTGAAATTGCCAAAAGAATTGAGGGCCAACCTAGACAGACCTCGATTCATGCGGCGGGTGTTGTGATGAGTGACCAGGATTTGACGGATCACATTCCTCTCAAGTATGGAGAAGACATGTTTGTCACCCAGTACGATGCTCATGCGGTTGAAGCCAATGGTCTATTGAAGATGGACTTTTTGGGTCTGCGAAATTTAACCTTTGTTCAAAAAATGAAGGAAGCCGTCTATGAAAAGTACCAAGAAGAGATCGTGATTGAAGCCATTGATTTAGAAGATCCAGAAACCTTGGCCTTATTTGCTGCTGGGGATACCAAGGGGATTTTCCAATTTGAACAGGCTGGAGCTATCCGCCTTTTGAGACGTGTGAGACCCAATCATTTCGAAGAAGTGGTAGCGACCACCTCTCTCAATCGTCCAGGAGCTAGTGATTACATTGATAATTTTGTCAAAAGAAAGAACGGCCAGGAAAAAGTTGACATTCTGGATCCAGCTATTGAAGAAATCTTACGGCCCACTTATGGGATCATGCTTTACCAAGAGCAGGTCATGCAGGTTGCCCAGCGTTTTGCAGGCTTTAGCCTAGGGAAAGCCGATATCTTACGTCGGGCCATGGGCAAAAAAAATGCGACTGAAATGCACAAGATGGAAGACGATTTTGTCACGGGTGCTCTTAAACTTGGTCATACGGAAGAAAAAGCCAAAGAGGTCTTTGCGATTATGGAAAAATTCGCAGGCTATGGTTTTAACCGTTCCCATGCCTATGCCTATTCTGCCTTGGCCTTTCAGATGGCCTATTTCAAGGTCCATTATCCAGATGTTTTCTTTGATATCATGCTCAATTATTCGAGCAGCGATTATCTGACAGATGCTCTCCAGTTTGATTTTAAAGTCGCGCCATTATCCATCAATACCATCCCTTACAGAGATAAGTTTCAGGATCGAAAAATTTACTTGGGAATGAAAAATATCAAGGAACTCCCAAGAGATTTAGCGTATTGGATCATTGACAATCGTCCCTTTGAAAGTGTCGAAGATTTTATTTTACGCCTTCCTAATCAGTATCATAAATTACCTCTATTGACGCCTTTAGTAGAACTAGGGTTGTTTGATAACTTTGAGAAGAATAGACGCAAG
Source organism: Streptococcus sp. W151 (assembly GCF_053010205.1). Taxonomy (NCBI): domain Bacteria; kingdom Bacillati; phylum Bacillota; class Bacilli; order Lactobacillales; family Streptococcaceae; genus Streptococcus; species Streptococcus sp. W151. The sequence continues at coordinate 717,325 of NZ_JBRKNT010000001.1, read as the reverse complement.
GTGCTTCACAATTTGCCGAATTTATTTGTCTTTGCAGATGAGCTAGGCAGTTTGTTTGCGGATTCTAACTACTCCTGGACAGAGGCAGAGGACTATAGTCAGGCTGAAAAATATGAGAAGGAAGAGGCCATTATTGGCATCGGGCTCAGTACCCACCCATTGGTTGCGATTGGGCAAACGAGTCCCTACGAGATCCAACCAATTTCTCAACTCATACAAGGAGAGCAGGCACGCATTCTCATTGAGGTACAAAGCATTCGGACTATTCGAACCAAGTCGGGCGATCTCATGGCTTTCTTACAAGTCAGTGATACCAAGAAAAAACTAGATGTGACCCTTTTCCCTGAAACCTACAATCGATTTTCCTCCTTGATAAAAGAAGGTGGCTTTTATTACTTAACAGGGAAGATACAAGAGCGTGATGGGCGCTTACAGATGATTCTAGCAGAGGCTCAACTAGCGACTAATGAGAAATTCTGGATTCAGTTGCTCGATCATCGTCAGGACCAAACGATTCTTTCTATCTTGAAAAAATATCCAGGGCCATATCCTGTGGTATTACGCTATGAAGATGAGAAAAAAACTCTTCAATTGAAGGGCTATACAGTTCAGAAAAACAAAGAATTGGAAGATGAACTAAAGAATCTCGTTATGAAAACGATTTATCGGTAAAAACTACGAAAAATACGAGAATTTTAGTCTTCTTTGTGTTATAATTACGTAGAATGTAAAAGAAAAAAAGGAGCAAAAACGAAATGAAACGTATTGCTGTTTTAACTAGTGGTGGAGATGCCCCTGGTATGAATGCTGCCATCCGTGCAGTTGTTCGTCAAGCAATTTCAGAAGGAATGGAAGTTTTCGGTATCTATGATGGATATGCGGGAATGGTTGCTGGTAAAATTCAGCCCCTTGACGCCTCATCTGTTGGAGATATTATTTCCCGTGGTGGGACTTTCCTTCATTCAGCACGTTACCCTGAATTCGCACAACGCGAAGGTCAATTAAAAGGGATCGAGCAATTGAAGAAACACGGGATCGAAGGTGTTGTCGTTATTGGTGGAGATGGTTCTTACCATGGTGCGATGCGCTTGACTGAACTTGGATTCCCAGCTGTTGGTCTTCCTGGTACGATCGACAACGATATTGTCGGAACTGATTTTACAATTGGTTTTGATACTGCAGTCACAACTGCAATGGACGCGATCGATAAGATCCGTGATACTTCATCTAGTCACCACCGTACCTTCGTTATCGAAGTGATGGGACGTAACGCTGGAGATATCGCTCTTTGGGCAGGGATTGCATCTGGTGCAGATGAAATCATCATCCCTGAAGAAGGATTCAAGATCGAAGATGTTGTTGAGAGCATCAAAGAAGGTTACGCAAAAGGCCGTACCCATAACATTATCGTTTTAGCTGAAGGCGTGATGTCTGCAGATGAATTCGGTAAAGCCTTGAAAGAGGCTGGTGATGAAAGTGACCTTCGTGTGACTGAGCTTGGCCACATCCAACGTGGTGGTTCACCTACTGCGCGTGACCGTGTTCTTGCTTCACGTATGGGAGCACACGCTGTTAAATTGCTGAAACAAGGAATCGGTGGTGTAGCCGTTGGTATCCGTAATGAAAAAATGGTTGAAAACCCAATCCTTGGTAAAGCAGAAGAAGGAGCCCTCTTTAGCTTGACAGAAGATGGTAAGATTGTGGTAAACAATCCACATAAAGCTGATCTTGGTCTTGCCGAGTTGAACCGTAGCTTGTCTTCAATCTAATGTTATTTCATTAATTCGTTAACCTTGTCTTAAAAAGACAGATATATTTAAAAAGGAGTCATATATATCATGAACAAACGTGTAAAAATCGTTGCAACTTTAGGTCCTGCGGTAGAAATCCGTGGCGGTAAAAAATTCGGTGAAGATGGATACTGGGCTGAAAAACTTGACGTCGAAGCTTCAGCACAAAACATTGCTAAATTGATCGAAGCTGGCGCTAACACTTTCCGTTTCAACTTCTCACACGGTGACCACCAAGAACAAGGTGAACGTATGGCGACTGTTAAACGTGCAGAAGAAATCGCTGGTAAAAAAGTTGGTTACCTTCTTGATACAAAAGGTCCTGAAATCCGTACTGAATTGTTCGAAGGCGAAGCTAAAGAATATTCATACAAGACTGGTGAACGTATCCGCGTTGCTACAAAACAAGGCATCAAATCAACTCGTGAAGTGATTGCTTTGAACGTTGCAGGTGCGCTTGATATCTTTGATGACGTTGAAGTTGGACACCAAGTATTGGTTGATGATGGTAAATTGGGTCTTCGCGTTGTAGAAAAAGACGCTGCAAAACGTGAATTCGTTGTTGAAGTTGAAAACGATGGTATCATCGCTAAACAAAAAGGTGTAAACATCCCTAATACGAAGATTCCTTTTCCAGCCCTTGCTGAACGTGATAACGATGATATTCGTTTCGGTCTTAAACAAGGTATCAACTTCATTGCGATCTCATTCGTACGTACTGCAAAAGACGTAAACGAAGTTCGTGCAATCTGTGAAGAAACTGGCAATGGTCACGTTCAATTATTTGCGAAAATCGAAAACCAACAAGGTATCGAAAACTTGGATGAAATCATTGAAGCTGCTGATGGTATCATGATTGCTCGTGGTGACATGGGTATCGAAGTACCATTTGAAATGGTTCCAGTTTACCAAAAAATGATTATCACAAAAGTCAATGCTGCTGGTAAAGTTGTTATCACTGCAACTAACATGCTTGAAACAATGACTGAAAAGCCACGTGCAACTCGTTCAGAAGTATCAGACGTATTTAACGCTGTTATTGATGGAACCGATGCTACAATGCTTTCAGGTGAATCTGCAAATGGTAAATACCCACTTGAGTCAGTTGCAACAATGGCTACAATTGACAAGAACGCTCAAACTCTTCTTAACGAATACGGACGTTTGAACTCAGATTCATTTGAACGTAACTCTAAGACAGAAGTTATGGCTTCAGCAGTTAAAGATGCTACAAACTCAATGGACATCAAATTGGTTGTAACTTTGACTAAGACTGGTCACACAGCACGTTTGATCTCTAAATATCGTCCAAATGCTGATATCTTGGCATTGACATTTGACGAATTGACAGAACGTGGATTGATGTTGAACTGGGGCGTTATCCCAATGTTAACTGAAGCTCCATCATCAACTGATGATATGTTTGAAATTGCTGAACGTAAAGCAGTTGAAGCAGGTCTTGTAGAATCTGGTGACGATATCGTTATCGTTGCAGGTGTGCCACTTGGCGAAGCTGTTCGTACAAACACAATGCGTATCCGTACAGTACGTTAATAGACAATTATATCTGAAAGCCTTGCTGGTCGGTTTGAAAGGACTGACCGCGAGGTTTTTCTTGTTTAGTTTGCTAACAAGAATTCTCACTAATGCTTACTTTCTCTTTTTTAAAGATCAAAAAAATGGTATAATAAACAAAAAGGAAGGGAGACATGCATGCCAAGGAGAGATTTAATTAGAAATGTCATCATTGTCAGTGTACTGGTTTTGGCACTGATTTTGCTTCGTATCTTTGTATTTCATCCATTTAGTATCAATGATAAGATGGCCAATGCTTCTGTGAAAAATGGAGATCTTGTGGTAGCGACTAGAAATGCTCAGGTAGATCGCAGTGATTTGGTCTTATACAAGGTCGGTGGAAAAGACTACCTTGGACGTGTCATTGCCAAAGAAAACGATGAAGTCAGTTATGTAGATGATGTCCTCTATTTGAATGGACAAGCAACACCAGAACCTTACCTGAATAAAATGCTGAACAAACACCTAGCTGCTCCTACGAGTAATGGGTATTATACGGATGATTTCTTCTTATCAGAGTTAAAAGGAACCAAGGCTGGTCGTGTACCATCCGATACTTATCTAGTTTTAAATGATAACCGTGGAGATACAGAAGATAGCCGTGAGTTTGGCTATATCCATAAAAATCAGATCGAAGGAGTCGTGAATCTACGTCTCTACCCTCTCAATAAATTTGGATTTATAAAAGTAGAAAAATAGCCGAAAGGCTATTTTTTTTTATAAATATCAAAATGAACTATTTGTTTTTCCATTTTTGTGGTAAGATGTTCATTAAATAATTTTTTGGGAGGAGAATGCTATGCAGTATGCTTTGGAAATTTTACCAAGTTTGTTAAAGGGAGCAAGCCTCACCTTGCAAGTGTTTGCTTTCGTATTGATTTTATCGATTCCACTAGGAATCGTTGTTGCCTTTTTGCTTCAATTGCGCTCAAAGATCCTGCATGGACTCCTAACGATTTATATCTGGATCATGCGAGGGACCCCCTCTATTGCTCCAGTTGATCTTTATTTATTACGTCCTTCCAAGTATTGGGATTCGGATTGATCGGTTGCCTGCGGCTATTATGGCCTTCACCCTTAATTATGCAGCCTATTTTGCGGAAATCTTTCGTGGCGGAATTGTGGCCATTCCGACAGGTCAGTATGAGGCGGCTAAGGTCTTAAAATTGAGTTCATGGCAAACGATTCGCTACATTATTTTGCCTCAGGTGGTGAAGATCGTTCTTCCAAGTGTCTTCAATGAAGTCATGTCCTTGATCAAAGACACTTCCTTGGTCTATGCTCTGGGAATTAGTGATTTGATCCTCGCTAGTCGGACAGCAGCCAATCGTGATGCCAGTCTAGCACCTATGTTTTTAGCGGGAGCTATTTATTTAATCCTCATTGGGATTGTGACCATCATTGCCAAGCGGGTTGAATTGATGAAGCTTTCGTAAAACTCTATCAAAAGGGTCAGTTCCAAAAGATCTCTAAGAAGTGGTTCGGAACGGATGTAGCGACAGATGACATCAAGTAAAAAAGCTAGGAAATCATTCCTAGCTTTAGATTAAAGACAAAGTTATCTTAAAAACTTTCCTTAGGTGAGTACGGACGTCAGCGAACTTCTACGAAGTTCCATGACTTAGTTTTGAACCTAAGGTTTCAAAACTCCCGAGTGCTAGAAACATCACTGTTTCTAGCACTCGGGAGTTTTGGTATACTTTTGATTCATTTTAAAAAATAGAAAATTTTTGGAGAATCAATTAACTTTTTTATAAGGTTTGGATACTCTCTCAAGCTAGGAAATACTTCCTAGCTTTCTAGTCTGTTTTATTAGTAATTTGATGGAAAATCTTTTGCCAAGTTTCGTGGCGACGCCAGAGACTGGTATGGATTTGACCGTCTAGTTCATAGCGTATGAGTTTGGTTTTTTGGCTGATGGACTCCAGTTCAAAGTTTTGGAATTGAACTTGGTCGCTTGCGAGAGCCTCTATTAATTCCGCCTTGTGGTGTTCGTGACCAGTATCGTCAATCAAGGTATAATTATCCGCTAGCAGTGTATCAAATTCTTGCTTAGCATAGAGGCGTTTTTCGTAGGTCAAGAGTTTCTTTTCAACGTTTTCGATCAGCTCATCTTCAGGAATTGAGCTAGGTTCCACATGGACGTCAATGTCAAAAACTCCAAATTCTTCTTTCAAGAGATCCTCGACTTCTTCTGTAATGGCATGGCTTTCATAGACTGAAAGATCGGGATTCATCTCTAAGACAACGTCCAGATAGATATTGCTTCCATAGGTCCGTCCACGTTGAGATTTCACACGAGCAACCTTAGGGAGTTTTAAAATAGCTTTTTCGTAATCTTCGAGGAGACTATCGTCAAAGCCGTCTGAAAGACTAAAGGAAGATTCCATAAAAATATCGTAGGCTGTTTTGAGGATAAAGAAGGTGATGATGATGGCTGCGATTTTATCGACAATTGGATAGTTAAAAGCACTAGCAGCAATCGCAATCGACGTCCCAAGAGATGTGACGACGTCTGAAAGATTGTCTTTTGCGGCTGCTTTTAGGGCTTTGGATTTGGCACGTTTTGCTAAGCGAAGATTGTAGAAATAAACGGCTAGCATGACAAGGGCTGAAACCATTCCGACACCAGCACCGAGTGGATCAATGCTAACAGTTTCATTGCTGAAGATCTTTTGGAGGGTATCGCGTAAGACATCAAAACCGACATAAAACATAATGATGGAGGTGACTAGACTAGCTAGATCCTCAATTTTCCAGTGACCAAACTTGTGATCACGGTCAGCAGGTTGGCGAGCGAGACGAATCCCGATGAGCAGGGCAGCATTGCTGATAATATCTGATAAGTTGTTAAATCCATCAGCGACCAAACTAGAGGAATGAAGCAGATGGCCGGTAGCTAATTTTGCTGAAGAAAGTAGTAAATAGGCTAAAATACTGATGATGGCACCACGTTCGGCCAGTTTTAAGTTACTGTATGGTTTTTCCAAAATTTCCTCCTACAACCTCGGATATGAACCTGTTTTCTTTAAGCTACTATTATATCGTTTTTGGAAGGGAAATTCAAATGAGTCCTTTTTTAAAAGAAGCTAGGTCGGTTTTTGTGGTATAATAGAACGATTGAATGAATGAGGAGTATGAGATGAATCCTTTATTGAATGGTATGAATGATCGCCAAGCAGAGGCGGTCCAAACGACAGAAGGTCCCCTCTTGATCATGGCGGGGGCGGGTTCTGGTAAGACACGTGTCTTGACCCACCGCATCGCTTACTTGATCGATGAAAAAATGGTCAATCCTTGGAATATTTTGGCCATTACCTTTACCAATAAAGCCGCTCGGGAGATGAAGGAGCGGGCTTATCAATTGAATCCAGCCACCCAAGATTGCTTGATTGCAACCTTCCACTCCATGTGTGTGCGTATCCTCCGTCGAGATGCGGATCACATTGGCTACAATCGCAATTTTACCATTGTCGATCCAGGTGAGCAACGGACCTTGATGAAGCGGATCTTGAAGTCCTTGAATTTGGATCCTAAGAAATGGAATGAACGGACCATTTTGGGGACTATTTCCAATGCCAAAAATGACTTGATTGATGAAGTGGCCTATGCTGCCCAAGCGGGAGATATGTATACCCAGATCGTCGCCAAGTGTTATGAGGCTTACCAAAAGGAACTCCGTCAGTCAGAAGCGGTGGACTTTGATGATTTGATCATGCTGACCTTGCGTCTCTTTGACCAGCATCCTGATGTGCTGACCTATTACCAGCAGAAGTTCCAATACATCCATGTAGATGAGTACCAAGATACCAACCATGCCCAATACCAATTAGTCAAACTGTTGGCTTCTCGCTTTAAAAATATATGTGTTGTTGGGGATGCGGACCAGTCTATTTATGGCTGGCGGGGAGCAGACATGCAAAATATTCTCGACTTTGAAAAGGATTACCCCGATGCCAAGGTCGTTTTGTTAGAGGAAAATTATCGCTCCACTAAAACCATCCTACAAGCAGCTAACGATGTTATCAAAAATAATCGGAACCGCCGTCCAAAGAATCTCTGGACCCAAAATGCTGACGGGGAAGAGATTGTCTATTACCGGGCCAATGATGAGCAGGATGAAGCGGTCTTTGTTGCTAAAACGATTGAAGAGCTTAGTCGCGAAGCTGGCTACAAACACCGTGATTTTGCTGTTCTCTACCGGACAAATGCCCAGTCACGGACCATTGAAGAAGCCTTGCTCAAGTCCAACATTCCCTACACTATGGTAGGGGGCACCAAGTTCTACAGCCGGAAGGAAATTCGAGATGTCATTGCTTATCTGAACTTGATTGCTAACCTCAGTGACAATATCAGTTTTGAGCGCATTATCAATGAACCTAAGCGGGGAATCGGGCCAGGTACAGTAGATAAGATTCGCGATTTTGCCCAAATGCAAGAGACTTCGCTCCTGGATGCTTCGGCTAATATCATGCTCTCAGGTATCAAAGGAAAGGCAGCCCAGGCTATCTGGGATTTTGCCAATCTCATTCTTGATTTGAGAGAAAGATTGGACCAGCTGACCATTACAGAATTGGTCGAAGAAGTCCTTGACAAGACGGGTTATATGACAGCCTTAACCAATCAGGGGAATTTGGAAAGTCAGGCCCGCATCGAGAATATCCAAGAGTTCCTATCTGTTACCAAGAATTTTGATGAAAACGGGGAAACCGTCAAAGACGAAACAGGTGTGGAAACCTTGAGTCGTTTCTTGAATGATTTGGCCTTGATTGCCGATACAGACGATGGAGCCCAAGAGACCTCAGAAGTGACCTTGATGACTCTTCACGCGGCTAAAGGCTTGGAGTTTCCAGTTGTCTTCTTGATTGGGATGGAAGAAAATGTCTTTCCACTTAGTCGTGCGGCTGAGGATCCAGATGAGTTGGAAGAAGAGCGTCGTTTGGCTTACGTGGGGATCACGCGGGCAGAGAAGGTTCTCTTCTTGACCAATGCCAATTCTCGTTTGCTCTTTGGGCGGACCAGCTACAACCGTCCGACGCGCTTTATCAATGAAATTAGCTCAGATTTGTTAACCTACCAAGGATTGGCCCGTCCAGTCAACACTAGTTTTAAGGCATCTTATAGCAATGGTGGCGGAACGACCTTTGGAAAAGGCATGAGTCTGTCACAAGCCCTTCAAGAGCGCAAGAGACAAGCAGCTCCAAGTGCCCTCACATCATCAAGCCTCCCCTTTGGCAATAGCAACCGTTCTAGTGCTAAAGAGAGCGTCGCTTGGTCTATTGGCGACATTGCTATTCACAAGAAGTGGGGAGAAGGAACTGTGCTTGAAGTCTCTGGTAGTGGCAACACCCAAGAGCTTAAGATTAACTTCCCAGAAGTGGGGCTCAAGAAACTCTTGGCCAGTGTCGCGCCGATTGAGAAGAAATAAACTGAAGCCAGTAAGCTAAGTGTACTGTTTCAGATCATAAACATGCACTATCTCCTTGAGGATCTAATTTGTTACTGCAAGAAAAAGCTCCAAGAAAAGAACTTCTGGGAATAGTGCAGAATAGGTTGAGACTTTTCGCCGTGAGGAAAGCACCAGAAACACATCAGTTTCTGGTGTTCGGTAGATTTGAGACGTGAGGCTCAAATCTAAGGTATGGAAACCCAAAGGGAGTCGCTACCGTCCGGCCTCACCTAAGAAAAGTCTCTATAGAGGAATGAATATTCAGTTGAAACCAGCAAGCCTCGTTTGCTGGTTTTGATTTTACTGGTAGCATGATATAATATACTAAGAATAGAGAAAGAGGCATACTATGAACGAAATCAAGTGTCCCAACTGTGGGGAAGTATTTACAGTCAATGAAAGTCAATACAGCGAACTCTTGTCACAGGTACGAACAGATGAGTTTGACAAGGAAATTCATGAGCGAATTCGGCAAGAGTTGGCTTTAGCTGAGCAAAAGGCCCTTAATGAGCAGCAAGAGAAGTTAGCCAAGAAGGACCAAGAAATTGCCCAGTTACAAAACCAGATTCAACAGTTTGATACCGAAAAGGAATTGGCCAAAAAAGAGGTGGAACAAACTGCTAGCCAGAGTTTGTTAGAGAAAGAAAAAGAAGTTCAGGCATTGGAGAATCAATTAGCCACCTTGCGCTTGGAGCATGAAAACCAACTGCAAAAGACTTTATCTGACCTAGAAAAAGAACGGGATCAGGTCAAAAATCAGCTCCTTCTACAAGAAAAAGAAAATGAACTTTCTCTGACTTCGGTTAAACAAAACTATGAGGCCCAGCTTAAGGCGGCTAATGAGCAGGTTGAGTTCTATAAGAATTTTAAGGCCCAACAATCAACCAAGGCCATCGGAGAAAGTCTGGAGCAGTATGCGGAAAGTGAGTTTAACAAGGTTCGTAGTTTCGCTTTTCCAAATGCTTATTTCGAAAAGGATAATAAGGTCTCTGCGCGTGGTTCTAAAGGAGACTTCATCTTCCGTGATTTTGATGAAAATGGGCTAGAATTCATTTCCATCATGTTTGAGATGAAAAATGAAGCTGACGGGACTGAAAAGAAGCATAAGAATGCCGATTTTTATAAGGAGTTGGACAAGGATCGTCGAGAAAAGAACTGTGAGTATGCTGTTTTGGTAAGTATGCTTGAAGCAGATAATGACTACTTCAATACAGGGATTGTCGATGTTAGCCACGAGTATGAGAAGATGTACGTCGTTCGTCCTCAGTTCTTTATCCAGTTGATTGGTCTCTTACGCAATGCGGCTCTTAACTCTCTTAAATACAAGCAAGAACTAGCACTTATTCGTGAACAAAATATCGACATCACCCACTTTGAAGAAGACCTGGATGCTTTCAAGGTTGCCTTTGCTAAGAACTACAATTCAGCATCCGTCAACTTCGGTAAGGCCATCGATGAAATCGACAAAGCCATCAAACGCATGGAAGAAGTCAAGAAATTCCTGACCACATCCGAAAATCAACTCCGACTTGCCAATAATAAGCTGGATGATGTATCAGTCAAAAAATTGACCCGCAAAAATCCAACCATGAAAGCGAAATTTGAAGCACTGAGGGGAGAATAGGAGGATCCTATGCAGATACGAAAAGCAACCATGAAAGATGCTGAAGCCCTACTGTCTTTATACGAAGACTTGGGCTATCCAACGACCGCTTCTAATCTGTCTCGACGTTTAGAAATGATTCTTTCTCAACCACATTATGACTGTCTTCTAGCTGAAAGAAACGGAGAAATTTTAGGTTTCTTAGGTTATGCAAAGCTCTTCTTTTTTGAAGCAGATGGATCTTACTATCGTATTTTAGCTTTGTCAGTTGCAAAAGAAACAAGACGACAAGGAATTGCTAGTAGGCTAATCGATGAATTGAAAAAACAAGCGGTAAAAGAAGGAGTTGAGGCACTGGCTTTAAATAGTGGATTAACCGCTGAACGAAATGCTGCACATCAGTTTTATCAGGCAGTTGGATTTGAAAAAGTGACTGCCGGCTTTGCCTTGCATTTAAAAACTCAACATAAATAGATTATGAAAAAATAGTAGAGGGAACGAAGTAATGTCTTCAACAAAAGGGAAAACCTTATATTTTAACGATAAGAGCATGGATTATGTGACCTTTGGTAAAGGTAAGAAGCCATTAGTGATCATACCAGGCTTGGGAGATGGGGTGCAGACGGTTAAAGGAAAGGCCCAGCTCTTTTCCCTCTCTTATCGTCTACTTGCTAAGCATTATAAAATCTATGTTTTTTCTCGAATTAATGAGTTGAGGCAGGGCTATACGACACGGGATATGGCAGCAGATGTAGCAGAAGCAATGGAGACACTAAACCTAGATGTCGCTTATGTTATGGGGATTTCACAAGGTGGAATGATTGCTCAATGGTTAGCTGTAGATTTTCCAGAAAGGGTTCAAAGGCTCATCCTAGCTGTGACAACAGCGAATCCTAGTCAACTTGCTAGAGAACGAATTGAGTATTGGCAAAAACTCAGTCAATCCGGAAATTTTAAGCATCTCATGTTGGATATTGCACAGCACTCCTACACGCAAAAGAGCTATCAAAAGTGGCGCTTGCTTTATAATATCATGGGTCGATTGGGGCGAATCAAAGATGAGAAACGAATTTCCATTCAGTCTCAGTCTTGCCTCACTCACGATAGCCTTGAGGTCTTAAAAGAAATTCATTGTCCGACCTTGGTTCTTGGTGCACTTGAAGATGATGTGATCGGTGTGAAGGGATCCAAGGAACTGGCAAAAGCGATTTCGGGTTGTCAGCTCCTTATTCTTAAGCATTCAGGTCATGCTCTGTATGAAGAAAATAAAGCATTTCAAGAGGCTGTCTGTGGATTTTTACATTAAAAAACGCTGGTAAAATTCCAGCGTTTCATATTGAAGACAAAGCATCCTTAAAAACTTTCCTTTGGTGAGGTCGGACGTCAGCGAACTTCTAAGAAGTTCCATGACTTAGTTTTGAACCTAAAGTTTCAAAACTCTCGAGTGCTTGAAACGTAATGTTTCAAGCACTTTTCTCACAGAGGAAAGTTTTATAGTTGCTTAAATGACTCAAGAAAATAGAAATCATTTTTTTAGAAATTGTCTAGCTATTTTATGTAAAAAATAGTTTGTCTACACTCTAAAACGCTGGAAAAATTTTTCCAGCGTTTTTATGTTAGTTAAATCGCAAAGAGATCGTTTAGGTTTTCTGCCATGGTTGGGTGGGTAAAGATTTGCTTTGCGATGTAAGTATAAGGAATCTTGTTGTCCATAGCCATAGTGATCAGGTTAATGAGCTCACCTGCGGCTTCTCCAAAGAGAGTTGCTCCAAGGATTTCTTTGGTTTCTGGGTTGACTACGGCTTTGAAAGCACCTCGAAGGTCTGCATTGACATGGCCACGTGGCATGGCAGCAACTGGCAATTCTTTGACAGCCACTGGAAGTCCTTTGTCGCGTGCTTCTTGCTCAGTCAAGCCGACTTGGGCCAATGGAGGAGCAATGAAGAGTGTTGTCGCATAGTTTCCGCGTGTTTCGAGATTGTAGCTACCATCGCCTGTGAGGTAGTTGAAGACGATGCGGAAGTCATCGAGGGATATATAGGTGAACTGAGGCCCACCATTGACATCCCCAACTGCAAAGACACCAGGGACGCTGGTTTCCAAATGACGGTTGACTTGAATCGCTCCACGATCAGTGACTTGGATGTCTGTGCTCTCAAGACCAAGTCCAGCTGTATTTGGCTTACGTCCTGTTGCGTAGAGGAGGATATCGAACTCGAAGTCTCCTTTATCGGTTATAAGGGTTAAGCTGTTTTCGCCATCCTTAATTTCTTGGGTATGAACACCTTGCAAGAATTGAATGCCATCTTCTTCAAGGTAGCCTTTTGCAAGAGCTGCAATGCTTGGCTCGATCCGTGGCAAGAATGCTTCAGAAGCGTCTAGTACCGTTACTTGGCTACCCAAGGTATTGTAGAGATGGGCAAATTCCAATCCGATTGGTCCACCACCAAGGACACCCAGGCGTTTAGGTAGGTTTTCCAGCCGTTGAATACCGGTTGAATCTACAGCAAATTTGCTTTCAGCAAGTCCTGGGATTGGAAGGATAGTTGGCACCGCACCAGTATTAATAATAATGGTTTCAGCTGTCAATTCTTCCTTTTCCTCACCTGCTTGAATTTCGATGACCTTGTTGGAAAGGAAACGAGCTGTCGCATCAATAATGTCCACACCCGTTCCAGCAATAGTTGCATAGTTCTTGCCATTGAGACGAGTGGTGACTGCATTTTTCTCATTCATGGCTTGCTCAAAATCCAAGCCTTTTTCTGCGGCAACAATCAAGGTCTTGGTGGGAATACAAGCGATATTGATACAAGTACCACCGTACATAGATTTGCTCTTTTCAATCAGAGCGACTTTTTTCCCTTGGCTTGATAATTTCGCTGCAAGTGTTTTACCAGCTTTACCAAATCCAATAACAATAACATCATACATTAACATATGTAACACCTTCTTTCGGTTTCTATTGTATCAAACCCATTTTAAAAAGTCTGAAATCTGCTACGGGATTTTTTAGGAGCTCATGGGAAGGGGGAAAGAGGGACAAGAAGCCTGCTTTCATGGTATAATAAGAGGTCGGTGACCCGGATGGTCACATATGAGTTAGAAAGAGCAAACCAGATGAACGGAATTATCAATGTAAAAAAAGAAGCAGGAATGACTTCACATGATGTGGTCTTTAAACTGCGAAAAATCCTAGGTACTAAGAAGATTGGCCATGGAGGGACTCTGGACCCGGATGTGGTGGGAGTGCTTCCGATTGCCGTAGGAAAAGCGACCCGGATGGTTGAATTTATGCAGGATGAGGGTAAAATCTACGAGGGCGAAATCACTTTGGGATTTTCTACCACGACGGAAGATGCCAGCGGGGAAGTCGTCGAGCGGACGCCAGTGGAAGCACCTTTAGATGCAGCAGAGGTAGACCACATGATTGCCCAAATGGTGGGTGAAATCGAGCAAGTACCGCCTATGTACTCAGCAGTCAAGGTCAATGGGCGTAAGCTCTATGAGTATGCACGGGCAGGAGAAAAAGTGGAACGCCCTGTCCGACAAGTGACCATTTATGACTTTACGCGTACCAGTGAGATCGGCTATGAGACAGGACTAGCCCGTTTTCGTTTCCGGGTTAAATGCAGCAAGGGGACCTATATCCGGACCTTGTCGGTGGATTTGGGTCAAAAGTTGGGTTACGCCGCCCACATGTCCCACTTAACACGAACCAGTGCTGCAGGTTTGTTACTGGATGATGCCCTGACCTTGGAAGAAGTGGCAGAAAAAGTATCTCAAGGAGATTTGAGCTTCCTTTACCCACTTGAAATTGGAACCGGGGATCTTGAAAAAGTAGAGTTGACAGCCCAAGAGGTTGGCGAAGTCCAAGTAGGACGCTTTATTCCAGTTAAGAGCGAAGCCAGAGAGTTAGCTGCTTTTTACCAAGGGAAATTGGTAGCCATTTTAGAAAAAAGAGAAGAACTTTACAAACCTCGAAAAGTTTTTCTAACAGAAAGTGTGTTACAATAAATTCATGAATATTCGTACGATAACTACTGCTAACCAGATCCACTTGGAGAATGAGACAGTTTTGGTTCTGGGCTACTTTGATGGCCTGCATCTGGGGCATCAAGAACTCTTTAAAAAGGCGCGTCAGATCGCGGATGAAAAATGCTTGAAGGTTGCTTTGTTAACCTTCCCTGAATCTCCTAAGTTGGCCTTTGTTCGCTACCAACCAGAATTGTTGCTCCATTTGCAAAGCCCTGAGGATCGGTTCCAAAAATTAAACGAACTAGGAGTGGATGAGCTCTTTCTCATTGATTTTACGACTGATTTTGCTTCTAAAACAGCCAAAGAATTTGTTGATCAATTCGTAAAAGCCTTGAGAGCCCGAGTTTTAATTGCTGGATTTGATTATAGTTTTGGCTCTGATAAGAAAACTGCCTCTGACTTAGCTGCTTATTTTGATGGTCAGGTGGAAGTCATTTCTCCTGTATTGGATCAGGGGGAAAAGATCAGTTCGACCCGCATCCGTCAAGCTGTCCTAGAAGGACGGGTCAAAGAAGCTGCACGGTTGCTTGGTCATCCCTTGTCCAGTCGGGGAATTGTTGTCCATGGAGATGCGCGTGGCCGTACCATTGGCTATCCTACTGCCAATCTAGCACCGATTGATCGGACCTATCTACCATCAGATGGAGTCTATGTAGTTGATGTCGATTTTAAAGGGCATACCTACCGGGGCATGGCTTCTGTCGGGAAGAATATTACCTTTGATGGGAAAGAGCTTCGGTTTGAAGTCAATCTCTTTGATTTTTCAGGAGACATCTACGGCCATACCCTGACCATTCACTGGTTAGATAAGATTCGAGAAATGGTCAAATTTGATGGGATAGATCAACTAGTGACTCAACTAGAAGAAGATGAAGCAGTTTCACGAAACTGGACCGAGGATTAGGAAGCTACCTAGTCCTTTTTTCTGCTGTCTTTTGGGGAATAATGAAAGTGGTTTCTTTTTTTCTACTTAAAATCAGAAAAATCGTCGAGAAATCAAAAAAGCGCTTTTCAAGCACCTAATTTTTTTGTATAATAGAGTTAGATAGTTATATATAAAAAAAGAAGTGAACCACATGATTACATTATTTTTATCACCGAGTTGTACATCATGTCGAAAAGCTCGGGCTTGGTTAAAAAAGCACGATGTTCCATTTAAAGAACACAATATTATGACAAGTCCTTTGAGCAAACAGGAGTTGACAAGTATATTGGCCTTGACCGAAAACGGAACAGACGACATTATTTCAACTCGTTCAAAAATTTTTCAAAAATTGGATGTTGATGTTGAAGATTTATCGATCTCAGCCTTGATTCGTCTGATTGAGGAAAATCCAAGTCTCTTGAGGAGACCGATTATTTTAGATAACAAACGCATGCAGATCGGCTTTAACGAAGACGAAATTCGGGCCTTCTTGCCGCGGAGTTATCGTAAACAAGAGTTACGCTCTGCCACTCTAAGAGCAGAAATAAACTAAGAAGTATGTCGAATGCAAAAAAATTATAGTTACCCACTGGACTTATCGTGGAGCACTGAAGAGCTTGCTTCAGTGCTTTCTTTTTTCAATAAAGTTGAAGAAGCCTATGAAAGTAAGGTAGAGGCCAAAGAATACATGGAAGCCTACCGCGCTTTTAAGAAGGTCGTGCCTAGTATCGGAGAAGAAAAACGTCTCGGACGGGAGTTCGAAGAAGTGAGTGGTTATTCTCTCTATCGTGCGACCCAGGCTGCAAAGCAAAAAGAGGAAGGATGGTTTTCTCTTGAAGAATAAGTTAGAGTTTGCCAAACAAATCGTTTTAGAGGCTGGAGACTACTTGCGTCTTCATCTCCATGATGACTTGATGATCTCAAAAAAGACTGGGCCGACAGATTTAGTAACCCAGATGGACCAACAGGTTCAAAATGATTTGGTTGAAAAAATCAATCGTCGCTATCCCGAAGATCGGATTTTTGCGGAGGAAGATGGCCTTCGATCTTCGATTTCAAAAGGAACGGTTTGGGTCATTGATCCCATTGATGGAACCAATAATTTTGTGACCCAAAAGGAAGATTTTGCGGTTATGGTAGCCTATTTTGAAGATGGAATTGGTCAATTTGGATTGATCTACGATGTCATGCGAGACCACCTCTTTTATGGGGGTGGAGAATTCCCAGTTTATCGCAATGATGTTGAACTGACGCCCTTTGTAGATCAGCCTTTGGAGAACTTTTTGATTGCGTCAAATGTTGGTATGCTTGAGAAAAATGACTGGGGCATGGCCGATCTTGGAATGGACTCCCTAGGAATTCGCGTCTATGGTAGTGCCGGCATTAGTTTTGCAAAAATTCTCTCAGGTGGTATTCTAGCATACTTTAGCTATATCTGGCCATGGGACTATGCAGCCGCAGCGATCATGGGCGAACGCTTAGGCTATACCGTCTTAAATCTAAATGGGGATCAACCCAATTACCAGACAGTGGAACCGATTATGATGGTTCCGAAAATGAAGTTAACAGAGATTCAAACCTATCTTAAGAAAGGGAGAAGTTAAATGAATTTTCCCAATGGTTTTAAAGAAAAATACCAGCATCTTCTAGGTGAGGATGCTGCTGCTTTTTTTGCGACCTTTGATCAAGAAGCAGTAGCAGCCTTTCGCACCAATCCTTTGAAAGAAGTACAAAAAGTATTTGATGATCCGATTCCCAATACTCCTTGGGGCCATTATGGAAAGGTCTCAGGGAAATCCATCGAACACGCAACGGGCTTGGTCTATTCACAAGAACCAGCAGCTCAGATAGTGGCCCAAGTCGCCCAGCCGAAGCCTGGGATGAAGGTTCTAGACTTAGCCGCAGCACCTGGTGGTAAGACGACGCAACTCTTGTCTTATTTGGACAATCAAGGACTCTTGGTCTCCAATGAAATCCACAAGGGACGCTCGAAAATTCTCGTAGAGAATGTCGAACGTTTCGGTGCCCGAAATGTATTGGTAACCAATGAGTCAGCCGATCGTCTGGCAAAAGTTTTCTCAGGCTTTTTTGATCTGATTGTATTAGATGCTCCTTGTTCGGGTGAGGGGATGTTTCGTAAGCAACCAGATGCCATGGACTATTGGTCCGTCGAATATCCTCGAGAGTGTAGTCTTCTTCAAAGAGAAATTCTAGAGGATGCCCTCAAGATGTTGGTCCAAGGTGGTTCCTTGGTTTATTCAACCTGTACCTGGGCTCCAGAGGAAAATGAAGAAATTGTATCCTGGCTTTTGGAAAACTATGATCTGGAGCTGGAAACGATCGAGAAGATCAATGGTATGGCAGAAGGCATTGACTATCCAGAAACCGCGCGTATGTATCCTCATCGCTTTAAAGGGGAGGGCCAATTTGTCGCTAAGTTTCGTTATCTAGGAGAGAATCGGCCTGCTAACATCCCTTCCAAAAAGGACCAATTATCTGCTGAACAAAAGAAATGGTGGCAGGAATTTGCTAAGAAACATTTGAAGATTACTCTAGAAGGGGTCCTTGAAATCTTTGGTGACGAGCTGTATTTGGTTCCACTTGGTTTATCTGATTTGCGAAAAGTAAAAATTGCCCGAAATGGCTTGCACCTAGGAACCTTCAAGAAAAATCGATTTGAACCTAGTTTTGCTCTTGGTCTAGCTCTGAAACCGAGTGAAGTCAAAGAGACCGTTTCGATCACGCCTGAGGACTTTGTTCATTATGTGGCGGGAGAGACAGTTCAATTGAAGGAAACGCATCCAAATGGTTGGTACCAGGTCGTCATAGAAGGCAATGGTTTGGGCTTTGCTAAAGTGACCGGGCAAACCCTGAAAAATTTCTATCCAAAGGGGCTTCGTTTTAGGTAAAATGCTGGGCAAAGAACCCGTTCTATGATATAGTGGAAGTACAGTTTTTTTTGAAAAAAACTTGTCAAAATTATGAGTGAAATAGTGAAATATCAAGGAGACATGATTTGAAAAAGTCTAAAAAGCTGATCCTAGGACTAGCGACGATCGCATTAGCAGGAAGTTTATCTGCTTGTGCTTCTTGGATCAATCGCGGAGAATCCATCACTGCTGTTGGATCGACTGCCTTACAACCCTTGGTTGAAGGAGTAGTAGATCGCTACATTGAAGAACATCCTGGTAAGATTGTGAATGTACAAGGAGGAGGTTCTGGTACAGGACTTTCACAAGTTCAATCAGGTGCTGTAGATATCGGAAATAGTGACCTGTTTGCAGAGGAAAAGTCTGGTATCGATGCCTCTAGTCTGGTCGATCATCAGGTAGCCGTAGCAGGGACAGCCATCATTGCCAATAAAAATATCTCAATCGACAATTTGACAACGGAGCAATTGCGAAAGATCTTTACAGGTGAATATACCAACTGGAAGCAGTTGGGTGGTCCAGATCTTGAGATCACGATTGTGAACCGTGCCGTAGGTTCTGGTAGCCGTGCTGTCTTTGATGCCATTATCATGGATGGCAAACAACCCAAGCAGGCCCAAGAGCAAGACTCTAATGGAATGGTGAAAAACATCGTTTCTCAAACGCCAGGAGCCATCTCTTATCTAGCCTTTACCTACTTGGATAGCAGTGTCAAAACCATGAAGCTCAATGGTTATCAACCAACCAAAGCCAATGTCGTCAACAATAACTGGCCAATCTGGTCTTACGAACATATGTATACCAAGGGAAAACCCAATGACTTGTCTAAAAAATTCATTGACTACATGATGACGGATGAGGTTCAGCAAAAAGTTGTTGGCAAGATGGGCTATATTCCAATCAATGATATGAAAGTCACCCGTGATTTAAAAGGGAATGTGACAAAAAAATAAAAGAATTAGGTAAAAAATGAACGAAGTAGCAAAAAAAATGCTGACGAAATCAAAAAACTCCCGCCTAGAAAAATTTGGGAAAACCATTACCTTTCTATGTATGAGTTTGATTGTTGTCGTCGTTGCCATGATTTTGATTTTCGTGGCCCAAAAAGGTTTATCGACTTTCTTTGTTAATAAAGTCAATATCTTTAGTTTTCTATTTGGGAGCTCTTGGAATCCTGCTGCAAAGGAATTTGGAGCCCTACCCATGATTCTAGGTTCCTTTATTGTAACCTTGCTTTCTGCCCTCTTGGCAACGCCGTTTGCCATTGGTGCAGCTGTTTTCATGACAGAAGTCTCCCCCAAAGGAGCTCGTTTCTTGCAACCGGCGATTGAGCTTTTGGTGGGAATTCCTTCCGTTGTTTATGGATTCATTGGTCTTCAAGTGGTCGTCCCATTTACGCGTAGTCTCTTTGGAGAGACTGGTTTTGGGATCCTCTCAGGGGTCTTTGTCCTCTTTGTTATGATCCTACCAACTGTTACCTTTATGACGACCGATAGCCTCCGAGCTGTACCCCGTCATTACCGGGAAGCTAGTATGGCCATGGGAGCGACCCGCTGGCAAACCATTTGGCATGTCACGCTCAAGGCAGCCCGCTCTGGAATCTTTACAGCGGTTGTCTTTGGAATGGCGCGTGCCTTTGGGGAAGCCTTGGCAATCCAGATGGTGGTCGGAAACTCTGCAGTGGTGCCAACCTCGCTCACAACACCAGCTTCCACCCTCACCTCTATTTTGACCATGGGAATCGGAAATACCGTCATGGGTACGGTCAATAACAATGTTCTTTGGTCACTCGCCTTGGTCTTGCTCCTCATGAGTCTTGCCTTTAACAGTGTGATTAAACTGATTACGAAAGAAAGAGGGAAGAAGAACTATGCACGCTAAACGAATGGATAAAATTGCAACAGGAGTACTGTATGCTATTTCAGGGATTATCGTTGCGATTCTTGCCTCATTAATCCTTTATATTTTGGTCCGTGGCTTGCCCCATGTATCTTGGCACTTCTTGACTGGTAAATCCTCTTCTTATCAAGCAGGAGGAGGGATCGGAATTCAATTGTATAATTCCTTTTTCCTCTTAGTCATTACTTTGGTGATTTCCTTCCCACTTTCTCTTGGGGCTGGGATTTACCTTTCTGAGTACGCTAAAAAAGGGCGCTTGACCAATTTGGTTCGTACCTGTATTGAGATCTTGTCTTCCTTGCCATCTGTCGTTGTAGGTCTCTTTGGTTACTTGGTCTTTGTTGTCCAGTTCAAATATGGATTTTCGATCATTTCAGGGGCCTTGGCCTTGACTGTCTTTAACCTGCCCCAGATGACCCGCAATATCGAAGATAGCTTGCAGCACGTCCATCATACGCAGCGCGAAGCAGGTTTAGCACTGGGCTTGTCTCGCTGGGAAACCGTAATTCATGTCGTGGTACCTGAGGCTCTTCCAAGTATTATTACTGGGGTTGTCTTAGCCTCAGGACGGATCTTTGGGGAAGCCGCTGCCTTGATCTATACAGCAGGTCAATCAGCTCCAGCTCTCGATTGGTCAAACTGGAATATCTTTAGTGTGACGAGTCCGATTTCGATCTTCCGTCAAGCTGAAACCTTGGCTGTCCATATTTGGAAGGTCAATAGTGAAGGAACGATTCCTGACTCCATTGAAGTCTCAGCTGGTTCAGCCGCTGTTCTTTTGATCTTTATCTTGATCTTTAACTTTGGAGCCCGCAAACTCGGAAGTTACCTCCATAAAAAACTAACATCTGCTTAAAGGAGAAGAAATGTCAAAATACAATTGGGATGAGAGACACATCATTACTTTTCCTGAAGAAAAGGTGGTCCTATCTACCAAAGATTTGCATGTCTATTATGGAAATAACGAGTCCATCAAAGGCGTCGACATGCAGTTTGAAAAGAATAAGATTACAGCCTTGATTGGTCCTTCAGGATCTGGAAAATCAACCTACCTTCGCAGTTTGAACCGGATGAATGATGCCATTGATATTGCGCGTGTTACGGGTGAAATTTGGTATGAAGGAATCGATGTCAATCGTCCAGATATCAATGTCTATGAAATGCGCAAGCACATCGGGATGGTTTTCCAACGGCCAAATCCATTTGCCAAATCGATTTACAAAAATATTACCTTCCCGCATGAACGTGCTGGTGTGAAAGACAAGAAGGTTTTGGACGAATTGGTCGAAACTTCTTTGAAACAGGCAGCTCTATGGGATCAGGTAAAGGATGATCTTCACAAATCTGCTTTGACTCTTTCAGGTGGTCAACAGCAACGACTTTGTATCGCGCGGGCTATTTCTGTGAAGCCGGATATCCTACTCATGGATGAGCCAGCTTCAGCGCTTGATCCGATCGCAACAGCGCAATTAGAAGAAACCATGCTTGAGCTGAAGAAAGATTACACCATTGTCATCGTAACCCACAGCATGCAACAAGCAGCGCGTGCTAGTGATTATACCGGTTTCTTCTACCTTGGAAACCTTATTGAGTACGATAAGACTTCGAATATTTTCCAAAATGCGAAATTGCAATCGACCAACGATTATGTATCGGGTCACTTTGGATAAAGTAATATGACAACAAAAAGGAAAATAGAATGACAGAACCAATTTTGCAAGTCAAGGACTTGTCGGTTTATTACAATAAAAAGAAGGCTTTGAATAGTGTCTCTTTGGATTTTGCTCCAAAGGAGATTACAGCCTTGATTGGTCCTTCAGGATCAGGGAAATCTACCCTTTTAAAAGCCATTAACCGCATGGGGGACCTTAACCATGAGGTCACCACCACAGGGACCGTCCTCTACAACGGTCACAATATTTACGGACCACGGACCGATACGGTCGAATTGCGTAAGGAAATCGGAATGGTCTTCCAACAGCCCAATCCCTTTCCAATGTCCATTTATGATAATGTGACTTATGGGTTGATGATTAATGGTGTCAAGGACAAGGCTGTCTTAGATGAGGCAGTTGAAACCTCATTGAAACGCGCTTCCATCTGGGATGAAGTCAAGGATCGACTGCATGATTCAGCTATCGGACTTTCCGGTGGTCAGCAGCAGCGGGTCTGTGTAGCGCGGGTTCTTGCGACCAGTCCAAAGATTATTCTTTTGGATGAACCAACTTCAGCGCTGGACCCGATTTCAGCTGGTAAGATTGAAGAAACCTTATATGGACTAAAAGACCGTTACACCATGCTCTTGGTGACACGCTCCATGCAGCAAGCGAGTCGGATTTCTGATAAAACAGCCTTTTTCTTGGATGGCGATTTGATTGAGTACAATGACACCAATGAAATGTTCTTGAACCCAGCTAAGAAAGAAACAGAAGACTATGTCTCTGGTAAATTTGGATAGGAAGAAAATAAAATGTTACGAGTTCAATTTGAAGAAGATTTAGAGAAGTTGCATAACCAGTTTTATGCAATGGGAAATGAAGTGTTGAGTCAGATCAACCGTACGGTCCGCGCTTTCGTGACCCATGACCGTGAATTGGCCCGCCAAGTTATCGAAGATGATGCGGAGATCAACAACTACGAAGTGAAATTAGAGCGCAAATCCTTTGAGATTATTGCCCTTCAACAGCCCGTTTCACAAGACCTTCGTGTCGTGATGACTGTCTTAAAAGCGGTCTCTGACTTAGAGCGGATGGGTGACCACGCAGTATCAATTTCCAAGGCAACGATTCGCATGAAAGGGGAAGTCCGTATTCAATCTGTTGAGGAAGAGATCAGCAAGATGGGCCGTGAAGTCAAAGATTTTGTCGAAGCGACACTAGATGTTTACCTCAAAGGCGATGTGGATTTAGCCTATGAAGTTGCGACACGAGACGAAGTCATCAACCATTACTTCGATAGCATCCAAGAATTAGCAACAGAAGAAATTCGGAAGAATCCAGAGTCCATCGTGACCGGACGGGATTATTTCCAAGTGATCAACTTTTTGGAACGCATCGGAGATTATGCAAAAAACATCTGTGAATGGGTGGTTTATTTCGAAACAGGTAAAATTATCGAAATGTAAGATCATAGAGTCTTTTCGATATCAGACAGGCATTCTAATGCTTGTCTTTTCTTTTATCTTGACTTTGTGATAAAATAGTTTTATTAGGGCTTTTGATTGGAAAAGCGTAAAACATTTAAAGGAGGAAATTATGCAAGCAGTTGCACATTTTGTAGAAACATTTGTTCCAGAACATTACGAAGTGTTTTTGGATTTAAGTCGTAAAACAAAGACCTTTAGTGGTCGTGTGGTGATCACAGGTCAAGCCAAGGCGGACAAGATCTCGCTTCACCAAAAGGATTTGACCATCGAAACAGTAGAAGTGGCAGGTCAAGCCCGTCCATTTACGGTTGATGATGCCAATGAAGCAGTCTATGTTGAATTGGAAGGAAAAGGTCAAGTGACAGTTACTCTGACCTATTCTGGTAAGATTACAGACAATATGACAGGGATTTACCCATCTTACTACAGCATTGATGGCGTGAAGAAGGAAGTCCTCTCTACTCAGTTTGAGAGCCATTTTGCGCGTGAAGCTTTTCCAAGTGTGGACGAGCCTGAAGCCAAAGCAACCTTTGATTTAGCTGTGAAGTTTGACCAAGAAGAAGGAGAAATCGTTCTTTCTAACATGCCTGAAATCGATGTGGAAAACCGCAAAGAAACAGGTATTTGGAAGTTTGATACGACTCCACGTATGTCTTCTTATCTCTTGGCCTTTGCGGCTGGAGATCTTCAAGGAGTGACAGCTAAGACCAAGAATGGAACCCTAGTCGGTGTCTACTCTACCAAAGCTCACCCATTAGAAAACTTGGACTTCTCATTGGATATTGCCGTTCGTGCTATTGAATTTTATGAAGACTACTATGGTGTGAAGTATCCAATCCCTCAATCCCTTCATATCGCCCTTCCAGACTTCTCTTCAGGAGCGATGGAAAACTGGGGCTTGGTAACCTACCGTGAAGTCTACCTTCTAGTAGATGAAAACTCTACGGCCCAAAGCCGTCAAACAGTAGCCTTGGTGGTGGCTCACGAATTGGCTCACCAATGGTTCGGAAACCTCGTGACCATGAAATGGTGGGATGATCTCTGGTTGAATGAAAGCTTTGCCAATATGATGGAATATGTCAGCTTGGATGCCATTGAACCAAGCTGGAATATCTTTGAAGACTTCCAAACAACTGGAGTGCCTGCTGCTTTGAAACGCGATGCTACAGATGGCGTTCAATCCGTCCATGTGGAAGTCAAACACCCAGACGAGATCAACACTCTTTTTGACCCAGCAATCGTTTACGCTAAGGGTAGCCGTCTTATGCACATGCTTCGTCGATGGTTAGGCGATGACGCCTTCCGTAAAGGGTTGAAGATCTACTTTGAAAAACACCAATACGGCAATACTATCGGTCGTGACCTTTGGGATGCTCTTGGGCAAGCTTCAGGTCGTGATGTCGCAGCCTTTATGGATTCTTGGTTGGAGCAACCAGGATACCCTGTTGTTTCAGCTTCTGTGGAAAACGATACCTTGATCATCCGTCAAGAGCAGTTCTTCATCGGAGAAAGAGAAGAAAAAGGACGCAAGTGGGTTGTTCCGTTAAATAGCAACTGGACGGGTATTCCAGATACCTTGGAAACTGAAGTCTTAGAAATTCCAAACTACAGTGCCTTGAAAGCAGCTAACAGCGGAGCTCTTCGCTTCAATACAGAAAATACAGCTCACTATATCAGTGACTACCGTGGGGAATTGTTGGAAGACATTCTTGCTGACCTTGCTAGCTTAGATAGCACTTCGAAACTACAAGTGGTTCAAGAACGCCGTCTCTTAGCGGAAAGTGGTCAAATTTCTTATGCAAGCCTCTTGCCAGTGATTGAACACTTGACAGAAGAAAGTTCCTACTTGGTTGTTTCAGCTGTTTCGAGCGTCTTAGCTGGAATCAGTCTCTTTGTGGATGAAGGAACTGAAACAGAAGCTGCCTTCCATGAGTTGTTGAAACGCTTGAACCGATACAACTTTGAACGCTTAGGTCTAGAAGCTAAGCCTGGTGAAACAGAAGAAGACGAAAAAGTTCGTCAGCTAATGATTGCTAATATGATCAAGGCCAATGATGAAGCTGCAAAATCTCAAGCGAGCGCTATCTTTGAAGCGCATGCAGATGATTTGGAAAAACTTCCAGCTGCCATCCGCCTGCAAATCTTGGTCAACCAAATCAAGCACCAGGAAACCAAGGAACTTAGTCAACAATACCTGGATACTTATGTTAAGACGGTAGATGGGAACTTTAAACGCCAGTTGGCGGCTGCACTTTCTTATACCAAGGATGAGGAAACTTTGGAAGCTCTATTGAAGGAGTGGAAGAACAAGGATGTGGTGAAACCTCAGGACTTGGCTATGAGTTGGTACTACAACTTCTTGCACGATGACTTTACCCAAGGAAGAACTTGGACTTGGGCGCGTGAAAACTGGGATTGGATCAAGAAAGCCCTCGGTGGTGATATGAGCTTTGATAAGTTTGTCATCTACCCAGCTAACTGTTTCAAGACCCGTGAACGCTTGAATGAATACAAGGCCTTCTTTGAGCCTCAATTGGATGATATGGCGATCAGCCGAAACATCAGCATGGGTATCAAGGAAATTGCAGCGCGTGTGGATTTGATCCAACGGGAAAAAGCAGCAGTAGAAGCTGCTATCCTTGCTACGAAATAAATGAAATAAATTTATAAAAGATGCTACAGAATGAATTCTGTAGCATCTTTTGTTTTTCAATGAATCATTTGTATTGGATATCGAAGGAGAAGGATCATTAGTTTATTGGACTTGGTAAGAGAATCTCCGTTCGATAGTGGCCATTTTCTTTGAACCGCTTGATAGTTCCTTGGTATTCTTGTACTAGAGCATCAACGTTTCGTAAGCCCCAACCATCTCTTTGACGTGTTTTACGAGTCTCTTGTTCTTGTTCATTAAAGGTATTGTTGATCGAAATAAATAGGTTTTGTTGAAAATAACGTATATTCAGAGCCAATGTTCTCTCCGATTTATCAGTTAATCGAAGACAGGCTGAAATACTATTATCTAAACAATTTCCTAAAATAACAGCTAGAATATCAGGCTGAATAGATAATTCTTGAGGGACAAAGCAGTCAATTTCTAATTCAATTTCATCTTCAACATCGTGCAGTTTTTGATTCAGTAAAAAATTAATTGTTGGATTTTTGGAGTAAAAGGTTTGTTTTCCTGAAATACTATCGGTTAACGAGTGAAGATACTCTCTAGCCTCATCTGGATTTTCTTCTAGAAGTGCCAATAGAGTTAAATGTTTATTTTTTAAGTCATGCCGAAGACTTTGCAATCGTTGGTATTCCTCTTGAGACTGTTGTGTTTCTCTTAATTGGAATTGAAGCTGTTCTTTATCTAATTTATTTTGATAATAAGCGTGCTGTTGTTGAGAAAGATGTAGGGTAAAATAAAGCGAGGAAAACGATAATACAATAAGAGACAAGATTGAAATGACAGAAAGATAATCTGGTCCAAATACTTGCCCTTGAATAGCTGATACAGTAAAGGCAAAAATAATCGATAAAATCGGCACAATAAATAGATACAGCCAATTTCTTTTAGATGTTGCCATGCCTAACTTTTGATGTGTTCGAAATAACTGTCGAATAACAAGTGTTATGATGGTTGAAAAAAGAAAACTAATGGCAAGGTAACCACTAATCAGTCCTAAATTTTTCGATACTTTTGACAGTGGAAGAAAAAGTTGGATAGTTTGATTGAGGACAGCTCCTGCTAATAATGTCAGGCTTGTCTGTAAGAATATCCAAAAGGAAGAATCACGAAAGGAGTAGCCAAAATAGAGTCCTACAAGAGAGGATTCTACAATACTTAGAAAGAGATTGCTCACTAAAAAAACGCGACTTTCTAAAAATATAAACACAAGAGCTACATGAAAAAGAAAGCAACAACAAAGGACAAAAAGTGTCTCTTTTGATTGTTTACTTTTGGATATTGGCCTAAAAAATAAAACACTTGCCAGAAATAAGTCGAACAAGATACTAATGATCCGTAATCCTATTAGCATTAGAAATTCCTTTCACTGAGGTAGTTATAGTATTTTTCTTTAAAAGAAGACTGGAACTTACGACTAATTGGAAGTGAATGCTCCTCGGTTCCATTTAGCAAAATAGTCACTGTTTTCGCATCAAAATCTTTGATATATTTGGGATTTACAATATAAGAAGCATGAATTTGAATAAAATAATCAGGTAGTTTATCTAAAATGTCTTGAGTTTTCAGTAAGGACTTATAGGTATCTGCTAGCGTGTAAATAAAAACGGAACGCTTATCTTTCTCAAAATAGGTAATGTCACTTAAAGGAATAGAGTAACTTTGTTTTCCAAATGAGAAGTTAAAGATGGTTTGTCCTAAATCTAAATAACGTAAAACTCTGTCTACTACCTTATTTAGCCTTTGAGGTTCAATTGGTTTTACTAAGTAATCAAAAGTCTGTACTTCAAAAACTTGTTCCATATAATCACGATAGCTAGTCACAAAAATAATGGGGATAAAAGGATTGAACTGCCGAATTTCACGAGCAAGGTCAATTCCAGTAATTTGTGGCATATCAATATCCAAAAAAACACAATGAGTATCCCTTGTTAATTGTTCTAGCATTTTTTGTGGATTGGTATATAGTTTTGTTTCTACAGGAACCTTGTCGTAAGAAAGTAAATACTGTTCTAACTGACTAGCATCTCTAGTTGAGTCATCACAAATAACGACGTTTAACATAAGTCCCCCTTATCAAATTGAGTTGGCTAATTATGACACTAAAATGGTAAATCATGACGTAAACCTTGGAAAGTCATATGTTTATTATACAATAATCTTATCAAAAATGAAGGAAGCTGGGAAAATCTTCTCAGTCTTGAGTGATGAGATGAAGACATTTGCGACACTGACTATTAGAGATTTGACAAAATCATTCGATAAGCAACATTTTGCTAATAACCATATTTCCTTAGAAATAGAAACTGCTAAAATTACAGCCTTTTTGGGACACAATGGTGCTGGTAAGTCCACCCTCTTAAATCAAATGATTGGTTTTACCAAACCTGATCAAGGAGACGTTTGCTATGGAGATATTTCTTTTGTTCAAAATCGTAAACAAGCTCGCTCAATGATGAGCTATATGTCTCAACAGTATGCCCCACTTGAGAAATTGACGGTGGAACAAAACTTAGAAATGCTTGGAAGAATGAGAGGGTTAAACACCTTGGATTTGCAAAAAGAAATGGATCAGCTCTTAACCGAGTTGGAAATTAAGGAGTACCGAGCAAAACAAGGAAAGGACCTTTCAGGTGGTTTAAAGCGCCTGACCTCTTTTGCAATGGCTTTAATCGGGTCTCCGACCATCATTCTTCTGGATGAGCCGACGAACGATGTTGATCCAATACGTCGTGAAAAACAATGGCAATTATTACAGAAGCTAGCGCATAAAGGTCATACCATTATTATCGTGACGCATAATCTCTTAGAAGTTGAAAAATTTGCTGACAACTATGCCTTATTTAACCATGGGAAGTTAATCAAATCAGGACCAGTTCAGCAAATAACCTATCAAAAACAGTATCAAATATCTTTTGAGTTTAGAAATAAAGATAGCTTAGCTCTGTTTCAAGATTACACCATTATCAATGGTTCGATCTGCCAGATTGAAATAGAAGAGAAGGAGTTAACGAGACTGCTACCAAAAATCAAACAGGAATTGGATAGAAAGAATATTTTTAATCTGTCACTTGATCAGAAAAACATGTCCATTTCAGATCTTTATAGAGAGGAGTTGACAAACTGATATGACTCAATTTTTTTACTTACTTCGTTGGAACTATCTTCGTCAAAAAGATCTATTTCTACTCTTTACGCTAGCTCAGGTTCTGTTATCCATTTCACTTCTTTTTGGTTATCCACTAGTGATAGGTGAGATTGATACGACAGCTGCCTACTATCTCTCTTCTGGTTCAGTTCTGATAGGAATTATTTCTATCGGCTGTACTATCTCATCACCTGTTATAGCAAATGCGAAGTCAGAAGGACATGTAGACTATGTACGAGCCCTTCCAATACCACGAATTCTGATTTCCTTAGCAGATCTTTGGATGTGGATGATTGCTATTTTACCTGGAGTGTTCCTTTCTGTTATACTGGGCTATTTTCGTTTTTCTGTCCGCTTAAATGTATCTATTCTGGCTGTTTTCATCCTATTACTTATCTGTCTTACAATGATCAGTCTTGGATTTGCCATTGCGTATACTTTTTCTCCCAATATTGTCACGTTGATGTCTCAGTTAATTCTTATGATCGGTTTGATGTTTTCGCCAATTATGTACCCAGCAAGTCGTCTTCCAGATTGGATAAACCATCTCTACCATATTCTTCCTTTTGTCCCTTCTGTTAACCTCCTACGAGCTTGCGTCTATGGCCATGACCGCATTTCATTGTTTGACTTCACTATTCTGATTATTTGGATTTTGCTAACACAGTTACTAATCTTGAGAGTTCTTTATAAGGAAAAATAAAGGAAGGAGGGTAGATAGAAGGTTCTTCTACGAAACAGTCATCCATTTAAAAGGAGTTCAATTGAAGAGATATTCCTACAACAAAAAGCAACAACTGTGTTCAGATGTTGCTTATTTTAGTATGTTCGTACCCTTTGTATCTTATTTGAAATACCAGTGGTGTTTGAGGCTGGCAAAAATTGCTTTGCTAGTGATCGTGATGATGATCAGTTTAATGAGGTCGGCAAGGATAAAGGGAGCAACGACTAAAGCAAATGCTTTTTGGATATCGGTATGCGTGACCAGCATAAAGCCGATAGCTCCAGCCACAAAGAGGAGAGCACTACTGAACAAATTTGCAAGGAAAATGGTCAGCACGCTGGATTTAGCATTTGTAAATAGAGACGTGATCCATGCTCGGAATGGGAAGAAGAGGAGGAAACCAGCAGTAGGGCCAAGGAAATGCGAAGCACCACTAGCACCACCTGCCAATACTGGGAAACCTAAGAAGCCTAGAAGTAGGTAGAGGCAGACTGTGACAAAGGCATGACTGGGTTTATAGATGGTCCCGATAATCCCGATCATGAGCGTTTGCAGGGTTAAAGGAATTGGACCAAATGGAAGGGTAAATTGAGATAGGACGGAGATCATAGCTACTCCGATGGAGATGAGCGCTAAAGGAAAGATTTTCTTCATAACAGTTAACCTCTATTTTATTTTATGGTAACTATTCTACAATATCGGTTTCAAACTGTCAATAGTCCCAGTCGTTTTAGGTTGTTTTAAGTAAAAATTTAGGCCTGTTTAAGACTTCTAAAGTATAATCGCCTTACTTAAAGGATCGAGCTCCCTTTAAAATTTAAAAGACAAGTACTTGTAAAAAAGATAAAAGGTAAAAAGATGAATCAAAAAGATACAAAACAAGTAGTCGAAACGCAAGAATCCAAAGAAAAAATGGTCGTCCTAAAACGAAGTCCTAAGTGGTGGATCGGCATGGCAGCAGTTGGTGGATTATTGGTCGGTGCTGGAAGTGGCTTTGGGGTCGGTGTCATCGCCTCACAATCTTCCAATAACCAACAATTTTCTAAACCGGTCCAAACGGGTCAGAACCAAGGAACCAATCAGCAACAAAATAGTCAAAATGGCCATGCTTCACATGGAAACCAGCAAACTGGTGGCCCGCAAGGAGGAGGACCTGGTCAAATGCCACAGGAAGGTAATGGTGGCCATCAAGGAAATGGTCCAGAAAATGGCATGAACCAATCTGGCGGACAACAAGAAGGGAACCAGGATTCCTCTAACAAGTCCAACAAAAAGAATTCGAAGAATAAAAACAAGACGAGTGACAGTCAAAGTAACAAAGAAAACACGACAAACTCATAAAACAAGCCTTCCTCTGATAGACTGAATTTGATCATCAAACCAAGTTCTAAACTATAGGAAATGAAGGTAAGTCGTGTTATAATGGTTAAGAATAGATTAGAAAGACTCACTCAGGAAAGAGAAGAGGAAGCCACGATGATTAAAATTCTATTGGTCGAAGATGACCTTGGTTTATCAAATTCAGTATTTGATTTTTTAGATGATTTTGCGGACGTCATGCAGGTCTTTGATGGAGAAGAAGGTCTGTACGAGGCAGAAAGTGGGATCTATGATTTGATTCTGTTGGACCTCATGCTTCCTGAAAAAGACGGCTTCCATGTTTTAAAAGAGCTGCGTGAAAAAGGTGTGACAACACCTGTTTTAATCATGACAGCCAAAGAAAGTTTGGATGACAAAGGGCATGGATTTGAGCTGGGGGCAGACGATTACCTCACCAAGCCTTTCTATCTTGAAGAGCTTAAGATGCGGATTCAAGCTCTTTTGAAGCGCTCAGGTAAGGTCAGTGAAAATACCCTCAATTATGGCAATTTGAAGGTCAACTTATCCACTAACTCGACTTATGTGGACGATAAGGAAGTAGAACTTCTTGGGAAGGAATTTGATCTCTTGGTCTATTTCCTTCAAAACCAAAATGTCATCCTTCCAAAGACACAGATCTTCGATCGCCTTTGGGGCTTTGACAGTGACACAACCATCTCAGTGGTTGAAGTCTATGTTTCAAAAATTCGTAAGAAATTAAAAGGAACAGATTTTGTGGATAGCTTGCAAACATTACGCAGTGTGGGGTATATCTTAAAAGATGCTAACAAGGATTAAGAAAACAGTCGGAGAAGATGACTTTTCTTACTTCATCCGATATTTTGGTCTCTTCACCTTGATATTCTCAGCCATGACCTTAATTATTATTCAGGTCATGCGCTCGAGTCTCTATACAACGGTCGATGAGAATCTCAAGACCTTGAGTCAGGATCCTTACTCGCTTGTAGCTATTGCTTATCGAGATCAGCGACAATCAACTAATAAAGATGATGATAACGATCATGGGATGATGTTACCTGACCATGACAAATCAGAACCTAAAGGAGATGTCACATCGAATACCACTGTTGTTTTGCTCAATAAAAAATATGAAAACTTGACAACTGGTAACGGGTTTCTAAACTTTAAAACAGTGACGTTTGGCCGAAAACTTCTCAACAAGGTTTCTCAGCTTCAAATTACCAATAGCTATGGGAAAAAAGAAAGTTATCGGGCCTATATGGCAGAGTTGAGTCTATCTGATGATGAAGATGAAAGTAATATCAAGTATGCGGTCATCATGACCAATATTAGTCAGCTAGAGCAGACCAGTGAGGAACATGAAAGCCAGATCGCTCTTATCATGATTTGCTTCTGGGGAATCTCCTTATTCGCTAGTCTCTTCCTAGCACGTCTCAGTGTTAAGCCCCTACTTGAAAGTATGCAAAAGCAAAAGTCTTTTGTAGAAAATGCTTCTCATGAGTTGCGGACGCCTCTAGCAGTCTTACAAAATCGCCTCGAAACGCTTTTTAGAAAGCCTGAAGCGACCATTATGGAATCGAGCGAGAGCATTGCATCTAGCTTAGATGAAGTTCGAAATATGAAGCTCTTGACCACCAACCTTCTCAATATCGCCCGAAGAGATGATGGCTTGAAGCCAGAGATGGAAGACATCGAACCAAGCTTTTTCGATCAGACCTTCTCGAATTTTGAGATCATTGCGGAAGAAAATGACAAAATCTTCCGAGGAGACAATCAGGTGGACAAAGTCATTTGTTCTGATAGAACGCTCCTCAAGCAATTGATGACCATTCTCTATGATAATGCTTTGAAATATACCGATGAAGATGGCGAGATCCAGTTTGAAGTTCAATTGAAGGACAAAAATCTACTTTTGAGGGTGCTGGATAATGGTCCAGGGATTCGAGATGAGGATAAGAAACGGATCTTTGATCGTTTTTACCGGGTCGACAAGGCCAGAACCCGTCAAAAAGGTGGATTTGGTTTGGGGTTATCCCTCGCTAAGCAGATTGTAGAAGCCTTCAAAGGGACCATTCAAGTCAAAGATAATAAACCAAAAGGGACCATCTTTGAAGTGAAATTATCCATTAAGACGGAAAGTCGTAAAAAAAATCGTTCATAATCTTTAAAAAATAGAAAAGAGGAAAACCTATGAGTTCAAAAATGTTGCACACTTGCCTTCGTGTGGAAAACTTAGAAAAATCAATCGCTTTTTACCAAGATGCTTTTGGTTTTGAAGAAAAACGTCGGAAAGATTTCCCAGACTACAAGTTCACTATCGTGTACTTAGGTCTGCCTGGAGATGACTATGAGTTAGAATTGACTTACAATTACGATCATGGTCCTTATGTCATTGGAGACGGCTATGCTCACGTCGCATTGAGTACTCCTGATCTAGAAGGTTTGAATGCCGAACACAAGGCTAAAGGCTATGAAGTGACGGAACCAAAAGGTCTTCCAGGAACACAGCCGAATTACTATTTTGTTGTAGATCCAGATGGTTATAAGGTAGAAGTCATTCGCGAAAAATAAGAATGATTAAAAATTAGGGCCGTTGTCGGCGACGACAGTCGGCCTCTTTTTTATGAAACCATTTACAAAAAAGGAATGTTTTTTCGAGAGAAATTTGCTATAATAAAGTAATGAGATTCAAACACACGAAAACTATTTTATTAATCATTATAAATCTCCTTTTTCTGAGTCTTTTGTATATCGGGTATCAAAAGATTCAAAGGCTTCGTGAACAAAAAGCCTATCAGGATCAGTTTGCTAAGGTTACCCAACTAGAGAAAAGCTCTGAAAAAGGGAAAGATGTTCAGGCACAGGAAGGAATTTTAGGAACTTCTTATGTGACCGCTTTTTATCCTACAAAGGATGGACAGCCTGTTGAGATTATTAAAGAGAAGATCCAAGAAGACCTTCAGCGTCTAGGAACCGATGAGAAAACCAAAGAGCCTAAGCATCTGACCTTCTACCATAGTGAAGAAGCAGAAGCACCTTTTGTTGGTTATCATCCTATCCAAATCAAACGGGCTGAATACCAGTACAAAAAAGGGAAATTCATCAAAGATGAGACGGTGAAGTTGCCCCTCTTTTACTTGGATGATGAGAACAATCCTCTGACCCTGAGCCAGGTTTTTGCGGATCCAGATGGAGCCAAGCAGATCTTTTTGGAGGAACTACGAGGGAATCTAGCCTTTCGTCAGCTAGATGAGGAAAGCATTGATCAAATGGTTGCCCACTTCTCAGAGTTGGACTTGAGCCAATGGGAATTCCAATATGAAAAAGGGAATTTCACCATTCCATTTCCAAACAAGGTTAAAGGAGACGATACCTTTACTGTTCCCTTATCTAAATTCTATGACGTGATTGATACAGAGCGCTTGCTTCCTGATGATTTAGCTTCTTACCAATCCTATATTGAAGAACGCCATCGTAAGATGATTGCCCTGACCTTTGATGATGGACCGGATCCAACGACGACTCCTCAGGCACTGGCTATCTTGAAGAAATACAATGCTAAAGCTACCTTCTTTATGGTCGGAAAAAATGTCAGTGCGAATCCTGATATTGCTAAGCAAGTCCGCAAAGAAGGTCATCAAATCGGGAACCATACCTGGGATCACCCTCAATTGCCAAAATTGAGCTTGGATAATGCCAAAAAAGAGATCTTGGATACCCAAGAAGCTATTCAAAAAGCGACAGGTGTGCAGACAAAGATCACGCGTCCTCCGTATGGAGCCATCAATAACGCCATCCAATACAGTGTAGACCAGTCCTTCATCATGTGGGATGTGGATAGCCTGGATTGGAAAACTCATAATACGACGGCTATTCTCAATGAAGTGAAAAAAGAAGTCAAACCGGGTTCGATTATCCTCATGCATGATATCCATCAAACCACGATTGATGCTCTTCCGACCGTCCTTGACTACCTTAAATCACAAGGCTATACCTTTGTAACGGTAGATGAATTGTTGGATTATCAACTTGAAAGTCATCGCATTTATTACAATGGAAATTAACTAAAAAATCCTCTGCAGTAAATTTACTAGCAGAGGATTTTCTTATTCATTTAAAAATAGTTCGGAATTTTTTAAAACAAGTTCACGGACAGAAGCGTATTTTTTCAAAGATTTGAGTTCTTCTGGGTGGGTGATAAAGGTGATCACATAGCCATCACGCCCCATTCGACCTGTTCGACCGACACGGTGGGTATAGGTCTCTACGTCACGAGGAATATCATAGTTAATCACACATTCAAGATGTTCAATATCGATTCCACGAGCGACCAAATCGGTGGCCAGTAAGAGGGTTAGCTGATGATCTTTGAAGCGTTCGAGAATGACCTTGCGGTATTTGACATTGACATCACTAGCCAGCGACACGGCCTCAACACCCCGGTATTGTAGTTTTTCTTCAGCACTACCCAGATCAGATAGGCTGTTGAAAAAAGCCAGACCACGAAAATCTTCGACGTAGGCGAGTTTGCGGAGCAATTCGACCTTGTCACGCCGATCCACTTGCATATAAAAATGTTGAATATTGTCCAAAGAAACTCCATCAACCGTAATGCGAAGGGTATTTTCTTCTAATTGGTCTGGAGCGACCTTGGCTGTGGCGCTCATGTAGATGTGTTGGTGGTCGCGGGGAGCATAGTGGCTGATCTTGTCGACGAAGTGGTACTGAGAATCACTCAGTAATTGGTCAAATTCATCTAAAATGATGGTTTCCACATTCATCATTTTGATCTTTTTCAGCTTGATCAGTTCAAAGATCCGACCAGGCGTCCCAACCAGGATTTCGGGTCCTTTTTTGAGACGTTCGATTTGCCGTTTTTGACTGGATCCTGACAGGAAGAGTTGGGTCTGGAGCCCAAGAGGCTCTGCCCATTGCTTGGTGACATCAAAAATTTGTCCTGCTAACTCTGTATTAGGAGCTAGAATCAAGAGTTGTTGGGCCTTCTTCGGTTTGAGTTTGAGCAAGGTTGGAAAGAGGTAGGCAAGTGTCTTACCAGTACCGGTAGGACTGATCCCAAGGACATTTTCTCCTTCATAGATAGGAGTGAAGATTTGCTCTTGAATTTCAGTGAATGTATCAAATCCGAGTGTTTCTAGCTGATCTTTCCAGCTTTGTGGAAATTGTTCTTTCATTCTTTTTCATCCTTAAATTGTATTCCAGCGCTCTGACGCATCTGGTAGAGGGTTTCATGGACCTGCGCAGCCGTTTGTAACCATTCGAGATAAGCAGCCTCCTTGTGACCAGCCATGGCATGGGCAAAGGCTTCTGCCTCTTCTTGCATGACATGACTGCAAGGCGTGAGAGGAAGGTCGATGACCTCACCAGCATGGCTGATGAAGCGGGCCTGGTTGATGGCTGCTACAGCATTTAGAGTTAGTGTTCCAGTCTTAGTATAGATTTCAGCAGGTAGATGGCTGGTGATATTTTTCCCCGCCTGAATGGCAACCTGAAACTCTGGATAGATCAAAACACCCTGACCATAGAGATCAACCGAATTGGGTAATTGCTGAGCGGTGTAGTGGCTGGAGATTGGAGCTCCAAAGAAGCCAATGGCCAGGTAGAGGCAGTAGATACCCAGATCCATCAAGGCCCCACCTGCATAGACATCTGAGAAAATATTCGGCATCTCACCAGAAAGGAGGGCAGGTAACTTGGAAGAATACTTGGCAAAGGTAAAGTTAGCACCTAGTATGTCCTGATTCGAGAGGAAATCTTTAACGACTTGAAAGGCTGCTTCTTGGTAATTTCTAGCAGCTTCAAAGAGATAGACCTGGTGCTCCTTAGCAAGCTTCACCAGTTCCTTCCATTCAGAAGGCTTCGTCACAGCCGGTTTTTCAATGATGACATGCTTCTTTGCTAAAATAGCAAGCTTGGCCTGAGCGAAGTGAAGAGAATTAGGGCTAGCAATGTAGACCACGTCCAGCTCACTGTCTAAGAAATCGACCAAGTCTGTGTAGCAAGAGCTCACCCCATAAGGCTCACAAAAATCTTGAGCTGTCTTCATTTTTCTCGAATATACAGCCTGCAAGTGATAGTGACCCGTTTGGTGAGCAGCATGTATAAATTCAT
This sequence comes from Streptococcus sp. W151, assembly GCF_053010205.1. Taxonomy (NCBI): domain Bacteria; kingdom Bacillati; phylum Bacillota; class Bacilli; order Lactobacillales; family Streptococcaceae; genus Streptococcus; species Streptococcus sp. W151. The sequence goes on along the minus strand of NZ_JBRKNT010000001.1, from coordinate 679,958 downwards.
GTGAAATCCAACTCGTTCCAATAATTCCAAGCCTTAGCATAAGATGTCCTCCCGTAATCAATTCACTCTATTATACCATGAAAAGGAGGAGGGGCGGGGTGAAAAATGTAGGGCAACTTTTGAAATTATTTTTGAATTATGGGATAATTAAGGTAATTTATTTAAATGAGGACAGTATAATGAAATATAAAATATTAGTAACTGGTGGAGCTGGATTTATCGGTTCTCATACCATCATTGAGTTAGTAAATGCAGGTCATGAAGTTGTCATCGTTGATAATTTAGTAAATAGTAGTGAGAAAAGTATACAAGAAGTAGAAAAAATCCTAGGTAAATCTATTACTTTTTATAATGAGGATATTCGTGATAGATCAAAGCTTTTAGAAATTTTTCTAAAAGAAAAACCGACTGGTGTGATTCACTTTGCTGCATTGAAAGCAGTTGGAGAATCAGTTCAAATTCCGCTTACTTATTATGAAAACAATATTAGTGGAACGTTGACTTTGCTTCAGGTGATGGAAGAGGTGCAGTGTAAAAATATCATCTTCAGTTCATCAGCAACTGTCTATGGAGATCCACATACTGTTCCTATCTTGGAAGACTTTCCTTTATCTGTTACAAATCCATATGGTAGAACGAAACTCATGATTGAGGATATCCTTCAAGATATTTACAAAGCGGATCCTTCATGGAATATTGTATTATTGCGCTACTTTAATCCAATTGGGGCTCATGAAAGCGGGAATATTGGTGAAAATCCAAATGGTATTCCAAATAATCTATTACCATATGTAACACAAGTAGCAGTAGGAAAATTAGAGTCTGTGAATGTGTTTGGAAACGATTATCCAACACCAGATGGAACTGGAGTACGCGATTATATCCATGTAGTTGACTTGGCGAAAGGCCACGTTGCTGCATTGAAAAAAATGAACCCAGATTCAGGCTTGAATATCTATAATCTTGGGACCGGTAGAGGTTACTCTGTATTAGAAATTATTCAAAATATGGAGAAGGTTGTGGGAAAACCAATTCCATTCAAGATTATTGATCGACGACCTGGTGACATTGCAACCTGTTATGCAGATCCATCCAAAGCACGTGAAGAACTAGGATGGAGTGCCCAATTTGATATTCATCGGATGTGCCAAGATGCTTGGAGATGGCAGAGTAAACATCCAAATGGATTTGAATAATAACGAATCTTAATGAATCGCTTGATATTTATAACTAATATCAAGCTTTTTTACTTAAAATAATTGTATTTGATAGTATTAAGTTTCTAGATTAGTGGATAAAACATTATGGTTATTGTATAATGGTTAAAAAGAATTTTAATGGAGGACAAAGGAGATTGAAATCCTCAGATTTATTGATTATTATCCCAGCTTATAACGAGGAAGGTTCTATTCAAACGGTAGTAGATAATATTATTCAAAATTATTCTCAGTATGATTATGTGATTATCAATGACGGTTCTCGAGACCGAACTTCAGAAATTTGTCATAAAAATGGGTATAATATTATTGATTTACCAGTTAATCTCGGTTTAGCTGGAGCGTTTCAGACAGGATTATTATATGCTTATCAACATGGCTATGAAAAAGCTGTTCAATTTGATGCAGATGGTCAACATCTTCCAGAATATATTGCCGCTTTAGAAGAAGAAATTGATAAAGGCAATAAAATGGTTATAGGTTCTCGTTTTGTTTCGGAGAAAAGACCAAATTCATTTCGTATGTTGGGAAATACACTCATTAGTTTTGCTATTAAATTAACCACTGGGAAAACGATTAATGATCCAACTTCAGGAATGAGAATGTTTTCTAAAGATCTAATACAAGTTTTTGCAAAGAATATTAACTATGGACCTGAACCAGATACTGTTTCCTATTTATTACGAAAAGGTGTTCCAATTTCAGAAGTTCAAGTTCGTATGGAAGAGAGACAAGCAGGAGAAAGCTATTTAACTTTTTCACGTTCCATTAAGTACATGATTCACATGTTCGTGTCTATTTTATTCATTCAGAATTTTAGAGAGAGAGGAAAATAGAATGTCAATCTGGTTTCAAGTTGTATTAGTTATTGTTTCATTGGGAACATGCGGGTTCATCCTTCAGAATATTAGAAAATCACGTGTTCAGATTAATGACGCCTTGTTTTGGATTTTCTTCTCATTAATTTTATTAGTTTTTAGTATTTTTCCAAAGTTAGCAGAGATTATTGCAGCATCTTTAGGAATTGCATCCGCTGTTAATTTTATTTTTCTTTTTATTATTTTCTTGTTATTAATGAATCAGTTTCAATTAACTGTACGATTGTCAAAATTAGATACTAAGTTAAAAAATCTTGTTCAAGTTATCGCTTTAAACAAAAATGAGGAGAAAGATGAATAATACTCCTTCTCAAAAAAGTATTTACATTTGGAATTTACTAGGCAATCTAGCTGCAGCAGCAGTTTCAGTTTGTTTTCTTATTATAGTTTCTAGGTTTCAAAGTCCTACTATTGCGGATCAGTATAGTTTGGCAATTTCTGTTGGGAATTTATGGGTAATCATAGGCCTCTTTCAAGTCAGGAATTATCAAGCAACAGATATTGTTAATAAGTTTTCATTTAAGAATTATTATATAGCCAGGATTATTTCCACTATATTAATGTGGATAACTCTCTATCCTTACTTAGTTTTTATCCATTATGATTTAAGTTCAAGTTTTGTTATTGGCTTAACTATTCTTATTTTAGCTTACCGTACATGTGATGTATGGTCTGACCTTTATCAAGGTCTGTTTCAACAAAAATCTAGACTTGATATTGCTGGTAAATCTATGTTCTTTAGGTATCTTATAAGTGTAGTTATCTTATTTGTATCCCTAATGATTCAGAAAAATTTATTGGTTGGCTTTCTTCTAGTGGTCATTTATAATATTTTGTTTATAGTCGGTTTCGATATTAAATTTTCAAAGTTGTTTCATTCTTTGGATAATAAACGAACTTTTTCGAAAAATGATCTTAGACAAGGACTTTTAATTTTAAAAGATTGTTTTTCTTTATTTATATATGGTTTTCTTATTAACCTGATTTTTAACGAACCTAGAATTATCATTGCACAACAACTTCTTAGTCAAAAAATGCAATCAGGTGTACAACGTGATTTTAATATATTATTTATGCCAGTGTTTTTCATGAGTTTGTGTATTCTAGTAATAAGACCTCTGATTACTTCGTTAGCAGAAAAAAGACAAGCTGGTAAAATGATCCAATTCTACAGTATTATTAAAAAAATATTTGTTTTTTTGATTCTTGTTGGTTTATTTACTACCTTAGTAAGTTATTTAATTGGTACACCAGTTCTTAGTCTTATTTTCGGAGTTGACTTGAATCGTTACCGACTAGAATTAACCGTTCTAGTATTTTCAGGGATTTTGTATTCAATTGCTTTAGTATTTGAAAATATTTTGACTATTTATAGGAAGCACAATTTATTATTGGTAGTTTATAATATTATGTATATTGCGAGTGTCCTATTAAGTAAACCCTTCATAATCTCTCAAGGTATACTTGGTGCATGTTTAAGTTTTATGCTGGTAATGGTAATATATGTTATCGGGGGATTTAGTTTATTTCTTTATGTGAAAAGGAGATTTTAAATGAATTTAAAAGAAATTCATACTTTTGTTATCTGTGCATACGGGAATTCCTCCTATTTAGAAGAATGTATGCTGTCATTAGTTAATCAACATAATCAATCTTCTATTATTTTATATACTTCAACACCTAGTCTTCAAATTGAGGAATTATGTAAAAAATATAATATTGCATATTATCATGGTAGTGGTGGTTCAATAGGAAAAGATTGGAATAATGCATTGTCATGTGTAAAAACAAGATACGCGACAATCGCCCATCAGGATGATTATTATGAGCCTCAATATTCAGAATTAATTATTAAAAAATTCCAATCAAATCCAGATGCTTTAATAGCATATTCGGATTATTTTGAAGAAAAAAATGGAAAGAAAATTGAACGTACACTCAATCTTAAGATAAAGAGATTAATGTTGAGAACTATAAATTTATTTCCAAAAAGCAAATTATGGAGAACTAGAGTCTTGGCATTCGGGAATGCAATATGTTGCCCTTCAGTTTCATATGATTTATCTGTTTTGAATGGGTTTAAGTTTGATGAAAAGTTGAAAGGAAATCTAGATTGGATTGCTTGGTATCAGATTGGAAAAATGAAAGGCTCATTTGTATATGTAGACAAACCATTAATGTGTCATCGTATTCATGAAGAATCAGAAACCTCGAAAACAATCTCTAATAATACTCGTAGTCAAGAAGATTTAGAAACATTGGAAATTTTTTGGCCAAAATGGATTGCTAAGTTGCTGATGAAGCAATATTTGAAGAGTCAAAATTCGAATAAGTAGGAGAAACTAATGGGATTTTTTGTTGATAGTTATGAGCGAAATAAAAAGTATTTAGGAGCTTTCGCGGTTCTGGCCTTTTGTATGACAGTCATTTATACAAAGCGTTTAGTAGATTTTCCCAAAATTGGTGTGCTACTATTTATAGTATTTGCTTTTCTCATTTTTCTTTTACCGAAGAAAAATATAGGAACCTTCATTGCTATGCTTATTGGCGGTCTTTCCTTTGCTTTCATTACACCTGTTTTGAATACACCCGATGAACAAGTTCACCTATCAAGAACGATTCATATTGTGGAAGGTAACGTCAATATGGGAAATAAAAATATCCATATTACGGAAGATTACTTTGATGTATATAAAAATTTCAAAAAACCATTTACCAAATCTTCTTTGTTTAAAGAAGGGCAGACGACCAAACAAGTGAAGTTTGGTAAAGAAACGGATTACAGGGCAACCAACTCATATTGGTTTATTGGATACATTCCTCAGGCTCTTGGATTCGGGATTGGAAAATTTTTGAACTTGAGCGTAGGAGTCTCCTATTATTTGGGTCGAATTTTTAATGTCATCGCTTACTGTATTTTAGCTCTCATTGCCATTAAATTAAGTGGAAAAGCGAAGCAGTTGATGACAATGGTGGCGATGTTTCCAATGAATCTGGTTCTGGCTGCTTCTTATAATCAAGATAGTGTAGCATTAGGGTTAACCTACATCATTATTGGATTGTTCTTGAACTATGTAACAGATGATGAAAAAGTTGTTAGCATCAAGGATTTATTGCTGTATGCTTTGCTTTGTATCATCCTTGTAACAATGAAACTTCCTTATGTCTTGCTAGTAGGACTATTGCTCTTTATACCGAGAAAGAAAACGAAGTGTAAAAACTACTATCTCATCTCTCTCGCATTGATTATCGCAGTCTTTGTCTTTACGATTTTTTGGTACGTTCTTACCCAGCAAGTTCGAATTGAGAACTTTAAACTGGATGGAGCGGATGTGAAGTCTCAGGTACTTAGTATCATTTCAAAACCTCATTGGTATCTTCCAGTGATTTTGAAGGAGATGCTATTATCAGTCAGTCATTTAAATCAACTCTATACCTTTGGTTGGTTAGATTTGTCGATGTCAGAGGTTCTTATTCCTATCTATGCTGTGTATACCTTGATTACTTTTTCAAATTTTGGGAAGATCAAACTTCCGAAAGTATCAGTAGTAGGAGCAAGTTTGGTTTCTTTTGCAATTGTTGGGTTAATCACTTTAACCTTGTATCTAACCTGGACACCAGTAGGAAATTTTGAAGTTTTAGGAGTTCAAGGTAGATATTATCTAGGCGTTGTCGCTCTGACTCTGCCAGTAATTTGCAGTTTGTTTAAGCAAAGAATTTCAGATGAACAAACGTTTACGGATCATTTTGTAGTAGAAAGTAGTCTCATTATTATAGGGTTAACGATACTACAAACGATTTCTGTTTTATATGCTGTAGTATAATTAAAAGACTAAAATCAGTTAATACTAGGGGAAACCCTAGTTTTTTGTTACAATAGAAAGTGAATAAGTCAAGGAGTAAGAGATGACACTATCAGTTGTAGTCCCATGTTTTAACGAAGAAGAATCAATTCCATTATTTTACAGAGAAATGGAACGTGTTCGGATGGAGATGGGAGAAAAGTTTGAATATATTTTTATAAATGACGGCTCATCAGATAAAACGCTATCTGTCCTTCGGAAGCTACATATTACAGATTTGAATGTGCACTATCTTTCCTTTTCACGGAACTTTGGGAAGGAAGCAGCACTTTATGCCGGCCTTCAACATGCCACCGGTCATTATGTAACCGTCATGGACGTGGATCTACAGGATCCTCCAGAACTATTGATCGAAATGAAGCAGAAGTTGGATGAAGTGCCTGACCTGGACTGTGTCGGAACCCGACGCGTAACCCGGGATGGTGAACCTCCGATTCGGTCTTTCTTTGCTCGGATGTTTTATAAATTGATCAACCATATTAGCCAAGTGGAAATGGTCGACGGGGCGCGTGATTTCCGTCTGATGCGCCGTCCTATGGTCGATGCCATTATGGAGTTATCAGAGTACAATCGTTTTTCAAAAGGGATTTTTGCTTGGGTAGGATTTGAGACAGAATACCTCGAATATAAAAATGTAGAGCGCGTGGCAGGAGAGACGTCTTGGAATTTTTGGTCTCTCTTCAAATACTCGATTGAAGGGATCGTTAACTTCTCAGATGCCCCACTAAATATTGCCTTTATTGGTGGACTTCTATCTTGGATTTTAGCATTTGTCATGATGATCTTGATTGTGATTCGTACTTTGGTGTTTGGAGATCCTACTTCTGGATGGCCATCCCTCATGACAGTGATTCTTTTCCTAGGAGGGTTCCAATTACTAACCATTGGGATTTTAGGAAAATATATCGGTAAAATCTTCATGGAAACCAAGAAACGTCCTATCTATGTTATTAAAGAGAAAAGTGAAGAATGAACAATATCCTAAGTATGAGTCTTGCTGTTAAGCAAAAGATAGATAGATTTTACAAGGAAATTGATCGGCTCCTCGATAAAATCAATCAGTTGGATATGGTAAAAGGGATCCGTAGTCATATTGACCGGCTTATAGATATTTTCAACCAAATTAGTAATAAGTTGATCTATTTATTATTAACTTCCTATGCGTTCATTTTTACATTTGTATCTTTCAATCTGATCAATTTTCAAAGTCGCTCATATGACTATGTGTTCCATTTATCACGCATTGTCGGCTTGGCGGAATCTATTGAACATTGGGATATCATTCCCAATCTGAATTTTTTATTTGCATTTGGTACAGGATATGCTTCTCCCATGTTTTATGGTAATTGGCAGTTTTATCCGTCAGCTATCGTTTATATGATGACGAACGATGGAAATCTTGCTTATAGTATTTTTGCCTTCCTGATCACTCTTTGTACAATTCTATCAAGTTATATTGTTGTTTCGAAAATAGTAAATAATAAGATAACTGGCTTAGTAGTGGCTTTGACAATACCGTGTTATTATACCTTATTTGGTTTTGGAATGACCATGGTAGTGCCGATAGTCCCAATTCTTATATATTCTATTTATCGTGTGCTCTACTTAAATAAAAAGAACCCTATCTATTTGGGGATTGTAGTAGCACTTTTAATTCAAACCCATATTTTATCAACGATTATATTAGCAATCTTTTCTGCGGTATTTTTATGTTTAAATTATAAAAAGCTCACACTTGAAAAGATCGTTTCCTTTGTATTTTCTATCCTGTTTGCCTTATGCTTGTCGGCAGGATACATTTTTCAATATCTTGAACAGGTTTCATCACAAAAGTTTTTCTTCACATGGACAGCGAGAAGTTTTCCTGTCGACGTGAAAGATACTTTTTTGGTTCCTTTCCCATTCCAAGCAGATCGATATGGTTTTTATAAGCCTTTCACACCATTAGAGTGGCCGATCCATCAATTTGTACGAGATGGACTATTTTATGCGAGTATGATCGTATTCTTATTCTATCGTCGTCTAGGAAGATTAAGTAAGACCATGTTTTGGACTTGTTGGATTTTATATTTTTCTGCGACAAGTATTTTGCCTTGGAATTCTATATTGAAATACAGTTTTATAGGGAGTATGCAGTATTCAGGGCGTTTACTATTTTTCATTCCCCTGTTGTTCCTATTCTTTCTTGCTGTTACAAATAGAAATGGTTTCTTCTCGATCGTTTTATGTATCTTGAGTTTATCTTTCTATTTCAGTCATGTTGTTCCTCAATTTGATTCCTCTTCAAAAAATTACAAACAGATGCGTGAGGATAATAAAAAGAATGAAAAATTACTAAAATCGGTTTATAAAGGTGATAAATCCAAATATATTGATCCTGTAGGTGATGAATATTACAATCTTGATGTCAATAACCAAGATATACGCTTACCACAATTTACAGAATTTCAAACAGGGAAGGATGTAAAAATATCAAATATTAAAAAAAGATACAATCTTTTAGAATTTGATATAAAAGTTCCTGATGACAAAAAAGAAACTAGCGTCTCTATACCAATGATATGGTACAAAGGATATCGCGCAGAATATTCTAGGGGAGCTGAAGGATCTCAACCTGTACTGAAACAGCGTGCTTTTACCGAATCGGAATTAAAAGAAAATAAAAAAGCTCGGAGACCAACTGTTTCAGAAAAAGTTTTAAATGATGGTAAAATTTATTTATCTATTAGAAATTCTGGTCATGTAAAAATTTCTTATCACAAGACATTTATACAGTATCTTGGTTTCATGATAGAATGGATCTCTTGGATACTAGTGTTCTTCATTTTTAAACAGAAGTTTTCAAAAAATAAGGGGCAATTCCCATCCTAAAAAGCAGAAAACTTCTGCTTTTTTTGCTATAATGATAGGGAAAAAGCATTCGAAAGGAACGTAACATGATTTTAATTACAGGAGCAAATGGTCAACTTGGGACAGAGCTTCGCCATTTGTTAGATGAACGAAATGAAGAATATGTAGCTGTCGATGTAGCTGAAATGGACATCACAAATGCAGAGAAAGTAGACGAGGTATTTGCGGAAGTAAAACCAACCTTGGTATATCACTGTGCTGCTTACACAGCTGTTGATGCTGCTGAAGATGAAGGAAAAGAGTTGGACTATGCCATCAACGTGACTGGTACGGAAAATGTAGCAAAAGCGTCTGAAAAACACGGTGCAACTTTGGTTTATATCTCAACCGATTACGTTTTTGATGGGAAAAAACCAGTTGGACAAGAATGGGAAGTAGACGATCAACCAGATCCTCAAACAGAGTACGGTCGTACGAAACGTATGGGAGAAGAATTGGTTGAGAAGCATGTTTCTAACTTCTATATCATCCGTACAGCTTGGGTTTTCGGGAACTATGGTAAGAACTTTGTCTTCACCATGCAAAACTTAGCCAAGACACACAAGACTTTGACCGTCGTTAATGACCAACATGGTCGTCCAACCTGGACACGCACTCTTGCAGAGTTCATGACTTATTTGGCTGAAAATCGTAAAGAATATGGCTATTACCACTTGTCTAATGATGCGGAAGAAGATACAACTTGGTATGACTTTGCCGTTGAAATCCTCAAAGATACGGATGTTGAAGTGAAACCTGTTGATTCTAGCCAATTCCCAGCTAAGGCGAAACGCCCACTTAACTCAACGATGAGCTTAGCTAAGGCTAAGGCTACAGGATTCGTGATTCCAAGCTGGAAGGATGCTTTAAAAGAGTTTTACAAACAAGAAGTGAAATAAGATCAGATAGAAGCGGCCCTTGAGGGTCGCTTTTCTGTTTGGATTAGGCAAAAAGCCTAGAAAATGGTATAATTGAATAGACTGTAAATTGTTAGAAAGGGAAAATTATGCAACACGTTTTTATTATCGGAAGTCGTGGGCTTCCGGCTCAATATGGTGGTTTTGAAACTTTTGTAGACCAGTTGGTTTCGCGTCAAGTGTCTTCGGAAATCCAGTACCATGTTGCTTGCCTTTCTAATGATCAAGCCTATCATCATTTTGACTATAAGGGTGTCGATTGTTTCACGATCAAAGCACCCAAGCTTGGACCTGCGCGTGTCATCGCTTATGATATGATGGCCATCAACTATGCCTTGAAGGTTATCAAAAAGCAAGGAATTGCACAGCCGATTTTTTATGTTTTGGGCAATACAATTGGGGCCTTTGTGGCACCCTTTGCGCGTAAGATTCATAAAATGGGTGGGAAATTCTATATCAATCCAGATGGACTGGAGTGGAAGAGAGCCAAGTGGGCTAAACCGATCCAAGCCTATCTCAAGTATTCTGAAAAAATCATGACGCGCCACGCAGATTTGGTGATTTCTGACAACCCAGGAATCAAGTCCTATATCAAAGAAGCCTACCCTTGGTCCAAGACGACCTATATTGCCTATGGGACGGACTTATCTCCGACCAGCCTGACCAGTCAGGATAGGAAGGTCAGAGAACTCTATCAGAAGTGGCAGACACAAGAGAAAAACTATTACTTGATTTTGGGTCGCTTTGTTCCAGAAAATAATTACGAGACTGCCATTCGTGAATTCATGGCCTCTTCTACCAAGCGGGATTTGGTGATCATTTGTAACCATGAAGGCAATCCCTATTTTGAAGAGCTTCGAGCTCGAACGGGCTTTGATCGGGACCCACGTGTAAAATTTGTAGGAACGGTCTACGATCAAGACCTGTTGAAGTATATCCGTAAAGAAGCTTTCGCCTATATTCATGGTCATGAAGTGGGAGGAACCAATCCAGGTCTCCTAGAAGCTCTCGCTCAGACAGATCTGAATTTGGTTCTAGGTGTTTCCTTTAACCAAACGGTCGCAAAGGACACAGCCCAATATTGGACTAAAGAAACTGGGAATTTGGCGCATTTGATTGACCAGGTTGATCCTTTAGAAGATGTCTCTAAATGGGGTCAATTAGCCAAAGCCAACATGAAACAAAACTTTACCTGGGAAAAAATTGTAGGTGAGTACGAGGAATTATTCTTATCATGAAAGTAAATATCTTGTTGTCCACCTATAATGGTGAACAGTATTTAAAAGAGCAGGTCAAAAGTATCCAAGACCAGACGTATCGGGACTGGCAACTCTTGATCCGAGATGACGGGTCAACTGATGGTACGGTAGAGATCATTCAAGAGTTAGTTGCCCAAGATGAGCGCATTCGCTTTATCAATCAAGGAGTCATCGAAAATCTGGGTGTCATCAAGAGTTTTCACACACTCTTAAAATATGAAAAGGCTGATCTTTATTGCTTCAGTGACCAAGACGATGTCTGGCTTCCTGAAAAGATTGCCCTCCAAGTAGCAGAAGCAGAGAAACATCTGCAAGAAGAGCCTTTGCTAGTCTACACAGATTTAAAAGTGGTTGATGAAAACTTGAATGTGCAGCACGAAAGTATGATTCGCACCCAGTCTGATCATGCAAATACGGAACTGATTCAAGAATTGACAGAAAATACAGTAACTGGCGGAGTAGCCATGATTAACCATGCGCTGGCTGACTTATGGACAGGTCAGGAACAACATGCGCTTCTCATGCATGATTGGTACCTAGCCTTGTTGGCAACTGCTTTTGGGAAGCTCATCTATATTGATCAACCGACAGAGTTGTACCGTCAGCACAGTAGCAATGTTCTAGGAGCTCGAACCCTAAGAAAACGGGTTAAAAACTGGGTTCGCCCTCATATTTTGTTTGCTAAATATTGGAATCTCATCGAGTCCAGTCAAGAACAAGCAAAAAATTTATTGGATCTGCCAGTCAGTCCCCAAAATAAAGAAATTATTGAGAACTTTGTGACCATCATGGACGTACCGCTAAGAGAACGTTTGAGACGGATTCGTCAGTATGGTTACCGTAAGAACCGAGCTTTTCACACCTTTGTGTTTACTAGCTTGATTCTGACAAAGTTTGCATATCGAGGTAAAAAATAATGTTTGACGTTTTTAGTCAGAAAAATCGAATTTTATTACGAGAGTTAATTAAAACAGACTTTAAATTACGCTACCAAGGATCAGCAATTGGTTATCTTTGGTCGATTTTAAAGCCCTTGATGACCTTTAGTATTATGTATATTGTCTTCATCCGATTCTTACGCTTGGGTGGAGATGTACCCCATTTCCCAGTTGCCCTTTTGTTGGCCAATGTAGTCTGGGGGTTCTTCTCAGAAGCGACCTCCATGGGGATGGTGTCGATCGTTAGTCGAGGCGACCTGTTGCGGAAGTTGAACTTCTCCAAACACATCATTGTCTTGTCCGCAATTTCAGGAGCAGCGATTAACTTTGTCATTAACCTGGTTGTGGTCTTGATTTTTTCATTCTTTAATGGGGTGACATTTTCTTGGACAGCCTTGATGGTCATTCCGCTATTCTTTGAGTTATTCTTGATGGCGACAGGATGTGCATTGATCTTAGCGACATTTTTTGTCCGTTTCCGTGACCTAGGTCAAGTTTGGGAAGTGCTCTTGCAAGCCGGATTGTATGCAACGCCAATTATCTACCCGATTACCTTTATTGCAGATCGCAATCCATGGGCTGCGAAGTTGGTCATGATGAATCCCTTGGCTCAAATTATTCAAGACATGCGTTATTTCTTAATTGATAAGGCCAACACCCCAGTCTGGCTTTTGGTGGAGAATAAGTTCTTGGTACTGATTCCTTATGTCTTGCCCATTCTTATTTTTATCGCTGGCTTTGCTTACTTTAACAAACATGCTAAGAAATTTGCGGAGATTCTCTAATGACAGATAAACAAATTGCAGTAAAAGTAGACCATGTCAGCAAGTACTTTAAGTTGCCAACAGAAGCAACCAATAGCCTTCGAACTGCCCTGGTCAATCGTTTCAAAGGAATCAAAGGGTACAAAGAACAGCACGTTCTTAAGGATATTTCTTTTGAAGTAGAAAAAGGAGACTTTTTCGGGATCCTCGGAAGAAATGGTTCTGGAAAATCAACCCTCTTAAAAATTATTTCAGAAATCTATGTGCCGGAAAAAGGTTCCGTCACCATCGATGGGAAGTTGGTATCCTTTATCGAGCTTGGCGTCGGTTTTAATCCTGAACTGACTGGTCGAGAAAATGTCTATATGAATGGGGCTATGCTGGGCTTCTCAACAGCTGAAATTGATGCCATGTATAATGATATCGTAGACTTTGCTGAGTTGCATGACTTCATGAACCAAAAACTCAAGAACTACTCATCAGGGATGCAGGTTCGTCTAGCCTTTTCGGTTGCCATTAAGGCACAAGGCGATATCTTGATTTTGGACGAGGTACTAGCAGTAGGAGACGAAGCCTTCCAGCGTAAGTGTAATGATTACTTCCAAGAGCGCAAGAAGTCAGGGAAAACCACGATTCTGGTTACCCACGATATGGGAGCCGTTAAGAAATATTGTAACAAGGCTGTTTTGATTGAAAATGGATTGGTGAAAGCCATTGGTGATCCTTTTGACGTTTCTGATCAATATAGTTTTGACAATTTGGAATCGAGCTCCCATCCTAATGGAAATGAAGATGAGGGCTTGGTCACAGCGGAAGTTAAAGATTTTACAGCTAGATTGCTTTCTCCTAAAAAAGTAACTCCTGATGATGAGGTTGTTATTGAGTTTGCATTCAATCTTTTAGATGATTCTGTGAATCCTCATATAGCCTTTTCATTTGTTGATATTTCTACGGGGAATGGGCTTTATAATGATAATTCCATGGATATTCCATTATCTGGTGTCGGACCCAAAAATATCACTTATAAATGTAAGTTGCCGTACTTTAATCATGTGAAGTTAAGACTAGTAGCATTTTTAAGAGACGAAAATCAAGAAAACTTAGCAATATTGTCGACAACAAACCCTCCAGTCTTTTCAATTGATCGGGTTGTGGATCGGACCAATCGTTCAGAGTTGGATTCATCTACTGGATTGTTAATCCGTCAAGGCAAGTGGGAATAATTTCTTTGGTGTAGACTATGAAAATTTTATTTGTATCTCCTGTTGGAGCCATGTTTAGTGGAGCGGAAGTATCGATTGTGAACCTAATGAAGTTGTTAGTTCAAGAAGGTCACGAAGTATATAATGTGATCCCGGATAATACTCCACACATCGATAAAGACTATCTCCGTCATATGGATACAACTGGAATTAAACTATTTCAGTTAAAAACCAATCAGTGGTGGTGGCCTGAGTCTAAAACGCTGGATATTTCTGATTTAGAAATCCAAGCATCTCAACAAAAGAATATTGATGAAGTAAGAGAAATCATTCAGAATGAACAGATTGAACTGGTTATTTCGAATACAGTAAATGTGTTTCAGGGAGCTATCGCAGCTGCATGTGAAAAGGTGAGACATTTTTATATTATTCATGAATTTCCTTTTGGCGAGTTTGGCTATTATAAAGAGCTAATTCCCTTAATTGATGATTTGTCTGATAAAATTTTTGTAGTCGAAGGGGAATTGTACCACACTCTTACGAATTATTTTACGACTGATAAATTGATTCCCTTTATTCCCTATACAGAAGTTCAAGAGCGTCCGCTCAAGAATTCTACTATTTCTCGTTTTGTATCAATTGGTGGGATTAATGAACGGAAAAATCAGCTTGAATTGCTCGCAGCCTATAATCAGTTAAATCGGAAAGATATTGAACTGGTCTTTATCGGGGGATGGGATGAACAGTATAAAAAGTTGATGGATGACTATATTCAAACGCACCATCTAGATCATGTAACTTTTGTTGGATTTCAATCGGATCCATGGTCCTTGGTGACAGATAAGGATATCCTCGTCTTGCCTGCTACATTAGAAACATTTTCTTTGGTATTTGTGGAATCAGTCCTAAATGGTGTTCCCGCAATCATTTCCGATAATTTAGGTCATTTATCTTCGAGTAAATTTTTAGAAACTGGAAATTTATATACACTAGGGGATAGGGATTTGCTAAGTCAACAAATGGCTACAGTGATTGAGAATTTTGATATCTATAAAGAAAAACAATTACTGGATCAAGAACTTGCTCGAAAGAAATATAATCTTAAGACGATCTATGCTATTTTTAAAGATAACATTGAAGTAGAAACACCAATTGTGAACCAAAAGCTATCCTCGAAGTATGCTCGATTTTTGGGGATGAAATTCAAGAATCATGATATCGAAGTGATTGGTAAATCTCAAGTGGTGATCTCAGCTTCTAATGATGGGCTCCATTCAGCCTACCATGAAATAACAAAAGAGAGAATGGAAAATACGGGCACCATTATCTTTCAGCTTGAAAATGAAAAGAGTCTAAAAATATTACTTTCAGAATTTCCAAGCTCTTATAAAAAATTGTCATTGATAGCATTGGAGGATCAAAGAGAAATTCCTCTTGTAACTTCAAACGGAATTGATTTCGAGGATGTTTTGGTTTTCTTTAATACCCATCCACATATTCTTTTTGATCTTTCGAATAGTTCAGGTAATCAATTTCAATTCTCCTATGAAAAAGAAAGTGACGAAGAATTTAGCAGACACCTATTCAACTTACATGAGAAACATAAAAAATTATCTCATGAATACAATTCCGTCATCCATTCTCGCCGTTGGACGATTCCAACAAAGATCTTGAAATTCTTAAGAATAAGGAAATAATATGCAACGTTTACTTTTGTACGTTCACTTCAATAAATTTAACTTTATTAGTGGACATGTACTTTATCAATTAGAAAAAATTCGCCCCTTGTATTCACGTGTGGTCTTTATCTCTAATAGTCAGCTTCCAGAAGACGTGAAGTCTAATTTAGCAGCACAACATCTGGTGGATGATATTCTTGAGCGCCAAAATAGTGGCTTTGACTTTGCTGCTTGGCGGGATGGAATGAAGACAGTCGGCTTTGATCAACTGGCTCACTTTGATTCTGTTACCCTCATGAATGATACTTGCTTTGGACCTCTTTGGGATCTAGATTCCATTTATCAGCAGTTTGAACATGATGAGGAAGTGGATTTCTGGGGAATGACCAATTACCGGAAAGACAAGGATTTTAACGAGCATATTCAGAGTTATTATCTCAGTTTTAAAAAACAGGTGCTGACATCGAGCGCCTTTCATGAGTTTTGGCAGGGCGTTCAAGACTTTACTAATGTCCAAGATGTAATCGATAACTACGAGACTAAGGTCACAACGAATTTCTTGGATGCTGGTTTTCGCTATAAAACTGTCTTTAATACCATCCATGAAGACACAACAGGGATGCTCTATCCAGACTTTTCTTATTACAATCCTACAGCGATTCTCAAACATAAGGTTCCTTTCATCAAAGTCAAAACCATTGCAAACAATGAAGGAATCATGCCTTATATTTTTGATGAATTGGAGCGTGTATCGAACTATCCATTGGATTTGATTCTTAACCACATGTCTATGATTGACCGTCCGGACTATCCTTATCTTTTATCCCGTAAGTATTTGAAGGATCAAGACTTAGAAGACACATTTGATAAAAAAGTTGCGGTTCATCTCCATGTCTTTTATGTGGACCTCTTGGAAGAATTTCTAGATGCTTTCCAAGCTTTTCATTTTGACTTTGATTTATGGATTACGACAGATGTAGAAGTGAAGAAGCAGGCTATTGAGGAAATTCTTTCTAATCGGGCCCAAGTTGCGACAGTCGTGGTGACTGGAAACATTGGACGAGATGTGTTACCAATGTTGCTCTTAAAAGAGCAACTCTCTCACTATGATTATGTTGGTCATTTTCATACCAAGAAATCCAAAGAAGCGGATTTCTGGGCTGGTGAATCTTGGCGGAAAGAATTGATTGACATGTTGGTTAAACCGGCAGATCAAATCCTTGCCAATATGGAGGCCAATCCAAAAGTTGGAATCACCATCGCAGATATTCCAACCTTCTTCCGATACAATCGAATTGTGGTTGCTTGGAATGAAGCCCTCATTTCACCAGAGATGAACAAGCTCTGGCAACGGATGGGAGCGACCAAGACAATTGATTTCAAGAATCTCAATACCTTTGTCATGAGTTATGGGACCTTTATTTGGTTTAAATACGATGCTTTGAAACCACTCTTTGATTTGAATTTGACAGCAGCAGATGTTCCAGCTGAGCCTTTACCACAAAATTCAATCCTGCATGCGATTGAACGCTTGTTGGTCTATATTGCTTGGGATCAAAAGTATGACTTTAGAATCTCTCAAAACCCACATGTACTCACGCCATTTATTGATAATAAGCAGTTGAACAATCGGGAGGATCTCCAACCACATACCTTCGTGGACTTTAATCAAATCGGTGGGATTAAAGGTGCCTTGAAGTATATCGTGATCGGTCCAGCAAGAGCTGTGAAATATATACTAAAAAGAATGATAAAGAAAGTGAAATAATGAAACGGAAAAAAGAGTTTAAAATTAAAGAATTTATCCTCTCAGCTTTATCGAAAGTTTCAAGAACTCAGTGGTATTATGGGATTACTTTCGTTCTATTTTCTTTTTTAAATTTTTATCTAGCTCAAAATAATCTTGCAATCCATAACCAAGCAACAGGAACAGTTCTACAATATATCAATTTTTTAGGAATTCTATTTGGAATTAGTTTTCTACTGTTAATTCCAATATTATCCCAATTTAATTTTAATAAATGGTTTCCATTTAAACTGATTGTCAGTTATCTGGTTTACAATACTCTTTCTTATTTGACAGAAATCACGATTTATCTGAATAATCCCAAATACAAGGTTTGGAATTTTGATAAGAATCCATTCTTTAGAACAGATTCCTTCCTTGTCATTTTCCTTCTGTTTGCCCTGACAGGTGGTTTGGTTCTATTACGACTGCATTATGATAAGCTACCTACTCGAAAAAAAGGAGGAGAAGAGATAGGTGAGAACTACCAGTATCTGGTCTTGTCACAACTCTTGATCACCTTTATCGTAACAGACAAAAATTTTTCAACCCTGATTTATCGGACAGATAATTTTTTGTATAAGGCCTTTAAAATTGGAAAATACTCAGCCCAGCAATTTTGGTTGACAAATGAATTCTTATACTTTCTATTTCCGTTAATATCCTTACTTGGATTCTTGTATACAAAAGGGCAGCGAGATTTCGTCAAGAACAAACCGAGTTTCTCTTTAGTGTTCTTCTCTAGTACCACTCTTGCGATTGTATTGAATTATTTTATCCAATTCAGTTTAGGTCGAACAGAACCCTTCTTAGGCGTTCATTACACGATTCCAGATGCTATCTTATTTCAAATTCTCATTCTGACAGCGATCCTTATCTTTGTTTATCTTTGTATCAATCAATATTGGATTGCTACCTGTCTCGTTTCCATTGTTTCCATTACTTTTGTAATTGCAAACTCCATCAAGTTTGGAATGAGGAATGAGCCGGTTTTACCGAGTGATTTAACTTGGTTAACTAAACCAATGACGCTTTTGAGCTTTATGGACAAAGCGCAAATATTTTACATCCTTTTATTGGTGGCCTTTCTGGTTTGTCTACTAATTGTTGGGAAAAAGTACCTGTTCAAAGGAAAAATTATTTCTTCATGGAAAATACAAATTGGAGCTATTATATTAATCCTCTTATGTTTTAAGAGTGTCAATGGGATATTCAGTGATAAAGAAAATGGGAAGATCAAAGCTAATGTACCAATTATTAGCACCTTGAATAATTACCAGGATATTAATTGGTTAGGAAATACGACCAATGCTCGTTATAAAGGATTGTCATATGTTTGGATGAATCAATTGACGACAGAAGTTATTCCAAAACCGGATGGTTATTCAAAAGAACGTCTCCAGAAAATAGCTCAAAAATATACCAACTTGTCGAATGTGATCAATAAGGAGAGAAGCAACTACTTAAACGATCAAACGGTCATCTATATTCTGAGTGAAAGTTTTTCTGATCCTAGAAAAGTCGAAGGAGTAGAGCTTACGCAAAATCCGATTCCAAATATTGAAAACATTATGAAAAACCACACGAGTGGTCAAATGCATTCAGATGGTTATGGTGGTGGAACAGCAAATATGGAGTTTCAAACTTTAACAAGCTTGCCATTCTATAATATATCACCAACTGTCTCGGTTCTGTATACAGAGGTATTCCCGAAAATACATGATGTTCCTTCTATAAGTAATGTGTATGCTCATAAAAATAAAATAGCAGTTCACTTAGCTGAAAAATCAAATTATTCAAGAGATATAATCTATTCTAGATTAGATTTTAAAGATTTTATTACGATTAATTCTAAAGGGATAAAATATAGAAAAGAAGGAATTAGTCCGAGTGATGAATCCACCTATAATATTGTTTTAGATAACTTAATCGACAAATCTGGACAGTTCTTCTCAGTTATGACGATGCAGAACCACACACCTTGGTTAGAAGCAAATCCTGAAACCCTGGATGCAAAAGGTAAAGGATTTAGTGATGAAGAAAATTCAAAACTAACTTTCTACAGTCGTTTACTCGCTCAGACCGACACCGCCACCCAATCCTTCCTGGAAAGTCTTTCTAAAATAGATAAGAAAATTACAGTGGTATTCTATGGGGATCACTTACCAGGTCTCTATCCTGAGTCGGCCTTTAAGAATAATCCGGAGAGTCAGTATCAGACAGACTACTTTATTTGGAGTAATTTTGATGCACCGAAATTGAATTATCCTTTGGTCAATTCAAGTGATTTCTCTGCTATGGTCTTTGAACAGACCAATTCAAAAGTTTCACCTTACTATGCTTTGTTGACGGAAGTATTGAAAAAAGCAAGTGTCGATAAAAAGGCCTTAGAAGGGGAAGCACAAGAGATTGCAGAGGATTTGAAAATGGTTGAATATGACCTGATTAGTGGGAAAGCTTACCTTTCTAAAGACTTCTTTAAAGTCCCAATCAACAAATCCAATTAAAAGGAGAGCAAGCAGTTAAAAATCTTTGTGATTTTGGCTGTCTGGCTCCCTTTTTTTTGTTTTTTATGCTAAACTATTAGATGGGGGTACGCTCATGATTAAGATATTTGGAAAGGTCCATTATCATTGGCAACCGGACTTATCCGTTCTTGTGACTTATTGGTCCATTGCAGTGATTCCGGTCTTTATTGGACTGGCCTTGATGTATGAGAGCTCTAGTGTGCCAACGCTAGTTTTGTTTTCTTTCTTTTTATTTATGGCCTTGCTCGCGATTGGGGTCCATCGTTACTTCACGATTTATCAGGATGGGATCTTGCGGATTATTACTGCCAATCCTTTTACTCCAATCAAGGTGAAGATTAACTCGATCGAAAAGGTCGAAGTAAATAAGAAGTCGATCAAGCTCATTTTTAATGATGGTTCGCGCAGTCGGACATTCTGTATGCGCAAATGGCCGAAAAAATACTTTATCAATGCACTTGCCTTAAATCCCTATTTTAAGGGAGAAGTAATCTTGACGGATAATTTCATCCATGTGGATTACTATGAGATGTATTATGCAGACAAATAAAAAGCCCTCTTAATCTTTTAAGAGAGCATGAGTGGGGCATTCTTTAACAGCCTCGAGAACATCGTTTGTGACAGGGACTTCCTTTTCAAGGAGGTCATCGTCTTCAGTAGCAAATTTAACGATGCCATTGTCATGGTAATCAAATAATTCAGAATAGGTCTGACAGAGACCGCAAGCGATGCAACGATCTGGTATTAACGTAACTTTCATACTTCTATTGTAATGATTTTTACGAGAAAAAACAAGGAGGAAGTCATGGCAAAAGAACCATGGGAAGAAGATATTTACGATGATGGAGAAGAAACATTGAAAAGAACGAGTAAGTTAAATGGAATAAAGGCAGATCGTCTGTTGACGATTTTAGCCATTATTTTCTTTGTAGTAGTAGTAGCGATGGTCTGCTTGTTGATTTTCCTTTCAACAGGTGGCAGCAATAAATCAAAACAAATGTCTGGTTTCTACAATGGAGAGACTAAGGTTGAACAGAAATCATCAGCCCCTGCAGCACAAACTGACCAAGCAGCTAAAGACGATAGTTCAAAAGATGAGAACTCTGAAGAAGGTACGATCACTGTTCAAGCAGGTGAAGGGGAAGCAGCGATTGCTGCGCGTGCTGGTATTTCCATTGCCCAATTGGAACAGTTAAATCCTTCTCATATGTCTACAGGATCTTGGTATGCCAATCCTGGTGATGTCGTTAAGATTCAGTAGGAGTTGAGGACAGCATGAAACAAATTCAAATTGCCATTGATGGACCGGCTTCTAGTGGAAAATCCACAGTTGCAAAGATCATTGCCAAGGATCTAGACTATACGTATCTAGATACGGGGGCTATGTATCGTGCAGCGACATACCTAGCTTTACAAAATAATCTGACAGCCGAACAGGTAGATGACTTGTTAGCCATTTTAGATCAATATCCAATTAGTTTTGGTCGTTCGGAAGAAGGAGAGCAGCTTGTCTTTGTAGCAGATGTGGATATTACCCACCCGATTCGCGATAACCAAGTGACCAACAATGTTTCATGGGTTGCAGCGCTTGCGCCAGTTCGTGAAAAACTTGTCGCTCTACAGCAAGAGATTGCAGAGAAGGGTGGCATCGTCATGGATGGTCGTGATATTGGGACGGTCGTCCTTCCACATGCAGAGTTGAAGATCTTTTTGGTCGCTTCTGTTGAGGAGCGGGCAGAACGTCGCTACAAGGAAAATGTTGAAAAGGGCATCACAGCGGATCTTGAATTGTTAAAAAAAGAAATCGCTGAACGTGACTATAAGGACAGCCACCGTGCTGTGTCTCCTTTGAAACCTGCAGCAGATGCCATTCATTTTGACACAACGGGTGTTGGAATTGCAGATGTTGTGGCCTTTATTGAAGAAAAAGCAAAAAAACTTCTTGACAAAGAATAAAAAACTTGATATCATATAAAAGTTGAGAAAAGCAGAAGTGAGAACTTCTCGCCTTGTGACGCAAGTTGCCTGGCCCCTACGGATCAAGTTTCAGTAATGAAATACATCATGTAGTTCGGGCCTGTATTGCAGGTCCGTTCTTTGTTTTTCTCGAATAATAAAAAAGAGGTGAAAACCATAGCAAAGCAAGACTTATTCATCAATGATGAAATTCGTGTACGTGAAGTTCGCTTAATCGGTCTTGAAGGTGAGCAATTGGGTATCAAACCACTTAGCGAAGCGCAAGCACTTGCGGACGACGCTAATGTTGACTTGGTTCTCATTCAACCTCAAGCTAAACCTCCTGTTGCGAAAATTATGGACTACGGTAAGTTCAAATTTGAGTACCAGAAGAAGCAAAAAGAACAACGCAAAAAACAAAGCGTTGTGACCGTGAAAGAAGTTCGTTTGAGCCCAGTGATTGACAAGGGTGATTTCGATACAAAACTTCGCAATGCTCGCAAATTCCTTGAAAAAGGAAATAAAGTGAAGGTATCCATTCGCTTTAAGGGTCGTATGATTACCCACAAAGAGATTGGTGCTAAAGTTTTAGCCGACTTCGCTGAAGCGACACAAGATGTGGCGATCATCGAACAACGTGCTAAGATGGATGGACGTCAAATGTTCATGCAATTGGCGCCAGCAACTGACAAGAAATAATCTGTCAGAAAGTTAAAAAAAGGAGAAAATATCATGCCAAAACAAAAAACACACCGCGCATCAGCTAAACGTTTCAAACGTACAGGTTCTGGTGGACTTAAACGTTTCCGTGCTTACACTTCTCACCGTTTCCACGGAAAAACTAAGAAACAACGTCGTCATCTTCGTAAAGCATCTATGGTGCATTCAGGAGATTTCAAACGTATCAAAGCAATGCTTACTCGCTTGAAATAATTGCGTATTCGTAAGTAAAGAATTCTAGGAAATATTGGAGGAAATATAAATGGCACGTGTTAAAGGTGGCGTTGTATCACGCAAACGTCGTAAACGTATTCTTAAATTAGCTAAAGGTTACTATGGAGCTAAACACATCTTGTTCCGTACTGCAAAAGAACAAGTAATGAACTCTTACTACTATGCATACCGTGACCGTCGTCAAAAGAAACGTGACTTCCGTAAATTGTGGATCACACGTATCAATGCGGCAGCTCGTTTGAACGGACTTTCATACTCACAATTGATGCATGGTTTGAAATTGGCTGAGAT
Source organism: Streptococcus sp. W151 (assembly GCF_053010205.1). Classification (NCBI taxonomy): domain Bacteria; kingdom Bacillati; phylum Bacillota; class Bacilli; order Lactobacillales; family Streptococcaceae; genus Streptococcus; species Streptococcus sp. W151. The sequence continues at coordinate 656,837 of NZ_JBRKNT010000001.1, read as the reverse complement.
CGAAGTGAACCGTAAAATGCTTGCTGACTTGGCTGTTAACGATGCAGCAGCTTTCACAGCTCTTGCAGATGCAGCTAAAGCAAAACTTGGTAAATAATGTTTATAAGGCTGAGAAGATTTTCTCAGTCTTTTTTTCTTGCTGATTTCATGCTATAATGAAATCAATTATAGGAATAATCATATTAGATGGAGGACCTAAAGGTGACACACAATCGGCTAGCATGGGATGAGTATTTTGCAGCTCAGGCCTTACTGATTTCGAATCGGGCGACCTGTAATCGGGCGAAAGTAGGGGCTGTTCTGGTTAAGGATAATAAGGTCATTGCAACCGGCTATAATGGATCTGTTTCTGGAACAGATCATTGTTTAGAGGATGGCTGTCTCATGGTCGAGGGACACTGTGTCCGGACGATTCATGCAGAAGTTAATGCGATCTTGCAGGGAGCTGAAAGAGGAATTCCCAAAGGCTTCACAGCTTATGTCACGCATTTTCCTTGTCTCAATTGTACTAAGCAGTTACTTCAAGTTGGCTGCAAGCGGGTGGTATACATCCATCAATACCGCATAGATGAATATGCCGAATACCTCTACCGTGAAAAAGAAGTAGAACTGGTCCATCTCCCATTGAAAGTGGTTAAAGAAGCTATTGCAGAGGCAGAATTCATTTAAAAAAATCCTGTCTAAAACTTGATATAGATCTAATAGAAAGCTTGCTTTTGAGATCACGCTTGGCTGATTCGTCTAGAGGAAGGAGAGTGTGATGATACGTAAAATTTGCTATCTAATTTTCTCATTCGCCCAGGGACCTGGGGTTGTTGTTATATGAAAGGTGGGAAACCGTGATGACAGACCAAGAGAAACATTTTGAAGAAAATAACGAACCTAGTAAGATCAGTGAAGATCATCCCAATTCTGTATTAGTTCAGAATCCTCCAAAAGAAAATAGCTTACATTCTATTCTTCTTTCAGTGACCTTTTACTTATCCATTATCTATCTTGTATTGTTTGTCTCTCTCTTTGCACTTTCGGGTAACGCTTGGGGATTTGTGGTTTTAATTTTCCTTGGACCAAACTTATTAAGTCTTGCGATTGGGGCCTTTCTAATTCGAATAGGGATGAAAAAGGGGAATAAAAGCCTTATTTATGCAAGTATTGGACTCTATCTGCTGTCTATCATCTTGGCTTTTGATCCAGACTGGGCAATATTTCGAATTGCTCCCTTATGTTTAGGTGTTCTGGATTTAATCGGAACACTCCTGGTTAAAGAAGAGAAAAGCTTTTAATTAAAAGATAGGTATGGGCCACTTTACTTAATAAAAAGTATTCGGGTCGATTAAAGCGATCGTTAAATCAATTCTTTTTGTCGATTTTTGAGCACTATTATTTTAAAGGATAACTAAGAACTTTAGGAAGAAATGAAATGTCAGATCAACCAAAACATTCTGAAGTAAAAAAAGAAAAAGAGGAAAGGATTACAGATGAAGTTCGTTCACCTGTTGGTGAATTTGATTTAGAAAAGAGAATTGGGAAATCTGGAATACTTACTTTTGCCTCGGTCCTAGCCATTGCTTATATCGTTTTGTTTTTATTAGGTCTCTTTTCACTAGGATCATGGGTTGGTGGTTTTTTGTACTTTTTGGGAATCCATATTATTAGCTTTGTTATTGCAACTATCCTGCTTTGGAATGGAAATGTGAACGGCAATAAAGCAACTCTTTATATAGCAGCAGCTATTTATGTTTTTTCATTTATTGCTGCGGGTGATCCTTCTTGGGTGATTAATCATATACCACCGCTTGTGGTAGGAGTGCTGGTATTGATTGGAACTATCTTTCTTCGAGATGTGGAAGAATGACTGCAGAGGGGTTTTATTTTTTTGTTAAATAGCGCACTAAATGTAAATAATTACCCGAAATTCTTGATTAAGATTAAGTAATAAGATATAATGAAGTGTTATATGGTCCCGATAAGATGATAGACTGTCTATCAGTACTTTGTAACTCTATAACAACATTTTTTAAGGGGGGACATTTTTATGTCAGAACGTAAACTTTTCACGTCTGAATCAGTATCTGAGGGGCATCCAGATAAGATTGCAGACCAAATTTCAGATGCTATTTTAGATGCTATTTTAGAGCAAGATCCAGAAGCACACGTTGCGGCTGAAACAGCTGTTTATACAGGTTCAGTCCATGTTTTTGGTGAAATTTCCACAAATGCCTATGTCGATATTAACCGTGTTGTTCGCGATACCATTGCAGAAATTGGCTATACCAATACAGAATATGGTTTCTCTGCTGAAACTGTTGGAGTACACCCATCATTGGTGGAACAATCTCCTGATATCGCTCAAGGGGTAAACGAAGCCCTAGAAGTACGTGGGAATGCGGATCAAGATCCACTCGATTTGATCGGTGCAGGAGACCAAGGTCTCATGTTTGGTTTTGCGGTGGATGAAACAGAAGAACTCATGCCATTGCCGATTTCATTGAGCCACAAGTTGGTTCGTCGCTTGGCAGAATTGCGTAAGTCAGGTGAAATCAGCTATCTTCGTCCAGATGCGAAATCGCAGGTCACTGTTGAGTACGATGAAAACGACCGCCCAGTGCGCGTGGATACGGTTGTTATTTCAACCCAACACGATCCAGATGTCAGCAATGAACAAATCCACGAAGATGTGATTAACAAGGTCATCAAAGAAGTGATTCCAGCTTCTTACCTAGATGATGAGACTAAATTCTTCATCAACCCAACAGGACGCTTTGTTATCGGTGGTCCTCAAGGAGACTCAGGTTTGACGGGTCGTAAGATCATCGTGGATACTTATGGTGGTTATTCACGTCACGGTGGAGGTGCCTTCTCTGGTAAAGATGCGACTAAGGTGGACCGTTCGGCTTCTTATGCAGCTCGTTACATTGCCAAAAACATTGTGGCAGCTGGTCTTGCTAAGAAGGCAGAAGTGCAATTGGCTTATGCGATCGGGGTGGCTCACCCGGTATCTGTTCGTATCGATACTTTCGGTACAAGTACTGTTGCTGAGAGCAAATTAGAAGCAGCAGCGCGTGAGATCTTTGATCTTCGTCCTGCCGGGATTATCCAAATGCTAGACCTTAAACGTCCAATCTACCGTCAAACAGCGGCTTATGGACATATGGGACGGACTGATATTGATCTTCCATGGGAACGCTTGGATAAGGTAGAAGCCTTGAAAGATGCTGTAAAATAATTCGTTGAAATGGAAAAGTTAGGTTCAAGATGATCCTGGCTTTTTTTCGTGTTGAAAATTCCTACAGATGGAAAAATAGGGCGATCTGTGGTATAATAGATGCAGTATTTTAAATACATTGTCCCTTTTATTTCCGTTAAAAAAAACGATAGTAAAAGGAAAAAGATTTGAAAGAGCTAATGAAATAGTAAGATGAAAAAAATTGTAATAAATGGTGGTCGCCCTCTAAAAGGAGAGGTGACCATTAGTGGTGCAAAAAACAGCGTAGTGGCCCTGATTCCTGCAACCATTTTGGCGGATGATATCGTGACCCTTGATGGGGTACCTGATATCTCAGATGTTGCAAGTTTGATTGACATCATGACCATCATGGGCGCTAAGATCGAGCGCAAAGAAGACAGTTTGATCATTGATCCTCGTGGGGTGAAGGATATGCCCATGCCATTTGGAAAGATCAATAGTCTCCGTGCCTCCTATTATTTCTATGGCAGTTTATTAGGGCGCTACGGTCAAGCAACGGTTGGACTACCTGGCGGGTGTGATCTTGGCCCGCGTCCGATCGATTTGCATTTGAAGGCCTTTGAAGCGATGGGAGCTGCTATGACCATGGATGGCTCCAGTATGAAGCTTGCGACAGACGGCAAGCCCCTTCAAGGAGCGATTATCTATATGGACACTGTTAGTGTTGGTGCAACGATCAATACGATTTTGGCAGCGGTCAAGGCTGAAGGTCGGACAGTGATCGAAAATGCTGCTCGTGAACCTGAAATTATCGATGTGGTAACCTTGCTTAACAATATGGGAGCCCATATTCGGGGAGCAGGGACGGATATCATTACCATTGATGGTGTTCCGCATTTGCATGGGACGAGACATCAGGTTATTCCTGATCGCATCGAAGCAGGAACCTATATTGCGCTTGCGGCTGCTATCGGAGAAGGCATTCAGATCAATAATGTCTTGTACGAGCATTTAGAGAGCTATATTGCCAAGTTAGAGGAAATGGGTGTGCGCATGACCATTTCTGAAGATAGCATCTTTGTAGAAAAACAAACAGGCTTGAAGGCGATCCAGATCAAAACGTCTCCTTATCCTGGTTTTGCGACAGATCTGCAACAACCCATCACTCCTTTGCTCTTAACTGCTACAGGACGTGGTCGAATTGTTGATACGATTTATGAAAAGCGGGTCAACCATGTGCCAGAATTGGCTAAAATGGGGGCTACTATTTCGACCTTGAACGACCACATTATTTATGAAGGGCCAAATCAATTGACAGGATCCAGTGTGAAAGCGACGGATCTTCGAGCTGGTGCGGCTTTAGTGATCGCAGGTCTCATGGCTTCTGGAACAACAGAAATTACAAATGTGGAATACATCCTTCGCGGGTATTCAGATATTATTCATAAATTGACCCAACTTGGAGCAAATATCCAGTTGGTAGAGGAATAGTGACAGAGCTAGGAATCTGATAGTGGCAGCTGGATACACGAACAATGGAGTTTGAGATGAATATTTGGACGCACTTAGCTGCCTATTCACTAATTGAAACACAAAGGTTGTATTTACGACCTTTTCTCTTTGAGGATGCGGAAGATTTTTATAAAATTGCTTCTAATCCTGAAAATTTACAATTTATCTTTCCTGCACAAGCCGATCTTGCCGAAACCCAGTATGTACTAGCCAATTATTTCATGAAAAATCCTTTGGGGGTTTGGGCCATCTGTGATAAGGAAACTAATCAGATGATCGGCTCCATCAAATTTGAAAAGTTGGATGAAATCAAGGGTGAGGCTGAGTTAGGCTACTTTTTACGCAAAGATTTTTGGGGAAAGGGCCTCATGACTGAAGCGGTCAAAGAGTTGGTTTATCTCTCATTTGAGAAATTTCAATTGAAGGAGCTTAAGATTGTCACCCATGTTGAAAATGCAGGGAGTCAAAAGGTCGCTTTAAAGGCTGGCTTTCGTCTCTTTCGTCAATTTAAAGGGAGTGACCGTTATACGCGTAAAATGCGCGATTATTATGATTTCCGCCTAGGTAGAGGGGACTTCTATGAGTAAACACCAAGAGATTTTAGACTATCTCGAAAAATTACCGATTGGAAAACGGGTCAGTGTTCGGAGTATTTCCAATTTTTTGAATGTCAGTGATGGGACGGCTTATCGTGCCATTAAAGAAGCTGAAAATCAAGGAATTGTAGAAACGCGTCCTAGAAGTGGGACCATCCGTGTTAAATCGAAAAAGGCTGTACTAGAGCATTTGACATATCGAGAAATTCAGGAAATTACCGGTTCGGAAATTTTAGCTGGTGAAGAGGGGCTCGAAAAAGAATTTAATAAATTCTACATCGGTGCCATGACGGAGAAGCACGTCCTAGACTATGTATCTGAAGGGGGCCTTTTGATCGTGGGAGACCGCACCAGCATTCAACGATTGGCATTAAAGCATGACAATGCAGTTTTGGTGACAGGTGGCTTTGAGGTGAGTGAAGATGTGATTGATCTGGCCAATCAGGTACAAATCCCAGTCATCCGAACTTCACACGATACCTATACCGTCGCTACTATGATCAATAAGGCTTTGTCTAACATGCAGATCAAGACAGATATCTTGACGGTGGAGCAGGTCTATCGGCCTTTCCATGAGTACGGTTATCTTTCTGAAACGGATACGGTACGGGATTATTTAGATCTGGTTCGAAAGAATCGCTTTAGTCGCTTTCCGGTTGTCAATCAACACCAGATGGTGGTGGGTGTCGTGACCATGCGAGATGCTGGTGATAAGGCACCTCAGACGACCCTAGATAAGGTGATGTCGCGGACTATTTTTACTACTAATTTGTCCACCAGCATTGCGACCATTAGCCAGCGGATGATCGCTGAAGATTATGAGATGATTCCTGTGATTCGCACTAACCAGACCTTGCTAGGTGTCATTACGCGTCGGGATGTCATGGATCGGATTAGCAAGGTGCAATTTTCGAGCTTGCCAACCTTTAGTGAGCAAATTGGTCAAAAGATTCAAACAGAGAACGACCATTACCAATTCACAGTAGAGCCAAGTATGTTGGAGAAAAGTGGTGTTTTGGCCAATGGGGTCATGATCGAAGTGCTGATGAAGGTTGTTCGCAAGATGATGCAACACAGTGGGCGTAGCTTGATCGTCGAACAGCTGATCATCAATTTTTTACAAGCTGTGCAGGTGGACGATGTGATCCGCATTGAACCACAACTTGTTCGGCGAACCAGACGTTCAGCCTTGGTTGATTTTAGCTTGTATCTAGATTTGCAGCTGGTCGCGAAAGCAACCATTACCATTAAGATTAATTAAACAAGAGAAATGAGGAGACAATGATTACATTAAAATCACAACGTGAAATTGAAGCCATGGATCGTGCAGGAGATTTCCTTGCCAGCATCCATATTGGATTGCGTGACTTGATCAAGCCAGGGCTTGACCTTTGGGAAGTAGAAGAATATGTCCGCCGTCGCTGTAAAGAAGCCAATGTCTTACCACTTCAAATCGGAGTAGAAGGCAGTCTCATGGACTATCCTTACGCGACTTGTTGCGGTTTAAATGATGAGGTTGCCCATGCTTTTCCCCGTCATGTTATCCTGAAAGATGGTGATCTCCTCAAGGTAGATATGGTCTTATCTGAGCCACTCGACAAGTCTGTTCTGGATGTTTCAAAATTAGATTTTGATAATGTAGCCCAAGTGAAGAAATACACGGAGTCCTATACTGGTGGCTTGGCGGACTCTTGCTGGGCTTATGCGGTTGGAGATGTTTCTCAAGAAGTTAAAGATTTGATGGACGTGACTAAAGAATGTCTTTACAAAGGAATTGAGAAAGCAGTCGTAGGCAATCGCTTGGGAGATATTGGCGCAGCGATTCAAGAGTATGCAGAAAGCAAAGGCTATGGTGTAGTGCGTGACTTGGTCGGCCACGGTGTCGGCCCTACCATGCATGAAGAACCAATGGTACCGCATTACGGTCGTGCTGGACGCGGTCTTCGTTTGCGTGAAGGCATGGTCTTGACGATTGAGCCAATGATCAATACCGGTACTTGGGAGATTGATACTGATATGGAAACTGGTTGGGCCCATAAGACCCTCGACGGTGGCCTTTCTTGTCAATACGAGCATCAATTTGTGATTACAAAAGATGGTCCAGTGATCCTAACTAGTCAAGGTGAAGAAGGAACTTACTAAAAGATTGAGAGGAAAGAATGGAGCTGAAGGCACGTGTCTGGTTTCGCTCTTTGCTCTTTTTTAGTAAAAATGGGGAGGTGAGGAATGAAAAAGGTCCTACAAAAAGTGTTCGATCAGCCATTTATAAAAGGCTTCGTGCGGTTTTATCAGAGTGCTGAGTCTGATATCACTAGCATTGCTGTAGCCTATTATTTGTTGATCTCTATTTTCCCTTTGATGCTGATTGCAGCCAATATTCTGCCTTACTTTCATATTCGTCCTACCCAGATTCTTTTGAGCTTACAAAAAGTCTTGCCAGCCTCCTTATATCGAATAGTGGCACAGATGATTTCGAGTGTGTTGACCAAGCCTTCGACAGGGTTACTGAGTTTCTCGATTATTTCTGCTTTGTGGATCTTCTCTCAGAGCATTGCCTACCTTCAAAAAGCCTATAATAAGAGTTATGGGGTGGAAAAGGAACGTGGTATTATCTGGGGGCGACTCTTTAGCTTTCTGATCAGTTTTGCCTTGCAGGGTTTGTTTGGGCTCTCGCTGATCCTTTCCATGTTTGGAAAAATGATCGTTCGCTATCTCTATCAGACCTTTTCATTTGATCGGACAATTTATGTGCGTTTATTGAATTTGACAGAGCCGACCATCTACCTCTTGCTCTTTGTCAGCTTGGTTTTGCTCTATTACACGCTTCCAAATGTTAAAATTCCAAAATTTAGATATGTTTTTCCAGGGGCGACTTTTGTGGTTGTTGTCCTTTATGCAATCTTGAATATCTTTTGGAAATATGTAGATCGCTATGTGAGTCATTTCTTGGATGCTCGTTTCTTCGGTTCGGTCGTCCTAGCGGTTATTATGTTTTGGTTTATCTTGGTAGCTAAAATCATGATTATTGGTTGTATTTTAAACGCCAGTGTCCAATTTGCCAGAGAGGCCAAATTCCAAACGCGTAATGGAGAAATTGTTTCCAAATTAAAAATGGAAGAAGTAGCCTTTCGGCATAAAGAAGTTTCACAAAAATTAAAGCGTCGCTTACGCTTGATAAAAAAAGATAAAACGGAATAAGGAAATCAGATGGTATCTGGTTTCTTTTTTCGTTGATTTTTATTGCATTTGCAACAAAAATATGTTACTCTATTTCTAACAAGAAAGGAGGAGTGGGATGAGTATTTTGCGTGAGATTGGTATCATTGCGCGCGCTCTGGATTCTATTGCAAATATCGAATTTAGAGATTTAGATTTAGCACGTGGTCAATATCTCTACCTGGTGCGAATTGCAGAGCAACCTGGAATGATTCAGGAAGAACTCTCTGAAGTCTTGAAAGTAGATCGATCCACCGTTGCAAGGTCCGTAAAAAAACTAGAAGAGCGTGGTTTGATTCAGCAACGTCCGAGAGGGGAAAATCTCAAAACAAAGGAATGGGAGTTAACTGAAAAAGGTAAGCAGATTTACCCCTTCATTTTAGGGGAGCATCTTTACTCTGAGAGAACTGCTTTAAAAGGATTTTCCAAAAAAGAAGTCGCACAGTTAGAAGAGTATCTCATCCGAGTTCGTGAGAATATCACCTTGGATTGGGAACTAGTTAAAAAAGGTAAAAAAAGAAATTATAGTGAGGTAAAGAAATGAAAGTAACAGTCAATCAAGCATTTTGGGATTTGTTCCCAACAGCTAGAATTACAGTGATGTCCTTGTATGGCATTGATAATACAGTAGATGAAGCCAAGGATCCTTATTTCAAAGAATTGTTGGACAAGGGTGCCAAGAGAGCATGGGAATTTATCGATGAAGAAAACTATACCCAGAGTGAGTTCGTTCAAGAGTGGCGCCAAGCTTTTAGCAAGTTTAAAACAAAAAAAGGAGCCCGATCTTCCATCGAAGCACTCTTAAAACGGGTTCACCAAGGTCGTGAATTTTATCCGATTAATCCCTTGGTTGATTTATACAATAGTGTGTCTATGGCTTATGCCCTTCCTTGTGGAGGAGAAGACATGGATAAATTAGTGGGTGGACTCTCTCTAGGACAAGCGAAAGGAGGCGAACCGTTCTTTCCATTAGGGGCTGAAGAAGATGCGCCAGCTTTGGAAGGGGAGATCATCTACTATGACCAAGAAGGAGCCGTTTGTCGTTGTTTGAATTGGCGAGAAGCGCAAAGAACCATGCTAACTGAAGATACGAAGGATGCTATTTTGGTGATTGAAGCCATTGATGAGGAGCAGGCCAAACGTGCACAAACAGCTATGCAGGAATTGAAAGACCTAGCCAAGGATTATTTTGGGGTTGAAGGAACGATCTATCAATTAAGTGCAGAGCATACAAGTATAGAAGTTTAAAATAATAAGGCTGAAACAATTGTTTCAAGCCTTGTTTTTATTTTTAAAGACAAAGAGTTTACTAAAGACATAATTGAGGACCACTATAGCAACTTGCGCAAAGAGGGTTTCAATTAGATTGATTTGACTCTTGTTGTTGTGGACAAATTGCCCGATGATTCCTGGGAATTGCTTGACAAAAATCTCGGTCAAGGCCATGTCTAGTATAAAGGTCCCAGAGCGCGCAATCGCAAATCGGATCAAGCGCTGAAACCAGCCCTTTCTTTCTTGCTTAAAGACGATGGTATCGTTGGTCGCAAAGGCAAAGAGGATCCCAGCAATGTTTCCAATCGCTGTCGCCAATCGTTCATCGCTAGTCACATGATAGATGAAGAGGCGGGTTCCGACGGAAACAAAGGTTGTGGCGACACCAAAGAAGAGATAGGATAAAATTTCATTATCAAAAAATTTTTTAATTAGTGTTTTCATAAATTCAGTCTACCATAAAACCTCAAAATATGCTATACTTGAAAAGTTGAAGAAATCAAACCTTCGACCCTTGGTGCTTAAGATCCTTTCGCCAAGCATATTAAACGCGGGAAAACCGCTAAAGGAGAATAGATGAAACAGTTAACTGCTCGTGATATGGCACAAATTGCCATTGTTGCTGCGATTTATATCGTATTGACCATTACCCCACCTCTCAATGCTATGGCCTACTATGGCTATCAATTCCGTGTTTCGGAGATGATGAATTTCTTAGCCTTCTACAATAAGAAGTACTTGATTGGAGTGACTCTTGGTTGTATGATTGCTAACTTATTTAGTTTTGGGTGGATCGATGTCTTTGTTGGTGGAGGTTCAACCTTTGTCTTCTTAGGACTTGGAATCATTCTATTTGGTCGTTTTAAAAACAAGTTCTTGTTTGACGGTCTTATTCGATTGGACCATTTCTTGTTTGCGATTTTCTTTTCCATTTCCATGTTTACGATTGCCTTGGAACTTTATTACCTTCAAGGCCAACCATTCTTCTATAACTGGTTGACCATGGGAGTGGGTGAATTTGCATCCTTGATTTTTGGAGCGATTGTGATCAATCAACTTTCTAAACGGATTGATTTTACAAAATAAGAAAAGGGAGCTTTGGCTCCTTTTTTTCATGCTAAGAATGCAGTAAATTCAAGGCTAAATTAAGATTTTATGATAAAATAAGAACATGAAAACCAGAATGAAAGAATTAGTGGAATTACTCAATCGCTATGCTTATGAGTATTACACAAAAGACGCTCCATCTGTTTCAGATAGTGAATATGATCAATTATATCGGGAGTTGGTGAAACTAGAAACTGCTCATCCAGATGAGATCTTACCAGAGAGTCCAACTCACCGTGTAGGTGGTGTGGTTTTAAAAGGCTTTACTAAATACCAGCACCAGTATCCCCTTTATAGTTTGCAGGATGCTTTTTCGCGTGAAGAATTAGAAGCTTTTGATCAGCGTGTCCGTAAGGAATTTCCTTCAATCAGCTATGTATGCGAGTTGAAGATCGATGGCTTGTCCATTTCCCTCACCTATGAAAATGGTGTCCTTGTAACAGGAGCAACACGTGGGGATGGTTCTGTCGGTGAGGATATTACAGAGAATCTCAAGCGGGTCAAGGACATTCCTTTGGTGTTACCAGAGCCAGTGAACATTACAGTTCGAGGCGAGTGCTACATGCCACGGGCTTCCTTTGATCGCGTCAATCAGATCCGTCAAGAAAATGGCGAGCCTGAGTTTGCCAATCCACGGAATGCTGCTGCGGGAACGCTTCGCCAATTGGATACGAAAATCGTGGCCAAGCGAAATCTCGCGACCTTCTTGTATCAAGAAGTGAGTCCCACTGATCAAAGCAGTCAGGAAGGCGTGCTTGAGAAACTAGCTCGCTTAGGGTTTGTCGTAAACCAAGAGCGAGTGCTGGCTGAGGATATGGAGCAAATTTGGGACTTTATCCAAAAAGTAGCTCAGTTTCGAGAGGATCTTCCCTATGATATCGATGGGATCGTCATCAAGGTCAATGACCTAGCTGTTCAAGAAGAACTAGGCTTTACCGTAAAAGCTCCTAAATGGGCTGTCGCGTATAAGTTTCCAGCTGAAGAAAAAGAAGCGAAAATCCTATCGGTGGATTGGACGGTTGGACGGACCGGTGTCGTGACGCCAACTGCCAATCTAACTCCAGTCCAACTAGCAGGAACCACCGTTAGTCGCGCAACCTTGCACAATGTGGACTATATTGCTGAAAAAGATATTCATCAGGAAGATACCGTCATTGTCTACAAGGCTGGTGATATCATTCCTGCGGTCTTACGTGTCGTCAAAGATAAACGGGTCTCTGATCAAGCATTAGCCATTCCAAGTCATTGTCCGAGCTGCCAAAGCGAGTTGCTTCATTTTGAGGATGAGGTGGCTCTTCGCTGTATCAATCCGCTCTGTCCAGCTCAGATTAAGGAAGGATTGAACCACTTTGCAAGTCGGGATGCTATGAATATCACAGGCTTGGGTCCAGCTGTTGTAGAGAAACTCTTCGCGGCTCAGTTGGTAGAGGATGTAGCTGGGATCTACCGGCTCACTGTAGAGGATCTATTGACCTTAGAAGGCTTCAAAGAAAAATCTGCTGAAAAACTCTATGAAGCCATTCAAGCTTCAAAAGAAAATTCAGCTGAAAAGTTACTCTTTGGTTTGGGAATCCGCCATGTCGGAAGCAAGGTCAGTCAAATCTTGCTCCAAGAATTCCATGATCTCGATCAACTGGCTACCGCTGATCCAGAACGGATTGCCAGCATTGATAGTCTCGGTATGGTCGTGGCTGAAAGTCTTAAGTCTTATTTCGCACAAGAGGGATCCAAGCGTCTCCTGCATGAATTGAAAGAAGCTGGAGTCAATCTGACCTATCTTGGTGAAAAAGTTGCTGCTGATGCGGCCCTTTCAGGGATGACAGTTGTGTTGACTGGGAAGCTAGAGCGGCTCACACGTTCAGAAGCAAAGGCCAAATTAGAGAGCCTGGGTGCTAAGGTAACTGGATCAGTTTCCAAAAAAACAGATTTGGTCGTTGCTGGGGAAGACGCTGGTAGCAAATTAACCAAAGCACAAGAATTAGGAATCCAGGTAGAAGATGAGGCCTGGCTTGAAAGTTTGTAGAGGATCTTTATGGTAGAACGAATCAAAAAAGCCCGTTTAATTTATAATCCGACCTCTGGGCAAGAAATTATCAAGAAAAATATTGCGGAAGTCTTGGACGTACTCGAAGATGTGGGCTACGAAACAAGCGCCTATCAAACGACTCCAGAACCATTTTCTGCTCAAAATGAAGCAGAAAGAGCCGCCAAAGCAGGCTTTGATTTAATCATTGCTGCTGGTGGAGATGGCACGATTAATGAAGTGGTCAATGGAGTTGCAGGTTTGGAGAATCGTCCGCAGATGGCCTTTATTCCAACAGGCACAACCAATGACTATGCGCGTGCCTTGAAGATCCCGATGGGAGATCCAGTGGCAGCTGCCCGCATTATCGAAAAGAATCAAACCATTCAAATGGACATTGGTCGTGCTTATGGCAGTAAGTATTTCATCAATATTGCTGCAGCAGGAACCATGACAGAATTGACCTTCAGTGTTCCAAGTAGTGTTAAATCTCGCCTGGGTTACTTTGCCTATGTGGCAGAAGCAGCTAAAATGTTGCCGAGAAATAAGGCTCGTAAGGTGCGGATCGAACACGATAATGGCGTTTTTGAAGGTCCAGCTTCGATGATTTTTGTGGCCTTGACCAACTCTATTGCTGGCTTTGAAAGTGTCGCACCGGATGCCAAGCTAGATGATGGAAACTTCACCTTGATTATCGTAAAAACTGCTAAGCTCTTTAACATGTTGTCCTTGATGATTCAGGCCATTAATGGTGGCAAGCATGTGCACGATGAAAATGTAGAATATCTCAAGACCAAGAAGTTGACGATCGAAATGTTAGGGAAAAATGCTCAACCATTCCGCATCAATTTAGATGGCGAATATGGGGGAGATACTCCAGTTGAATTGGAAGTCTTTCATAATCACTTGGAATTCTTTGCGAATATTGATGAAATCAACAACGATGCTTTGGTTCACACATCTGAAGAATAAAAACAAATAGTTAGAGCCATGTACGTGTTTTACGAGGAATGGTTCCTTCGGTATTAAATTGGAAATAGGAAAATGTTATGCGACAATACCATGTAAAGCTTCATTTTCATAAGCAAAAAGGAAATTATTTTGCCTATGATATGTGGCAGTGGCAGGATCAAGTAGAAGGAAAATCAGTCTCTTTCTCCAAGTTGGATTATTTTGGAGTAGAGGGAAATCTGGTATATGAGAGTGAGGATGCCTTGAGTCGGGGTCATGTCTTGGTTAAAGAGGGAGATTGGCTCACCAAAACCCGTGATTTTGAAATCGAACTCTTACCAGAAGGGCATGTTCGAGAAGTTTGGATTCTCGATGGGGACGATACTGTCTATTATTCTTTGCAAGCTGCTTTGACGAGTCATGCTTATAGTCATCGTCAGCCTCATGCCTACGATATGGCGACCCATGCCAAGGAATTTGACACCAAATGGGCTTATCAAGGCTGGCTCGGTCATCGTGAGGAAGAAGGGGAACATTGCTTTAAACTGTGGGCTCCTACTGCTAAGAAAGTTGAATTGTTGCTTTATCAATCAACAGACTTGGATGCGCCTATTTGGAAGACTATTCCAATGATGCGTGGCAAACAAGAGTCTAGCTACCATCCAGAAAACACCCAAGGTGTTTGGATTCTAGATTTTCTAGGAAATTTAAGTGGTATGGCTTATCACTATCGTGTGCATTTTGAACACCAGACTCAAGTGACACGCGATCCTTATAGCATTGCAACGACAGCCGATGGAATGCGCTCAGCCATTCTCTCAAGAGCAGATCGTCAGTTTGATTGGGGCACTAAAAAAGGCGCCGATGCGACTCCTTGGCGCTTGGACAATCCCTGTCAAGCAGTGATTTATGAGATGCACCTTCGAGATTTGACCAAGTCACCGACATCAGGTGTGGACGAGTCTTTACGTGGAACCTATCTTGGTGCCTGCCAAGAAGGAACCGTCAATAGCCATGGTGATGCAACTGCCTTTGATTATATCCGTCAGTTAGGGGTCAATGTCGTGCAATTACAGCCGATATCTGACCGCTATAAACAGTACGATGAAGAAGGTCGTGTGACCTACAATTGGGGTTACGACGTTCAGAATTATTCTGCACCAGAAACCAGTTTTTCAACGGATCCATCCAATCCCAAACAAACCATGAAAGAGCTTAAAACTATGATCCGGGCCTATCATGACGCTGGGATTTCTGTAGTCATAGATGTGATCTACAATCATACCTACTCAACTGAGCATGGTCCTTTTCAAAATACAGTTCCGGATTATTATTACCGGATGGAGCCAGATGGGCGCTTCCAAAATGGGACAGGTGTCGGTAATGAGACGGCGAGTGAGCATGAAATGTACCGCAAGTACATGATTGATTCCCTCACGCACTGGGTAAAAGAGTACCAGATCGATGGTTTCCGCTTTGATTTGATGGGCATTCATGATGTGACGACAATGAATGCTATTCGGGAGGCGATGGATGCTCTGGATCCTCGCATTCTCCTTTATGGAGAAGGTTGGGACATGGGAACCGGTCTCGCACCGGAGGATAAGGCTAAGAAAGACAATGCAGCGCAATTGCCACGTATTGGATTCTTTAACGACACGGAGCGCGATGCTATTAAAGGGGCTGAGGTTTATGGTTCCATCAAACGTGGCTTTGTCAGCCGAAAATCAACAGAGAATATCGTTGCACGTGCTGTTCTAGGTAGTGCGGAGCTGGGTCATTATTTAAGTCCGAATCAGGTTTTGAATTATGTGGAGGCTCATGACAATTATAATCTCTATGACTTGCTTCAGACCCTCCATCCAAATGAAGAAGTAGCAGGCTTGGTCAAGCGCTCAGAGTTGGCTACGGCCATGAACCTACTCTTCCAGGGTATGACCTTTATGCAATTGGGTCAAGAGTTTATGCGGACTAAATTGGTAGCGACAGGTCCTGATGGAGAGATCACACCTTTGGATCGTGAGCGGGCCATGAATTCCTACAATGCTCCAGATTTTGTGAATCAGGTCAATTGGGATTTGGTCAGTCAGAACAAGGAATCGATTGCTTACATCCGAAGCTTGATCGCCTTGAAGACCAGTATTCCTGTCTTAGGGCTTGAAAGCTATGATAACATCTACCAACAAGTCTTTATTCAATCTGCGACAGATACCAGTGGTCTTGTCATCTATGAACTAACAGGAGACAAGAAGTACTTGGTCATCTTCAACGCCAGCGGGCTTCCATATTACCTCCAAAATTCAGATAAATTGAAATTAATGGTTGGTAATAGTCGCCATAAACGTCCCTTCTATGTGGAGAATTTAACAGCTTCTATTTTTGAAGTCTTAGATAAAAGTAAGGTATGATACTTCTTTAAGAAATCGCAAAACCCCTGAGATTTTACTCAGGGGTTGCTTTTATTTTGAGGAACTGCTACTCGTCTCAGTTGAGGAAGAACTATCATCTTCTGGGTGCAATTCTTTATAAGTCGGTGCCTTGAAGAGATCGACAGTGGACTGGTTGCCACGTTGGTTATAAAGGCTGGTTGATTTGTCACCTTTTTCCTTTTCAATCTTCTTCAATGCCTTGAAGGAATTGGTATAGGAATAATCATCTGGATTGACTTTTCCAAGATCATTGCCCTTGAAGAAGCGGAGGAGGTCACCGGTCTGGATGCTATCGCTAATCTTTAATTGAAGGTTAGCGGCTTCCCTAATCTTGTCCAATTCTTCCTTGGTTTTTTCGTCTGGGTTCGTGATTTCTTCACCTGTTTTAGTGTAATAGGTCCGGCCACTATAGCTTGTATACTCAGGAGTTACAAAGTAGTTAGCGGAGCGGAAGGCAACGATTTGATCATGATCTGGTGAGAGCATATCTTGACCAACTTGGAGGAATTTGTTGGATTCAATACCTAGCAAATGTTCCAAGGTTGGGAGCATATCAATTTCGCCACCATAGGTATCAATGATGCCACCCTTATCCATGCCTGGAACGACTACCATATAAGGTACGCGTTGCAACATGGCATTGTCATAGCTTGACCACGTTTCAGAGTTCTTACCAAGCAGTGGGGCGAGAGCTGGGTTGCGAGAGTTTGAAATTCCGTAGTGATCCCCGTAGAGGACGATGATGGAGTTTTTGTAAAGACCAGATTCTTTCAAGTAATCAAAGAAGGCCTTGATCGAAGAATCTAGGTAGTTAGCGGTCGCAAAATAGCCATTAATGGTTTCGTCTTGTGTCTTAGCAAGAGGGAAGCCAAGATCATCTCCTGACAAGCTAGTCGTATAAGGGTAGTGGTTGGAAACCGTAATGAACTTAGTATAGAAAGGCTGTTGCAATCTTTCCAGGTATTTGATGGAATCCTTGAGCATGTACTTGTCATTGAGACCATACTGGAAGGAATTACTACTGTCTTGTTTGGTGAAGTAGCTGGCATCAAAGAAATAATTGTAGCCCCATTGTTTATAGGCCGTATTTCGATTCCAGAAACTTCCAGCATTCCCGTGGAAAACAGCGCTAGAGTTGTAACCATTTTTTGAAAGAATAAATGGTGCAGCCTGTTGGGTATTGGTTCCGCCATAGTTAACCATAAAGGAACCTTGGTTGAGTCCGAAGAGGCCTGTTTCAATCATGGTCTCAGCATCAGATGTTTTCCCTGCTTTGACTTGGTTAAAGACGTTTGAAAAGGCAAAGGTTTCCTTCGAGTGGTAAAGTGAATTTAAGAAAGGCGTTACTTCATATTCTTTATCGTCTACTTTCAACTTGTAATCGATCAAGAATTGTTGGAAACTTTCCAAGTGAATGTAGATGACGTTACGGCCTTTGGCCATTCCAAAGTATTCAGGATTAGGCTTGGCGTAATGCTGTTGGATATATTCTTCCACCGGTTTTAAATCTGCTTCGGAGGCTTTGGAACGTTCTTTGTTGGCAGCATAGGTCTGATTAGCGCTATAACCCAGAAAGGCTGGTAAGCCCAGGGCACGAACAACATAGTAGTTTGAGAACCCACGAGTCAAGAGCTCAGGTCGGTCAATTTCTGCAAGGAAAAGATTGGCCGAAAAGAGCATAGCAGACAAAGATGTGATCGCAAAACTAGCTCGTTTATTGAAGGGACGGTTATCCATTCGAATCCATTTCTTAAAAAAGAAGAAAGCTAGAATCGGGAAATCCAAAATATAAATCACATCCCAAGGGCGGAACAATTCTAAAGCTGCAGCTCCAAGACCGGCGGAAACCTTGCTGGAAGCCAACATGGTATTAACTGTTACAAAGTCTGTAAATTCTCGATAATAAATGGAATTGGAAATCAACCAGATAAATAAGAGAAGGTAGATCCCAAAAGCCAAACTATAAAAGAGCTTGGTAGGTTTGATATAGAGTGCTAGACCGATTAACAGTAAGCTGACCGGAAATGGGTTGATCACTGCTAGAAAGATCTGATAAGGTCCCTGAATGTCTAAATTAAAATCAACTGAATAGGCCCACATGGTTTTGAACCAATAGAGCAGCAGAAGGGTCAAGACAAATCCTAGTCTGGTACTCATGAAATGGAGTATCGAATTCGTAATTTTTTTCACAAAATGTTACTTCCTTGTCTTATTTCCTAAAAATTTTCATATACAAGTATACCACATTTTTATGGAGAAAGAAAAAAATGACTGTAAAGAAGAGGAAAGAAATAGGAGAGATCCGGTATTTTATATCGTTTAAAGCTAAATGATGAGAGCTACGATAAAATGGTAAAAAAAGTTCCAGTAAATAAAGCCTCCCTTTGTGAAAACTGCAGACTTTTGCTATAATAGAGGGTATGAAAAAACTCACAGTCAGTCGGCAAGTAGCTCGAAAACTAAAACAAGGACAATCGCTCCTTGAAAAGCAAGACTTTGATTCGCATCCTACCTTGGATCAAGCGATTCAATTGCTTTCAGGTGATGGACAATCCCTCGGAGTCGGATACTTATCTGAACAGAATAAAGGGATTGGATGGTTTGTTTCTCAAGAGTTGGTTGTTTTTGATCAAGCCTTTTTTATGGAACTTTTCATCAAAGCTAAGCAATATCGTCGTTCTTATTATGAGGATGAGAAGACAACTGCTTTTCGTCTCTTTAACCAAGAGGGAGATGGTTTTGGCGGTTTTACGGTTGACTTATATGATGAGTTTGTTGTCTTTTCTTGGTACAACCTTTATGTGTATCAGATTAAGGAAATCATTTTAGCAGCTTTTCAAGAAGTTTTTCCTGAAGTCCGAGGGGGCTATGAAAAGATTCGTTTTAAAGGCTTGGACTATGAATCGGCCCATGTGTATGGTGAAGAAGCTCCGCAAGAATTTTTGATTCTGGAAAATGGAGTCTTTTACCAGGTCTTTCTCAATGATGGCTTGATGACGGGGATCTTTTTGGATCAGCATGAAGTTCGAGGAGGTTTGGTCGATGGCTTAGCTGCTGGACAGTCCTTGCTCAATATGTTCTCTTATACAGCGGCCTTTTCTGTTGCTGCGGCAATGGGTGGAGCAGTTGAAACAACTTCGGTCGATCTGGCTAAGAGAAGTAGAGAATTATCAGAAGCGCATTTTGTGGCAAATGGCTTGGCGCTGGATGGTCATCGTTTTGTCGTGATGGATGTCTTTGATTATTACAAATATGCCAAACGCCATGAGCTAAGCTATGATGTGATCGTACTCGATCCGCCTAGCTTTGCGCGGAATAAAAAACGGACCTTTTCAGTCGCTAAAGATTACCATCGGTTGGTGAGCGAGGCCCTCGAGATTTTAAATCCAGGTGGGACCTTGATTCTCAGTACCAATGCGGCAAATGTGACCAAAGAAAAATTTAAAAAACAAATCGAAAAGGGATTTCAAGGGCGTAAACATCGTTATGTAGCAGAATACGGCCTTCCGGGAGATTTTCGATGGAATAAGAAAGAAGAAAGTAGTAATTACTTAAAAGTATTTACGATTAGGGTAGATGTATGAAGTTAGTTGTGTCGATTATGCCTCGCTCCTTAGAAGAGGCGCAACAACTAGATGGTTCGCGTTACGATGATGCGGATGTCATTGAGTGGCGTGCGGACTTTTTAGAAAAAAATGAGATCTTAACCGTTGCTCCAGCAGTATTTGAAAAATTTGCTGGACGCGAAATTTTATTCACCTTACGGACTCGAGCTGAAGGTGGGGAGATGGAGCTGACCAATGAGGAATATGTTGGGATCCTGAAAGATATTCAATCTATCTATCATCCGGATTATATCGATTTCGAGTTTTATAGCCATCGTGACGTCTTTGAAGAGATGTTGGAATTTTCAAATCTTGTGCTCAGCTACCATAATTTCCAAGAGACACCGGAAAATATGATGGAGATCTTATCGGAATTAACTAGCTTTTCTCCAAAATTGGTCAAGGTATCGGTCATGGCCCACAATGAACAAGATGTCCTTGACTTGATGAATTATACGCGAGGTTTCAAGACGCTGAATCCTGAGCAAGAATATGTAACGATTTCTATGGGTAAGGTCGGGAAGATTTCGCGCTTGACAGCTGATTTGACAGGCTCTTCTTGGTCTTATGCTAGAGTCGGAGAAGGAAGTGCGCCTGGTCAAATCCCTCTTGAAAATATGCGAAGAATTCGGGAATTATTAAATGAAGATTGATGGCTACACTCGGATGGCAGCAGTCATTGCCCATCCTATCCGCCATAGTATCTCCCCCTTTATCCATAATCTAGCCTATGAACTAACAGCGACCAATGCGGTTTATTTAGCCTGGGATATAGCAGAGGAAGATCTGGAAAGTACTATCTACCAAATTCGTAAGTTAGATATGATTGGGGCCAATATTTCCATGCCTTTTAAACAAAAGGTCTTTCCTTACTTAGATGAAGTGGATGAGATGGCTCTAAAGATCGGCTCTGTCAATACCATCGTTCACCGTGATGGCAAGCTTAAGGGCTATAATACGGATGGGATTGGTTTCTTTCGTAGTTTACCTCCAGCTTTCTCCATTAAGGGAAAAACAATGGTTCTCTTAGGTGCAGGTGGTGCAGCTTTAGCGATTATTGCACAGGCGATTCATCTAGGTGTAAAACGAATCCTTGTCTTTGTGAGAGAGGAGAGATTGGTTCATTATTGTTCAATCGTTCAGTTGATTGAAGATGGCTTTGATTTCTTGATAGAATTGTATGCGATTGAGAAAAATGAAGAGGTTCAAAGCTCCTTTAATCAAGCCGATCTCATCTTAAATGCCACTGGTGTTGGGATGGATGGTCAGTCTCTTCCGATAGCGAGTCACTTGACGTTTCCCCCACATGCCTTAATCGTAGAGATGGCCTACTATCCAGCAGTGACCCCCTTTTTGCAACTAGCAGTGAATCAAGGAAACCA
The DNA here is from genome assembly GCF_053010205.1 of Streptococcus sp. W151. Classification (NCBI taxonomy): domain Bacteria; kingdom Bacillati; phylum Bacillota; class Bacilli; order Lactobacillales; family Streptococcaceae; genus Streptococcus; species Streptococcus sp. W151. Next base: position 635,557 of record NZ_JBRKNT010000001.1, on the reverse strand, counting down.
GAGGGTAAATGGGTTGGGAATGCTCTTTTATCAAGCTGAAGCAGCCTTTGAATTGATGACTGGGAAAGTATTTCCTACAGAGTCTATATGGGAAGCATTGACAACAGAATATCACCAATTTGTATGTGACTAAGAGAGGGTTTTACCTTTTCCTATTGAAAAAGCCTTATGAGATTAGAACAAGAACTGATTTTTAAAAAACAGTCTTGCTCTAGTCTCTTTTTCATTTTGTTTGAGACATGTGACTTATTTCATGATAAGATAGAATGGAAGAATAACACGAAGGAGATTCCTATGAACGTATCAGTACCTATTCCAGGACATTCCTATGAAATTGTGATTGAAAGAGGTGGGCTCAACCAGGTCGGTACTTGGCTCCACTCTCTTTGGGGTGAGAAAAAGGTTGCGATCATTTCAGATAACCGGGTGGCTAAGCTGTATGCCTCTATCGTAGAGAAAAGCTTGCAGGAAGCCGGTTTTCAAGTGGTGCGCTTTGAGTTTCTTCAAGGAGAAGCCAGTAAGAATTTGACCACTGTTTCAAAAGTTTATGACTTTCTAGCTACCCAGGGCATGACGCGCAGTGACGGGATCGTCGCCCTTGGGGGTGGCGTAGTTGGTGATTTGGCTGGTTTTGCTGCCTCGACTTATATGCGGGGAATTTCCTTTGTTCAGATTCCGACTAGCTTAACCGCCCAGGTGGACTCTTCTATCGGTGGAAAGACTGGAGTCAACACAGTATTTGCCAAAAACATGGTGGGCACCTTTGCTCAACCGGACGGTGTGTTCATTGATCCTGAAGTGTTGAGTACTTTGGGGCACCGTGAATTAATCGAAGGAATGGGGGAGGTCATCAAGTACGGTCTCATCCAAGATACGGAACTTTGGCAAGAGTTGGAAGAGATGGATGGCTCTGTCGAAAGTATTTTAGAACATGCCGAGAGCATCATTTCTCATTCCTGTCTGGTGAAGCGAGACCATGTTGTGGTAGATGAGCTGGACAATGGTATTCGACTGTATCTCAATTTTGGGCATACCATTGGTCATGCCATTGAAGCGACAGCGGGTTATGGACAGGTCATGCATGGGGAAGCCGTTAGTGTGGGCATGGTGCAGCTGTCACGAGTTGCAGAAAAAAAGGGCTTGATGCCAAAGGGAATCAGCCAACAAATCGAAGAAATGTGTCAGAAATTTGGACTTCCGGTGGCCTATGAGAACTGGGATAAAGAAGCCCTTTATCAAGCCTTGACCCATGACAAAAAAGCGCGCGGAAATAGCTTGAAACTAGTGATTGTTCCAGAGTTGGGGCAAGCTGCGATTCATCAAATCCCTCTTCAAGAAATGACGGACTTTTTAGAAAGAAAGGAATAAGGTCGTATGAGATATTTAACAGCAGGAGAGTCCCATGGTCCTCGATTAACAGCCATCATCGAGGGGATCCCGGCAGGACTTCCTTTATCTGAAGAGGATATTAATAAAGAGCTTAAACGTCGACAAGGTGGATACGGTCGTGGGGCACGGATGAAAATCGAGAGTGACCGTGTTGAGATAACATCAGGGGTCCGTCATGGCATGACCATGGGAGGTCCGATTACTCTGAACGTGACCAATCTGGATCACCAAAAATGGCTGGAAATCATGAATGTAGCACCGGTCGAAGAGAAAACGAAACATCTGCGAAAGATTACGAAGCCACGTCCTGGTCATGCTGACCTAGTCGGAGGGATGAAATACCGTTTTGATGATCTCCGTAATTCGCTAGAACGTTCTTCTGCCCGTGAGACGACTATGCGCGTAGCCGTTGGTGCGGTTGCTAAACGAATTTTAGAAGAAATTGGCGTGGAAGTGGCCAGCCATATTATCAATTTTGGAGGAATCGAGATTGCAATTCCTAAAAATCTAACCGTTTCAGAAATCAAGGAAAAGGCAGCACAATCTGAAGTTTCGATTATTGTCCCAGAACAAGAAGAAGCCGTTAAGGCTTACATTGACCAAGTGAAAAAAGATGGGGATACCATCGGTGGGATCGTTGAAACCATTGTTGGGGGCGTCCCAGTTGGACTAGGCTCCTATGTACAATGGGACAAGAAATTGGATGCCAAAATCGCTCAAGGAGTGGTCTCTATCAATGCCTTTAAGGGAGTTGAGTTTGGTCTTGGTTTTGAAGCAGGTCGCCTAAAAGGGAGTCAAGTCATGGATGAAATCGTCTGGTCTGAAGAAGCTGGCTATACCCGTCGTACTAATAATCTTGGTGGTTTTGAAGGGGGCATGACCAACGGTGAGCCGATTCTGGTTCGTGGCGTCATGAAGCCAATTCCAACACTTTACAAGCCCTTGATGAGTGTGGATATTGAAACCCATGAGCCTTATAAGGCTACGGTCGAGCGGAGCGATCCAACGGCTTTGCCCGCTGCAGGAGTGGTGATGGAAGCAGTGGTCGCAACGGTTCTAGCGACAGAAGTTCTAGAAAAATTCTCATCCGATAATCTGGAAGAATTGAAAGATGCCGTTGCCAAGCACAGGGATTTTACTAAAAAGTTTTAACAGAGAAAGAGTTTTCCTTTGGAGAAGAAAGTAGTTTATATAGCAGGTCTAGGCTTGATTGGCGCTTCCCTAGCGCTAGGGATTAAGAGAGCTCACCCCAATGTGACGGTTCTTGGTTACAATCGGAGCGAAGCGTCACGAGACATCGCCCTTAAAAGAGGAATGGTGGATCAAGTGACGGATGATTTCGAAGCCTTTGCCCCGTTAGCAGATGTGATTATCTTGTCCCTTCCCATCAAGCAAACCAAGTCTTATTTAGAAACCTTGGCTGGCTTGAATTTGAAAGACCGGGTAATTGTGACAGATACAGGCTCTACCAAGGCAGAAATTGTGGCACAAGCTGAAAAGGTGTTTACAGATAAGGCTGTACGCTTTGTAGGGGGGCATCCCATGGCTGGTAGTCATAAGACCGGTGCTGCAGCAGCAGATGCAACCTTATTTGAAAATGCTTATTATATTTTTACCCCTTCCAGCTTGACCACAGAAGGTGCGCTGGAAGAGTTGAAAGAGCTTTTGAGTGGATTGGGATCCCGCTTTATTGAAATCGATGCCGAGGAACACGATCGGGTCACATCCCAGATCAGTCATTTCCCCCATATTTTAGCATCCACTTTGGTCGAGCAGGCCGTCGCTTATGGGGAAGAGCATGAAATGACCCGTCGTTTTGCGGCTGGGGGATTTCGGGATATGACACGGATTGCTGAAAGTGAGCCAAGTATGTGGACCTCTATTCTCTTGTCTAACCCTCAAGCTATATTGGAGCGGATTGCTGATTTCAAAGAGCGTTTGGATCAGGTGGCTAAGACCATTCAAGCAGAGAACGAAGAGGCCATTTGGTCATTTTTCCATGAGGGACGCAAGCACCGAAAAGAAATGCAGATCCACCAGCGTCCTGGACGCGATAGTGCCTATGATCTCTTTATCGATGTCCCAGATAAGGAAGGAGTCATTCTTGAGATACTGCAAATTCTAGAAGGGATTTCATTGGTCAATATTCACATCAATGAAGAGAATCGGGAAGATATCCACGGGATTTTGCAGCTGACCTTCAAAAATGCAGAGGATCAGGAGCGAGCCCAAACATTGATCGGCAAGGCGACGTCTTATACCGTCCTTGCTCGCTAGGTCTAAAGTAGGATTTGCATCAAAATGCCTGCTTCATTATAGGAATTTATAGGGAAAAGCAGTATAATAGAAGTATCTTATCAGTAAAGGAGCCTAACTAATGGCAAATATTTATGATGTCGCAAATGAACTTTCTCGAACTCTTCGAGACCTTCCTGAATACAAGGCTGTTGTAGAAAGTAAGGAAGCAATCGAAGCAAATTCAGAAGCTAAAACATTGTTTGACGAATATGTCGCTTTCCAAAATCAATTGCAAGGCTTGCTGCAATCAGGACAACTTCCAACAGAAGCTGTGCAACAAGAAATGAAAGATTATATGGAAAAGATCCAAGCAAGTCCAATTCTGAATGAATTTTTCACCAAACAACAACAGTTGTCTATTTACCTAGCGGATCTCGAAAAGATTATTTTTGAACCCATTCAAGATTTATATAAATAAGAATGCTACCAGAGTTGTGATTCACTCTGGTATTTTTGTTCGTCAGGAGATAGAAATAAGCTCAAAAAATGCTAGGAAACATTCGTTTTTTGTTCCAGATTTTTGATCAAAAATTGAATTCATGTCCTATTTATGATAGAATATGTGGAAAAGCACTCTGGAGAAGGCAATGAAATTAAGAACTAATGGCAAGGGTCTCAGGGGCACCATTCGTGTGCCTGGTGATAAATCCATCAGTCACCGATCCATTATTTTTGGAAGTCTCGCAACAGGCGAAACTAAGGTCTATGATATCTTGCGAGGCGAAGATGTACTCTCTACGATCCAGGTGTTTCGAGATTTGGGAGTTTCCATCCAGGATGATGGGGATGTGATTCGGATCCAAGGGGTAGGCTTTCACGGTCTTCAAGCCCCGACAGCTCCGCTTGATATGGGCAATTCAGGAACATCTATTCGTTTGATATCAGGTGTCCTAGCCGGTCAGGATTTTTCAGTGACGATGGTCGGAGACGATAGTCTTTCCAAACGGCCTATGGATCGTGTAGCGATTCCACTGCGTCAAATGGGAGTAGAAATTGCTGGGCAAGGAGAGCGTGATTGCCCACCTTTGCATGAAAAAGGAACACATCAGCTTCAACCCATTCATTACCATTTGCCAGTCGCATCAGCTCAAGTCAAATCTACCCTCATTTTTGCTGCTTTGCAGGCTGAGGGGGAGTCGACAATTATCGAGAAGGAAAAGACGCGTGACCATACTGAGGACATGATTCGCCAATTTGGCGGAGAGATCCAGGTAGACGGAAAAACTATTCACATCATGGGTGGACAAGAGTTCCAAGGTCAAACAGTCATCGTTCCTGGAGATATTTCCAGTGCAGCCTTTTGGTTAGTGGCTGGCCTCATTCTTCCAGAGAGCGTGATCAAGATCGAGAATGTTGGGATCAACCAAACACGGACAGGGATTCTCGATGTGATCCAGGAAATGGGGGGAGATCTCACCATTGACGATCGCGATGAAAAAGCGGTCTCTGCGAGTCTTACTGTCAAGACTTCGTCCTTAAAAGGGATTCGGATTGATGGGGAGTTGATTCCACGCTTAATTGATGAATTGCCGATTATTGCTTTACTTGCGACACAAGCCAATGGTCAAACTGTGATTGCGGATGCTGAAGAGCTTCGTGTGAAAGAAACGGACCGTATCCAGGTCGTAGCAGATAGCCTCAATGCCATGGGAGCCAATATTGTGCCAACAGAAGACGGCATGGTGATCACCGGACCGACCCCCCTGCACGGAGCTGACTTAGAGACCTTTGGGGACCATCGGATTGGCATGATGGCTGCCATTGCCGCCTTATTGGTGAGTGAAGGAAATGTGATGCTGGACCGAGCAGAGGCCATCAACACGAGTTACCCTAGTTTTTTTGAAGATTTGGAGACATTACTGCATGGCTAAAATTTTACTGGGATTTATGGGTGCTGGAAAAACGAGTGTTGGTCGTATTCTTGATCCGAAATTCCATGATATGGATGAATTAATTGTTGAAGAGATTGGCATGTCGATCAATGACTATTTCGCAGTGGAAGGGGAAGCAGCCTTTCGTCGCCACGAGGCTGAGATGCTGGAGCGTTTATTGGAAAATGAGGAGGCTATTATTTCGCCTGGAGGTGGGATTGTCCTCAACCCTCATAACCGTGCCCTCTTGGAAAAAAATCCGCATAACATCTATTTGCGAGTCGATTTTGAGACCTTGTACAGCCGGATTCAGAATGATAAAGCCATGCAACGTCCTCTCTTTTTAAACCACACCAAAGAAGAGTTTAAGAAGATCTTTGAGGGACGCTTGCCCTTGTATGAGGATATTGCTACCCATATTGTGGATGTTAAGGACAAAACACCTGACGAAATTGCGGAGATTATTCGATGCTTGTAGGCTATCTAGGTCCCAAGGGATCTTTTACCCACGATGTGGTGACTCATAGTTTTCCAAACTTCTGAACGCATCGCTTATCGAACGATCACAGATGTTATTAAGGCCTATGAAAATCAAGAAATTGATTTTGCAGTCGTCCCAGTTGAAAACTCTATCGAAGGCAGTGTCCACGAGACCATTGATTACCTCTTTCACCAGGGGACCATCCAGGCCGTTGCAGAAGTGGTCTATCCCATCAAGCAACAGCTCTTGGTAGCTAGAAAAGATCGGCCTATTCGAACGGTCTATTCGCATCCACAGGCCCTGGCCCAAGGGAAGGCTTTTCTAAGGGCCCATTATCCAGATGTGGCCATGGAAATGACGGCTTCAACAGCCTATGCAGCCCGCTATGTAGCAGAACATCCAGAATTGGAGATTGCGGCTATTGCCCCTTTGGCAGCAGCAAGTGAGTACGGTTTGGAGATCCAGGCCAAAGACATCCAAGAAATCGAGGACAACTACACACGTTTTTGGGTTTTAGGGGAAAAAGAGCCCTTGATTTCAGAAACTTTAAGTCCAGTCCTTCAAAAAGTTAGCTTGGCTTTAACCTTGCCAAGTAATCTGGCAGGAGCCCTATATAAGGGGTTGTCCACCTTTGCTTGGCGGGGAATCAATTTAACCAAGATTGAAAGTCGCCCCCTAAAAACAGCTTTAGGAGAATACTTTTTCATTATTGACCTCCTAAATGAAGCGCCTGATCTAGTGCAGTTTGCCTATCAAGAATTAGACAGTCTGGGCATTCAGACAAAAGTCTTGGGTCAGTATCAGGTCTATACCTTAAAAGAAAACGGAAGGAAGAAAAGATGAGTAACGAATCCAACTTTCTATCTCACCATGAGCGAAAGCGATTAGAGTACTTATACTCAAATTTTCATTATTTGAATGAACGAGAACAACTAGAATACAATTATTTGCTCAAAAAAAGCCAAGGAGCTTATGAGGGAACAGAACCCCTTCAACAGCCTGAAGTAGCTGCTACTGAAGAAGTGCAAGGGGGGATTGCTGAACCGATTGGTGACCTTCCTGTTTACCAATCACGTAGCAAAAAAACAAAGAAAAAAGCAGTTGCTGCGACGAGCGATCTACCTAAGAAACCACGGAAAAAGATCCGCGTCAAGCGGATCCTCAAATGGCTTGCTCTCTTTTTCTTGCTCATTATCGGTGGCATGGTCTTTATGTTTGTGAAAGGCCTCAACAGTAAACCAGCTGGTAAAGATGCCAAGCCTGCTGTCGTCGAGAAATTTAACGGCAAGAAGTCGCGAGATGGGGTCAATATTCTGATCTTGGGGACAGATGGTCGGATCGGTGAGAAATCAGATGAGACTCGGACAGACTCCATCATGGTGGTCAATGTCAATAACAAAGAAGGAAAGATCAAGATGGTCAGCTTCATGCGGGATACACTGGTCCATATCGATGGTGTCAGCCAGCAAAATATTCCTGAATACGATGGCTACTATGATCAAAAACTGAACACTGCCTTCACCATCGGGGAGCAAAATAACAACCAAGGGGCTGAATTGGTGCGTCAGATGCTCAAAGATAACTTTGACATTGACATCCAATATTACGCCATGGTCGATTTCAAGACCTTTGCGACAGCCATCGATACCCTCTTCCCAAATGGGGTCGAGATGAATGCGCAGTTTTCAACGGTTGATGGCGAAAAGGTCAGTGAAGTGGAAGTGCCAGACGATTTGAACATGAAAGACGGCGTCGTTCCGCAACAAACCATCAAGGTTGGAAAACAACGGATGGATGGCCGGACCCTTCTCAATTACTCGCGTTTCCGTAAGGACGATGAAGGGGACTTTGGCCGAACCCGTCGCCAGCAAGAGGTCATGTCTGCTATCATGCATCAGATCAAGGATCCAACCAAACTCTTTACGGGATCAGAAGCCCTCGGGAAAGTCTTTGCTATGACGTCTACCAATGTACCTTTCTCCTTCCTATTGACCAATGGACTTGGCCTGGTTGGAAGTGCTGGAAAAGGAATTGAACGAGTGACCATCCCAGAAAATGGGGATTGGGTCGATGCCTACGATATGTATGGTGGCCAAGGCTTGCTCGTCGATTTCGATGCTTATAAAAAGAAATTGTACCAAATGGGACTGAGATGATATAATAAGGGGATAGGAGTTTTGGACTCCACCCCTTTTAATTTGTAGAAAGATAGAACACCATGTTAAAGAAAAATGAAATTGTAACCGTTGAGATTGTCGATTTGACCCACGAAGGAGCAGGAGTGGCTAAGGTAGATGGCCTGGTCTTTTTTGTGGAGAATGCCCTGCCTGGAGAAATCATCCGCATGCGCGTGCTTAAAGTCAACAAAAAGATTGGCTACGGAAAAGTAGAGGAGTACTTAGAAAAATCCCCTCATCGTAATGAAGAGCTTGATCTTGCCTATTTACGAAGCGGAATCGCCGACTTGGGGCACCTGGCTTATCCCGAGCAACTGAAATTCAAGGCCAAGCAGGTCAAGGATAGTCTATATAAAATGGCGGGAATCGCTGATATGGAAGTACCCCTGACCTTGGGAATGGACCATCCTGTCCAATACCGCAACAAGGCCCAAGTCCCTGTTCGTCGCGTCAATGGTCAAGTTGAGACAGGCTTCTTTCGGAAGAACTCTCATGATTTGATGCCGATCGAAGATTTCTATATCCAGGATCCAGTCATTGACCAAGTGGTCTTGGCGCTTCGGGATTTGATTCGTCGTTACGACCTCAAGCCTTATGATGAGAAGGAACAATCTGGCTTGATTCGTAACCTTGTCGTTCGTCGAGGCCACCATTCTGGAGAAATCATGGTCATTTTGGTCACCACTCGTCCCAAGATTTTCCGTGTGGAGCAGTTGATCGAGCAGCTGATCAAGCAATTCCCTAAGATTGTGTCTGTCATGCAAAATATCAATGACCAGAATACCAATGCTATTTTCGGAAAAGAATGGCGGGTTCTCTATGGTCAAGATTACATTACGGACCAAATGTTAGGCAATAGCTTCCAAATCTCAGGACCAGCCTTTTACCAGGTCAATACCGAAATGGCAGAGAAGCTCTATCAAACAGCCATTGACTTTGCGGACTTAAAAAAAGATGATGTCGTGATTGACGCCTACTCAGGAATCGGGACCATTGGCCTATCAGTTGCCAAGCATGTCAAGGAAGTCTATGGAGTAGAAGTCATCCCAGAAGCCGTTGAAAATAGCCAGAAGAACGCTAGTATAAACAGCATCACCAATGCCCACTATGTCTGTGATACAGCTGAAAATGCCATGAAGAATTGGCTCAAGGAAGGTATCCAACCAACTGCCATCCTGGTCGACCCACCACGCAAGGGCTTGACTGAAAGCTTTATCAAAGCAAGCGCCCAAACAGGAGCTGACCGTATCGCCTATATCTCCTGTAACGTCGCCACCATGGCGCGTGATATCAAACTCTACCAAGAGTTGGGTTATGAATTGAAGAAAGTACAACCGGTGGATCTTTTTCCTCAAACGCACCATGTCGAATGTGTAAGCTTGTTAGTAAAACGCAACTAATCGTCAAAAGGTTCACTGAACCTTTTGAGTCCCACAGACGCACCACGTAGAGTGTGTGAGTTTGTTAGTGAAACGGGGTTAATCCTTAAAAGGTTCCCCGAACCTTTTGAGTCCCGCAAACGCATCACGTCGAATGTGTAAGCTTGTTGGTAAAACGCAGTTAATTCTCAAAAGGTTCCCCAAACCTTTTGAGTCCGAAGACGCACCATGTTGAGGCAGTGTGTTTGCTTGTAAAAGCCTAGAACCCTTTGACGGTTTGGAATAGTGAAAAGCTTTGGTATCAAGGATTTTTGTTGAATAGGAAGAGTATCAGAGTAAGACTGAAAATGGAGTGTGGGAGGATAGCTTGTAATTGATAAGTTTTGTAAAAAGTTAAAAATTCCCCACTTACTTTTTAAAATAAATTATAATTATCTTATAGGTAGTATTGCTAAATTACAAAGTTTACTTGAAAGTGATTAGGAAGATGTAATGGAAGGAAAAGGTACCAAGTTTTCAAGAAGATTATACTTTGTGATTATGGTAGCATTATTATTAAATTTTTAGAATGAATAGAATTTAATTTATCAGGCTGTAGTTAAAGAATGAAATGTTGTCATTACAGTTTTTTTTCTATTTTAATGTTATAATTAAAAATGAGTTTTTAATCTTTTCAAGTCAATTTTACATATATAAATTAATTTAACATGGAATATGTTATAATGATAAAGCACGAATTGATTTTGGGAAAGGAGGACATATGTTCAAAATAGATAATAAGATTAAACAAGAAGCCTTAAATTTTTCAACCTTGCAAAACTGTTTAAAAATGACAGAGGGAAAATTTGAGCCAATTTTTGATTCATTCATAGAAAAATATAAAGGAATAGAGTCATCTCCTGTTTTGGATTATCTAGATTTGTATAGTACATATTTCAAAATTAAACAAGATCAATTAAATAATGAATATGCATTTACTTATGCCCAGTTTTCAAAATTAAAAGAAACGGATGAAATAATAAAACGTGGAACTGGTGATTATCCAGATATGCTGGCATCAACGGAAAAATCACCTAGGTTTTTATATATTAGAGGTAGAAAAAGTCTTCTATATGAATTGCGAAAGGTTTCTCTTGTTGGTTCGAGAAATGCGACTGTTAAGGCAAAATATAACACGGCTAGGTTAGCCCAAAAACTTGGGAAAAATGGGATAACCGTAGTATCGGGCCTAGCAAAGGGAATTGATGTTTCTGCACATAAAGCAGCACTTGATTTAAGTTTAGATACTATTGCAGTAATAGGGACTCATTTAAATCAGTACTACCCAGCAGAAAATAAAGAAGTGCAGTTAGAGATAGAAAAGCATGGCTTAGTAGTTTCCCAATTCTCTCCAGCTTCTAAAACTCAGCGCTGGTTCTTTCCAATGAGAAATCGAGTTATGAGTGCTCTGTCTCTTGCGACGATTGTTATGGAGGCAGGGGAAACATCTGGCTCTCTTATTCAAGCTGAATATGCTCTTAAACAAGGAAGATTGGTTCTTCTACCTGAGAGTGCATTAGAAAATAAGAATATAACTTGGCCAGAGAAGTTTGTAAAAAAAGGGGCCAAGGTGATGCATAATCCAAGTGATGCACTAAAGATTTTGGCAGACAGTAGATTCTTTCAAGGGGAGTTTGATATTGATGAAGATTTAGAGCTTATACCTTTAGACTTTTCGTTAGATATTGTTTCTGAGGAAGGGAGAGATAGACTTGCTTAGAAATGTTAGTGAGATAAAAGTTATTGTTTTCCATATTTCTGATTCTCCGATTTTATCATCTAATGATTGGGAGGATATACAAAGGATTTATGAGTCAGAATATAATTGTATTTTTTTTACTGATTTTGATGAGTTACCTGGTTTTATTGATGATAGTGATATTATAAAAGTTGAGCCTTTTGAAATGATTCTGTGGCCTTCTTTGTATCTATTTGAACACATTAAAGAGCATTTTAACGCACAGACATCTGAAATTATTATAGTTTCTAAAGATTCTCGTTTTACTAAACGTTCTATGAAGTTATTAAGCGGGGTCATATTAATATCAGAGAATATGGTAATGTATGAACAATTAGATAATACCCCAGATGCTATTTTCCATAATTTTAACCAATTCTATGAGTTGGTTGTTCAGGATAAACTTGTGGGAAGGAATTATTTTGGTGAAAATCAGATCCCTTTGTCAACCAATCAATATAGAAGTAGATATATCCATTGCCTATATCCTATTTCAGATTCAAAAAAAGTAAGACTGTTTTCGTTGGGAAGATATTATAGTTCGAGACATTACATGCATGAAATTCATCCGTATTCTAAGGCGATTGTTTCTAACAAAAAATCCAATAGTAAGTTATTTGGAAAGTTTAATTTAGAACTCTCAGACCTTATTATACAAACAATAGGGTCTTTTCCTGATAGTTTTAAGCTTGATGCACTTTGTTACGTTCCTCCTCGCCCTGATGAGGAAAGTAGATTTAAAGAAATATTCGAGTTTATTTTCTCAAATTCTGATGAAAGAATACAACAAATTGAAGACCTTTCCCAATTTTTAATTGCAACAAGAGGGTTCGAAAAGCAAAAGTATTTAGGTACCGAAGAACGTTTGACAAATGTGGCGAACGCCTTTACTGTAACAAAAGATATTACGGGGAAAAGCATAATGGTTATAGATGACGTTGTTACAACTGGTGCAACACTAAAAGCTTGCGCGGATGCACTTTTTCAAGCTGGAGCAGAAAACGTGTCTTTTTTTGTCTTTGCGATTAATCAACGTGAGCAATCTGGCTTATTCTCTGAATATAGAGTAGTCTGTCCTGATTGTTCCGGAGACTTATATTTAAATATTAATTCAACTACCTTTTCGCCTTTTTATAGTTGTTCGGATTGTCGACGTACCTTTGGTTTCGATATTGTCATGGAAGATTTAAATCGAAGGATTATATAATTTGGGGTACATTTGATAATTTGATTCTACTATTCAGATGTTCTATATTTCGTTTCATAGTAAAGGATGATACATTCAAGATATACTGAGGCTGTATACGCTACTTGTACAAACTGGTGCATCAGCGAAGTAGAAGCATATATTTCACTCATTCGACAAGGTGAGAACGAAAGTCGAGAAGGTACCTGGGGGGATAGGTCTCTTAGAATGAGGCGGGACACCGACGAAACGATACGGTAACAGCGAACTGCCGAGTGTGTAGCTTTGCTAGTAAAACGCGGCTAAAGCCTCTCGCCTTTAACTTTCAAGGTGAGAGGCTTTAAAACTTTGGTGGAGCTTTGAACTACCCGAACCTTCTGTGTCCCACATACGTACCATGTTGACGATATAGCTACTTGTACGAGCTGAGTAATCATTAAAAAAATATAAATTTCAACGAAGTCTTAAACTATATTGATAGTATGATAAAATATAGCAGATATTGGATAGTATGACGATTTAATAGGCAAGGATGATTTCCTTTGTATTTTTATTACGAATGAATGTAGATTAATAAAAGACTGCAACTAGTATGTTGCAGTTTTTTGTATAGGTTAATGATATAATAGAAGTAGTTACTACTGATAATTCTATTTTTTATATGATGGTTATAGAATGTTGTATATAACGGAGGTTTAATTATGACAACTAGTCCAGAAAATAATAAGTTTATAGAGTAAACAAGAGTTGGTTTAGGTTTAGATGAAGATGATCCAAGTCTTGGAATTAGAGGATTTGAATTTGATAACTCAACATCTGAAAAAGATTGTGTTTTGGTTATTGGTCTAAACCCTGCAGGAGATAAAGAAGATGCAAAAAATGAGGAAGATATCAGAACATATCTCTATAGTTTAAAAAAGTCTATTAAAAGTAAATATGTTTATAATAAATACTATAAACCTATTTATGAACTAATGAATTATATCTTTGATGATGATGCTAAATGGCATTGGTGTAATAAATCATGGGATATTTTAAGTAAAGAAATAGAACAATCTGAGGACAAAAATGTGATACATAAAGAGTATTTAAACCACCAAAATAGAAAAGTATCAATCTATATTGGAGATATGTTCTATTATCATGAAACAAGTTCTAAAAAACTTCCACTTAAAAAATCAATATCTTACAATCAATACTGCAAAGAAATGTTGGACCTTCACATTGAGTCTCTTATAGAAGCTGGTAAAAGTATAAAATTTGTATACATAAATAATTCAAAAGTTTCTCAATGGTTGTGTGATAGTGATATAAATACATATACAGTTTTCGGGGATAGGAAAATTCCTGTTTTCTTTGGAAGAATGCTTTCTGGTGGTATTGATTCGTTTTCAAGATTAAGATTAGTAAATGAGATCAAAGATTATTTAAATAAACTTGAATCAAAAATAGGAAAATAATTAAAATTCGGTGACAGGGTCAAGTTACATGAAAGAATATATTTTAAATTTAGAAAAAGAATTCTCTTTAATAGAAAATGGATTTAAAGAAGAAGAGCAAAGAGCTCTTGCTGACTATCAATCAAACGATAATGTGTATACCAAAGAATTAGCATTTTTAGCTTTTAAATCCAATGTATATCAAGTTAGAATGTACAGTGTATTTCTCTTTGGATATTTGTCATCGTATGAAGAAATTTTGATTTTCATGAGGGATGAGGTTTCAAAGGATGACAATTGGAGAGTTCAAGAAGTATTAGCAAAAGCATTTGATGAAAATAATCCACCAAAAGGAAATGGATTTTCAGGAATTACATTAGCGTACAATGTTGAACATAAAGAAGATGTTGATGCTGTAATTGCATTAGTAAGAAAAGCAGGTGGAAAAATTGTGAAAGAGCCACAGGAAGTTTTTTGGGGTGGATATCACGCATATTTTTCTGATTTAGATGGATACTATTGGGAAGTTTCATGGGGACCGAATTTTCAATTTGATGAAAATGGATTGCTGAAATTTTGAGGATAAATAGGGAAAGAGTATGCCATAAAGTAAGGAATATTTGATTTTGAAGGAGGTAATCATAGTGAATGAATTTAATGAATTTGTTCGTGAGATTTTTTCCGCAGCAGGTGATATTGTCATAAGATCTATGATGGGCGGCTACCTTATATATTTTAACGGTAAGCTGATAGGTGACATTTGCGATAATGAACTATTTTTAAAGAGAACGCCGACATCGGACAAACTTCTTGCAGACTCAGAATTGCGTTATCCGTATGAGGGTTCAAAGACATTGATGTATGCATTCGACAGATTTGAGGATATGGATTTGATTACTGAACTACTGAAAGGTATGTATGCGGAACTGCCAGAAAAGAAACCCAAGAAAGCTAAATGAGACAAACAAGCTTCAGTTTGTTGAACTTAGCAAGGTATAAGTTTCTATGAGATGAAACCTGTAAAACTTGTACGGATATTGTAGGGTAGGAAAAGAAATCTTCCTCTATACTAAAATAAACCGAGAGGAAGGGAGAATCGAAATGAATATTATCAAGTCGTTTAACAATACGATTGATTATCTTGAAACAGTTCTTGATGATGAGATCAATGAAAAGAAAGTAACTCAGTTATCCGGATATTCTTATTCTATGTTTAGCCGTTTGTTTTCTATTCTAACCGAAACAACGCTCTCAGAATATTTAAGAAGCAGAAGATTAACTGAAGCAGCTGTTATATTAAGAGATACGGATGAAAAGATTATTGAAGTTGCATTCAGATTCGGATATGAGTCATCGGATTCATTTGGAACAGCTTTTAAGAATTTTCATGGATTTACTCCTTCTGAGGTAAGAAATGGGAAACCGTTCAAATTAGTATCACGAGTACAATTAGCACTTAGTGTAAGAGGAGGAAGAAGCATGAATATTACAATTCAAAAGAAAAAAGCATTTACAGTTGCAGGGGTAAATGAACAAAACATCAATTCATCATTATGTCCAAGTGTCTGGGGTAAGCTGTATGAAAAATATAGCCACGATGAACTTGCAAGTTTGGGAAGCGGTCAAAGTGTAGGCATTTGTCATGATGTCGAAAGCCCAAGTACAATAAACTATATGGCGGGTTATATTGTTAATGATGCAGACAAAGCAAGAAGTACGGATTTAGATGTTTTGGAAGTAGAAGAAGCAGAGTATGCTGTTGTAGAGTTAAAAGGCAGTGTTCCGGAGTGTATTCATACTGGATGGAAATATGCGATGGAAGTATTCTTCCCTGAGCATGGATATGTCCATTCAGGAAAACCTGACATTGAATATTACTATGAAGGTGATATGGATAGCAAAGACTATAAAATGGAACTTTGGATTCCGATAACTAAAGCTTAAAAAACAATTTGTCGATCTGAATAAAACTGAATATTGAAGATACAAGGCGATTAAGAAATAGAAATCTTAGTCGCTTTTTCTTATGCAAAAAATTAAAAAGAGAGGTGGTATGAGAAGTGGAATTTGATTATTCTTTATAACAGTTAATAAGATAAGCAGCACTATCATGATTTGAAAAACATTTCATAACATGACAATAGATGTCAAGTTATTGTGGTATACTATCTGTAGGAGATGTTAAGACGATGAAAGATAATAGACTATTTAGGATACTATATTACATTTTAGAAAAAGGAAAAGTTACAGCAAATGAGCTTGCTGATAAATTTGAGGTATCAGTCAGAACAATTTATAGGGATATTGACTCTATCAGCAGTGCCGGTATTCCAATCTATGCAACGCAAGGAAAGGGCGGCGGAATAGAAATTGCTGAAGATTTTGTACTTAATAAATCACTACTGTCTGAAAACGAGAAACAACAAATTATGTCAGCTCTTCAAGGATTGGATAATACCACAATACAGCGTGAGAATGAGCTCCTAACAAAACTCTCTGCACTCTTTAAAATGAAAAATACCAGTTGGATAGAGGTTGACTTTAATAATTGGCAAAACAATAAGATGTATGAAAAAACATTTGATGATATCAAATCTGCAATTTTAAGTAAAAACATTATTTCATTCACATATTTTAGCAGCAATGAAAAAGAAACAGACAGAAGTGTTAAACCTGTGAGATTGCTTTTCAAGAGTCAGGATTGGTATCTATATGCCCTATGTTTACTCAGAAATGATTTCAGATATTTCAAATTGTCCAGGATAAAGAATTTAGAAATCCATACTGAAAAGTTTGATGACAACTTTGAAGATGTAATACTCAAAAAAGAAACGCCACATGAAAATACAGTGAATATAAAAGTCAAGTTTAATCGTAAGGTTGCATTTCGAGTATATGATGAGTTAAATGGAGAAATCACAGAAGATAATGACGGAAATTTATATACCGAAATACAAATCCCAAATAATCACAATCTATACAACTATATTTTTTCTTTCGGAGATGGAGCAGAAGTATTAGAGCCGAAAGAGATACGGAGGCAGATTAAAGAAATGATAAATAAAATTGCAGAAAAATATATAACTTGACAAATGGTGTCAAGTATCTTCCTGTATAATAAAAATAACCAAATGTAAAGGGAGAACTGGATAATGAAATATGAATGGAGAAAACAAGAAAAAAATCTTTATGGTGTAAAGCAAACACCTATCATTGTAGAAGTGCCAAAGCAAAAATTTATTTTGCTAAAAGGTAAAGGAAATCCGAATGAAGTGGATTTCTCAGATAGAATATCCGCATTATATTCTCTTGCCTATGCCATTAAAATGTTGTTTAAAAATGCAATGAAAAATAAAAATTATAACGAGATTACAGATTTTACGGTATATCCATTAGAAGGCTTTTGGAAAAAAGTAAATGGAGAAGAGCTTGATAAAAATAAACTGGAATACACATTGATGATTAAACAACCTGATTTTATTACACAAGAGATATTCACAAAGGCACTTGAAAATGTAAAAAAGAAAAAGCCCAACGTATTGTATGATGAGATAAGTTTTAGAGAAATAGAAGAGGGTAAATCTATCCACATTTTACATGTTGGAAGTTATGATGATGAGCCAAAGTCATTTGAACTGATGAATGAATTTGCAAGAAAATTTGATCTTACAAGAATAGGTGATTTTCATAAAGAAATATACCTAAGTAATAAAAACAGGACATCAGAAGAAAAACAAAAAACTATATTAAGATATTCAGTGAAATAGGAGGGACTTGTTATGCCAAGACCAACGACAAAAAATGATTTAATGATTGTTGCTAAGGAAAACTATGAAAAGCTAAATTTATTTATCTCAAAGTTGACTGAGGAAGAGTTAAATACACCATTTGACTTTTCAAAAGATGAAAAGAAAAAAGAAGCCCACTGGAAAAGAGATAAGAATCTAAGAGATGTTTTAATCCATCTCTATGAATGGCATCAGCTTATTTTGAATTGGGTACATTCCAATCAAAAGGGAGAAGAAAAACCGTTTTTGCCTGAGCCGTACAATTGGAAAACTTATGGAGATATGAATGTAGAATTTTGGAAGAAACATCAAAATACTTCTCTTGAAGACGCAACTAAAATGTTTCATAAATCCCATAGCGATGTTTTACAGTTGGCTGAAACCTTTACAAACGAAGAACTTTTTTCAAAAGGTGTATATAAATGGGTTGGGGGGAGTACACTGGGTTCCTATTTTGTAAGTACCACTGCAAGTCATTATGATTGGGCTATGAAAAAATTAAAAGCTCATCAGAAAAAATGTAAATTAAAATAGAGGAAATTAGGGTAGTAAAGTGCATTTTAAAGAAGTAAAAGGAATTCTCTCTTCAAAGAATGGAATGAATTTATTCAGAGGGTGCACTAATGGGTGTATTTATTGCGACTCAAGAAGCAACTGCTACCGGATGAACCATAAATTTGAAGATGTAGAAGTAAAGGAAAATGGAATCAGTCTTTTGGAAGAGAACCTAAAACGAAAGCGAAAAAAATGCATGATTGGTTTGGGGGCAAGTAGCATGAAAGAATATATTTTAAATTTAGAAAAAGAATTTTCTTTAATTGAAAATGGATTTAAAGAAGAAGAGAAAAGAGCTCTTGCTGACTATCAATCAAACGATAATGCGTATACCAAAGAATTAGCATTTTTAGCCTTTAAATCCAATGTATATCAAGTTAGAATGTACAGTGTATTTCTCTTTGGATATTTGTCATCGTATGAAGAAATTTTGGTCTTCATGAGGGATGAGGTTTCAAAGGATGACAATTGGAGAGTTCAGGAAGTATTAGCAAAAGCATTTGATGAATTTTGTAAGCAAACAGGTTATGAAAAATCTCTTCCGGTTATTGACGAATGGTTACAAAACAGTAATCCAAATGTTAGAAGAGCTGTTACAGAAGGTTTGAGAATATGGACGAGTAGACCATATTTCAAGGATAATCCAGATGAAGCTATTAAACGAATCGCAACATTAAAAGAAGATTCTAGTGAATATGTTAGAAAATCAGTTGGTAATGCTTTGAGGGATATTAGCAAAAAATTTCCAGAGTTGATCAAAGAAGAACTTGATAGTTGGGACGTTAAGAGTAAAGAGATTCAAAAAGTTTACAAGTTAGCAAGTAAATTTATTAAGTGACAATTATCAGCTATAAAGCTTGAAAAATGCTAACTATAAAATAGTTTCATTCTAAAGTTTAATTTTAAACAACAACTTAGTCATTTTCGTTCTATAATATAGAAGTTTACTAGCACCACACGTAGAGTGTGTGAGTTTGTTAGTGAAACGTAGCTAATCCTCAAAAGGTTCACTGAACCTTTTGAGTCCGCCCATGCGAGAAGGTGCCCTGGGGTATAGCTGTCGTAGAGTAAGGAGTTTACGACGAAACGATACGGTTATAGCGAACCGCCTAATGTTGTGACGCCTTATACCGACTGATACAGGATTGTAGAAATGGTAAGCTGGATAAGATTTTAGCCAAATTCATTAGCCATTTTGAAAGCACTATCATGTGCCGAATTCTCGACAACATCACAATTTCAGAAAGTGGATAAATTCCTGTAACCTTTCTTGAAGAAACAGAAGTTGACTTGTAAGAGACTGCAATCGAAAGGTTGCAGTCTTTTGTGTTGTTTCGTGGTATAATAGGCTAAAACGATAAACGGTAAGATTGGTTACTAGCTGTAGGAGTTATATTATGGGTAAGTGGACTTGTCAATGCGGATATCCAATGAATGACCATGCAGCCCCAGACCCGAATGCTTTTTCTGTATTCTCGGATGAGTTATGGGAAGAGATAACGGATACTGCAGATCAAAATAATAAAATTGATTATTATGATATTACTGATGCTTCATACTATGCCTGGCAATGTCCAAATTGTCATAGCTTGATGGTATTCGGTGAGGATGAGAATCCAAATCGTTATACTTTCTATAAGTGGATAGATTTAGATAGTAAAGAGAAGGGGATAACTGATCAAGAAACTGATTCAAACTCATCAGATGTAGTTTATAGAGTTGCATTAGTCACTTTCTCAGAGTTTGGTGAAGAGTACACCTATATTTGTGAGGATGAATCAATCAGGGAAGACCATTTTGTGGTTGTTCCTGTTGGAATCAACAACGTTGAGAAGGTTGCTCATGTTGTGAAGGTATATCAGGCTACGCAAAAAGATATCTCATATCCAATTGACAAGTTAAAGCGTGTGATTAAGCGTTATTCTGATTTTGATAAAGAGAAAGCAAAGGGGATTGCAGCTGAATTATTAAGGTCAGGTCGATGTTTGCAAATAGATGATTTTTCTAAATCAGTAGCAGCAGACGAATATTTTGATATTTTGCACAATAAACTTGGATACTGGTGGTTGGAACTGAATGGCGTTCCCATTCCAATGAAGGTTATCCTATTGAATACCAATTATGAAAAGTATCACGTTGACTGCGCTATACATATCAAACCTTACAATATGCACTATAGTACTTTCCAATCGTTAAAGTTATGTACCGACTTTGAGATTGACGCTTCCCGCTGGGTTGATGTCATTTCTTATGAATATGTTTGGGGAAATTCCTGGGAACTTGATGGTATCCAGTTTGGGATAACGTGTCAGGAATCATCAGAGGAGGATGAAGTGACACTTGGCAAATACAGCCGTGTCCCATATTATAACGACTGGCATCCAGATTGGAGCGATAGATACGGTTTTAATGTAGCTTGGAAACCACATGAATCTGATGAAGACTTGTCGGTAGGTTTTTACATTTCTTAAAGTGATAAATTCGTTCAATCATATAATAACAAAGCCAGACTAGTCACTTTTCGTTCGATAATATAGATGTTTGCTAGCATCACATGTTGAGACAGTATCACTGCTTGTTCAAAATGATTTAATAAGGATGTATCTAGCGAAAATACTACAGTAAGGAGTTTAAATATGAAATTCCATGAATTTGGGGATAAGAATTTGCCTCCTATCTTGCTGATACATGGTGGTGGCAGTTCTTGGTGGAACTATCTTCGTCAAGCACGGATCTTGTCAGAAGAATACCGTGTCATTCTACCCACCTTGAATGGCCACGGTGAAGAATATCATCTCGATTATGTTTCTACGGAAGATTCTGCTTTGGAGATCCTAGACTATATCAAAGAACACTGTGGCGGGAAGTTGTTTGCGATTGGTGGTGTTTCGCTTGGCGGTCAAATTGCTATGGAGCTTTTGTCCTTAGACAGCGAAATTGCTGAGAAAGCCATCATAGACGGAAGCCTTTGTATTCCTCAACCAAGGTTGGCTAAAATCAGCATCTTTCTAGTATCTCTATTTGGTAAACTGATGTTCAGTAAATTCTCTTGTAAACTTCAATTAAGCATGATGGACAAACTCTATTCTAAACTGGCTTATTCAGACGAACTAAAATCTTATTATTTGAAGGATCTGCCAAGGACGCCTATCAAAACATTGGTGACTATTTACAAAACCTATATGGGGCGTTACAAGCTGAAGCACACGATTTCTGCTAGTAAGGCGCAGGTTCTGTATATCTACGGTGAAAAAGAATTGAACTGTGTGAAAGCATCAGCAAAATTATTTCAGCAGTTCCATCCAAACACGATCTTGTATGAAGCTGAGGGCTATAACCACGGCTATTTATCAGCTTATCTACCTCAAGAGTGGATTGATTTGGTGGTACCCTTTTTAAAGAGTGATTCATTGGAAATGTGTAATGAATCTGATATATCATAAGGAGGAATCTGATGCTAGGAGCAATAGTTGGAGATATTGTTGGTTCTGTTTATGAATGGGACAACATTAAAACGAAAGACTTTCCATTATTTCGTGAGGATTGTTTTTTCACAGATGATACGGTTATGACCTGTGCTGTTGCAGAAGCCATTATGAATGGCGGTCAGAAGGATGACTTTATTGATGCCATGAAAAAATATGGTAGGATGTATCCCGATGCAGGTTACGGTGCAAGATTTGGGAATTGGGTTGATGGCGACGATCGAGAACCTTATAATAGCTTTGGAAATGGCTCAGCAATGCGTGTTTCTCCATGTGCCTGGGTGATGGATGCCACAACCGACGAGTTGCCGTCCGATGGGAAACGTCTGGCACAAATTTCTGCAGAGGTGACGCATAACCATCCAGAAGGAATCAAAGGAGCGATGGCTACAGCGGATGCGATTTTTATGTGCCGTTATTTCCTTGGTGGTGATGGTTGCGATAACCCTGCGGAGATTAAAAGACGTATCAAGGAACATATCGAGAAAGAGTATGGATATGACCTTTCTAAAACGTTAGATGAAATTCGTCCTACGTATCGATTCAATGAAACGTGTCAGGATACCGTTCCTCAGGCCATCGTTGCCTTTCTAGAAAGTTCAGATTTTGAAGATGCGATTCGAAATGCGATTTCTCTTGGTGGGGACAGCGACACTCTTGCTGCAATCACAGGAAGTATCGCCGAGGCAGCTTATGGAATTCCTGAGTGGATCAAAGACAAGGCCTATAGCTATCTCGATGAGCCTTTGAAAGATGTGCTTAGACGATGGGAAGAAACGGTTGTAATAAAATAATAGATAGGCGTTATGCGGACCGATACTGAATGACAGAGGGGTATCGATGGTTATATTGGAATTGTATCAAGGTGATTATAAAAAGATTTAGTCGTGTTTGATTCTTTAGAAGAGGGAAGAGCCTTTGTAGCGCAAATCCCGGGATATACTTTAGAAAAAGAAGATAGTTTTGATGTGGAGTATTTGAATCCAAAAAATCTACCGGATTATATGGAGATTGTCCTCAATGGAAATATTGTCCCTTTATTTAGATTTTCGTTTAATTCTGAGGAAAATGTGGACATTATTTGGAAAGAAATTTCGAATCTATCCGTTAAAACCGATAAAATGATCGAAGGAGCTACAAAAGTAGATGCATATGTCGTGAATAACGATGAAGTGAAAGCTTATGTCGAAGCACGAGAAGCAAACTTCCGCAAGGCAAAAGCATTCCTAGAAAACAAAGGGTATGAAGTTGACAGAAGCTTTTTCGGAAGTGAAGACGGCGAAGCGATTCTCTACAGAAAACGCGGCACCGAAGATTGGCACTTCTTATGCCACTTAGACCCGCTGTTTGTAGAGATTGAAGATGTCGAAGAATATGTGAAAGAAGCGATGGAAGATACTCAATAGTCAAACAAAGTTCTTTGTGAGTGTATGCCACTGCTTGAGTAGACGGATTGAGCAGTAAAGAGAAACATATAGCACTATCTAGCTTCTTAAGGAGAAATATCTATCATGAAAATGGAAATCAGGAAAACCTATCTTGTAAAATAAGATTATCGCATTAATTCCTCAAGATATGATTAAACGGATTCCATTTTTTGTTAGAAAACATGCTATTACTCATACGATTAAGAGAATCTCTCTTTAGTATCCGGAATTGTACGCTGTAGCTGAACAAGAAGGCCAACTTCCAGAAAAAGAAGCTCAAGAATTACGACAAATTCTTACAAATATTTTCCAAGAGAAAATGAATAAGCATAAGATTAAATAAGCTTTGAGATTTAATAAGATATAGGAGTTAAGTATGGCTATTGATGGCGTTAAAATCATTGACAGTGATCAAGGTTATGACATTTACAATGAAGTAGTCGGTCGATATAGAGACGGTGAACAGGTGGCGAACATTATAAAGGATATCCTCGATGAGGAGAAAGATTACTGTCAAACAGACTTTTTTACAGAAATTTATTGGACTGCTCTTGCCTATTCACTGTGGAAGATTGGTCATCTGACAGGCGACATCAGAGATAAAACCTTAGAGCTTATCAAAAAAGGTCCTGATCCATTTTGGTTGGAAATAGATTCAAAGGCTTTGAAGCAAAGGCAAAAGGTTTTTGAAAAACTTGCAGTTCAGTTGCAAACTGAAAATCCTAGACCTCTGAAGGTTCCTAAAGCAAAAGCTAAACGCAAACCTTACTTTGAAGAAGGAGATCTCCTTACTGTTAAGTTCGAAGATGAGTATGGTCTTGTCTTTGTATCTATGGTTGAGCAGAGTCCTAGAAAGCTTGAGTACCATCTAGCTTGCACGCGCCTCTTACAAACAAAAAAGCCCACCATCGATGATTTTTTGACCAGTCAAATCTCCTGTAAGATGGACAATACGAAGTTTGCTCTGGATACAGATTGCTGGTTCAATCACAAAGATCTAGGGCAATTATTAGAAAATATTGAAAAGATTGGACAGGTGAAACTCAGCCCATTTAGTCTTTGGATGCTGGCACCTGCCCATAATTTAGAAGATGTTTATGAAGAAATCACTAGAGATAAAGGCCCTTCTGGCCTACGGTTCATCGAAACTTATAAACTTGTCGATGATATTTTTTCAGTCTAATGCTTATGTGATAAAGGGGGAAATGATGAATCATTCCCACATGCTATGTTGGGCTCTGACTCCATAGCTATCAATCGAACCATCTGAATTGAACTTGGATTCAATACGGTATCTTTTCCAGAGGTCGTAATCTGCTGTTTGGATGGTTAGGATAAAGTTGTTATCCTTATCAGAGACGTTATAATCAGCTGGATTGACTTCAAAGATATCGATTAATTTTCGTGTTTGAAAATCTTGGAGCTTGAGATTTGCTAGCTTGACATGATTGATGGAAATTTCTTCTAGTTGCTTGTTATCCTTAGGTGTTCTGTAATAGGTGATGACGCAGTTTTTGAGCTGATCAGTATCTTTACCTGTGGGGGTAAGGCTCATAAAGCCAAAGGACTGATTATCCCGCTTGACTTCGAGAAGTTGACCGTAGTAGAAGTGGTCGTTTTTGGGATTGGTGATGGAGCTCTCTGCGCCTTTATCTCCAAAGGTATAGCCTTGGTCTAAAAGCTTGGAAGCCTTGGTCTCCCCGATAATGATAGTGGTATCTTGAATGGTTACTGGAACAGGTTGAGCTGGAAGGCCACTCATCATCATGCAAAACATAAAAACATAACTCGTTAAAAAAGATGTCCCGATAAAAGCGTTGGTTGATGCATAGACATGACTGTTATGAAAGTTTTTGCTTATAGCTAGAACAACAAATTTGACAATACTTTTTAAAATCATACTAATAAGTACGATGAAAAATTGTTTTTTCAAACATTCATAAACTGCTTGAGGAAAGCTCTTGCCATGATAGTAGAAGCCAGCCAATACGAGTAGATTTACGATTAAATAGATTAGCAAGAACCAATGAATCTCTTTAAGGGCATTAGCATCAGTGATTTCTTCATAGTCAACGTGAATTCTTCCTTGAACAGCTTGGCCAAGTTTATAGATCCATTTTGGGACATCTTTCCCTTGTCTGACCGCAACTACGAGTCTGATATAGAGATAGATAGTAAAGGATAAGGATAGAAAGAAAAGAGCATAAAACCCTAAAACAATACTAGTGAACATGACTATTCCCTCTATTTAACATTCAATAAAACAATTTCTTAGCTCCATTATAGCATTTTCTAAAAAATAGAGCTAAAAACATCAGTATTATCCTACAAGATTCAAAGGAGAAAAATCATGGGAATGATTGCCAATTATCAATATTTACCAGACAATGAATTAGAACAAATAAAAGGTCTTTCTAACCAAGAAGATGATTTGTTAGATTTTGCTGAAGATTCCGCTGATACTCATGATATCTTAATAGATATTGACAAAATGTGGGATGCTCTTCTCTTTGTCATGACAGGATTTAGTAGTTCAGAATTTTTGGATGACAATCCCTTGAGAGAAGCTGTTTTAGGGGTGACTCCTCTAGAGGATGTATCTGAATATATCGCCTATACTGAAAAATCGAGAATTGCGGCTATCAGTCAAGCTTTAGAAGAATTTGATATGGACAAGGCTTTGAAAGACTTTAGTATGGAAACATGCAAGAAAGCCGACTTGTATCCTGATATTTGGGATTATCTTGAGGAAGAGGAAGAAATCAAGGATGATATTTTAACCTGCTTTGTCAAAATGAAAGACTTTTACAAGGAAATCTTAAACCACAAGGGGAATGTCTTAGTGACTATTTGTTAAGATTTTTATATTCCATTAGAAAGGTAGTCCCATGAATCCATTTCTAGAAAAGTATATTACTTTAAAAAAGCAATACATGGAACAAGATGGAAATTCTTCCAGTGTTGCGGCACTCTATGATTTGGCTGATGAATTAGCTAAGTCTGAGGATTTAGAAGCTAAAAAAGTCTTAGTTGACCTCTATGACCAATTGGGTCTCTACACTAGTGCCTATAGCTTATTTACCGAAATCTTAGATAAACCAGACCGAAAACAATTAAAGAAACTGAGCCGTTTACAAGAAATGAGTCAGAGTCATGGCGATCGTTTTGCCCTTCCTCGTCCTCTAAGAAAAGAAGATAAGAAGCAAAGACAGGACTTGTTAAAAAACTTGCCTCATTTTCTCTATCATCCAGATCCCTTAGCTACAGGTTCATTTGTTGAAGGAGAAGCCAAGCTTTGTCCATCTTGTGGGAAAGAAAGCAATATTTATTATGACTTGATCCCTTATTGTATCGAGGATATAGAATACCTTTGCCCAATGTGCATTGCAAATGGTCAAGCAGCTAAAAAATTTGATGCAGAATTTATCCAAGATGCCGAGTGGCAGGGAGAATTGGATCCAGAAAAGAATCAGCTGCTTTTTTGTCAGACCCCAGGCTACTCTAGTTGGCAGGGAGAATATTGGCTTTCTTGTTGCCAAGATTATTGTGCTTACTTGGGTATAGTTGGAAGTCGAGAATTGAAGGCCATGGGAATCGCTGAGCAAGTCTTGGCAGACTATGAAGCGCGTGAAGAATATCAAGAGGTAGAAGACTACTTGGTCAAAGACGGGCCTATCTGTGGTTATTTGTTTAGATGTCTCCATTGTCAAAAATACCAGATCTGGGTTGATGCAGATTGATCTAAATCTGATTAGCTATCAATATAAGAGAGAAGACTATGGAAAAACTAGAATTTTTCGAAGCAGCCTCCAAAGATTTATTTGATATTATGCAGGGATTTAAGGACAATCTATCTATTCAATTTCCCCTATTAGATAGTGATAACTGGCAGTATGATAAGGGATCGATAAAAGTTTGTAAAGCTGATGAGTTAGGATTCAAAAAAAGATGTAGGGTCGGAATCAGCTACAACTTGAAAGTCTCCCTATTAAACGAAGATGCCGAGCAAATCTGGTTACTGTTTAAAGACTGGTTCAATACTAGCAGATTGGGTCAAGTTGAAAGAAATCCTAATAATGAGGATTTGGGAAGATTTGTTTTTTCAGCAAGTTCCCCTCTAGGTGATCAGGTAGATTGTTCGATTTATTTGGCTAATGAGTGGAATATCCCTCAGATTAGCTTTTCAGGCTATCTAACAGCTCGTTATAGGGCTTGTGATCTTGATAAAATGCAAGAATAAGATGGAGGTTTTTAGAGATGAGAAAGATTGATTGGGACAAGATAAAAACTCGCTTAGATACCTTGCTGGTCATTGATGAGTATCTAACAGATCCGAGTGAGGATTGGCTCAGACTTGTGATTAAGACTGAGGAAGACTATGGAGTCCGATACCTTATTGACAATGGCTCTGGTGATTCTTTAGATGTGATTTTGACTGATAAAATGATCCTTATAAAAGGCTTTGATCATGAAAGCAGTTTAAGCCAGTTTGCTGCTGACGAGTGGAATCAAGATATCATCGATAGTTTTTATAAAGGACTGGAGGAAAAGTATGTCTCACTTTATTCAGAAGAACAAAAAGATGAAACAACCTTCTTTATCTGGTATGACGGTCACGCGCATCAACACACTTACCAAGATCAGGATGGCGGAGAATGGTTGCTCTCTTACCTTTTTGATAGCTTTGAGAGATTTCATGAGTTTGTGACTGATTATTATGAAATTACCGTAGATGAAGCCTTGTTAAGTAAACTATACAATCATGGATATCTTTCAGAAGTAGAATTGGAGCAATTAATTCATAATTCCTAGATTAGATAAAAAATCAGGCTTATTCTTATTTGGATAGGCCCTTAAAGCGATGGGATAAGTACATCTCAGTAAACTAATATGTACAGTGAGAAAGGATTTCCCTATGGGATTTTTCGATAGATTTAAAAAGAGAGATGATAGTTATAAAAGAGAAAAAGTTATAGAGGTTATCACAAATATTTTAAAAGATATTCACTTAAAAAATTATGAAGATATAAAGAATTATGTTGACGAATCTGAGATCGACGATTTAAATGAATTCTTTGGATATGTTGAAAAAACACTTGAATTAAATGATTTTGACACGATTGATGAATATGGAGTGGCATGTAATTTCCATCCACCTTATGAGTATTCTCAATTGGAGATTTATGATTATAATGACCATTCTGGGTTTGCCGTTGACTATGAGATGACTTCTAATTCAGAATTAGTGGATATGACCCTTCAATTAGAATTTTTATATACCAAAGATGGCTATAAGGTGAGATTTCTTAATATTGATTCAGATTAGTAAGGAGACCACATGTTAAAATCCAATAAGCTGATTATTTTTTTAATTTCTCTACCCTTTCTGATGGTCCTTGTTTTCTATTCTCTTAGTGAGCATCCTGGATACAGTGATGATGGGAATTTCGTCAGAAATCATGAGACTGCTATTAAGAGTGAGATCATCGCACACTTAGCCCAGGAAAAGCAGGACATAGAATCTGTGACCTTATTGCCAAATACTGCTAGGGGCGAGTATGATAATGGTGGTGATGTGAGTGGACATTACCATATCTATTTTACAGCCTACGTCAATCATAATCGCGAGCGAACGATAAGCGTAGAACTATTCTTCCCAGATGCCAGCATCCCCCCTTTCACCTTGTTTCCTCCCAACCCTTATAAAGACAAGGGCAAAAAGATGTCCAATTGGTTGATGGGGAATATTGAAGTTTCGAAAGAAACCTCTAGATAGAAATAAGGACAAGTCATGATGAATAGAATAGTAGACGAACAGATCACTCTTATTCCTTATTATAGAAATGATGATATTTCCCTTCTTTGGTATCAAGATAGTGAGGTTTGCAAACAAGTGGATAATACTGATCAGATTTACGATCTAACAAAACTTCATAAAATGTATGATTACCTAACTTCACACGGATCTTGCTATTATATCCAATATGAGGGAGTGTTAGTTGGAGATGTGACACTTCAAGATAACTCAGAACTTTCTATAGTGATCAGCAAAGAGTATCAGAATTTACAGATCGGAAGACGATGTATTTCTGAAATGATACAGCTGGCGAAAGAACAAAAAATGGTAAAGGTCTCTGCACAAATATATCCTTTTAATACTCAAAGTCAAAGAATGTTTTTGGCTTTGGGATTTCAGAAAGTAGATGAAGAGTGGTATGAATTTAAGTTGATATAGAACAGTTGTATATTTCCATATATATTAAGAATGTAATCTGCTGTTTATAAAATAATGTTCATGAAAAAGAGATAAAGGGTACCTACTGATCCATGGACAAGAGTTTTGTTCAGAAATCTAAAAATGAAGAGAACACCAACAGATGATATTTTGTTGGTGTTCTCTTTATGTGATTTTACATTCTATCTCGTTTTTTGTTTTCAACAAGTTAGATAGACAGTTTGTAGGAGGACATTCAAACTCAAAATTTTGTACAGTTAATGAAAGCTTTTCCCCATTATAAACTATCCACAGTTCTATTACGTATATGCATTGCAATCGGTGTGATGAGTAGGTATAGCAAGGTCAAAATGAAAAAAAACCGATATCGGCATCCAAAAATACATAAACGATATTAAATCCAAAATGCATGAAAAAAATGACATAGAGTAACCTAGATAAACACCACTAAAAACAGCAAAAGCGACGATATATGAAACAATCTCGTCGCTTTTGCTTTAAAGTAAATGCTGCCATGGAATCATTTCAGGCCCTTAGTTAGATTTTTTGTTTATTCAACAGGAGGATACATGATATTATTGCAATGCAAGATACAAGGATCAGATACCAGAGGTTTTCAAGACTAAAACTATTTTCTAGCATCAATCTGTATCCCCAAGAAGCGGGGAAAAGACGCCCGATTGTTTGGAGAAAATCAGGCAGTAAGGTAATGGGAAACATGATTCCTGAGAGCATAATTGATGGTAAAAAGATTAGTTGTGCTATCATGGTCAGCTTTGCTTGATTATTAACAGTAAGGCCCAGTATACTTCCGATACTCAACGATACAAAAATGTAGATGGCAAGCGCGAGAAAGAATAAGGGAAATTGACTTGGTAGATTTGCTTTAAATAAAATTGGAGCAAGTAGTAGGATGACCATGCAGGTAATCATCAAATGAACAAAGGCAGAGAAAACCATTATCACCAATCCTAAATGAATAGGCACACCATTTGCTTTATAAATCTTTTTTATGTCGCTTCCGTATGTTTCAATCAAGGAAGGCGGTAAACCGAGAAAGGCTCCCATTGAAACACTCATGACAATCATTGACTGTATAAGTGTGCTACCCATTTCAGGCATAACGGAAGTAAAAATACCACCCATGAGAAGAAAGAAAATAAGCGGTACAATATAGTAAGTAACCAAGAGAGACTTACTTCGTATGTCCAATTTCCACTGTAATGTTAGGCTATATAAAAACCCAGTCATTTCAAACCCCTCCTTGCCATTTCGATGAAATGCTGCTCCAGTGTGCCACGATCAACCTTGATATCCAATATCTGGATATTTTTCTGTTTGCATTCTTCCAATAATGAAATCAAGCTATCCTCGATCGTATCTGTTTCATATGTATCCTCCCCTTCCTGTGTTTTTAAATGGATGAAATATTTTCTTCCAAGTTTTTCTGTCAGTTCTGAAGGAGTACCACAAAAAACGATCTTACCACTATTCAAAATGGCAATGCGGTCACATAGGGTTTCAACTTCGGCCATATCGTGGCTTGCCAAGACGATTGTCTTTTCCTGTGATTTGAGCTTTCTGATTTGTTCATGGAGAGATAGTCGTCCTTCAACATCAAGTCCCGCTGTCGGTTCATCGAGAAAAATAATATCTGGATTACTGATAAGTGCAAGAGCAAGATGTAATCTTCTTTTTTGCCCAGTGGATAATTCTATGTATTGCGACTCTACAATTTCTTTTATGCCAAGGGCCTTTAGCATAACATCATCAATGTGTGTATGATTCCATTTTGCAAAGAGTTTTATGGCTTCCATCGGTTTGATGTGAGCGGGTAGAGAGGAGGACTGCAGTTGAATTCCGGTTTTCCCGTTTACAACTACCTTGCCTTCATCATATTTTCTCAGACCTTCGATACATTCAAGCGTTGTTGTTTTACCAGCTCCGTTTACTCCGAGCAGAGCAAATATTTCTCCTTGTTTGATTTGAAAATCGAGGCCTCCAAGAACCAATTTGCTACCATAACTTTTCTTTAATCCAGAAATCTTTATCGCGTCTTTCATGGTTCCACCTCCTCAAAGGGATTTGTTCCAAGCCTTGAAAAATAGACTTGTAGGGCGGGTCCTATATAGTCATTGACGATTTTTTGCTTTTCTTCCCAAGCGTTTGAGGCTGTGTCGATAGTACCAACTTCCATCAACTTTGGAAGCATGCTCATATCACCATTCGTAAACTCCATAATCAAGCCCCAGTATTCTTTCACAACCTGTTGGCTTTGTTCGCTTTCAGCTGGTACGTCTTCTTTTTGAAGCTCTACGATTTGATCACTTAGGCGGTTCAATCTGTCCATAAAGTCAAGTCCGCTTTTCTTGTCAAATCGACTGCGTATCTGGTCGAGTGTATTATCATCAAAGTGCTTAATGAGAGAGTAGGAGTCATTCTTCATCTGTAGATTGACGATGATGTCTGCATACTTTTTAAAATTGACCGTCTGTATTTGTAAAACCTCTGCCTTTAACTGCTCTATTGCGACTAAAGAATCCTTAAGTTGTTCAATATTTTTACGAATAGTATCTGCTTGCTCTGTAAGAACATTGGCAACATCATCAGGTGTTTTCAAAGAGATCAAATGCCCCTTTATATCCTTGAGAGAAAAACCTAATGATTTTAAAGACAATATCTGATGGAGTAGCACTAAGTCTTTATCGGTATAAAGCCTGCGACCTCCCTCACTTTCTGCCGATGGGGAAAGCACCCCTTCTTTATCATAATATTGTAAAGTACGGACGGTAACCCCCATTTTCTTAGCAAGTTCCCCAACTGTCATAAATCCTTCCGGTATTGCTCTGTATTTAGCCATCATTACCCACCTCCTGATACCTATTATACATCGTTACGTAAGGTCATGAACAAGAGTTATTGAAAAAATATTTTTTTGTAACCGTTTTTTCTGCTATAATAATACTAGATAGTAATACGGGAGTTTATTATGGTTACTAAACGGTTTTTGAAAAATATCTTCGTTGGAATAGTCGCGATTTTCATGTCCTTAACCTTTGTTCAAGGAGTTCAAGCTCAGCAAACTGGACTCGATTACCAGAGTCTTCATCTACTGCCTTTTAATGGCAATAAGCAGCTAGTACTGGGGGATTTTGATCATTTGGGTCGTGCGACCTCCGCTCATATTCAGCTGCAGGACAAGGATGAGCCAAATAAAAAAAGAGAGCCACGGCTTACCTACAATCCAGTTGGCTGGCACAATTATAAGATTGCTTATGGAAATAAGGGAAAGAAGGCCTGGTTGTTCCATAGAGGGCATTTGATCGGCTATCAGTTTAGCGGTCTGACCAATGATGGGAAAAATCTGGTTCCTCTAACTGCCTGGACCAATACGGGGAATTATAAAGGGACAGCAGATAGCAATGTGGAGGGCATGCTCTACTACGAGAAACGACTCGATAGCTGGCTATCCACCCACCCCAATTATTGGCTGGACTACAAGGTGACTCCGGTCTATACGGGGGATGAATTAATTCCTCGGCAGGTGACTTTGCAATATGTAGGAATTGATCGAGATGGCAATCTTCTGCCTATCCATCTAAGTAGTCCCAAAGAGTCAGTAGATCCTTATGGGATTACCACCGTTACCTTGGACAACTACTCTAAGAATGCGACCATTGACTATCTGAAGGGGACTGCCAAGCCATCTTTAGTGCCGACAGAACCAAGTAGTCAACCACAACCAGCCAGTCCTTCTGTAGAGACGCAACCAAGTCAAGCCCCTCAACCGAGTCAAGCAGTAGAGCCAGCTCAGCCAGTCCAACCTGTAGAGCCTGCAGAGCCAACTCCTCAACTAGCTCCAGTTGTTTATGTGGCAAGAAATGGGAGTGCGGATGTTTACTGGTATTCTAAAGATAGCATGCCACGAAATACCAATTTTGCGAAAGTAGTTGAAATGTCAGAAGAGCAAGCGTTAAGTCTTGGAAAGCGGCATACAAGTAAGGAATGAGGATCAGTTATTTTGATAATGAGAAAGCCCAATCGCTGGGCTTTTTGTGTAGGGTAAGTTCTAAATTGGAGAACTAAAATGATTGAAAATATGCTATAATAATAGGACGGAGGTAGAATATGACCTTAGATGTAGATAAAGAAAAAATGATGATTATGGGTGTGATTTTTGACAACAAAAAGGTTTTTAAGAGCGTCTGGTTTGCTCTGAGCACCAATATGATTGAAGGATGGCATCCCACGGTAGAAGACGTGGAGCGACTGAGAGAAGAGGCAGTTGCACTAGGAGTTGGATAATGGTCAGAAAAATATATGATGGGTATGATTATATAGACCCTGATAATTTATATACCTATCCCCATTCATCTGTTCTCATAAATAAATTTAATGAGAAAAATGATAATAAAGCACGAGAATTAGAATATCGTTTAGTAGCAAGCCAAAGTTTAAAACTGTTTATTAATCCAATTGAAGTAAATACTGTTTCAGATATTTTAAAGATTCATAAGTTTCTTTTTGAAGGAATGTATACTTGGGCAGGTCAATACCGTCAAGTAAATATCTCTAAAAGTGGAAATGCTTTTATGCCAGTTCAGTCTTTTTATATGGCAGAAAAATTTTTAAATACTTTGCTTTCAAACTATTTACTTAACGCAAATAATAAAATTGAGATTTGTAAAAGTTTAGCTGAGATATTGGATAATCTAAATTATTTTCACCCATTTCGAGAAGGAAATGGTCGTACTCAACGAGAAGTTATCCGTTCTTTAGCTTTGATGAAAGGTTATGAATGTGAAATTTCAATTGGTTTAGATGATGATATCTATCACTTATATATGGATGGAACAGTTTATGGAGATACTAGTAAGCTCGAACAACTGTTCAATAAACTATTAACAGAAATATAGATCTGTAGTATATTTTAGTAGGAAACAGTATAAAGTGATGCTTATAAGGTAAAGTCATTGCTTCAACAAAAATCTTTAAGCCCAATTGTTGGGCTTTTTGTTTTGCAATACAATTATAAAAAGTGAGTAATCTAAAATTATCTCTCAGAATCTTGCAAACGTTTTTATAAAGTAGTATACTAGAAATAGTTTATGGAATCGTTTGCATAAAACGGTAAATGATGAAAAGAGAGTATAGTAGGAGACGAGACAGATGGAATTAACAGCGATTTATCACCGGCCTGAATCGGAGTATGCCTATCTTTATAAGGACGGCCAGCTCCACATTCGCATCCGGACCAAGAAAGAAGATATCAAACGGATTGTCTTGCACTACGGGGATCCTTTTATTTTTATAGAGGGTCTTTATGAGGCATCCAAGGAAATGGATAAAGTGACGACAGACGACCTATTTGATTACTGGCAAGTGTCGGTATCTGTTGGCCATGCTCGGATCCAGTACCTCTTTGAATTAGAAGATACAAAAGGACAGAAGGTCTTGTACGGAGATCGAGGTGTGGCTTCCTATAACAAGGAGAACCTTGAATTCGTCATGAACGGATTTAAGCTTCCTTTTATCCATGAGATTGATGGTTGTGCTGTTCCAGATTGGGCGGCGCAGACGGTTTGGTACCAAATCTTCCCAGAACGCTTTGCCAATGGGAATCCAGCCCTTTCTCCAGAAGGCGTTCGCCCTTGGGATGCATCAATTGCTCCTCAAATATTGGATTTCTTTGGTGGAGATTTACAAGGCATTATTGATCACCTAGATTACTTACAGGAGTTAGGGATTACAGGGCTCTACCTTTGTCCGATTTTTGAATCTCCGAGCAATCACAAGTACGATACCATTGATTATTTTGAAATTGATCGACATTTTGGAGATAAGGAGACCTTCCGCCAGCTAGTGAAAGAGGCCCATGCGCGTGGGATGAAGATTATGCTGGATGCCGTCTTTAACCATATTGGCTATGATTCACCCCAATGGCAGGATGTGGTCAAATACGGGGAGGATTCGATTTACAAGGACTGGTTCCATATTAAAGAGTTCCCTGTCTCCTCAGAAAATCTGTGGAATAGTCGCGACTTGTCTTACCATGCTTTTGCCTTTGCGGGCTTTATGCCTAAGCTCAATACGGCTAATCCTGAGGTGAAGGCCTATCTCTTGAAGGTGGCGACTTACTGGATTGAAGAGTTTGATATCGATGCTTGGCGACTGGATGTGGCTAATGAGATCGACCATCAATTCTGGCGGGATTTCCGTAAGGCGGTCTTAGCCAAGAAACCAGACCTCTATATCCTCGGGGAAATCTGGCATTCGTCCCAACCTTGGCTCAAGGGCGATGAGTTCCATGCGGTGATGAACTATCCCCTCTCTGAAAGTATCAAGGATTATTTCCTGCGGGGGCATAAGGAAACCCAGCGCTTTATTTGGGAGATCAATAGCCAGTCTATGTACTACAGGCAGCAGATCTCTGAGGTCATGTTTAATCTCTTGGACTCGCATGATACAGAGCGTATCCTGACGACGGCTAAAGGGGATCTCCAATCCGTCAAGTCTGCTCTTGCCTTCCTCTATCTGCAACGCGGGACGCCATGTATCTATTATGGAACGGAGCTAGCTCTCATCGGTGGCCCCGACCCAGATTGCCGCCGTGTCATGCCTTGGGAGCGCGTATCTACAGATAATGACATGCTGAACTTTATGAAGGACTTAATCCAGCTCCGAAAAGAAGTAGCTGAGTTGATCCAACATGGTAAAGTGAGTCTAGCAGAGGTTGAGCCGGATGTGGTGGCAGTAGAATGGCAGCATGAAGGTGACATGCTCAAAGCCTACTTTAACCAGTCGAAGAAAGACGTTGTCTTAGAAAGAGGACAGGCAAATCTGATGAGTCTTGGAAGCATTTCCGATGATCGCTTGATCATTCAGCCAAATGGCTTTGTCATCTATAGAGAAAATTAGCAAGAAAGAAGACTGAAATTGAAATATTTCAGTCTTCTTTTTATAAATGGTTGGTTTATGGTTATCAGTATAGTATAATAGTAGCAAATGAGAAGGAGGGGACGGTGATGAAGATGTTAGCAATCAATCCTATTTCGCTTAAAAAAAGAGTGATGGAATTTCTATTCGATTATCTTTTCATTCTAACTTATTTAGTTTTTCTGTTTATAGTTTCTATGCTTATTTACATCATTTTTTTTAATGGTGTCCCAGAGTTTACAGAAATTCAGTCGCAGTGGCTTGTATTTTTAACCTCTATTTTGCCAATCACCCTCCTGTTCACATACTTGGATTATGCAAAAAATGGGAGTTTTGGGAAGGTAAAAGCAGGACTTGAACTGGTCTACCAGAAAAAAACAGTGCAAGCTAGCTTGATTAGAAACGTCATCAAATTTTTACCTTGGCAACTCGGTCATATGGGCACAATTCATGGCTTCTATAGTAATTTTGATGGATTATCCATTACCCTCTCTATTTCGGCGACTCTCCTCGCAGTTTTGCTACTGACAATGACGATATTTAGAAAAGATAAGAGGCATCTTGGAGACCTGCTAGCCCATACGCAAGTGCAACTAAAAGAAGAATAGGGTAGAGATTGTTTATCCTATCCTTAAAGAAAAAGACAAACATAGTTAGGAAGTATCTGTATGAATGAGATCGTTGAGTTTACAAATCTTTGTATGGTAAGTGACGGCGATAGAGTTCTTGTTATTGATCGTAAAAAAGAGGACTGGCCAGGCATAACCTTTCCTGGTGGTCATGTCGAAGCGGGAGAATCATTTACGGAAGCAGTCATCCGTGAAGTGAAGGAAGAAACTGGCTTAAGGATTGCTTCTCCCCAGATTTGTGGAATGAAAGATTGGGTAGAAGACGGCATTCGTTATGTAGTTCTCTTTTATAAGACAGAAAAGTTTGAAGGAGACTTAATATCCTCTGAAGTGGGGGAAGTCTGGTGGGAGGACCTGAAAGAATTGCCAAACAGAGATCTTTCATTAGATATGGAAGACATGCTTCGTATATTCCTTGAAGAAGACCTGTCTGAATTTTTCTACTACCAAGATGGAGAAGACTGGAAGTACGATTTAAAGTAAAATTGAACGCTGATTCTGAAAAAAATAACCTGATATTTTTTTTAGCAGTTAACCAGATGGTTGGCTGTTTTTCTTTGTTATGACTGATTTATTCGTGGAACCTTGTTATAATAGGAGATGAAAGTGATTAGAAAAATGATCGTCTTCTGTTTATAAGGTAAAGGTTGACATGCCCCTTGGGGGCAGGAGTATCATATAGATAAAGGGGGTGCAAGATCATGTTAAGAAATGATATTCAAAAAATAACAGGTTTAACTCGAAAAGCACTAGAATACTATGAAGAAAAAGGTTTTATTCATCCTCGAAGACTAGAAAATGGGTATAGGGAATATTCGGAAAAGGATGTAGAGATTCTGAATAAGATTGCTTTGTTTAAAAAATTAGGGCTAACCGTAACAGAAATAAAGGACTGTCTGAAGACAGATGGGGCTACTGCATCTAGTATTCTCAGAAGAAAAGAGCAAGAACTAGAAAGTGACGAGAAACGGAAAGTAGTGTTCGATCTCTATATCAAAGGTGCAGACACGGATCTAATCAATGAGAAACTTGCGGTCATCGAAGCTGAGGACTCCATTTATAAGAGACTAGAAAGAGCATTTCCAGGATACTTAGGTCAATGCTTATTTACTGCCTATCAACCTTTTTTACAAGAGCCCTTGTCAAAAGATGGAGAAGAAGCATTTAAGAAGTATATTCAATATTTAGATAGCCTTCCAACCTTTGAGCTAAGCAGAGAAGAACAGGATTATGTTGCTGGACTGAGTTCTAGTTTTAATATGAAGACCTTAAAAGAGGTTAATGAAGCTAAGATAGCTGCGGTAGAAAGTTATGAAAAGTGGCATAATGAAAATAAGGACACAATTTCTATTTATGATCGCTATTTGAACAGTGATGATTACAAAACAAGTCCAATGAAAAATATTCAAGATCAACTGAAAACATTTTTGATGGACCATCACTACTATGAAGTAGCTATCCCTCTGATTAGACAATTTAGTAAGAGTTACGATCATTATTATAAAAAACTAACTGAGGCAAGTGACTATTACTTAAAGCAAAAGGGAGATACTCCATAGAAAGTCGGAAATCAATATACTTCATAAGATTTAACTATTTAAAATATAGAGCGAGGGATAACTTGCCCTTGCTCTATTTTTCGGTTCCTATAGTTGTACTTTATCCTACATAGGTGTATAATGTGTCCTTAGATAAACAAATGAGGAATTTACTATGGAATTAAAAGATTTTACAGAAAAAGAACAAGAACAAATCAAGCAAGGATTGAGTACAGCTGAGATTTCTGATAAAGAAGCAGCGAAGAAGTTGCTTGCTCTTGTGCCGCAAGAATGGATCCAGCGTATTCCATTCTTTGTCAGAGGGCATGCGACAACAAAGACCATCGAGCGTGTAGCCATGCGCTATCCTGGACTCTATGCTGTGGCCAAGCGCCAAGGAGAACTTCCTGAAAAAGAACGAGAAGAATTGCGTGTCATTATGACGGAAGTCTTTGAAGAAAAGATGAACAAACACAATATTAAATAAGATTCATTATTCATTGAAGAGCTGGACAGTCTGCCAGCTCTTTTTATTGTTATTTTGTTAAAAATAGTTGGACTTGACTTGAATTTAAACTATAATATAAGAGAAGGAGACTAGGTATCCATCCGCAATGTCTAGTAAGCTCTGTTTCATATGCTGTAGATTATTTAAGGTCCTCAAGCTATGAACCGACATAAAAATTAAACTATCATATGTGTGCAAGAGTTACTCTCCACCAATAAGTGAAAATATACTTGGATATAACTGGATCATGCGAGTCAGATAGTTACCTCCATTGCAGTTTTCTTATAGAGAATAGAATGATTTAGGAAGGTATAATAGGGTCCTGATATGAAAATGCTTGATGTGAATTCTGAAAAGAATAAGGTCGTATTGTTAGTCCATCCAATGCTATCCTCTGCCCAAGGAATGAAACAGTTGTTATCAGACCAGATGGGAAATGAATACAGGTATTTGATTCCAGATTTATCCGCACACGGTGAAGCAGCTACTATTCCATATCTATCTGCAAAAAGGGAAAGTGAGTACATTTATGAGTATTTAAAAACTCATCAAATTGATGAGTTGGATCTAGCTTTTGGTGCTTCTTTAGGTGCTGTGGTTTTACTTCAATTGTTGAATTACAAGGACATTAAAATCCATAAAGCCGTGTTTGAAGGTTGTAGTGTCTGGCAAGCTTCGAGGCTCCATGAAGTATTTACAAGGAAATTCTTTATCTATAAGCATCGGAGGGCCATCAAGAATAGAAGTTTAGCGGTCAAAAAAATAGTTGCACTTTATGGTGAAACGGCAGAAGTAATGGCTGATAACTTGATAGCTATGGATGAGGATAGTATCAGACATATTTGTCATGATTGTGCATTTGTTGAATTACCGAGTCTATCAAAAGAGGAACAGTTGAACTGCACTTTCTCATATGGATCGAAAGAATTTGATCTGATTGGCGCTAGAAGGATTTTACCAGAGAAATATCCTTTTGCAAAAATGAAGATTTGGAATGGATACCAACATTGCACCAAACTAACATCAGACCCACTCGCCTATGGTGATATGTTAAAAAATGAGATGATAACAAACAGAATTTAAGGAAAGCTAGTGGCTAACTGTGAAAGTAGAATTCCTACTATAGGCAAGATGCTAAGAAATCTAAAAAGTATCTGACAGAGAGCCTTACTGTGCAAAGGTTACTAACTTTCTATTTAAGAATATCATCCAAACACGAATGATCAAAATGATTTAAAAAGGAACCAATAATGAAACAATTAAAAAAAACAATGCTCATTACTAGCTGTGCCTTGGCGATCTTTGCTTTAGCGG
Organism: Streptococcus sp. W151; assembly: GCF_053010205.1. Lineage (NCBI taxonomy): Bacteria > Bacillati > Bacillota > Bacilli > Lactobacillales > Streptococcaceae > Streptococcus > Streptococcus sp. W151. Next base: position 595,145 of record NZ_JBRKNT010000001.1, on the reverse strand, counting down.
CTTGTGGGACCAACCAAAAGCAATCCAAGGAAAAGCAGGGAAGCTCCACTGTTCAGCAGTCCAGTTCAGACAAGGAGCACTACAAGGGAACATACAGCAACCTCAATAGCAAGGAAAGTGTCGAAGAAGTGCGGGCTCTCTTGTCTGCTTATTTGGATCAGGAAAGTGTAGACAAGTTTCTTGGTCTAGTAACGGACTATGATAGCATTGTTGGCTCTGTTGGCTTGACGGGTGACTTCAGCAAGTTCAAGAAAACAGACTACAATGTCGAGAAGATCAGTGACTTGTGGACCAAGCAGAAGGGCGATTTCGTCGGGACCAACTGCCGGATCAATAGTTATACCTTGCTGAAGAATCGCATCGGGATTCCTAAGATGAAAGCGGATAGTGAACTCTTGTTCGTGGACAATGATGCCATTGACAAAGGGAAGATCTTCGATGAGGCAGACAAGGAAGCTTTTAACATTCTGTATTCACGGGTTCCGACAGAGGCGACAACGGATGTCAAAGTCCATGCCAAGAAGATGGAAGAGTATTTTTCTCACTTCAAGTTCAATGAAAATGCCCGCATGCTTTCTGTCATCGTTCATGATAACCTAGATGGCAACACGCTTTTTGTCGGGCACGTCGGTGTCTTGGTTCCTGCAAAGGACGGCTATCTCTTTGTTGAAAAGCTAACCTTTGAAGAGCCTTACCAAGCCATCAAATTTGCGACCAAGGAAGATGTCTACAAATACTTGGAGACCAAATACCAAGATTACACCGGTGAAGGTCTAGCTAAGCCCTTTATCATGGACAATGAAAAATGGATTGAGATGAAGTAGAGAATGAAGGACATTGTGATAGCATTTAGAAAGATAATAGAGTATGCTCCGATTCTTTATGCGCTAGTTTTCTTGCTCTTTTTCAGTCTTCTCCTTTTCCTGAGAAGAGGGGCAATCGTGAGACGTAGCGGCGGTCCCTTCTTTGCTCCATTTCATATTAGCTATGGCTTCTTCTATATTCATGTGTCTCTGTGTTTCAGCCGTCGCAGGATACCACTGAAAGAAATCAAGCAAATCACGTACGCAATTTTTCGTGGTCGCGCTGGTGGTGGGAGTCGCTATGCTTTCTATATCGAACTCAGAAATGGAAAGACCATTCCCTTCTTTTTTGGTAAAAGTAAACAGAATGAACTGTTGGTTGAAAAACTCAAGCGAAATGCAGGCAGGTATGGGTTTAAAGTACATTTTCAACGCTAGAATACAATCACCTGAAGGAAACAAAACTAGGATTTGATTCTCTGTAAAAACGAAAGTGAGCAATTCTATGAACGATTCTATGAAAGAATATATCCACTTAAAAAAGCAGTTCCAAGCGCAGGATAAGGATTCATCCAGCGTGCTGGCTTTCTATGAATTTGCGGATCGGCTGACCTTACTGGAAACTCCAGAAGCTAAGCGAGTCTTGGTGGATGTTTACCAAGAGTTGGGATTATATGCCAGTGCCTTTGCTCTCTTCTCAGAGCTAGTAGACAAGTCTGATCGCAAGCAAGTTAAGAAACTTTTCACCTTAGAAAAGATGAGTCTAAGTCATGGAGATCGCTTTGCGCTCCCTCGTCCCTTGACCGAAAAAGAAAAAGAGGCACATAAGGAGAAAGTCAGTGAATTGCCAACCTTCCGCTATTATCCAGATCCACTAGCGACGGGTTCCTTTAAGGAAGGGGAGCCTAAGATCTGCCCTTCGTGTGGGGAAGACCACACCATCTATTATGCTCTGAGACCTTATTGTGTAGAAGAGCTAAGACATCTCTGTCCAACTTGTATTTCTACTGGTCGTGCTGCCCAAAAGTTTGAAGCAGAGTTTATCCAAGATGCTGATTGGCAAGGGGTCATGGATAAGGAAAAAGACCAGATCCTCTTCTGTCAAACTCCTGGCTATAGTAGCTGGCAGGGCGAATATTGGCTCTCTTGTTGCCAAGACTACTGTGCCTATCTGGGGACAGTTGGCACTCGTGAACTGGAAGAAATGGGCATTGCTGAGCAAGTTTTGGAAGAATATGAGGCACGTGATGAATTTCAGGATGTGGCTGAATACTTAGTCAAGGATGGTTCTATGTGTGGCTATCTCTTTCGATGTCTCCATTGTGGACAATACCATCTGTGGGTCGATGCGGATTAGAGGGAAGCTCCAAATCTAATAGAGTCATGAACTAGATGAAAGAATAGAAAAGGAATTACGAATGAGTAGAAAGCAAGCCCTATCTATGTATTTGTCAGGGACCTTTGGTCAAGTATTAGGAGTCAGCCTTCTGGTTTGGTTTTTAAGAACGGGAGGAGTGAAGGTTGATTTTACATCACCAATGGGGATCATCACTATGATTGTAGGTGGGTTGTCATCAGCTTTGTGGGGCAGTCTTGCAAGCATTAGTTACCATCAATCTAGTTTTAAACAACTTCTCAAAGATTTTTTTCAAGTCAAAGACAGTTTAGCAAATTATTGTTTGGTGCTTGTTTTCTTGTTGCTCGAGTTTTTCCCTTTTAGCTTTGGTGGTAAGATCACCACTCAATCGTTGGTCTTGCCAGTGGTGCTCTTTTTCAAGGCCCTTCTTTTTGGTGGGATTGAAGAAATTGGCTGGCGTTATTTCTTTCAACCAACTTTGGAGGAAAAAAGATCTTATCTTTCAGCTACTTTGATTACCTTTTTAGCCTGGTCTAGCTGGCATCTTTTTTACTTTTACATTGATGGTTCTTTAGGTGTCATTCAGTTACTCCCTTTTCTTGTAGGGCTATTCATCAACTGTTTTATCTTATCGGCCTTGTATCATAAAACGCAAAATTTATGGATCTGTGTCATGACTCATGCCTGTATTAATTCCTTGTCTCAGATTCTAGTGAATGAAGATGGATGGCTATCTCTAGTCAGTAAAATTCTTATTATTAGTTTAGCAATCATGATTGCAAGAAAGAAGTATATAACTCTAAAGGAGGAAAAATGAGCAAATTTATTTCAAAACAATCAGTCTCTATCTGGTATGCACTGACAGCCCTCCTTGCTACTTTTCTAGTAGGGCAAGTTATCCTTTGGTTTTTCCCAGATAGGAGTAGTATGGGGGCCTCACTCCTGTTTATCCTAATGAACTTGATTCCCATGATAACGGCTCTTTGCTTTTCCATCGGCTTAGGTGAAACTAAATCCCTGGGAGAATTTTTCAAAAAGGTCTTTCTTCAAAAAGAAAGTTCCCTGGCCTGGATCCTAGCTTTCTTCATTCCAGTTATCTATTATGGGATCTCCATCCTGCTCATGAATGTTCGCTTTACTGGAAACTCCCTCTTGGCCTTCTTCCTCTATTTCCTCTGGACATTTTTATATGGAGGTCTGGAAGAAGTCGGTTGGCGTTGGTTTTTACAAGATCATCTTTCCTTTAGCAAGCACTTTATATCTAAAATGATGGTTCTTTCCATTGTCTGGTTCCTCTGGCATATTCCTATCTATCAACTCCCTTGGATTACAGCAGGTTCGTCCAACTATCTCATCTTTTACTTGATGATTTTAGGGAATACTTTCCTATTTGGAGCTCTCAAGGAGTACTCGAATGGAGCTGTTCCTTGTATCCTCGCTCATATGCTGATCGATAGTCTAGCTGTTCTCATGCTGGTTCAGAGTTCTATTACTCAGATTATCCTTCTGGTTATTTTCGAAATCCTATTATCCTCTTGGCTAGTGGCTATACGAAAATCAGAAAAATAGAGTTTAACCTCTTTCTGTGAGAGTTTGTCTTATTTTTCCTTTAGGACTTCAATGTAGAGTCCATAAAATGGTATAATCAGTTTAACGAATAAACTAGAGGTAGGACCACAGTTTTAACACAGTCTGATATTTATTTACTAGGTAAGAGGGGAAAGACCATGCAAAAAACCTTTCAGTTATTGCGAAGAGGAGATATAGAGGGAATCCGTCAGATATTGGATAAAAAGCCTGAAGAAGTCAATGCTGTTTCGGGTGACAAACCTAAAAGAGATCAAGGCCAATCCCTTCTTCAAGTCGCTATTAAATCGGGACATTTAGATATTGCGGACTTACTCATTGATAGAGGGGCAGATATTAACTTTATTGAAGAACCTACAGAGCTGAATCCATTTTGTCAACCGGTCATCCAAACTGCCGGTGGAAGAGCTGTATTTGACTGCAGGCGCATGATCAAACGTTGGAATGGTCAATATGAGATGTATTCGTCTAAGGAAAAGGCTGACCAATCCTTCAAGGTTTTTAAAAAAATGTTAGAACTTGGAGCAGATATCTCTCAGAAGGATAGTCATGGCGGAACTTTATTGCAAACTATTTTAATAGAAACCAAGGAAGTTCTGCCCTCTTATTATTGGAAAACAAAAGAAACGAGCGATAATGTCCTCATTACGGATGAATTACGTCATGACTTAAATCGTATTTATGATCTCCTGATTCGTTACGGTGTGACATCGGAAGAGATTTCTGCCTATCATAAGATTCCTCTCAAAGAACTTTACCAGGACAGTCCGACCATGGAGTTCTTAAATCGGTTAGATTAGAGCAGATCTTGATAAGCATTTGAAATACTCGGAAGAGCCTTAGGGCTCTTTTAATTTGATCTGATAGAGTTGGAAGCAGAAGGAAAATTTAGACTGTAATTTATTAAAAAAATGGATACAAATCCTAGATGAAATAGAGTATACTAGTTTATGAAAGAACAAGATGTTTAAATACCTAACTTAGGAGGACAGTTTATGTCACCAGAAACCTATATCATGGCGATTGACCAGGGAACCACTAGTTCACGGGCCATCATTTTTAACAAAAAAGGAGAGCAAGTTAGCTCTAGTCAAAAGGAGTTCACTCAGATTTTTCCGCAGGCTGGTTGGGTGGAGCACAATGCCAATGAGATTTGGAACTCTGTTCAGTCGGTGATCGCTGAAGTCTTTATTGAAAGTGGTATCAAGCCCAATCAAATCGAGGCGATCGGCATTACCAATCAACGGGAAACGACAGTTGTTTGGGATAAGAATACGGGTCTTCCTATTTACAATGCTATTGTCTGGCAATCACGGCAAACTGCTCCACTGGCTGAAGAGCTCAAAAACCAAGGCTATGTAGAAACCTTCCACCAAAAGACAGGTTTGGTCATCGATGCTTACTTTTCAGCAACTAAAGTTCGTTGGATTTTGGATCATGTTAAAGGAGCACAAGAGCGTGCGGAAAAAGGAGAATTGCTCTTTGGGACCATTGATACTTGGCTGGTCTGGAAGTTGACGGATGGAGCAGCCCACGTGACAGACTATTCCAATGCTGCCCGTACCATGCTCTACAATATCAAGGAACTGAAATGGGATGATGAGATTTTGGAAATTCTCAACATTCCTAAAGCCATGCTTCCTGAAGTGCGTTCAAACTCTGAAATCTATGGCAAGACAGCTCCTTTCCATTTCTACGGTGGACAAGTGCCGATTGCGGGGATGGCAGGAGACCAGCAAGCCGCCCTCTTTGGCCAATTGGCTTTTGAACCTGGTATGGTTAAAAATACCTATGGGACTGGATCCTTCATCATTATGAATACGGGTGAAGAGATGCAGTTATCGGAAAATAACTTGCTGACGACGATTGGATATGGGATCAATGGCAAGGTCTACTATGCACTAGAAGGTTCTATCTTTATCGCTGGAAGTGCTATTCAATGGCTTCGTGATGGCCTGCGTATGATAGATAATTCACCTGAATCGGAAGCCTATGCTCTGAAGTCCCAGAACCAGGATGAAATCTATGTGGTCCCTGCCTTTACGGGTCTTGGAGCCCCATACTGGAATCAAGAGGCGCGTGGTTCTGTCTTTGGACTTACCCGGGGAACGACTAAGGAAGACTTTATCAAAGCAACCCTTCAATCCATTGCCTACCAAGTTCGCGATATCATCGACACTATGCAGGTAGATGCCAAAACTCCTATCCCTGTCCTAAAAGTAGACGGAGGAGCAGCGAAAAATGATTACTTAATGCAGTTTCAGGCAGATATTCTTGGAATTGCGATTGCTCGTGCCAAAAACTTGGAGACGACGGCTTTAGGAGCAGCCTTCCTAGCAGGTCTGACAGTAGGCTATTGGAAGGACTTAGATGAATTAAAAACTCTTCATGGAGCAGCTCAAATCTTTGAACCCAAGATGGATGAAGCTCGCAAAGAGAAATTGTACAAGGGATGGAAGAAAGCAGTCAAAGCCACTCAAGTATTTGCAGAGTCTAATGACTAAAGGGACTCATCAAATGAATAGTTTATTAGCAGAGGCTGGGACAAAAGTCCTAGCCTCTCTTTGGATTGTCGAGCAAGACGCAGTGGTTGAGTGGGCTCTACTACGCTGATTTCATCAGCTTTTACAGCCCTACTCAACTGTGCGGAGGTGGGACGACGAAATCGAATTCTAACGAATTACCGATTTCTGTCCCACTCTCTTTTTATGTAGCTTTTACAGAATAGAATAGTGATCCGCTGTGGGTAAAAGCTATACTCTATCTCATGGTTTAGTTCATTTATCACTAAATAAAAATATCATATAAATAAACTTTTTTTAAAAAATAACAGGCCAGAGTTTGACACTTTTTTCACAAAGGAGTATACTGTTAGCATAGTTTTGGAAGGAACTGATGATAGATTCACCCAAAACTAGTTGTCAACCCTTGCTGTTCTTCTATGAACGTTTGCTGGTATCGTTGATACCAAGGAGGAATCATATGTCTAAAGTAGCTATTGTCACAGGTGCTGGTCAAGGAATCGGTTTTGCAATCGCAAAACGTTTGGTGCAAGATGGCTTCAAGGTCGGAGTATTGGACTACAATGCTGAAACAGCTGAAAAAGCAGTTGCTGAGTTATCAGCAGATCATGCTTTTGCAGTCGTAGCTGATGTGTCTAAACAAGAAGAAGTGGCTGCAGCTTTCCAAAAGGTTGTTGACCATTTTGGAGATTTGAATGTTGTCGTAAACAATGCAGGTGTTGCGCCAACTACACCACTTGATACAATTACTGAAGAACAATTTACACGTACATTTGCTATTAATGTTGGTGGTGTAATTTGGGGTGCACAAGCGGCTCAAGCTCAGTTCAAAGCACTAGGTCATGGCGGAAAAATCATCAATGCAACTTCACAAGCAGGTGTTGTAGGTAACCCTAACTTGACTGTCTATGGTGGTACTAAATTTGCAGTTCGTGGGATTACGCAAACTTTGGCACGTGACTTGGCTGATTCAGGAATCACTGTCAATGCGTATGCACCAGGTATCGTTAAGACTCCAATGATGTTTGACATTGCTCATGAAGTAGGTAAGAACGCGGGCAAAGACGACGAATGGGGTATGCAAACATTCGCTAAAGATATCACTTTGAAACGTCTTTCAGAACCAGAAGATGTAGCAGCAGCGGTCAGCTTCCTTGCTGGACCTGATTCAAACTACATCACAGGACAAACCATTATCGTAGATGGTGGGATGCAGTTCCATTAAGATAATAAATAGAGGTTAGGATCAATATCCTAACCTCTTATTTTTTATGCTATTTCGTTAATACAATGGTATCAGAAGGATCGCGATCGTCATCTTCAATAATGAGTTGGTTACCTTCTAGTTTGTAATATTTGAGATCATCCCCCACATTGAGAGTATGATTGTCGGCGTGAACGGTTACAGGCTTGCTTTCTTTCTCGCCATCCCTTTCAACCTCTTCCCATGTGCCCGTCGTACCAGAGAGGATCAGAGTGATCTGATCATTTTCATCAGTTCCTTTGTATGTACCGTCTAGATTTTCAGCTTGGCTAGCCGTTTGTGAACCTTTAGAGCTTGAAGTGCTCGAAGAAACCTGGTGTGAACTAGCAGAGTTTGCAGGTGTTTGAGCTGTCTGGTTCGAGCAGGCTGCTAAAAGACCAAGAACTGCCAGTGAGGCAAGAGAAAGTGTGAATTTATTGGACAATATCATCGGCTTGTCTCCTTTCTTTGATAATCCAAGTATAGCAGAGGATAGAGGAGAAGACAATGAAAATGATTTTTCAGAAAAGGGAGAAAGTGTTCCTTATATGTTCATCTTTTTAGATCAAAAAAACCACTCCCGAAAGGGAAGTGGTTCTGTGTTGGTTCTTATTTGAGACCGTATTTTTTGTTGAAACGATCCACACGTCCATCTGCTTGAGTGAACTTTTGACGTCCAGTGTAGAATGGGTGTGAGTCTGATGAAATTTCAACACGGATCAATGGATAAGTTTCACCTTCGAATTCAACTGTTTCGCTAGAGTACTTAGTTGAACCGCTGACGAACTTGTAACCAGTAGTAGTGTCCATGAAGACAACAGGGCGATATTCTGGATGGATATCTTTTTTCATTTTGCAATATTTCCTTTCTGCCATGGTCTCTTTCCGAGCCATAGATTGTTACTTAGCTAGTGTACCAAATTTCCAGGATCTTGACAAGTATTTTCACTAATTTTATTTAAATTAATGATCAAAAAAATCACCCTGGCTTAGCCAAGGTGATTCTGATATTATTATTGTTCAGATTGATTTGGATCTTTTGGTGCTTCAACCGGTTGATCAGCTTGTCCCTCAGTGTGTTCGTGAGTTTCTTTTTTGATTTCATCTACAGCAGTTTTTACAGTAGAAGAAGTGACGCGTCCTACTGATTGGGCAAATCCTTTACCAGATTCAGCAAGTTCTTCGAAGGTTCCTTTAGTGATTTTACCACCTGACATCGCCAAGAGACCAGTCACAACAATAGCGATTGATGCGATCAAAGCAAGGATCAACCCAAAGCCAATTGAAACGCCATAACCATTGAAGTCAACAGCGTACTTGTTCACACCGAAGACATCGATCAATGTTACGATAGTTGAGAGAGCTCCTGCTACGATAACACCAATTGCAAAACCTTTTGGTAGTGAAGATTTTACATCGTTCAAGCAAGCAAGGACAATCGCAACGACTGCGAAGATAATAACAAACCATCCATCTCCGCGAAGGCCATTCCAGCTGTATGAACCAAAATTTCCAGCATTCAGGCTTGCCCATGGCAAGAAAGAGCTAAGAATCGCTACCGCAGCAGAGATAATGATAAACAAACGATTTTTTTCCATAATAAGTCTCCTTAATAATTTTATTAGCTTTATTTTACCATAAGGTTCTTGAATTGAAAACCCCACTAAAATAATAAAAAGGCTGAGAAATCGTTCTCAGCCTTCGTTTGTGCGAGCCACTTCTTGTAGCTCTTGGTAAATTTGGTCATTCTCTTCAAGAGAGTAAGAGTTGGCCCCACTAGCTAGTGGATGGCCACCACCATTATGACGTTTGGCGATTTCGTTAATTACTTTTCGTTTGCTCCGCATCCGGACACGGAAGTGACCGTCTGCCTGCTCGACAAAAATAGCCCAAACAGACACGGTATCGATGCGTCCAGGAGCCCCAACAATCGCAGCAGTCTCGGAATCACGTAGATCGAATTTTTTCAAGAGCTCTTGTGTCAAGGTAACACGCGCAGCGCCATATTCATCGATCTCTAGATGGTCATAGACGTAGCCTTGAAGCTTAGCCGTCTTGAGATTGATCGTATCCATCTGACGAGCAAGGGCTGTAAAATCAAAAGGAATGCTCCGAAGAGTTGCAGCGATCTCAAAAGTCCGAGTCGAAGTAGCAGGATAAAGGAAACGACCTGTATCGCCGACAATCCCCGCATAGAGGAGACGCGCAACACTAACCGGGAGTTCGAGATCCAATTCCTTAGCAAAAAGTGCAATCAGCTCACTGGTAGAGCTTGAGTCTGTATCAACCCAGAGCAGATCGCCATATGCATCGTCATTTGGATGGTGGTCGATCTTGATCAGGAAATCACCCGTTGAATAGCGCTTGTCATCGATGCGGGGAGTATTGGCCGTATCACAGACAATCACCAAAGCTCCTTCATAATCCTCATCCTTGACCTCATCCATTTCAGCAAGCCAAGTCAAGGTCGGCTCATCATAGCCAGTTGCCAATACCCGCTTTTGAGGGAAGTGCGCACGCAGGAGATCCCGCAAGCCCACTTGGCTACCAATCGCATCCGGATCCGGATTCTGGTGACGGTGGATAATAATTGTGTCATAAGCTTGAATCTTTTCAAGAATGTCATTCATTACGTTCATACATTACCTCATTTTCTCTGTCAATTTTAACATAAGAAAGGCCCATCCAGCAAGCGTTTATCACTATGTAGAGGCAGTGGAAGCGGTTTTACATTGGATAGATATTTTGTTAGAATGAAATCATTAGACCATTGTTTCTTCCGCTATTATTTGGATCGCCAAGCAATTTACTATATTCGCAGTCATTACGAAGGCGCAAATGATTACGAGAAACTTTTAGCATATGGCAAAGAAAATAATATTGAATTTGATTACACGACTGGTGCGAACTTTCATAACCGCTTTGATCCAAAAGATGGCTTCAAACGTCCCTATAATATGAAAGTTCAAGTACCCAAGGGCTATTCATCTAAAGGCAAAGATTTAAACAATGCCCGGATGGTGGAGTTTATTGTGAATATGGATACCGGCGAGTTTGATAGCCAATGGGATGCCTATGACAAGCACAAACTAGCAGATGGTCGCTATGATTCCGATCCGGGCAAATATTCTAATGAAGAATTAAGGAAAATAGCTAACAAGGAGTCCTTTAACTATGGCCCTTCAAAAGGTAATAATTCTGATGTTACTAAGTTTTACGAAGGTAAACATGGAATGCTCGATGTGGATGGCACTCCTGAGCCAGCTACTCGAACTGAAGCAAAAAAACTATTTCGCTATGAAGGTGATTTGGGTAAAACAGATGAAAAAACTGGTCATGTAGGTCAATTCGCGGATATCGTAAAAGGAGGAGGACATGAAGATTATGAAGCATGGCAACGTAATACAAAAGGAATGTCAGAAAAAGAAAAAATGGAAGAGTATAATAAATATAAAAGTTATGCTAGTGGCATTAAGCCTAGCGATCGTGGGTATAATAAGTATACTCGTAGCCCTGAGTACATCAAAGAGCATAAGTGATACTCATTCAATATTAATAAATAAACGTTATATTGAGACTCAAAGTATTTCAGATAATGATAAAAAATTATCAATTAGTGCGGGTTTTGATTTAAAAGAAAAAGAATTTTTTTATTACCACGGAGCTGCAATAAAAAATAGTAAATTGTATGGTGGCAGTCAGGAATATAGGGCTGCGGAGTATTATAAAAGAGCTTTGGATATTGAGCTCACTTCAGCACTTTTAAATCAGCAAATTAGTGTTAAAGATATAAAAGATTCCAACTATCAAATCACTCGTTCAGCTGATTCATTCATCAATAAAAAATTATTAGAAGAAAAACATCCGCCAGAATTTGAAGGTAGATATTCTATTAAGGATAGTCAATTTTCCAAGGTTCGTATCACCTACAACAAAGAGTTTCTACCTACTAAAATTGAGTGGTACTATAAGGGTGAAGAAGGGCTAAAATGGTACACTTGGCGCACGTATTCATATCCATTTAAGAATAAGACTGAATTTAATAAGAAGCTTGATGAAGAAATCGAAACTATTAAAGAAATTCAAGAAGAAAATGAGGGTGATTGACCTGTTATTGAAATAAAGCTGAGCTTATTTAGGGCCCAGCTTTATTGTTAGGAAGACACTTCCTTTTAGGTATATATTTTGTTAGAATGAGAGAGATGAAACACATTAAAAGATTAACAAGCAAATGGGAATTATTGTTTCATTTGCCAAAAATAATGATGGCAATTCTTGCCCTGTTTTTTATAAGTAGTTGCAGTAACAATCGATCAGCATTGAATGTTTTAAAGAAAAAGCAATTTGTTATGATCAAAATGGGAGATCCTACCGAAGAGCATTTTGAGGTTGGGTTGGATCTTGATAAAAAGGAATATTACTATAATGATGAAACGGCAGTGAAAGACGATACAGTTTATGGCGGTTATAAAGCAGACTGGGATCGTAAACAGTATTACAAATCTGCGATAAATGAAGAACTCTCATCGGTATTATTGAGCAACAAAATTACTACTGATGAAATAAAGAAATCCAACTATCAAATTACTAGCTCTCCGAAAAGATTTTTGGATGACAAATTGATGAAAGAGGAATATTCCCCGGAATTTGAAGGTAGATATTCTATTAAGGATAGTCAATTTTCCAAAGTTCGTATCACCTATAACAAAGAATTCTTACCAACCAAAATCGAGTGGTACTATAAGGGTAGAGAAGGACTCAAATGGTACACTTGGCGCACATATTCGTATCCATTCAAAAATAAAGCCGAATTTGATAAGAAATTGGATGAAGAAATCAAAACTATTAAAGAAATTCAAGAAGAAAACGAGGGTGATTAGGTTCCATCGGTCCAATTTCTTTGAATGAGCCATGACTTTCATCTTCTGGAGAAAGGTTTCGTGCAAAATGCTTGAAAAAGTGGTATAATACGGAAAATAGATTTTGGGAGGAAATTATGACTGTAGCGAAAATTGTTTTTGCTAGTATGACTGGAAATACTGAAGAAATTGCCGATATCGTAGCGGATAAATTCCGTGATCTTGGTGTCGAAGTAGATGTGGATGAGTGTACAACTGTGGATGCGGAGGACTTCCTTGATGCAGATATCGCAGTGGTAGCGACTTATACTTACGGTGATGGAGAGCTTCCAGATGAGATCCAAGATTTCTACGAAGATTTGGCTGGCCTTGATCTCAAAGGCAAACTTTACGGTGTTGTAGGATCAGGGGATACCTTCTACGATGAATTCTGTAAAGCAGTTGATGATTTCGACCGTTGCTTCGCTGCGACTGGTGCTGAAAAAGGTTCTGAGTGTGTCAAAGTTGATTTGTCTGCAGAAGACGAAGACATTGAAAAATTAGAAGCCTTTGCAGAAGAACTCGTAGCCAAAGCAAATTAATGACAAAGAGGCTGGATCGATGGATTACAGCCTCGATTTATATCCAAAATAAAGAGGAGACACATGGATTTAGATCAGATTCGTAAGGACATTGACCAAATCGATCAAGAGCTTGTAGCCTTGCTGGAAAAACGGATGGTTTGTGTCGGTCAGATTATAGAATATAAGGAGCAGCAGGGCCTACCTGTGCTCGACCAAGGAAGGGAAAGAGAGGTGCTTGAGAAAGTCGGATCTCTTGTGACAGATGATCAGTATCGCACGACTATTCAAGGCCAGTTTCAAGATATGATGAAGCGCTCGAGAGACTTCCAAGAGGAGGTCAGGGCGCGTGACTAGTCTATCTATCAAGCAAAAAGCACAGCAGTACCTGGTCCTCACAGGGATGGCCCTCTTCATCGGTCTCTTGGTCGGTGCTATTGACATGATTTTTGGTCAAGGATTGCTCCTGATCGGAGATTTCCGAAGCCAGCATTGGCCCTTGATTCTTTTTCTGGCCATAGCAGGGCTTTTCATCGTTTATCTTTATAAACGTTTTGGTGGGAAGGCTTCAAAAGGGATGGGCCTTGTTTTTGATGTCGGGCATGCGCGTGAGGAGAAAATCCCCTTGGTCTTAGTGCCTTTGATCATGCTGACGACCTGGATGAGCCACCTCTTCGGTGGTTCGGTCGGTCGGGAAGGTGTAGCAGTCCAAATCGGAGCGACCCTTTCGCATCGTTTTGCCCGTTATTTCAAGTTTCCAGATGCTTCACGTATCTTTCTCATGACCGGGATGGCAGCAGGTTTTGCGGGGCTCTTTCAGACGCCACTGGCAGCAACCTTCTTTGCCCTGGAAGTCTTGACAGTTGGAGAGTTGCAGTTGATTGCTCTCTATCCAGCGCTCATCGCCTCGATCGTGGCGAGCTTTACCTCTCATGCTCTTGGCTTGGAGAAGTTTGCTGTGCCACTCAAGGAAACGCTGAGCTGGACACCAGAGACCTTGATCAAAGTTGCCCTTCTTGGCTTGGCGTTCGGACTCGCTGGGAAGCTCTTTGCAGTTAGCCTTTCCTGGTTGAAAAAAACAGTCGCGAAAGTACTACCTAATCCTTATATCCGAATCTCGGTCATTGGGGTTGGACTCAGCTTGGTCCTCTTGACCCTCCAGCTGACCAAGGTTGGCTCTTATAGCGGCCTCGGAACCAATCTGATTGATATGGCATTTCATCAAGGAAGTGCGCAGAGTTATGACTGGATCCTCAAGCTCCTCTTTACCGTGGTGACCATCTCTGCTGGATACCAAGGAGGAGAAGTGACACCGCTCTTTGCGATCGGAGCTACACTTGGCGTCTTTCTCGCTCCTCTGCTGGGCTTACCCGTCTTGGTCGTGGCCGCTATCGGTTATGCCAGTGTCTTTGGTAGTGCGACCACGACCTTGCTCGCACCGATCTTGATCGGAGGGGAGGTCTTCGGCTATGGCAATCTTCCTTTCTTTGTGATCGCCTGCGCCATCGCCTATTGCCTACCAAAAGAGTGGAGTATTTATTCCGGCCAAAAAGTTGCAAAAAAGTAGAGAAAAGAGCTTTACAAACCTGAAAATATCTGATATGATAGTTTCTGTGCGTAATGGAAGCACAAAAATACAGTTTATCCGCTGAGGGAAGTCCCTCAAGATTGACGAAGATAGGAGAATAAAATGAATCCATTAATCCAAAGTTTGACAGAAGGTCAACTTCGTACTGATATCCCTGCATTCCGTCCTGGTGACACTGTTCGTGTACACGCGAAAGTTGTCGAAGGATCTCGTGAACGTATCCAGATCTTTGAAGGCGTTGTTATCGCTCGTAAAGGTCAAGGACATACAGAAATGTACACTGTTCGTAAAATCTCTAACGGTGTCGGTGTTGAACGTACATTCCCAGTACACACTCCACGTGTAGACAAGATTGAAGTTGTACGTTACGGTAAAGTACGTCGTGCGAAATTGTACTACCTTCGTGCATTGCAAGGTAAAGCAGCTCGTATTAAAGAAATCCGTCGTTAAGACGAACAAGGAGGCGGGAGTGATCTCGCTTCTTTTTTTATAAGTCCCCTTAGTTCAATGGATATAACAACTCCCTCCTAAGGAGTAGTTGCTGGTTCGATTCCGGCAGGGGACATGAAGAAAAAGGGAACTCGTGAATGCGAGTTCCTTTTTGTGTGTAAATGTAAAGTCAAGAAAAGAAGGAATATCTCCATGTAATGAATTGATTTTTGAGGAAGTAAGGAGTAAAATGTAGTTAATATAATGACTGATTAGGGATAGGAAAAAAAAGCACAAAAAAAGCACCGAATCGGTGCACTCTTTTTTCAAGTTGGATACGGACAAAGCCTTATTTTAACTTGCTGTGTTGTTTCGAATAATCCCAACACCATTATTCTACAACTTTATCATCGCAAATGCAAGACATAAAGGAGAAAATTATGAAAAAACCATATTCAATTGGCTTAGATATCGGTACAAATAGCGTAGGCTGGGCAATTATCACAGATGATTATAAGGTTCCTGCTAAAAAAATGAAGGTGCTTGGAAATACTAATAAGACGACTATTAAGAAAAATTTAATCGGAGCACTCCTTTTTGATGCAGGAAATACTGCTGCAGATCGTCGGTTAAAAAGAACTGCCAGACGTCGATATACAAGACGTCGGAATAGAATTTTGTATTTGCAGGAAATATTTGCTACAGAAATGAATAAAGTGGATGAGAGTTTTTTCCATCGCTTAGATGATTCATTCCTAGTTCCTGAAGATAAGAGAGGAAGTAAGTATCCAATTTTTGGAACTTTAGAGGAAGAGAAAGAGTATCATAAACAGTTTCCAACCATTTATCATTTGAGAAAGAGTCTTGCAGATTCGAAAGAGAAAGCTGATTTGCGTTTAATCTATTTAGCTTTGGCACATATCATTAAATATCGTGGACATTTCTTGTATGAAGACACATTCGATATTAAAAATAATGATATTCAAAAAATCTTTAACGAATTTGCAAGTGTTTATGATAACACTTTTGAAGAAAGTTCACTTTGCAAAGAAAATGCACAGGTAGAAGGAATTTTTACCGATAAGATTAGTAAATCTGCTAAAAGAGATCGTGTCCTAAAACTATTTCCTGATGAAAAATCAACGGGATTATTTTCTGAGTTTTTAAAATTAATTGTTGGGAATCAAGCTGATTTTAAGAAATATTTCGACTTAGAAGAAAAGGCTCCATTACAATTTTCTAAGGATACTTATGATGAGGATTTGGAAAGTTTGTTGGGGCAAATTGGCGATGATTACGCTGATCTTTTTGTAGTGGCTAAAAAACTCTATGATGCCATACTATTAGCAGGGATATTATCTGTTAAAGATCCTGCAACTAAGGCACCTCTATCTGCCTCTATGATAGAACGTTATGATAATCATCAAAATGATCTTTCAGCATTAAAACAATTCATAAGAAGAAATCTTCCAGAAAAATATACTGAAGTTTTTTCTGATGATTCTAAGGATGGATATGCAGGTTATATTGATGGTAAAACTACTCAAGAAGGATTTTACAAATATATCAAAAATCTCATCTCTAAGTTTGAAGGAGCAAACTATTTCCTTGAAAAAATTGAACGTGAAGATTTTTTGAGAAAACAGCGTACTTTCGATAATGGTTCAATTCCTCATCAAATTCATCTTCAAGAAATGAATGCCATCATCCGGCATCAAGGAGAATATTATCCATTTTTAAAAGAGAACAAAGAAAAAATTGAACGGATCTTAACATTCCGTATTCCTTATTATGTTGGGCCACTAGCTCGCGGCAATCGTGATTTTGCTTGGCTGACTCGAAATTCTGACGAAGCAATCAGACCATGGAATTTTGAAGAAATGGTTGATAAAGCTAGCTCTGCAGAAGATTTCATCAATAAAATGACCAACTATGACTTGTATTTGCCGGAGGAAAAAGTTCTACCTAAACACAGTCTTTTATACGAAAAATTTGCAGTTTATAATGAGCTAACAAAAGTAAAATATATTGCTGAAGGTTTAAGAGACTATCAATTTCTTGATAGTGGGCAAAAAAAGAAAATTGTCAATCAAATATTCAAAGATAAAAGGAAGGTAACCGAAAAGGACATCCTCCATTATCTACATAATATTGATGGGTATGATGGAATCGAGCTAAAAGGAATTGAAAAACAATTTAATGCCAGCCTGTCAACTTATCACGACCTGATTAAGATTATAAAGAATAAAGAGTTTATGGATGATTCTAAGAATGAAGCAATTCTTGAAAATATCGTTCATACTCTCACAATATTTGAAGATCGTGAGATGATTAAGCAACGTCTTACTCAGTACAGTTCTATGTTTGATGAGAAAGTAATCAAGGCACTAACTCGTCGACACTATACTGGTTGGGGAAAACTCTCTGCTAAGTTGATTAACGGCATTCGTGATAAACAAACTGGGAAAACAATTCTTGATTATCTGATTGATGATGGCTACAGCAATCGTAACTTTATGCAGTTAATTAATGACGATGGACTTTCTTTTAAAGAAGCTATCCGAAAAGCACAAGTGGTTGGTAAGACAGATGATTTGAATCAAGTTGTCCAAGAACTTCCAGGAAGTCCTGCCATTAAAAAGGGAATTTTACAAAGTATCAAAATTGTTGATGAACTTGTCAAGGTTATGGGTCATGCTCCTGATTCTGTTATAATTGAAATGGCACGTGAAAATCAGACTACTAATAAAGGAAGAAGTAAGTCGCAACAACGCCTAAAGACACTCTCAGATGCTATTTCTGAGCTTGGAAGTAACATTTTAAAAGAACATCCAACAGATAATATTCAACTTCAAAATGATCGTCTCTTCCTTTACTATCTCCAAAATGGGAAAGATATGTATACTGGAGAAGCTCTTGATATTAACCAATTGAGCAACTATGATATTGATCACATCATCCCACAGGCTTTTATTAAGGATGATTCGCTCGATAACCGTGTCTTGACTAGTTCAAAAGATAATCGTGGTAAATCTGACAATGTTCCAAGTTTGGAGATTGTTCAAAAAAGGAAATCTTTTTGGCATCAATTGTTAGATTCCAAATTGATTTCTGAACGTAAATTTAACAATTTAACCAAAGCTGAACGTGGAGGGCTAGATGAGCGCGATAAAGTTGGCTTTATCAAACGTCAGTTGGTTGAAACACGGCAAATTACAAAACATGTTGCACAGATTTTAGATGCTCGTTTCAATGCAGAAGTGAATGAAAAAAACCAAAAAATTCGTACCGTTAAAATCATCACTCTGAAATCCAATCTTGTTTCCAACTTCCGTAAAGAATTTGGATTATATAAAGTACGGGAAATCAATGACTACCACCATGCACATGATGCGTACTTAAATGCAGTGGTAGCTAAGGCTATCCTTAAGAAATATCCTAAACTAGAGCCTGAATTCGTCTATGGTGACTATCAAAAACATGATCTTAAGAGATACATCTCAAGAAGTAAAGATCCTAAAGAAATTGAAAAAGCAACTGAAAAGTATTTCTTCTACTCAAACTTGTTGAATTTCTTTAAAGAAGAAGTGCATTACGCAGACGGAACAGTCGTAAAAAGAGAGAATATCGAATATTCCAAGGATACTGGAGAAATCGCTTGGAATAAAGAAAAAGATTTCGCAATAATTAGAAAAGTACTTTCTATCCCTCAGGTGAATATTGTGAAGAAAACAGAAGAACAAACGGGTGGCTTCTCGAAAGAGTCCATTCTTCCTAAAGGAAATTCTGACAAGCTAATCCCTCGAAAAACAAAGGATATGCTTTGGGACACTACTAAATACGGAGGATTTGATAGCCCTGTTATCGCTTATTCGATCTTGCTTATTGCCGATATCGAAAAAGGAAAAGCGAAAAAACTTAAGACTGTCAAGACTCTAGTTGGTATAACGATTATGGAAAAAGCCACTTTTGAGAAGAATCCAGTAACTTTCCTTGAAAATAAAGGTTATCATAATGTTCGTAAAGAAAACATTCTTTTCCTACCTAAGTATAGTTTATTTGAACTGGAAAATGGTCGCAGACGGATGCTAGCAAGTGCTAAAGAACTTCAAAAAGGTAATGAAATGGTGCTACCATCGTATTTAATATCCTTACTTTACCATGCTAAAAGAATACATAAAAAAGACGAACCAGAGCATTTGGAATATATCCAGCAACATCGTACTGAATTTAATGATTTATTGAATTTTGTATCTGAGTTTTCACAAAAGTATGTACTTGCAGAGTCAAATCTAGAGAAAATTAAAAAATTATATAGTGATTCTGAACAAAGTAACATGGAAGAACAAGCAAATTCATTTATCAATTTGTTGACCTTCACTGCATTTGGCGCCCCTGCCGTCTTTAAATTTCTTGGAATTGATATTGAAAGAAAACGCTACTCATCTGTTACAGAAATTTTTAATGCTACCCTTATCCATCAATCTATTACAGGACTTTATGAAACTCGTATTGACTTGAGCAAATTAGGAGAAGAGTAATGGGCTGGCGTACAGTAGTAGTAAACACTCATTCTAAACTAACCTATAAAAACAATCATTTAATTTTTAAAGATGCATCTCGGACAGAACTAATTCATCTGTCCGAGATTGATATCTTGCTTCTTGAAACAACTGATATAGTCTTGTCGACCATGCTTGTAAAACGGCTTATTGATGAGAATGTGTTAGTGATCTTTTGTGATGATAAAAGACTTCCAACCGCCTATTTAATGCCTTATTATGGACGCCATGATTCAAGTTTACAATTATCTAAACAGATCTCTTGGAATGAAGAAAGTAAAGGTTTTGTTTGGACAAGTATCATTTCTCAAAAGATATTGAATCAAGCTATGTATTTAGGTAGTTGTAGTTTTTTTGAAAAATCACAATCTATTATGAAGTTATACGACGGGTTAGAAATTTTTGATCCAAATAATCGAGAAGGACATGCTGCACGAATCTATTTTAATACCTTATTTGGAAATAATTTTAGTCGTGAGCAAGATAATGATATCAATTCTGCATTAGACTATGGGTATACTTTATTATTAAGTATGTTTGCGCGTGAGATTGCGTTATCAGGCTGTATGACGCAACTAGGATTGAAGCATGCAAATCAGTTTAATCAATTTAACCTCGCAAGTGATATTATGGAGCCATTTCGACCTATTATTGATCGTATTGTATATGAAAATAGAGGTTCAGAATTTATAAAGATAAAAAGAGAATTGTTCTCGATATTTTCAGATACTTTTCAATACAATGATAAAGAAATGTACTTAACGAATATTGTCAGTGATTATACAAAGAAAGTCATTCAGTCATTAAATAATCCTCAGAAAGGAGTTCCTGAGTTTAGGATATGAGTTATCGATATATGCGAATGATTTTAATGTTTGATATGCCCGTTGAAACAGCAGAGGAGAGGAAAGCTTATCGCAAATTCAGGCAATTTCTAATTGATGAAGGATTCATCATGCATCAGTTTTCCATTTATAGCAAGTTGTTGCTAAATAATTCAGCAAATAACGCAATGATTGAACGATTAAAAAACCATAACCCTAAAAAAGGGAGTATTACATTGCTGACAGTTACGGAAAAACAGTTTTCCCGTATGATATATTTATGCGGTGAAAGAGATACAAGTGTAGCGAATTCAGATGCACGTTTAGTTATTTTAGGAGAGGAATTTTCAGATGAAGATTAATTTCCCTTTATTAGATGAAGCAATAACAATAGCAAATACTACCTTTTTAGTCCTTGAAGATCAGCAAGTATTTTCAGACCTTGTGAAGCAATTTTATCAATACAATGGTGATAGTAGTTTAAGGATTTTTGACTCTCGCCTTACAGCATTGAAAGATTCAGAACTTCTGGTGATAACAGATATTTTAGGTTATAATTTAAATTCAAATTCCATGCTAAAATTGATTCATACAGATTTAGAAAATCAATTGAATGAAAAACCTGAAGTGAAGTCAATGATAGATAAATTAGTTGTGACGATTACAGAATTATTAGCTTATGAGTGTTTAGAGAATGAATTGGATCTAGAATATGATGAAATCACTATCCTAGAATTGATCGAAGCATTAGGTGTTAAAATAGAGACAGTGAGTGATACTGTATTTGAAAAATGCATGGAAATTGTGCAAGTTTTTAAATATCTATCTAAAAAGAGACTACTTGTTTTTATAAATGTTTCTGCTTACTTATCAGAGAAAGAAATTGAAAGTTTAATAGAATATATTAGCTTAAATCAATTATCTGTCTTATTTATAGAACCAAGGCAAGTTTATAATTTTCCACAATTTATACTAGATAAAGATTATTTCTTAAATGCTGAAAATATGCTATAATAGCAGAAATGAAGGGATTCAGACGGACTGAAGTCTTGCTAGGACGAATGGCGCGATTACGAAATTTCGAAAGAAAAATTATTCTACGAGGTTTTAGAGCCGTGTTGTTTCGAATGGTCCCAAAACTTTATTACAGGTATCACTTCTCATATTCGTGTTTTAGAGCCGTGTTGTTTCGAATGGTCCCAAAACTGAATTGAAAATAATGCTTGTAGTCTTCCTGTTTTAGAGCCGTGTTGTTTCGAATGGTCCCAAAACTGGTGAGGACATCGAAGTTCACATCAATTCGTTTTAGAGCCGTGTTGTTTCGAATGGTCCCAAAACCTCTCGACAGCGTGAGCGTAAGCGACCGAGCGTTTTAGAGCCGTGTTGTTTCGAATGGTCCCAAAACCTCAATTTCAGTTATTTAAACGCTATAGACGTTTTAGAGCCGTGTTGTTTCGAATGGTCCCAAAACCTTAATATTATCCATCAATTAAGAACACGGAGTTTTAGAGCCGTGTTGTTTCGAATGGTCCCAAAACATTCCATATATCTTGTATAGATTTGATTTCGTTTTAGAGCCGTGTTGTTTCGAATGGTCCCAAAACTGCATCCAACAATATCCCCACGCTGTACACGTTTTAGAGCCGTGTTGTTTCGAATGGTCCCAAAACAAACCACGAAAGAAGCTGACAAACGTCTTGGTTTTAGAGCCGTGTTGTTTCGAATGGTCCCAAAACACAACCACCACAAATACCTCGACGGGAGGCGTTTTAGAGCCGTGTTGTTTCGAATGGTCCCAAAACCCTAGACTATGAAATGAAATGCTACTACAGGTTTTAGAGCCGTGTTGTTTCGAATGGTCCCAAAACCAGCGTTTATCAACCAAGGCTACGAAGTCGGTTTTAGAGCCGTGTTGTTTCGAATGGTCCCAAAACAGATGGCTCAACAGATCCAAAACATTAAGTGTTTTAGAGCCGTGTTGTTTCGAATGGTCCCAAAACGCACTCGACCTCGACAAGATAGCTCTCGACGTTTTAGAGCCGTGTTGTTTCGAATGGTCCCAAAACAAAACTTGGTTTGAGTTATACAGACGCTGCGTTTTAGAGCCGTGTTGTTTCGAATGGTCCCAAAACATATAGAAATGTTTTGAATAAATCCCCTCAGTTTTAGAGCCGTGTTGTTTCGAATGGTCCCAAAACAGTAAGCTAAACGACCTATACTTGGACGATGTTTTAGAGCCGTGTTGTTTCGAATGGTCCCAAAACTTATTTTAATGTGTCCACCGACTACCTCTTGTTTTAGAGCCGTGTTGTTTCGAATGGTCCCAAAACGAATCTGGAATGGCATCAGCTCCACTGCATGTTTTAGAGCCGTGTTGTTTCGAATGGTCCCAAAACATACGAAAAGTTTGACACAGGAAGCCTTGAGTTTTAGAGCCGTGTTGTTTCGAATGGTCCCAAAACTCCTCCATTTCTTCGCTCCTCCAATTGTGCGTTTTAAAGCCGTGCTGTTTCGAATGGTCCCAAAACTTTATCAAGAATCAAGGAGGAGATGTTACTGTTTTATATCTGTGTTGTTTCGAATGATCCCAAAACAAGAAAAACAAAAAATGATGGTCTAGGAGCTCGATACATTGAGCTTCTTTTTCTTTAGAAATTCAAATAATAATTTTACAGACTTTTATGTCATTAATTTATTTTTCCCCTCCACTTTTTCTTTGACTCTCCTTTCTTATTCTTCTAAAATAGTAGGTGTGTGAAGGGAGATTGATATGAAAAAAGGTTTTGTGATTGTGCTTTCTGCTTTGGTCTTGGCTTCGTGTGGTCGTCCTCAGAGGACGGTGATGCCTAAGAGTTCGGAGACCAAGCAGACTAGCACTGAAGAAAAGAAACAGTCTGGCATGGACTTGAAAGCCATCAAGGCTAAGGACTACTCGAGTATCAAAGGAACTTGGATCGATGGTCGTGGCAATGAGCTGGTCTTCGATGATAAGGGCTTGGTCAGCGAGGATGTTGAGCTTGATGGATCGAGCTTTAAGCAGAGGGACCAGATCGCTGAGATGACGGTCAGTGCCAAGTCAGGTGTTGGAGGATATGGTCTCTTGCTCCTTCCAAAAGGTCAGAAAGCTGGTAAAGACGATGCTTCAGATAAGTCTAAGGATCGGATCTGGGCTGGTCAGTCACCGGCATATGGCGATGATGACAATTTCTACTATCGCAAGAAAGAGCAACCGAAAGATCGGGAACAAGCAGATACAGCCGATAGCAGTAGTACGACAAAGACAAGCAAGGCCAAGAAATGGGCTAGCAGTCAAGTGTCCGATACCAAGTCTTCGAAAAAATCAGATAAGGATAGCTTCCCAGGCTATTCGTCTGAGCAGATCGAAGCTGCGCGGGTCTGGGCTTATGTGATTCAATCTGTTCCTAAGGAATTGAATATCAACGAAAGTGCTGCTGGTAGCTATATTTACACAGATGGGATGGGAGTGACCTATCCGAAGACGGTCCATCATTTATATGGCTCTTATTCGGCTGAGGGAAATGTGACCTATGCGTCTAACGGTGATGGAACAGTGACCATTTATCCTGTACCGAGCCACTGGCAACAGTCTGCGGATGAGTTGAACAGCCAAGAATACATGACGCAATTTACCCAAGGAATCTTGGATCATGCGGAGACGGTGACTTTGCCAGATGGGGATCCAGATATGATTCGTCAGATTCTTGCCGTACTGAAGTAAGATCTGAATTTGAGGGTTCAGTTTATTGTTTTTTTAAGCTGATCCTGTTACAATGATACTACACGAAAAAGACTGGTCTCCCAGCCTTTTTCATTTCACCATAGAAAGGTCTTTTATGAAACGCAAATCGATTTTGTTTCTCTATTTACTCTTGCTAGCGATTGGGCTGGCCTATGAGACCCAATCACTGACGGAAGGCTGGATGTCTGGTAGCCAGTACGGGATTGTGGGTCTTTCTACCCTGATCCTCCTGGTCTATGCGATTCCTGCTGTCTGGGCCCTCTTTCATTTTGCCAAGAAGTGGAAGTTGTCTTGGGTACCGGTTCTCTTTTCTCTGCTAGGAGGGGGCTTTGTGGCTGGCTGGTTGTCTAGCTTTGCCAATACCTATTTTCATGAGATGATCCAAGCCATCGCTCCAAATAGCGAATTTTGGAACCAGTACGAGAGTGCCATTGCTGCTCCACTATTTGAGGAACCTTTTAAGTTGATTCCAATCTTCTTTGTCCTCTATTTGTTTAGTGTCCGTCGTATCAAGTCCATCTTCCTTTTAGCCATTGCGTCTGGTCTTGGCTTCCAGATCGTGGAGGACTTTGCCTATATTCGTCAGGATCTGCCGGAAGGTTTCTCTTACACGGTGTCAGGGATTCTCGGTCGTGTAGCCAATGCGCCCATGTCTCACTGGGTCTACACAGGACTTGTCATGCTGGGGCTCTTCTTGATTGTCCAAGCTAGCAGAGGACGCAAGGATCTAGCTCTAGCAGGCTGGGGCTATTTAGTAGCTGGGTTTGGACTCCATTTTGTTGGAAATTCACCTTTCTCACAAATTGTGACCGAGTTGCCGATTGCGATTCCAGTCTTGAATGCTACTGGTCTCTTCCTGATCTACCTAGCTTATCAAACTGTCGAGCGATTAGAACAAGGAAAATAAACCAAAAATGCGTATGTTTGCACACATACGCATTTTTGTTATTTTGGACACATTGTTTTTCTACTTTTGTATAAACCGAGTGATACGATAGCTGTAAACGTAACTCTATTTTGGAAGATATATTTGAGACTTTCCGCCGTGAGAAAAGCGCTTGAAACATTGTTCTTTCAAGCACTCGGGAGTTTTGAAACGTTAGATTCAAAACTAAGTCATGGAACTTCTTCGAAGTTCGCTGACGTCCGTACTCACCTAAGGAAAGTCTCTAAGAGTATATGATCTTAAAATAGATTTATTTACCAAGACAGAACTGGCTGAAGAGCTGGGTAATGAGCTCATCTGGCGCAGCATCCCCAGTGATTTCTCCGAGGATTTCCCAGGTGCGGGTGAGGTCGACTTGAAGCAGGTCAACCGGCATACCGAGAGCCAAGCCTTCGTTGACAGCTTGCAGGGCTTCAACAGCTTTCTCGATCAGAGAGATGTGACGGGCATTTGAGAGATAAGTCGCATCTTGCTCGACCAGACCTGCATTTTCAAAGAAGAGGGCGTTGATGCGGTCTTCGATTTGGTCAATGTTTTGATTTTTAAGGACAGAGATCTTGATATGATCTTCCGGCAGTTGGTCGATTTCGATCTTCTCTGGGAGATCGACCTTGTTGAGGAGGATGATGCGGTTGTTATCTTGAGAAATTTCAAGTAACTGGCGATCTTGATCGGTCAAGGGCTCACTAGCATTGAGGACCAGGAGGACCAGATCAGCTTCCTTGAGGGCTTTTTTCGAACGTTCAACACCGATCTGCTCAACGATGTCTTCAGTCTCACGAATCCCAGCCGTATCGACCAACTTGAGGGGAACGCCGTTAATGTTGACGTATTCCTCGATGACGTCCCGGGTTGTCCCTTCGATATCGGTCACAATGGCTTTTTCTTCGCGCAGAAGGTTGTTCAGAAGGCTAGACTTGCCGACGTTTGGTCGACCGATGATAGCAGTAGAGATCCCTTCACGCAGGATCTTTCCACGGCGAGCTGTCTTGAGGAGATTGGTCAAGAGGGCTTCAAACTCAGTGGTCTTTTCACGAATGATCTCAGTGGTAGCTTCCTCGACATCGTCGTACTCAGGATAGTCGATGTTGACTTCGACTTGAGCCAGAGTATTGAGGATCTCTTGACGGGTATTGTTAATCAGATCAGATAGGGATCCGTCCAACTGTTTGACGGCAATATTCATAGCCTTGTCGGTCTTGGCACGGATAATATCCATGACGGCCTCCGCCTGGGTCAAATCGACCCGACCGTTGAGGAAGGCCCGCTTGGTAAATTCACCAGGCTCAGCTAGACGAGCTCCCTCACGGATGACCAACTGCAGGATTTCATTGGTCACTGCAATCCCGCCGTGGGTATTGATCTCGATGATGTCTTCTCGGGTGAAGGTCTTAGGCGAGCGCATGGCTCCAACCATGACTTCGTCGAGAATCTCGTCCTTATCTGGATCCACAATGTGGCCGTAGTTGAGGGTATGGCTAGCCACGCTGGTCAAGTCTTTTCCTTTGAAGATCTTTTGCGCAATCGCAAAGCTGTCTGTCCCGCTCAAGCGGACAATCCCGATAGCCCCCTCACCGAGAGGAGTCGAGATGGCAGCGATGGTATCAAATTCTTTAGTAATCATGTCATTTCTCTTTTCCTGTAGATTCATCTCTATTCTATCGTAAAGTCCGCAGACGGGCAAGGTTTTGCTTTTAGAACTAAAAGCTGGAAAGGTTTTCAATTAATTAGTGAAATCTCTTACAGAATATGCTATACTGTAAGAGAATATAAAAGGAGGTCTATGATGGTAAACCTAAAAGAACAGGTAGGAATTAAAGCGGCTGAGTTTGTCAAAGACGGCATGATTGTCGGTCTCGGTACAGGGTCAACTGCTTATTATTTTGTGGCTGAATTGGGTCGTCGCATCAAAGAAGAAGGCTTGAAAATCACAGCTGTCACGACGTCAAGTGTGACCTATGATCAGGCTGAAAGTTTAGGCATCCCGCTCAAGGCCATCGACGATGTCGAAGTGGTCGATGTGACAGTAGATGGCGCAGATGAAGTGGATCCTCAATTAAACGGGATCAAAGGTGGCGGCGGGGCTCTCCTCATGGAGAAGATCGTCGCAACCAATTCAAAAGACTGCATTTGGATTGTGGATGAATCCAAACAAGTCGCAACCCTTGGGGCTTTCAAACTTCCAGTGGAAGTAGTGCAATACGGGGCTGAAAATCTCTTCCGTCACTTTGAGCAAAAAGGCTACCATCCTGCCTTCCGTCTTGCGGAAGATCAACGCTTTGTCACTGACCAAGGCAACTTTATCATCGACTTGGATCTCAAGGTGATCAAGGATACGGAAGCTTTGGCTAATGAACTAGATCACACCGTAGGCGTTGTAGAGCACGGTTTGTTCTTGAATATGATTTCAAAAGTGATTGTAGGGACACCAGATGGTCCTGTCATCATCGAAAAATAGGTTTCTCTAAAGAGGAGCCGGATCAAACAACGGCTCTCTTCTTATAGGGATATGGTATAATATAGCTAGTTTAATAAAGGAAAGAGGCAGTATATGTCAAAATTTAAACGCATGCACTTAGTTGTGCTGGATTCAGTTGGGATCGGTGCTGCACCAGATGCCAATAACTTTGTCAATGCAGGAGTTCCAGATGGAGCATCTGACACACTTGGACACATCTCTAAATCCGTCGGTTTGAATGTGCCAAACATGGCGAAAATCGGTCTTGGAAATATTCCGCGTGAACAAGCCTTGAAGACTGTTCCAGCTGAGAGCAATCCAACTGGTTACGCTACGAAGTTAGAAGAAGTCTCTCTTGGTAAAGATACCATGACAGGTCACTGGGAAATCATGGGTCTTAATATTACAGAACCGTTTGATACTTTCTGGAATGGATTCCCTGAAGAAATCTTGACAAAAATCGAAGAATTCTCAGGTCGTAAGGTCATCCGTGAAGCCAACAAACCTTATTCTGGTACAGCAGTTATCGATGACTTCGGACCACGCCAAATGGAAACAGGCGAGTTGATTATCTATACATCAGCAGACCCTGTGCTTCAAATCGCAGCTCACGAAGACATCATTCCTTTGGATGAGTTGTACCGTATCTGCGAATATGCTCGTTCCATCACTTTGGAACGTCCGGCTCTTCTTGGTCGGATCATTGCTCGTCCTTATGTTGGAGAACCAGGAAACTTCACACGTACGGCCAACCGTCGTGACTTGGCTGTATCACCATTTGCGCCAACTGTTTTGGACAAGTTGAACGAAGCTGGTATCGATACCTATGCAGTTGGTAAGATCAACGATATCTTCAACGGTGCTGGTATCAACCACGATATGGGCCACAACAAATCAAATAGCCACGGTATGGATACTTTGATTAAGACCATGGGACTTCCTGAGTTCCAAGAAGGCTTCTCATTTACCAACTTGGTAGACTTTGATGCTCTATACGGACACCGTCGCAATGCGCACGGCTACCGCGATTGCTTGCATGAGTTCGATGAGCGTTTGCCAGAAATCATCGCAGCCATGCGTGAAGACGATCTCTTGATGATTACGGCTGACCATGGTAACGACCCAACCTACGCTGGTACTGACCATACGCGTGAATACATCCCATTCTTGGCTTATAGCCCATCTTTTAAAGGCAATGGCGTGATTCCGGTTGGCCACTTTGCGGATATCTCAGCTACTGTGGCGGAAAACTTTGGTGTTGAGAAAGCCATGATCGGAGAAAGCTTCTTAGATAAATTGGTCTAAGATGATGCGCTTTGCTCTCCTCGTAAGAGGAATCAATGTTGGCGGCAAAAACAAAGTGGTCATGGCTCAACTTCGTCAAGAATTGATGGAGCTGGGATTGGAACAAGTGGAAACCTACATCAACAGTGGCAATATCTTCTTTACAACAGGTCTTTCTCGATCTCAGTTAGTAGAGTGCCTGTCGACCTTCTTTGAGAATCACTATCCCTTTATTGAACGCTTTTCTCTCCTGAGTCGAGAAGAATATGAAGCAGAATGTGCAAACCTCCCGCAATGGTGGACAGAAGAGATGGCTCGTAAGGATGTGCTCTTTTACACCGAGGGCTTGGATAGGGAATTCCTAGAAGAGAAATTGCTTGCTTTGAAGCTAGGCGATGAAGTGCTTCACCTTGGAAAAACAGCGGTTTTCTGGGGCAAATTCTCAGAAGCAAGCTACGCTAAAACTGCCTACCACAAACATCTGATGAAGATGCCTTTCTATCGTCAGATCACTATTCGAAACGTTAACACCTTTGACAAAATTGGTAGATTACTTAAGAAATAAAAGGAGATACACAATGACATTGTTAGCAAAAATCAATGAAACAGCAGCATTTTTGAAGGGCAAAGGAATCGAAGCACCTGAGTTCGGTTTGATCCTTGGATCAGGTCTTGGAGAATTGGCTGAAGAAATTGAAAATGCAGTCGTAGTAGACTACTCTGACATTCCAAACTGGGGTCAATCCACAGTAGTCGGACACGCTGGTAAATTGGTTTATGGTGATCTTGCTGGACGTAAAGTCTTGGCTCTTCAAGGTCGTTTCCACTTCTACGAAGGAAACCCATTGGAAGTGGTGACTTTCCCAGTTCGTGTCATGAAAGTTTTGGGTTGTGAAGGAGTGCTTGTCACCAACGCTGCTGGAGGTATCGGCTTCGGTCCTGGTACTTTGATGGCTATTACTGACCACATCAACATGACTGGTCAAAACCCATTGATCGGTGAAAACTTGGATGACTTTGGTCCACGTTTCCCTGATATGTCGAAAGCTTACACTCCAGCTTACCGCGAAATCGCCCACAAAGTGGCTGACAAGCTTGGCATCAAATTGGATGATGGAGTTTATATTGGTGTGACAGGTCCTACTTATGAAACTCCAGCTGAAATCCGTGCGTATAAGACTCTTGGTGCCGATGCTGTCGGTATGTCAACTGTTCCTGAAGTCATTATTGCGGCTCACTCTGGCCTGAAGGTTCTTGGTATTTCATGTATTACCAACTTTGCGGCTGGTTTCCAAGAAGAGCTTAACCACGAAGAAGTAGTGGAAGTGACGGAGCGCGTCAAAGACGACTTCAAAGGCTTGCTTAAAGCAATTCTGGCTGAATTGTAAGACCATGAAAACACGACTCCAAAGCCTGCCTTACGGACTGAGGTTGCTTCTAGCCACTCTATCATTGGGAATAGGGACGGGTCTGGTCGGAATTGCCTGTCATTATCTACTAGAAGGTGTGCAAGAACTGGCCTTTGGTCAAGATAAGGGGGACTTGCTTCAGCAATTTAATCACGCTGGAGGTTTCCGTAGATTCCTTGTCCTAGGTGTGACAGGGGTCTTGGCAGCAGGTTTCTGGTATATTCTGCAGAGACGCCATAAGATCCTGTCTATTCGCAAGCAAATTGACCTGGTTGGAGATAGAGATCCTGCGCCCCTAGCCCATCTCCTTCATGCGACTATGCAGGTTGCGATTGTCGGAGCCGGCGCTTCGGTCGGAAAAGAAGGAGCCCCACGTGAGGTTGGGGCTCTTCTGGCTGGTCGTTTGGGCAAATCCTTGTCCTTGACGATCAAAGAGCGAAGAGTATTGATTGCTTGCGGAGCTGGTGCTGGCTTAGCTGCGGTCTATCAGGTTCCCTTTGCCAGTAGCTTGTTTGTCTTTGAGACCTTAGGGTTGGCCTATCACTGGAAAAATGTCTTGCTAGTCTTGTCTAGTACGTATGTGGCGACTTGGGTGGCCCAGCCAATCGTTGGACATGCTGCTATGTATCGCATGGCGCTAGTTCATTGGTCAGCAAGTAGTTTCTTCCAGGCTGTCTTAGTGGCTCTATTGGTTACTCCGTTGGCTCTTGCCTTTCGGTATCTAGCCAAACGGGCTAGTCGTAAACGGCGGAAGGATGGAACAATTCTTTGGGCTCTGCCCTTAGCATTTATGGTGCTAGCTGGCATTGTGACCTTTTACCCAATTTTTATGGGGAATGGCCAGGTTCTAGCTCAAGCTGTCCTATCAGGTCAGCCATTTTCGAATCTAGTCTTGATCTTGGCCGTGAAGGGTCTCCTGGTCTATCTCCTCTTGCGTAATGGGGCCTATGGGGGAACCTTGACGCCTTCATTTGCCTTAGGAATTGGATCTGGTTATTTGGTGACCATGATTCTTTCTGCAGTTGGCGTTCATCTAGATCCTGCTCTAGGAATGTTGCTTGGAGCGACCGTCTTTTTAGGGACGACCTTACAAGCTCCCATGACTGCCATTGCTTTAAGTCTTGGTTTTACAGGACAGAGCTGGTCCTTGATTCTACCGCTGGCACTATCTGCTGGTGTGTCCTATATGATTCAAAATAGATGGGAGAATAAATGATGAGAGTGCATTTTGTCTTGCACGAAACTTTTGAAGTACCTGGTGCCTATCTCAAGTGGGCGCAGGAGCGTGGTCATCAGGTGACAATGACCAAGGTCTACGAGCGAGAAACTCTGCCCGAGACAGTGGATGAGATCGATTTTTTGATTGTCATGGGGGGACCACAATCGCCAGATGAGGATCGCGCAACCTTCCCATACTATGATCCGCAAGCTGAGATTGAACTAATTCAAAAAGCCATGAAAGCGGATTGCTACATCGTTGGTGTCTGTCTTGGTGCGCAGCTCCTGTCTGTTGCTTATGGCGCAGAGTATGAACATAGTCCAGAACGAGAGATTGGTGTTCATCCGGTGGATCTAACACCTGAAGGATTAGCCGATCCGCATGTCGGCTTATTTGGTCCAAGCTTTGATTCAGGACACTGGCATGGCGATATGCCGGGCTTGACAGAGGATGCAGTTGTCCTCGCGATCAGTCAAGGTTGTCCACGGCAGATTGTACGCTTCAGTCCTAAGCACTATGCCTTCCAAGCCCACTTGGAATTTGATCCAGAGGCAGTTGATCTCTTAATTGCTGCAGATGGTGAAGCTGTTTTGGAAGCCCAAAGTCAAAAATTGCCATTTGTCGAGAAGCCTGAAGCCATTCGAGCTTACGATTATCATGAAATGAATGCCAAATTGTACGCATTTTTGGATTCATTAACAAAATAAAAAATGAAAGGAAGGCTAGTTCGGGTTTGAAATTGAACCCGGGCAAGCCATGACTTTCAAAACAATATTAAATTGACCCCGCCCTAAAAGCTGTGTGAAAAAGATCGATTGTCTTGCAAGTCCAGTACTTGCCGCGACAATCCCCTATTTTCACTTTGCTTTTTACGGGCTTGGTATCTTATAGAGAGGTAGAGCATGTGTTCTAGTTTGAACACGAGCGGAAAGCTTTTCTAAATAAAAAAATGAAAGGAAGGGCAGTTCGGGTTTGAATTGAACCCGGGCTAGAGGCTGTGTAAAAAAGATAAATCCTCCTAGATGCGGAGCATCTTTGTCGGATTTCCTATTTTTACTTTGCCTCTTTAACGCCCTTGGTATCTTAAATTATGTCTATCCATATTGCTGCTAAGCAGGGTGAAATTGCTGATAAAATTCTCCTTCCTGGGGATCCTCTTCGTGCGAAATTTATTGCTGAGAACTTTTTAGAAGACGCTGTTTGCTTTAACGAAGTGCGTAACATGTTTGGTTACACTGGAACTTACAAGGGTCACCGTGTTTCTGTCATGGGAACAGGTATGGGGATGCCCTCAATCTCTATTTATGCGCGTGAGTTGATCGTCGACTACGGTGTGAAGAAATTGATCCGTGTGGGAACGGCTGGATCTTTGAATGAGGATGTTCACGTCCGTGAATTGGTCTTGGCACAAGCTGCTGCAACCAACTCAAACATCATCCGTAACGACTGGCCTCAATACGATTTCCCACAAATCGCTAGCTTTGATCTTTTAGACAAGGCTTACCACATTGCCAAAGACCTTGGTATGAGTACTCACGTCGGAAATGTCTTGTCATCAGACGTTTTCTATTCAAACTATGGTGAAAAGAACATCGAGCTTGGTAAATGGGGCGTAAAAGCTGTGGAAATGGAAGCAGCAGCTCTTTACTATCTTGCTGCCCAACACCATGTCGATGCGCTGGCTATCATGACGATTTCAGACAGTTTGGTTAATCCAGATGAGGATACAACCGCTGAAGAACGCCAAAATACGTTCACAGACATGATGAAAGTTGGTCTTGAGACCTTGATTACAGACTAATGGCAAAATTCCTTCATGATGAATGGCTCTATGATCTCCAAAATTATCACTACAGCCGGGCTCTGCGCTCTATCAAGCAGCAGGAAGAAGTACCGGATTTGTTGGTGAACTTACTTCAGTTAATGGCGGAGCGTCGAGAGCTCAATATCCAACCCGTCATGAATCAAAAGTTGAGAACCGAGTTGCTAGAAGCGACTGGTTTTCAGCTTTTTTGGCATGAAGATCCAGAAGATGAACAGTTGGCCAACTACCTTTATGATCTCGAAGCGAAGTTGCGAAATGAACAGATTATCGACTTTGTTCGTGCCGTTAGCCCAGCCATCTATCGGATCTTTATGCGATTGATTCAGTTGAAAATTCCTGATATTACCAACTATATCCATAACTCCAAAGAATCCAGTTATGACCGTTGGAAGTTTGAGAGTCTGCATGCGTCGGACAACTCTATCCTGCAGCAATTCCACAGCGAAAGTGTGGTCAATTCATCCAGTTTAACGGAGTTGATTGTCCAGTTGGACTTGCCTGATCGCGTCAAAGTTGCAGCCCAACAATTGCGGGAGTTAGAAAAATCAGTTCGCAACCCCTTGGCCCATTTGATCAAGCCCTTTGATGAGGAAGAGCTCCATCGGACGACGGGTTTCTCTTCTCAGGATTTTATGAAGAATTTGATTGACCTTGCGAGCTACACAGGCATTCATTATAATCAAGTTACCTTTTATTTTGATCAGGCCAATGCTGTCATGGAAGAGCTACTAAAGGAGAAGTAAATGGATAAGATAGCTCAACTACAGGAGATGATTGATCAGAGTCAACGGATTGTTTTTTTTGGTGGGGCAGGAGTTTCAACGGAGTCAAATATTCCGGATTTTCGAAGCTCAGATGGTGTCTATAGTGTTCGGGTAGGACGGCATTTGACAGCCGAGCAATTGGTCTCACATACCATGTTTGAGTGCTATCCAGAGGACTTTTTCGACTTCTATAAGAAGTACCTGCTCTATCCAGATGCCAAGCCCAATGCAGCTCATCGCTATCTGGCTTGGCTGGAAGAAACTGGCAAACTCAAAGCAGTCGTGACACAAAATATCGATAGTCTCCATGAGATGGCCGGCTCTAAAAATGTCTTGAAGCTCCATGGTAGTGCCGACCGTAATTACTGTACTGGTTGCCGTCGTTTCTATGATTTAGAGGCCTTTCTAGCTTTAGAAGGCCCGGTTCCACATTGCCGAGACTGTGGCAAGGTCGTTAAACCAGATGTGACTCTTTACGAGGAGCCTCTCGATATGGAGGTCTTTAGCCAAGCAGCCCAAGCCATCCAGGCAGCTGATCTTCTCATTATCGGCGGGACCTCCCTTGTGGTCTACCCAGCAGCCAGCCTGATCCAGTATTTC
Organism: Streptococcus sp. W151; assembly: GCF_053010205.1. Lineage (NCBI taxonomy): Bacteria > Bacillati > Bacillota > Bacilli > Lactobacillales > Streptococcaceae > Streptococcus > Streptococcus sp. W151. Next base: position 560,546 of record NZ_JBRKNT010000001.1, on the reverse strand, counting down.
CATGGGAAGAAGCTGGTTGTCATCAATAAAACCAGTATCCCACAAGACAAGCAAGCAGACCTGGTTATTGAAGGAAAGATCGGGGAAGTATTTTCACAATTAAGACAATAAAATATATCTGAGTGAACATGGATCACTCAGATATTTTTTACTTATCAAACTTCACTTCCTCAAGCAAGTACTCGATGAATTTTTCTCCCATTTTTGAGAGAGCTGTTTTTTCATGTTTGATATAGACCAGCTCGATCGGGTCTTCGATATCAAGAGGAATAGAGACGATGTTATCGCCATTGAGATTGCTGTTGAGGATCCCGGTCGCAATGGTGTAGCCATCCAGACCAATCAAGAGATTAAATAGGGTAGCCCGGTCACTGACGACGATGGATTTCTTATGGTGTTCTTGAGAGAGGATCTCTTCTGAGAAGTAGAAAGAGTTGTGAGTTCCTTGGTCATAGCTAAGGTATGGGAAATCTTCCAGATCAGACAGGTGGACGATCTCCTTCTTGGCCAGGGGATTGGTCTTGCTGACAAAGATATGAGGCTGCGCTGTAAAGAGGTGGGTGGCAATCAGGTGATTATCATCTAGCATCTTAGAGAGGACATCCCGGTTGTAGCTATTCAAAAAGAGCACGCCAACCTCGCTTCGGAAATTCTTCACGTCATCGATGATCTCCCAAGTCCGCGTCTCCCGTAAGAAAAGCTCGTATTTTTCCATGTCACTTTTCTTGAGGAGAGAAACGAAGGCCTCAACGACGAAGGCATAGTGCTGTGAAGAGACACTAAAGAGTTCACGAGAGCCTACAGGATTTTTATAGCGCTCGGATAAGAGGTCGATCTGCTCGATCACCTGGCGGGCATAAGAAAGAAACTCCATCCCATCACGAGTTAGAGTGATCCCTTTGGGATTCCGGATAAAGATTTCAATTCCCATCTCATTTTCCAAGTCCTTGACGGCATTGGAGAGACTGGGTTGCGTGATGAAGAGTTGTTTTGCGGCCTCATTCATAGAGCCGGTTTCGACGATTTTGATAATGTATTGTAATTGTTGTATTCTCATGCTTTTATTTTAACATAAAAAAGCACGTTTTTCCCGTAAAATTTGGATATTTCAAGGATTGTATAAGAGAGTAACACGGGCTGAAGTAAGTAATCAGAAGTAGGCTAGATCAAATCGTTAAAAAAATAGAAGATTTGAAAGAAAATCTCCATCTGGGGACTGATTTTTAAGGAAGAATACAGTTTTGCCTTGCTCAAGGAGAGATTTGATTGATAGAATGGTAAAAAAGGATTGAGGAGATCTTATGAAAAAACTCGTTTCCTGGTATAAGAAAAAGGATAAAGAAATGGAGACTCATTTCACAGCTGGACTCTTACAGATCAATTTTGTGACCAATGCGTTGATGCTATTGGCCTTTTACATCTATTTTGTCATTAGTCAGTCGCTCTACGCAATATCGGATTCATTCATTCAATTTAGTTTTCTTGCTATAGTGTCCTTTACGATGGAGGTTTTGCCCTTTGGTGTGACCTTAGCCCTTTTTGTACCCAATATTTTTGTCATCATCTATGGGATCGGTCGGTGGTCCAGCATCCAGTTCAAAGAAGCAGAGGAAGATGCTCTCAAAGATCCGGATCTGTTTGAAGATAGAGTGCTAGTGAAGGGAGAAGAGATAATAGAAGAAGACGCATTCACAACTGAATCACAGAGTCCTGAGCCTGTCAAAAAGAAAAAGAAACAGCCAACAATCGTTCTTTGGTTTGGTCTCTTTGGTTGCTTTCTCGAAGCGATTTTCATTTTCATCGTGAAAGATATGACCTTTTACAATTGGAGTGAACGCCTGATTAATTCTCAGAAGCACGCCCTGATCTGGTCGGGTGCCTATCCAACCTTCTTCACCTTTGCAGCTCTCACCTTGCTAGCCTTGATCATCTATTCCTATCGGGATGCTAATTCCCTCTCTCCATTAGCTAATATCTTCTGTATTAGTGGCATTCTGGGAGGAGTGGTTCTCCTCTTAGTTTTTGATCAACAGCTGCAGGTAGCAAGTTTTCACACCTTTTTCTTACTGATCTATTCCATTAATCTCTTGTGGGTTCGTATCAAGGAGTGGCAAGAAGATCGAACAGAGATCACCTATGAGAATCGTCTGCTTCAGTATTTCCATCAGCTCTTAAACAAGTCACGTAACTGGCCTTGGCTAGCGGTTCTGCTTGCCCTTCCGACGCTGGTTCTCGTCGTCCTCATTCTCATGCTCTTTGGCCAGCAACCCGATTCCATGATCAAGGCCTGGACCAATACAGCAGACTGGGCCTTTTCACAAAAGATCCCTCCTCAGAATCTCATCATAGATGAGCATTATCTCTGTACGGTTGCGGCAGGTGGTCATGAAAAGGTGGTCAAGCCCCAGCGGATGGGAGTCCGGCATGGTCATCCTGTGGTTGTCAATCGCCAGCTTTGTATTGCCAATGCTTTTGAGCAAGTACTGGAAGAAAAGATGCCACGTTTCCATCGCTTCTTACGTCGCAATTATGACCGCTATGGCTATCCCTTTGCTAAACATATCAAGAAGAAATGGGCTATGGACCTGATTTACTACCTAATGAAACCCTTGGAATGGATCTTTTTACTAGTTCTTTATCTAGTCGATCGCAAGCCCGAGAACCGAATAGCCATGCAATACATCAAACCGATCCCAGAAGATTTTGACCCCTGTAAAGCTTCCTGAGTTACTGATTTTACTTGACAAGCATCAAGTAGCGCGATATAATGAGACAAATTTAACCTTTAAGAGGTCCAGAGAGGCCTGCAAGGAAAGACAGAAAAAAGTTCAGCAGACGGAGTCTAGCTGATCATTTGTGGGACCTTGCTTTTGCGAGGTCTTTTTTGCTGGAAGAAAGAAGAGGAAACCAATGGTCAGTGACAGTTGTAAGAAACGGTTTGGAAAAATCATGATGGAAGACATGGAGTTAATCGCTCAAGAAGAGATTGCGCCACGGATTTTTTCAATGGTCTTGAAGGGGGAAATGGTGGAACAGATGTTGCCGGGGCAGTTTCTCCATATCCGCGTACCGGATGACTCCAAGCTCCTTCGCCGTCCCATTTCTATCTCAGAGATTGATCTAGACATCCAGACCTGTCGCCTCATCTATCGGGTAGAAGGAGGCGGAACGGCCATCTTTTCTCACTTGCCTGTCGGTAGCTTCCTCAGTGTCATGGGCCCTCAAGGAAATGGCTTTGATCTAAAAGGTCTTGGTCAAGGGGCGCGTGCTTTGATCATCGGTGGCGGGATTGGAGTTCCTCCCTTGGTCCAAGTGGCTAAACAACTACATGAGCAAGGAGTAGAAGTCCATTCTGTCCTGGGATTTGCTACTAAAGAAGCAGTTATCCTTGAGGAAGAATTGAAGCAGTATGGGCAAGTCACAGTGACAACCGACGATGGATCTTATGGAATCCAAGGGAATGTGTCAACTGTAGTGGAGACACTCAATGAGGATATCGATGCAGTTTATTCCTGTGGAGCCCCTGGCATGCTCAAATATGTCAACAGCAAGTTCTATAATCACCCTCGTGCTTACATTTCCATGGAATCCCGCATGGCTTGTGGAATGGGGGCTTGCTATGCCTGCGTGGTGCATCTGGAAAATGCAAGCCAAGCTGCCAATAAGCGCGTGTGTGAAGACGGACCGGTCTTTGAAACTGGTACAATTGTGATGTAGGGAGGAAAGTATGACAAGCAATCGATTAGCTGTATCCTTACCAGGATTAGACTTGAAAAATCCCATTATTCCAGCTTCTGGCTGTTTTGGGTTTGGCCAAGAATACGCCAAATACTATGATTTAGATCTTCTTGGATCCATTATGATCAAGGCGACGACAGCTGAGGCTCGCTTTGGAAATCCGACACCACGTGTTGCTGAGACTCCTGCAGGCATGCTTAATGCCATTGGTCTCCAAAATCCAGGCGTAGACGTTGTCCTAGCAGAGAAACTCCCTTGGTTGGCCCAGCATTATCCAGAGCTACCGATTATCGCCAATGTTGCTGGCTTCTCCAATGAAGAGTATGCGACGGTTTCTAGAAAAATCTCGCAAGCACCAAATGTCAAAGCGATTGAACTCAATATCTCTTGTCCAAACGTAGACCATGGCAACAACGGCCTCTTAATCGGGCAGGTTCCCGAGTTAGCCTATGCGGCTGTGAAAGCGGCGGTAGATGCTTCCTCCGTCCCTGTCTATGTTAAGTTGACTCCTAGTGTGGCTGATATTACCCAAGTAGCCAAGGCTGCTGAAGATGCAGGAGCGAGTGGTTTGACCATGATTAACACTTTGGTCGGGATGCGCTTCGACCTCAAGACCGGCAAACCGATCATTGCAAATGGTACGGGAGGGATGTCAGGACCAGCTATCTTCCCAGTAGCCTTGAAACTCATCCGCCAAGTAGCCCAATCCACTAGCCTGCCCATTATTGGAATGGGAGGTGTCGATTCAGCAGAAGCAGCCATTGAAATGATGATTGCTGGTGCTTCAGCGATTGGGGTCGGAACGGCCAATTTTACCGATCCTTATGCTTGTCCAACCATTATCCAAGAGCTGACACAGGTCATGGATCGAAACGGCATTGACACGCTTGAGAATTTTCGGAAACATGTACGGGAAAATCTACTGTAAATCCTTGACTTTTCCCAAATATCGTACTACAATAAATAAAAACCTTTAAAGCAGTCCAGAGAGGCTCCTAAGGTCTAGACGGTGAATCAGGGTAGATACTACCTAATTTTCGTGTAACCTTGCCTCGGGCAAGGTTTTTTTGTGGAAAAAATGTCACCCATCAAAAGGAGAAAACCATGCGTGAAGAACGTCCTATTATTGCCCTTGACTTCCCAGCTTTCGAGGATGTCAAACACTTTTTAGAGCATTTTCCAGAAGACGAAAAATTATTTGTAAAAATCGGAATGGAATTTTTCTATGCAGTTGGTCCTGAAATTGTACACTACCTAAAAGGGCTTGGACACAGTATCTTCCTTGATTTAAAATTGCACGATATCCCAAATACAGTCAAATCAGCTATGTCTGTATTGGGCACTTTCGGAGTGGATATGGTGACGGTTCACGCAGCTGGTGGTGTAGAGATGATGCGTGAAGCCAAAGCAGCTCTTGGTGAAGGAGCTAAGTTGGTAGCCGTAACCCAGTTGACTTCGACCAGTGAAGAAGACATGCGTGATTGCCAAAACATTCAAACAACAGTCCAAGAATCAGTCGTTAATTATGCTCGCAAGGCCCAAGAAGCTGGCTTGGACGGCGTGGTCTGTTCAGCCCATGAAGTAGCCTTGATCAAAGATGCCACTTCATCAGACTTTGTCTGTGTCACACCAGGGATTCGTCCTGCTGGAGCTGAAATCGGCGACCAAAAACGGGTTATGACGCCACAAGAAGCCCATAAAATTGGATCGGACTATATTGTTGTTGGACGCCCAATTATTCAAGCAGAAAACCCATGGGACGCTTACCATGAAATTAAGAGACAGTGGAATGCGTAAGAGCTACTAAAAGTGAAACTTTTGTAGCTCTACGGGAAGTCCTATGGGACCTTCCCTAACGCATTCACTAGATTTAGAGGATCAAAATAATCGTTTTATCCTCTAAATCGTCGGAATACCAATCGCTACTAAAAGTGGAATTTTTGTAGCTCTACGAGAAGTCCTATGGGACCTTCCCTAACGCATTCACTAGATTAGAAGAAAGAAAAATATAGTTCCTTTCTTCTAATCGTCGGAAATACTAATCGCTAATAAAAGTGGAACTTTTGTAGTTCTACTGGAAGTCCTATAGGACCTTCTCTAACTTAGTCACTAACCTGTAATGTTGTTGTTTAAATCATTTGTTGATTTAATTCGTATATGATTAAAATCGTAAAAAGGAGTTATCATGTCATTAGCTAAAGATATTGCCAGCCATCTTCTAAAAATTGAAGCCGTTTATTTGAAACCGGAGGAGCCTTTTACTTGGGCTTCAGGGATCAAGTCCCCTATTTATACGGATAACCGCGTGACCCTTGCTTATCCAGAAACTCGTACCTTGATTGAGAATGGATTCGTGAATAAAATCAAGGAAGCTTTCCCTGAAGTAGAAGTCATTGCGGGGACAGCAACTGCGGGGATTCCTCATGGAGCCATTATTGCCGACAAGATGAACCTTCCTTTTGCTTACATCCGTAGTAAACCAAAAGATCATGGTGCCGGAAACCAAATCGAAGGCCGTGTGCCACAAGGTCAAAAGATGGTGGTGGTTGAAGATTTGATTTCTACTGGTGGTTCTGTTTTGGAAGCTGTTGCAGCTGCGAAACGTGAAGGAGCAGACGTCCTTGGTGTGGTAGCTATCTTCACTTACCAATTAGAGAAGGCAGATAAGAAATTTGCGGAAGCTGGCGTTCAACTTGAAACCTTATCAAACTACACAGAATTGATCCATTTGGCTGAAGAACAGGGCTACATTACTTCTGAAGGTTTGGAACTGTTGCGTCGTTTCAAAGAAAACCAAGAAACTTGGCAAGACAAATAATATAACTGAAGCGTTTCTAACGCTTCTTTTTTATACTCTTTTCACTAGTTGGTGGTTAACTTGAAACCCAAAGTAAAATCCGGTATGATAGTAGTAATTGTTTTAATAGATTTACGATATAAGCGATTTTAAGGGAGAAGAACATGACAAAAGAAAAGTATTTGGAAATGAAAAAGCAGGCGAGAGTTTAGTTTACTGTTAATATCATCATCAGCTTGATCGCTATTACAGGAGGAATTTTAGTGATCATTAGTAAATCGCGTCATATTCCATATTTACTAATGTGCTTGGGAGCACTGACCTTGATGAACCAAGCCTTGATTTATCCTGTTTTCAATGGTAAAAAAGAAGTTGAGGAAGCACATCCAGAGTGGAAGGAATTATCCACTAAAGATTCTAAAATACCTGTGGAAGATCTTCAGAAAGGTTTTTTGGTATCCGTTACAGCTCTTTTGATTGTAATTATTGGTTTTTTTCGTGTTCTATCGTCCTCTACCAAAAGCAGACCCTACAGTTTCGATTTGACACCTAAAGATGTTCAAATCTTACAAGAATTGGAAGAAGATATTGACTCCAACATTTCCTCTGATTCAAATTCATTGGATATCGATGAAGCAAGAGATTTAGCAGAGAAAGCACAAAAGGAGAATTGGTTGAAAAGAGACGAGTAAGAAGTCTTTTTAGGGAGTTTGGATGTAGCTAGTCTGTGTGAATGGTTATAAAAACGTTAGTGACAGGAACAACATTTTGGCTTGTTTTTGGCCTTGATTTTATGTTTAATTGTGATCTTATTTTTTAGAGGACTCGAATTCACAGAGCCTCGGGAAATAGAGTTTGATTTCAAGGAAGATCGTAAATAACAAAGATAATTCCTCAGCCTAAAAGATTTCGTATCAGTCCAAAACAGCAGAAATGCTGTTTTTTTGATATAATGGACCTATGTTATCGAAAAGTAAACGTATTCTATTTGGGATGCTTCATGTTGTCATGTTGCTAGTGATGGTCCACTGGTTCTTGATCAGTGTGACCTATCTGAGAGAGATTTCATGGTTAGCCATTTTAGGTGCTGGATTGCTATTTCTGCTGGCCTGGTTGAAACGCGATGGGGTAAAAAGAGCCATTGCTTGGTTGACCCGGCACAAAAAAGGCTTCTTGCTTGGCGCGATCATCTGTCAGTTAATCTTTATGATTTGTGCTGAGCTTTTGATCCGTCGGGATGCTGCAGTTGTTTTCAAAGGGGCATTTGATCTTCTTAAACAATCTTCCATCACCAACTACCTCAGTCGCAATCCCAATAACATTCCGCTCTTTCTCTATGAAAAGTTTTTCTATGTTTTATTCGGTTCTAGCGGTTTGTGGGTTATGCAGGCTCTCAATATACTCTATGTCAATTTGGGTGCCGTCCTCTTGTACAAGCTGTCTCAGAAGCATTTCAATCAGAAAACAGCTGATCTAGTTTATCTCTTTTATGTCAGCTTGATCTGTTACTCGCCTTATTTCTATTCCATGTATACAGACATTCCTCCGCTTCCTTTGATCGCTCTTCAATTGTGGTGGGCCTTGGATCTCTTAAAGGAAGACCAAGCAGGGGTCTCTTGGAAGAAGATGTTTGGTTTAGGGATTTTATCTGGCGTGACCATGTTGATCCGTCCAACGACGATTATTATCATGATTGCCTTTTGGGCTGTCCTCTTCTTTAGAGGAAACTGGAAGGCCTTTGGCAAGATTGCTACGGTGACAGTGATGATGACGGGCTTTGTCTTTGCAGGATTGAATACAGCGGTCAATCATCAAACAGTTGTACCAATCTTGAAACAAGAAGGGCTGGCCAAAGGACCACTCTTGTTTATCAATCTGGGCTTGACAGATATGGGCCATAACCAAGAAGATATGAAAGAGGGCTTGCTAGCTTATATCGATAAGGATAAACGCTCGGACTACAACAATGGTCTCTTTAAGAAAGAGAATGTGATCAAAGAAATTAAGCGCCGTCTCAAGGAGTATGGACCTTTCGGTTTGATCGGTCATATCTACTACAAGCAGTCCTTGACGGTAGCAGAAGGGACCCTAGGTTGGCTTTACCGAGATGTAGAGTATGAGAAGACACCTTATATTAATCCTCTCTATGCGCCACTCACCAAAAATAGCAGTCTGGCTAAATGGGTGCGAACCTATTTCCTCAGCACGGATCGCCCACAGTACAAGTATTATGAATTTGTGAAACAGTTGATCTGGATCGTCTTGTCAGCTGGCTTGGTTGGGGCTTATCTCAAACGTCGAGATACAGATGCCTTTAACTTCCTTTCCTTAGCGGTCTTTGGTGGCTTGCTCTTCTTAACCATCTTTGAAGGTGGGAAGACCCGCTATCTCATCCAATTCTTGCCACAAATTTTGCTAGTGGCTTCAATCGGTCTAGCAGGATTTACCAAGAAAGAAAATACCTAAAAACTCTCGCTTATTTAACAGGCAGAACCAGAGGTTGGATAAAATGGTCCAGCCTCTTTTTTATTCAGTGGATCTGTGTCAAATGTGGTATAATGAGAGGTAAGAATTTATTGGATAGCGGAGAGTTTCCATGCAACATTCCCCCTGGCATGAAGCCATCAAATCCCATCTTCCGGAAGGGTATTTTCATCAGATTAATGACTTTATGAATGAGGTCTATAGCAAAGGGATGGTTTATCCACCTCGTGACAAGGTCTTTAAGGCCTTGCAGACGACAGATATGGATCAGGTCAAGGTCTTGATCTTAGGCCAAGATCCCTACCATGGACCGGATCAAGCACAGGGCTTAAGTTTTTCTGTGCCGGATCATGTCCCAGCCCCCCCTTCTTTGCAAAATATTCTCAAAGAATTGCGCTCAGATATCGGAGAGAAGCGGTCCCATGATCTGACCTCTTGGGCAGAGCAAGGAGTGCTCTTGCTCAATGCCTGCTTGACGGTTCCTGCTGGTCAGGCTAATGGCCATGCGGGTCAAATTTGGGAGCCGTTCACAGATGCTGTGATCAAGGTAGTCAATGGGTTGGGGGAGCCAGTTGTCTTTATCCTCTGGGGATCTTATGCCCGTAAGAAAAAACCTTTGATTACCAACGATCGACATTTGATCCTTGAATCAGCTCACCCAAGTCCCTTATCGGCCTACCGAGGATTCTTTGGTTCGCAACCCTTTTCAAAAACCAATCAATTTTTGAAAGAGGCGGGACGCGAGCCGATTGATTGGTTAAGATAGGAGAAAGAAATGCCACAATTAGCAACAATTTGTTATATCGACAATGGGAAAGAATTTCTCATGTTGCATCGCAATAAAAAGCCCAATGATGTCCATGAAGGTAAATGGATCGGGGTTGGTGGAAAATTAGAACGCGGGGAAACCCCACAGGAGTGTGCTGCGCGTGAGATTTTTGAGGAGACGGGCCTTAGAGCAAAGCCAGTCTTGAAAGGGATCATTACCTTCCCTGAATTTACACCTGATCTGGATTGGTATACCTATGTCTTCAAGGTAACTGAGTTTGAAGGGGATCTCATCGAGTGTAATGAAGGGACACTGGAGTGGGTACCTTACGATCAAGTCCTCTCAAAACCAACCTGGGAGGGGGACCACACCTTTGTCGAGTGGTTGTTGGAAGATAAACCCTTCTTTTCAGCAATGTTTCGCTATGATGGGGATCGCTTGCTAGAGACCCATGTCGATTTTTATGAATAAAGGAGAATGCAATGGTTGTCATTAAAAATGGTCGTGTCATGGATCCAAAGACTGGTTTGGATCAAGTCTGTGACCTTCGCATCGAAGGAAAGAAAATTGTAGAGATCGCTGAAAATCTCCCAACGGATGGACAAGAGGTCCTTGATGCCTCAGGTTTAGTGGTAGCTCCTGGTTTGATCGATGTGCACGTGCATTTTCGTGAACCTGGCCAAACCCATAAAGAAGATATCCATACGGGTGCTTTAGCAGCAGCTGCGGGTGGTTTTACTCGAGTGGTCATGATGGCCAATACCAATCCGACCATTTCAGATATTCCTACCTTAGAGGAAGTCTTAGCTTCTGCAGCCAAGGAAAATCTCCACATTCATACAGTTGCGACGGTGACCAAGAATTTTGACGGTCAAAACTTGACAGATTTTGAAGGCCTGCTCAAGGCTGGTGCGGTAGGATTTTCAGATGATGGAATTCCCCTTCAAAGCACCAAGGTTGTCCGCCAAGCCTTGGAAGAAGCTAAGCGTCTAGGAACCTTTATTAGTCTGCATGAAGAAGACCCTGAGTTGAATGGCATTCTTGGGTTGAATGAAAACATTGCCAAGGAACATTTCCATGTTTGTGGGGCGACGGGTGTAGCTGAATACTCAATGGCAGCGCGGGATGCCATGATTGCTCATGCGACAGGTGCTCACCTCCATATCCAACACCTTTCCAAGGAAGAAAGTGTCAAGGTTGTGGAATTTGCCCAAGGATTAGGAGCTCATGTGACGGCAGAAGTGGCACCTCAACACTTTTCAAAAACAGAAAGTTTGCTCTTGACCAAGGGAAGCAATGCCAAGATGAACCCACCTCTTCGCTTGGAATCAGATCGTCTAGCAGTGATTGAAGGCTTGAAGTCAGGCGTCATCTCCGTGATTGCGACGGATCACGCGCCTCACCATGCTGATGAGAAGAATGTTCCTGATATTACCAAGGCACCATCTGGAATGACCGGGCTTGAAACCTCACTTTCTCTTGGTTTGACCTACTTGGTCCATGCAGGACATTTGAGCCTCATGCAATTGCTAGAAAAGATGGCCTATAATCCAGCACGTCTTTATGATTTTGATGCCGGCTATATTGCTGTGGATGGACCAGCAGATTTGACCCTCTTTGATCCGGAAGCAGATCGTCTGGTATCGGATCATTTCGCTTCAAAAGCTGGAAATTCCCCATTTGTGGGTGAAACATTAAAAGGGAAAGTTGCTTATACTATCTGTGATGGACAAGTGATTTTTCAAGGATAAGCGATCGTATTCATATGAATCTTAAAAAAATGATGCAAGGCTTGGTTTTCTTTTTAACCAGCCTTCTTGTCTTTGTCTTTCTATTTCGTGCTTTGCTACCAACTGCATCTCCTCGTATGACCAAGCCCAAAACAGCTGCGAAAGAAACCACCTATACTTATGTAGCTCTAGGAGATTCACTGACCGAAGGAGTAGGAGATAGCACCAAGCAAGGAGGCTTTGTGCCCATTCTTGCCCAAAGTCTGTCCAATGAAAATGACGTTCAGTACCAGCCTGTCAACTATGGTGTGGCTGGAAATACAAGTGCTCAGATTTTAGATCGACTCAAGAAGCAAACAGACCTTCAGAAGGATCTCAAGAAGGCGCATGTCATGACCTTAACGGTTGGAGGAAATGATCTACGCAAAGTCGTTGTCGATCATCTGAGTGATTTTTCTCTATCAGATATCCGAAAACCGCTCAAGAATTATACAGCTAACCTCAAAGAAATTATCACAAAAGCAAGAAAGGACAATCCCTATCTTCCTATTTATGTAGTGGGGATCTACAATCCTCTTTACCTGAATTTTCCTGAATTAACCAGTATTCAGACGGCTGTAGATTGTTGGAATGAGACGACGGAAGAAACCATCGCGCAATTTGATCAGGTTTATTTCGTTCCTATCAATGATCTGCTATATAAAGGAATTGATGGCAAAATGGGCGTGTCAGAAATTAGTGACGGGAAGACAACCGTTATCAATGATGCCCTGTATGAAGAGGATAGTTTTCACCCCAACAATACGGGCTATGAAAAGATGAAACAAGCAATATTGGAGAAAATCAATGCCACGAAGAAAACTTGGAGTCAAAAATAATCCCATAAAAGAGAAGATCCCCTTCCTTCAAAAAATCAATATTTGGAAATGGTTGTTTTTAGGCTTAGTCAGCCTTCTCTTAGCCTTCGCTTTAGTCGTGCAAGGACGCTTAGCGACGCCAAGAGAAGATGTTAGCCAGCTTCGTCAAGTAGCTGGCACCAAAGATGTCAAAGTTGGAACTATGACAACGACTCGTGATCAACTCAATGATACCATCAAATCGCTTCTGAAAAAATATAAGCTGTCCGACTACAAGGTCTATGCGGATAATCAGCAAATCCTCTTAGAGGGACAGTTGAGTCTCTTAGGAAAGGACTATCCCTTATATATTTACTTTCAACCCTCCAAGTTGGAAAATGGGAATATTCTCTTAACAGTGAAAGATTTTTCAGTCGGTACCTTTCAAATTCCTCAAAAAATGGTTTTGCAGCTTTTGAGCAAAAATAAAAATATCCCAGATTTTATCCAGATTTCGCCAAAAGAGTCTACTATCACCATTGTATTACCGGAAATTGATAATGACTTTGGAATCTATGTCAAGGCCAATACCATTGATCTCTATAATGACAAGATCGTTTTTGATTTGTATCAGAAGAAGTAGGGCAAAAGGGGATATTTTGTTTCTATTCAAAAAATTCAGAATATTACAGAAAATTCTTGACATTGTTTTTTCCCTATGCTAAAATACTAAACAAGACATTGAACAAAGGAGAAAGTCAAACATGAAAACAGCTAAGTTTATTCAATTTGCTTTGTTGTTGAGGTATAAGGGCTAGTGCAGAAGCATTAGTCCTGTTTGGCTTACCAAGCGGGCAAAAACATCTCGCTTGGTTGACCGAGTGAGATGTTTTTCTTTATATCCACTACATAGAAATGAGGAGACCCTATGCGTAAAGTTGAATTTTTAGATACCAGCCTTCGGGATGGCGAACAGACTCCGGGAGTTAATTTCTCTATCAAAGAAAAGATTGCCATTGCCAAACAATTGGAAAAATGGGGTATTTCTGCTATTGAAGCAGGTTTTCCTGCAGCTAGTCCGGATTCCTTCACAGCTGTACAAAAAATTGCAAAGGTCTTAACCAAGACAGCCGTAACTGGCCTAGCTCGTTCTGTCAAATCAGATATTGATGCTTGTTATGAAGCCTTAAAGGATGCCAAGTATCCGCAAGTTCACGTCTTTATCGCAACCAGTCCTATTCACCGGGAGTTTAAACTCAACAAGAGCAAGGAAGAAATTCTTGAAGCCATTAAAGAGCACGTTTCATATGCGCGTTCAAAGTTTGAGGTTGTGGAATTCTCACCAGAAGATGCAACACGGACGGAATTGGATTTCCTCTTGCAAGTTGTCCAGACTGCGGTCGACGCAGGGGCTAGCTACATCAATATTCCTGATACAGTCGGTTTCACGACACCAGCAGAGTATGGCGCGATTTTCAAATACTTGATTGACCATGTCAAGACGGACCGCGAGATTATCTATTCACCTCATTGCCATAATGATCTAGGAATGGCAGTGGCGAATAGCCTCGCTGCTGTCAAAAATGGAGCCCGCCGTGTCGAAGGGACCATCAATGGGATCGGTGAACGGGCTGGAAATGCAGCGCTTGAAGAAGTAGCGGTAGCTCTTAATATTCGCGAAGACTATTACCAGGTGGAGAGCCCGATTGTGCTCAATGAAACCATCAATACTTCTGAGTTGGTTTCTCGTTACTCTGGGATTCCAATTCCTAAAAACAAAGCGGTTGTTGGTGGCAATGCCTTCTCACATGAGTCTGGGATTCACCAAGATGGGGTCCTTAAAAACCCGCTTACCTATGAAATCATCACCCCTGAGCTGGTGGGTGTCAAGAGCAATAGTCTCCCTCTTGGAAAATTGTCTGGTCGCCATGCCTTTGTCGAAAAATTGCATGAGCTGGGACTGGAATTCACAGAAGAAGACATCAAGCCATTGTTTGCTAAATTCAAATCTTTGGCAGACAAGAAACACGAAATCACAGATGCCGATATCCGCGCCCTTGTTGCCGGTACTGCAGTGGAAAATCCAGAAGGATTCCAATTTAATGACCTCCGCTTGATAACCAACGCAGACGAAACGATTACAGCAGCAGTTAGCCTCAGCAATGAAAAAGGGGAAGTGCTTGAATTCCTTGCCAATGGTCAAGGGTCGGTTGAAGCCATCTTTAATGCGATTGATAAATTCTTCAACCAAACCGTTCGCTTGACCTCATACAATATCGATGCAGTGACAGATGGGATCGACGCCCAAGCCCGTGTCTTGGTATCGGTGGAAAATGTCGATACAGATACGATCTTCAATGCCTCTGGTTTGGATTTTGACGTATTAAAAGCCTCTGCCATTGCTTATATCAATGCTAACACGCTGGTTCAAAAAGAGAATGCGGGTGAAATGGGACGAACTGTCTCTTACCGGGATCTTCCATAAGCCTAAGAGGAAATGAACATGACAAAGAAAATTGTAACACTTGCAGGAGATGGGATTGGCCCTGAGATCATGGCAGCTGGACTAGAGCTTCTCGCAGCCGTTGCTCCAAAAATTGGCTTTGATTATAGCCTAGAAGACAAACCTTTTGGGGGTGCTGGGATTGATGCCGCTGGCCACCCACTTCCCCAAGATACTCTCGAAGCAGCTAAAGGAGCGGATGCTATTCTTCTCGCAGCCATCGGGAGTCCTGAGTATGACCATGCTACTGTTCGTCCAGAACAAGGCCTGCTCGCTATTCGCAAGGAATTAAATCTTTTTGCAAATATTCGCCCTGTACGGATTTTTGACGCCTTGAAACACTTGTCTCCTTTGAAACCAGAGCGTATCGAGGGTGTCGACTTCGTGGTTGTGCGTGAATTGACAGGTGGGATTTACTTTGGAGAGCATATTTTGAAAGAAAGTACAGCGCGCGATATCAATGATTACAGTGCGGAAGAAATCCGTCGGATTATGCGCCAAGCCTTCAAGATTGCGCAAGGACGTAGCAAGAAAGTGACCAGTATCGATAAGCAAAATGTCCTTGCAACGTCTAAATTGTGGCGCCAAGTAGCAGAAGAAGTTGCCAAAGAATTTCCAGATGTGACCTTAGAGCACCAGCTTGTAGACAGTGCAGCCATGATCATGATCACCAATCCGGCTCGCTTTGATGTCGTCGTAACAGAGAATTTATTTGGAGATATCTTATCTGACGAATCGAGCGTCCTTCCTGGAACACTAGGCGTGATGCCGTCTGCCAGTCATTCTGACAAAGGACCAAGCATGTACGAGCCGATTCATGGTTCAGCACCAGATATTGCTGGCCAAGGTATTGCTAATCCGATTTCCATGATCCTCTCCGTTGCCATGATGCTCCGAGACAGTTTTGGAGAAACAGCAGGTGCAGAAATGATCGAAGAAGCGGTCAATCAAACCTTGAATCAGGGGATTTTAACTCGAGATCTAGGTGGTCAGGCTTCGACTGCAGAGATGACAGCAGCTATCATAAGGAATCTCTAAGATGACTTGGAGAGATCGCTGTTTAATGGTCATTGCTCTTTGGAATGGTATGGTCTTTCTGACCTATGGCTTAGATAAGCGAAAAGCCATCCAAAACAGATGGCGGATTCCTGAAAAGGTCCTCTTGCTCGAGAGCTGGTTACTTGGTGGATTTGGAGCTCTTCTAGGTGGGCATCTCTTTCACCACAAGGTACGGAAATGGTATTTCCAAGCCACCTGGTGGATGAGTAGCCTTCTCTTAACAGGTGTCCTCTTTCTAATCCTTCAATGGATTTCCTAACAAGAAGATAAATGGAGAAAGACGATGAGTGGAAAATCTATCTTTGATAAACTTTGGGACCGCCACGTGATTACAGGAGTGGAAGGGCAACCCCAACTCATGTATGTGGACCAACACTATATCCACGAAGTGACGAGTCCGCAAGCCTTTCAAGGATTACGTGACGCAGGACGCAAGGTTCGACGACCCGATTTAACCTTTGGAACCTTTGATCACAATGTTCCAACGGTCAATATTTTTGATATTCGAGATGTGATTTCAAAGGCCCAGATTGATAAATTAGCTGAGAATGTGGTGGACTTTGGGATTGATCATGCTGCCCATGGTTCTGCTAAGCAAGGAATTGTTCATATGGTGGGCCCTGAAACTGGTCGGACCCAGCCTGGAAAATTTATTGTCTGTGGAGACAGCCACACCGCCACCCACGGAGCCTTTGGTGCCATTGCCTTTGGGATTGGAACCAGTGAAGTGGAGCATGTCTTTGCCACCCAAACCATCTGGCAAGTCAAACCAAAGAAAATGTTGGTTGAATTCACCGGAACCCCACAAAAAGGGATCTATTCAAAGGATTACATCCTAGCATTGATAGCGCGCTACGGTGTTGCTTGTGGAGTTGGCTATGTCGTAGAGTATCGGGGAGAAGCAATTGATCGCTTGACCATGGAAGAACGCATGACCATCTGTAACATGTCGATCGAGTTCGGATCCAAAATGGGGATCATGAATCCAGATGAGACGACCTTTGACTACCTTCGGGGACGCGAATGTGTGCCAAGTGATTTTGAGGCTGCAGTAGCTGACTGGGAGACTCTGGTCAGTGATGACGATGCCGTATATGACAAGGTCATCCGTATGGATGTATCCGAACTAGCTCCGATGGTGACTTGGGGGACCAATCCTTCTATGGGAGTGGACTTTGAGACACCCTTCCCAGAGATTCGGGACATGAATGATGAACGAGCATATCATTATATGGATTTAGAACCTGGTCAAAAACCAGCAGACATTGAATTGGGTTATATTTTTATCGGTTCCTGTACCAATGCGCGTCTCAGTGATTTAGAGCTAGCGGCCAAGTTTGTGAAAGGCAAAAAAATCGCGCCCAACTTAACAGCCATTGTCGTACCTGGCTCTCGTCCAGTCAAGCAAGCCGCTGAAAAGTTGGGCTTGGATCAAATCTTTATGGATGCAGGCTTTGAATGGCGTGATCCAGGTTGCTCCATGTGTCTCGGGATGAACCCAGACAAGGTGCCGGATGGCGTCCACTGTGCCTCTACTAGTAATCGAAACTTTGAAGATCGCCAAGGGTTTGGGGCCAAGACCCATCTCTGTAGCCCCGCTATGGCCGCTGCAGCAGCAATTGCTGGTCGCTTTGTCGATGTGCGCCAATTGCCAGAAGTCAAGTAAAAGGAGGAATCATGGAGAAATTTACCATTTATACAGGGACAACGGTTCCCTTGATGAACGATAATATTGATACCGACCAAATCCTCCCCAAGCAATTCTTAAAGTTGATCGATAAAAAAGGATTTGGGAAATACCTCATGTATGCTTGGCGTTATTTGGATGACCAGTATACTGAGGATCCGGATTTTATCTTTAACAAGCCAGAATACCGCAAGGCGACCATTTTGATTACTGGTGACAATTTTGGGGCTGGTTCCTCTCGGGAGCACGCAGCCTGGGCTTTGGCAGATTATGGCTTTAAGGTCGTTATCGCTGGATCTTTCGGAGATATTCATTACAATAATGAGCTCAATAATGGCATGCTACCGATTGTGCAACCGCTAGAGGTTCGTCAAAAATTGGCAAGCTTGCAGCCGACAGATCCAGTGACGGTGGATTTGGAAGAGCAGAAAATCATCTCACCTGTTGGAGAGTTTTGCTTTGAGATCGATCAAGATTGGAAGTATAAATTGCTCAATGGGTTGGATGATATCGGGATTACGCTTCAGTACGAAGACTTGATCGCAGCATATGAGAAGAATCGGCCAGCTTACTGGCAATCATAAAATTGTATACTTAATTACGAATTTTCTGAAAATATATTGAAATTGAGACTAGTTTTTGATACAATACTAAAAAGAATAGAAAAGGAAAGAGACTTATGACAAAACACATTCAATGGGACGGACAACTTTCACAAGAAGGATTTGATATTTTGAAAGGAGAGGGTGGCTGTATCGTCTGCCCTACAAAAGTTGGCTACATCATCATGACCAGCGACAAGGCTGGATTGGAACGGAAGTTCGAAGCCAAAGAACGCAACCGCAACAAACCAGGTGTCGTTCTTTGTGGAAGCATGGATGAACTCCGCGCTCTTGCTCAATTGAATCCTGAAATTGAAGCCTTCTACCAAAAACATTGGGACCAAGATATCTTGCTTGGTTGTATCCTTCCTTGGCGTGAAGATGCCTATGCTAAGTTACAAGCCTTCGGCGATGGACGCGAAGAACTCATGACAGACGTTCGTGGAACTAGCTGTTTTGTCATCAAATTTGGTAAAGCTGGTGAGCAAATCGCCAAAGAAATGTGGGAAAAAGAAGGCAAGATGGTTTACGCCTCTTCGGCTAACCCATCCGGTAAAGGAAATCGTGGGAAAGTCGAGGGAATCGGTGAGCGTATCGAAGGTGCCGTTGACTTGGTCATTGAAGCTGACGATTATGTGGCTTCTATCCAACCAGACAAGACCATTGAAACGCGCTATGAACAAGGAGTAATGGTTTCTATGGTGGATGCAGAAGGGAAACTCATCCCAGAACAAGGAGCAGGTAGCCGTTCTGTCAATACTTGTCCAGTCGTCATCCGTAAAGGATTGGATATCGATAAGATCATGATGCACTTATCCGATCATTTCAACTCTTGGAACTACCGCCAAGGGGAATACTATTAAGAAACAGAAAAAAGCATTCCATTTGGGATGCTTTTTTGTGAAAGGATAAAAGATGGTATAATAGAGACAAACGATATTCCAATAGAAAGGGAATTGGTATGATCTCCAGAAAAGCATTTATCGATAAAGTAAATCAGGAAGGTTTTTCCTTCAACATCCAAATCTCATGGTAGAAGTTTAATAACTGCAAGTCTTTGGTTCGAAGAAAAAGGCTCTCTGAGGAGCAACTCTATCAGCTATTTCTTTCACTTTGTAGGGAGATAGAAGGCCGGAGAATGAAAGCCATAGCGGATAAGAGGAAGTATCAGACAGGATTTTATGTCGCTGCATGCAATGGTCGCGAGTTTCGTTTTGAGTTTGTATTCAAAAAGAATCAACAACTAAGAGTTTATAATCTATTTGAGACAGTCAATGGTCGGAAGAAACTTACCTTGATGGATCTGCTTGATTACATTATGGATTGACGATGTATAGAAACAATAAGGGTTCACTACAGATTGATAAAAGAAAGAGTGGTTCTATGATTTCAAGAGATGAATTTTTAGAAAGAATGAATCGGGAGGGATTTTCATTTAGCATTGAAATCCCGCGCAGAAATTTTTCGGATTTTAAATCATTGGTTCGGAGAAGAAGAATTTCAGTAGAAGACTTCTATCAGCTGTTTTATACCTATTGTCAGGAGCTAGAAAACTGTCTAAAAGAAGCAGGAGAGAAACGACGCTTGCTCTTCAATAAATTTCCAGTTAGCCCTGTTCATGATAAATATAAAACAAAATTTGATACAGTGGCACCCAATGGACGCCAATTTCGCTTTGAGTTTGTCTTTAGCAATGACAATCGTTTAAAAGTTTATCACATGATCGAAACTGTTAATGGTCGGAAGAAAAAAACGGTTAAGGACTTTCTGATGGACTTGGTTGACGCCTTATAATGAGGGTCTGTTCAAAAGTATAAGGGGAATCAAATCAAAAAAACTAGAGCGCAGGCTCTAGTTTTTTGGTTGTTGGTGGGTGATGTTCTTTCCCCAAGGGATAAGATTTTCTTTTTTTTCTTTGATCCGTTGGATATTGTCTTTGTGACGAAGAATGATCAAGGTCGCTAAGGCCAAGACAATGACTGTAAAAAGCGGATCATAACCGTGCAAGATCCATCCAGTCAAAGGGAGAAGGAGGACAGATAGAATGGCGAGTAGCGCAACGGTAACACTCGAAAACGAGATCATACTGGTTAAATACAGGCTGGCTACAAAATACACAGCTAAAATTAGTAGTAGGATAGGCGAGAAGCTAAGTAAGACACCAGCACTTGTCGCCACTGCTTTTCCCCCCTTGAATCCAGCAAAAATTGGAAAAGTGTGACCTAAAACAGCTAAGAGACCAAAGACCATCGGTGAGATCCCTTGAATTCCGAAGAAAGTCGGAAGGAGAACGGCTAAAGTCCCTTTTAAGAAATCAATCGCAAAGACGATGATCCCAGCCTTCTTCCCTAAAATCCGAAAGGTATTGGTCGTTCCTGTATTGCCCGAGCCATGTTCCCGTAAATTAATATGGAAAAAGATTTTCCCAATCCATAATCCCGAAGGAATGGAGCCTAATAGATAGGCTAAAATTAAAACACTTATTTCTTTTATCATACTTTCATTATAACAAAAAGCCATCAATAGAAAAAGCAATTTTTGGAGTTCAAGTGTGACATCTGAAGAAAGTGCTCAGCCGGCTTTTTTTACTGAGGTATAGAAATCTCCATATAAAGAGAAAAAATTTTGCAAAATTTCCTAAAAAACTGTAATATAGAAAAGATGAACAAACAGGAGGTTCCTTGTGGCAAAAAAGGAAATCAATATTAATAATTATAATGACGATGCCATTCAGGTACTAGAAGGGTTGGATGCAGTCCGTAAACG
This sequence comes from Streptococcus sp. W151, assembly GCF_053010205.1. Classification (NCBI taxonomy): domain Bacteria; kingdom Bacillati; phylum Bacillota; class Bacilli; order Lactobacillales; family Streptococcaceae; genus Streptococcus; species Streptococcus sp. W151. Next base: position 539,575 of record NZ_JBRKNT010000001.1, on the reverse strand, counting down.
TCCAGGGATGTACATCGGATCGACCGATGGAAACGGCTTGCATCACATGGTCTGGGAGATCGTTGACAATGCGGTCGATGAAGCCTTGTCTGGCTTTGGCTCACAAATCGATGTCACGATTAATAAAGATGGTTCTCTATCGGTAGAAGACCAGGGACGTGGAATGCCGACAGGGATGCATGCTATGGGCAAACCAACCGTTGAGGTGATTTTTACGGTCCTCCACGCCGGAGGGAAGTTTGGTCAAGGAGGTTATAAGACATCTGGAGGTCTTCACGGAGTGGGATCTTCTGTCGTCAATGCCCTTTCTAGTTGGCTTGAGGTAGAAATTACCCGTGATGGAGCTGTCTACAAGCAACGCTTTGAAGATGGCGGGAAACCTGTCACTACTCTCGAGAAGATAGGAACGGCTCCCAAGTCTAAGACAGGGACCAAGGTCACCTTCATGCCGGATCCAACCATCTTTTCAACGACGGATTTCAAATTTAATACCATTGCTGAGAGGATCAAAGAATCAGCTTTCTTGCTTAAGGACGTAACGCTGACGCTGACCGACCTCCGCAAGGAAGAAGACAACCATGTGGCCTTTCATTATGAAAATGGTGTCCAAGATTTTGTAGAGTACTTGAACGAAGATAAGGAAACTTTGACACCTGTTCTTTACTTTAGTGGCGAATCGGATGGTTTTCAGGTAGAAGTAGCCATGCAATACAATGATGGTTACTCAGATAATATCTTGTCCTTCGTAAATAATGTCCGCACCAAAGATGGGGGAACCCACGAGACAGGTCTGAAGACAGCCATCACCAAGGCCATGAACGACTATGCAAGAAAGACAGGACTTCTCAAGGAAAAAGACAAAAATCTGGAAGGATCAGACTACCGCGAAGGTTTGTCTGCTGTTCTTTCAATCTTGGTCCCAGAAGCCCATTTGCAATTTGAAGGGCAAACCAAAGACAAGTTAGGAAGTCCCTTGGCTCGTCCAGTCGTTGATAGCATTGTTTCTGATAAATTGACCTTCTTCCTCATGGAAAATGGAGAGTTGGCTTCTAATCTCATTCGTAAGGCTATTAAGGCCCGGGATGCGCGTGAAGCAGCTCGAAAAGCGCGGGATGAAAGCCGAAATGGCAAGAAGAGCAAAAAGGACAAAGGACTTTTATCTGGTAAATTGACACCAGCCCAGTCTAAAAATCCTAAGAAAAATGAGCTCTATCTAGTCGAAGGAGACTCTGCTGGCGGTTCTGCCAAACAAGGACGGGACCGTAAGTTCCAAGCGATTCTCCCCCTTCGTGGGAAGGTTCTCAATACTGAGAAAGCCAATATGAGTGATATCCTCAAGAACGAGGAAATCAACACCATGATCTACACCATTGGTGCAGGAGTTGGGGCAGATTTCTCTGTGGAAGATGCCAACTACGATAAGATCATTATCATGACTGATGCGGATACAGATGGTGCCCACATTCAAACTCTTCTCTTAACCTTCTTCTATCGCTATATGCGACCTTTGGTAGAAGCTGGACATGTCTACATTGCGCTTCCTCCTCTTTATAAGATGTCCAAAGGCAAAGGCAAGAAAGAAGAAGTGGCCTATGCTTGGACAGATAGCGAATTAGAGGAGTTGCGTCGGACCTTTGGCCGTGGAGCAACCCTCCAACGATACAAAGGGTTGGGGGAAATGAATGCGGATCAGCTTTGGGAAACCACCATGAATCCAGAAACTCGTACCTTGATCCGTGTCACCATTGACGATTTAGCTCGTGCAGAACGCCGTGTCTCCGTCCTAATGGGCGATAAGGCTGCACCACGTCGTCAATGGATTGAAGACAATGTTAAGTTTACCTTGGAAGAAAATACGGTATTTTAATTACTTTCTACTATAAAATAAATAAGCCGTAATGTAGAAATGTTAAGGAATCGACATGAGAACTGATACAGAAATGATGACTCTGATCTTGCAGATAGCTGATACTCTAAAAGTAGAAGCAATTGCTTTATCCGGATCCCGAACGAATCCTCAGTCCGTAAAAGATGAGTTTCAAGATTACGATGTGGTCTATATAGTTGATGATCTGGAAGACCTGATTTCAGATTTATCTTGGCTAAACCAGTTTGGAAATCGCCTGATTTCCCAACATAACGTAGTAGAGCATCGTCGGCTGTATCTCATGCTTTTTGAAGATGGGAATCGCATTGATTTGACTATCTGTCCTAAGGAGTATATCCAAGAGTGGGTAGACAGCGAAGCAAATTTTGAAGTTATAAAAGATGACAAAGGTTTGTTTGAATCGTATTTGCCAAGCCCAAAACGCTACTGGACCTGTCCGCCTACTGAAGAGGAATTTGCAGCATCCTGCAATGAATTTTGGTGGGTATCGGCTTATGTGGTAAAGGCCATTAGAAGAAATCAGCTTATCTATGCGACCGACCACCTCTATGGTATTTGTCAGCAAGAACTCCTCAAGGTCTTGGCTTGGCAGGTAGCAAGTGATAAGGGAATAGTTGACATCGGAAAGAACTACAAGCACCTCTTTCACTATTTGCCTGCTGAGAAGGAAAAGGTTTTCTCAGCACTTCTTGATCTTTCTAGTATAGAGAAGGTTGGTCAGTCCTTATTTGCTACCATGAAGTTATTCGATGGTGAAGCGCAAGAATTGGCCCAAAAGATGGGGTTTACTTACGATAAGGAAGTAGCAGAGAAAATGATTTCTTATGCTAAAGAGAAACTTTCGAATCATTAATGAATCTATTTTAAACTACAGAAAGGATCGTTTGGTTACTTGTAGTAACTGAATTCCTTTTTCTAAAAAATCTACTCTACATTCTTTGAAAGGAGTTGAACACGCCCTAAATACTGTGTGAAAAAGATAAATTCTTTTGTGAGCATCGCTCACTGCAAGAATTTCCTATTTTCCCTTTGTATTTTACGGGCTTTGTATCCTATATGAGTAATATTCAAATCATGTCCCTGGAGGACATCATGGGAGAGCGCTTTGGTCGCTACTCCAAATACATTATTCAAGAACGGGCTCTTCCTGATATTCGGGATGGCTTGAAACCTGTTCAACGGCGGATCCTTTATTCTATGAATAAGGATGGGAATACCCATGACAAGGGCTACCGCAAGTCTGCCAAATCTGTCGGAAATATCATGGGGAATTTCCACCCTCACGGGGATAGTTCCATCTATGATGCTATGGTCCGCATGTCTCAAGACTGGAAGAACCGCGAAATCCTTGTCGAAATGCACGGAAACAATGGTTCTATGGACGGTGATCCACCGGCCGCCATGCGTTATACGGAAGCCCGTCTATCTGAAATTGCTGGTTATCTCCTTCAAGATATCGAAAAGAACACAGTGCCATTTGCCTGGAACTTTGATGATACAGAAAAAGAGCCAACGGTTTTGCCTGCAGCCTTTCCAAACCTTTTGGTCAATGGGGCAACGGGTATTTCAGCTGGTTACGCGACAGATATTCCGCCACATAACCTTGCTGAAGTCATCGATGCTGTGGTCTACATGATCGACCATCCTTCTGCTAAGGTAGACAAACTCATGGAGTTTCTTCCTGGACCTGATTTCCCGACCGGTGCCATTATTCAAGGGCGCTATGAGATCAAGAAAGCCTATGAAACTGGTAAGGGACGGGTGGTTGTCCGCTCTAAGACAGAGATCGAGCAACTCAAAGGCGGCAAGCAGCAAATCGTCGTCACTGAGATTCCATATGAGATTAATAAGGCTGTCTTGGTCAAGAAAATTGACGATGTTCGTGTCAATAACAAGGTGGCCGGTATTGCAGAAGTTCGGGATGAGTCTGACCGAGATGGTCTTCGCATTGCCATTGAGCTCAAGAAAGATGCCAATGCAGATCTAATCTTGAATTACTTGTTCAAGTACACAGATTTACAGGTCAATTACAACTTCAATATGGTGGCAATTGACAACTATACCCCTCGTCAAGTGGGGATTGTACCGATTTTATCAAGCTACATTGCTCACCGTCGAGATATCATTGTCGCTCGCTCTCGCTTTGACAAGGAAAAGGCTGAACGACGCCTCCACATCGTAGAGGGCTTGATCCGCGTCATTTCTATCCTAGATGAAGTCATCGCTCTGATCCGTGCTTCTGATAACAAGGCAGATGCTAAGGAAAACCTTAAGATCAGTTATGATTTCACAGAAGAGCAAGCAGAAGCCATTGTCACCTTGCAATTGTACCGTTTGACCAATACAGATATCGTCACCTTGGAAGAAGAGCATGCTAACCTCAAGGAGCAAATCGCGACCTTGGCAGCCATCATTGGAGACGAACGGACCATGTTCAATCTCATGAAGAAGGAATTGCGTGAAGTCAAGAAGCTCTTTGGCAACCCTCGTCGTAGTGAGTTGCAAGACACTGCTAAAACGATTGAGATTGATACAGCCAGTCTGATCGTTGAAGAGGAAACCTTCGTCAGCGTGACCCGTGCGGGTTACATTAAACGGACCTCTCCTCGTTCCTTCAATGCCTCAACACTGGAAGAAGTTGGAAAACGAGATGATGACGAGTTGATTTTCGTAGAGCCTGCTAAGACCACCCAGCATCTTTTACTCTTTACCAACTTGGGAAATGCCATTTATCGACCAATTCATGAATTGACAGATACCAAGTGGAAGGATATCGGAGAGCACCTCAGTCAAACCTTGACCAATTTCGAGCAAGAGGAAGAAATTCTCTTTGCGGAGATTGTGGATCAGTTTGAGGGCGTGACCTACTTTGCAGCAACTCAACAAGGGCAAATCAAGCGTTTTGAACGCAAGGAATTGAGCCCGTGGCGGACTTATCGTTCTAAATCGACTAAGTACGCTAAGCTAAAAGACCAAGACGATCGTATTGTAGCTGTTGCGCCAGTTGTCCTTGAAGACATCATGATCATCACCAAAAATGGGTATGGGTTGCGCTTTAATATTGAAGAGGTCCCTGTCGTAGGAGCCAAAGCAGCAGGGGTCAAAGCTATTAACCTCAAAGACGGGGATCAAGTCGCTGCCGCCTTTAAGTCTACAACACCAAGTATGTATATTTTGACCCAGCGAGGCAGTCTCAAACGGATGTTGCAAGACGATATTCCTGTAACTAGCCGTGCTAAACGTGGCCTACAGGTCTTGCGTGAGTTGAAAAATAAACCCCACCGCGTCTTCAAGGCAGGTCCAGTTTTTACGGACCAAGGAGATTTTGATCTCTTTACGAGCCAGGAAGAAGTAGGAGAGCAAGATCAAATTATTGCCATTACCTCTACCACTGGACAGGTGGCCGAGGTTGATTTGACACAATTAAGCATTTCTGAAAGAACAAGCAATGGATCCTTTGTCAATGATACCATTTCGGATCATGAAGTTTTTTCAGCCACTATCAAATAAAAGAAGGGGTCGGTCCATTCTAGGACTGACTTTCTTTAAAAATAAATTTTCTGAAAATTGAAAATATCACTTGAAATTCTCATGAAATGGTGTACAATAGTCTACATAGATTGAGAAACTAAATGGACCTGAACCAGGTCAAAAAGAAAAAATTTAAGGAGCACGATCATGACAGTATCACTTGATTGGGAAAACCTTGGCTTTTCATATATGAAATTACCCTATCGTTATTTGGCGTATTATCGCAATGGAGCTTGGGAAAAGGGAGAATTGACAGAAGATGCGACCTTGCATATATCCGAATCCTCTCCAAGTTTGCATTACGGTCAGCAAGCCTTTGAAGGCTTAAAAGCCTACCGTACAAAAGATGGAAGCATCCAATTGTTCCGTCCAGATCAAAACGCCAAACGTTTGCAACGCACGGCGGATCGTTTGCTGATGCCTCAAGTACCTGTTGACATGTTTGTGGATGCTTGTAAGGCAGTGGTAAAAGCTAATGAAGAGTACGTTCCACCATATGGTACAGGGGCAACACTTTATCTTCGTCCACTTTTGATTGGGGTTGGTGATATTATCGGTGTGCATCCAGCAGATGAGTATATCTTTACCATCTTTGCCATGCCTGTTGGTAACTACTTTAAAGGTGGTCTGGTTCCAACTAACTTCTTGATTCAAGATGAGTATGACCGTGCTGCACCACATGGTACAGGGGCAGCTAAAGTTGGTGGGAACTATGCAGCTAGTATGTTACCAGGGAAGATTGCCCATGATCGTAACTTCTCAGACGTGATTTACCTTGATCCAGCGACTCACACCAAGATTGAAGAAGTTGGTTCTGCAAACTTCTTTGGTATCACTGCAGATAACGAATTTGTGACGCCATTGAGCCCTTCTATCTTGCCATCTATTACTAAGTACTCTTTGCTTTACCTAGCAGAACACCGTCTTGGTATGACACCAATTGAGGGGGATGTCTTTATTAATGACTTGGATCGCTTTGTGGAAGCAGGAGCTTGTGGTACCGCAGCTGTGATCTCTCCAATCGGAGGTGTTCAACACGGGGATGACTTCCATGTCTTTTATTCTGAAACAGAAGTAGGTCCTATCACACGTAAACTCTACGACGAGTTGACCGGTATTCAATTTGGCGATATCGAAGCACCAGAAGGATGGATTGTCAAAGTCGATTAAAACGAAAGTGTCTGAGACCAAAATTGTCCAGGATTCAATGAGAAACAGCCTTAACGAAGGACGTAGCAGCTAAAGTTTCTCCTTATTCGCTTATAGGCTCAAAAGAATGCCGAATGACCTTTTTGGGGGTGGGATGAAGAAGGAATTTCTATTTAAATTCTTTCTGTCTCACTCCCTTTTCTCTTGCGTCATCAAAAGAATTTTTGTAAAATAGAAAAAGTGAAAAGAGGGTTGAAATGAGTAAAAAAGATAAGAAAATTGAGATTCAAATCGTTGATAGTAAAGTAATCGTCGGAAAAGACACTTTTGATGGGTTCACTTTGTCCATTGGTAAGAAAACGATTGGTGAAATTGCAGACATGGCAGGTCAATTTGCCATTATCAAAAATGGAAATGTGGATTCACTTTACAAAAAGCTTGAAAAAGCCGTTGAAATTTTAATAGAAAATTATAATTTGAATAAATAAGGGCTTGCAATCATAGTAAATCAATGGTATAATAGATCCTGTTGATTTATATGGAGAGATAGCGAAGAGGCTAAACGCGGCGGACTGTAAATCCGCTCCTTCGGGTTCGGGGGTTCGAATCCCTCTCTCTCCATTTTATTCATGGGGTATAGCCAAGCGGTAAGGCAAGGGACTTTGACTCCCTCATGCGTTGGTTCGAATCCAGCTACCCCAGTTCTTAGGTAATATCAGATAAGTGATAAAATATCTATCCAGGTATTTTATTTCTTTATAGGATGAGTCGTTAAAGATTGTAGTTGATCTCATTGCGAGTGCTTGCTTAGGAAAAATAATTATAAGTATGTCAAGTTTTAGAAAACTTGATTGTTGGAGGATTTTTTAGATGAATGAATTTGAAGATTTGCTAAACAGTGTTAGCCAAGTTGAACCAGGTGACGTTGTTACTGCTGAAGTATTGACAGTTGACGCGAACCAAGCTAACGTTGCAATCTCTGGAACTGGTGTCGAAGGTGTCTTGACTCTTCGCGAATTGACAAACGATCGTGATGCTGATATCAACGACTTGGTAAAACCAGGTGAAACACTTGAATTGCTTGTTCTTCGTCAAGTAGTTGGGAAAGATACTGATACAGTAACTTACCTTGTATCTAAAAAACGTTTGGAAGCTCGCAAAGCATGGGACAAATTGGTCGGACGTGAAGAAGAAGTTGTTACTGTTAAAGGAACTCGCGCTGTTAAGGGCGGACTTTCAGTAGAATTTGAAGGACTTCGTGGATTTATTCCAGCTTCAATGCTTGATACTCGTTTTGTACGTAACACTGAACGTTTCGTAGGTCAAGAATTTGATGCTAAAATCAAAGAAGTAGATCCGAAAGAAAACCGCTTCATCCTTTCTCGTCGTGAAGTTGTTGAAGCTGAATCAGCTGCAGCACGCGCAGAAGTATTTGGTAAATTGAACGTTGGTGATATCGTAACTGGTAAAGTTGCACGTATCACAAGCTTCGGTGCTTTCATCGACCTTGGTGGTGTTGATGGATTGGTTCACTTGACAGAATTGTCACACGAACGCAACGTATCACCTAAATCAGTCGTAACTGTTGGTGAAGAAATCCAAGTGAAAGTTCTTGACTTGAACGAAGAAGAAGGTCGTGTATCACTTTCATTGAAAGCTACAACACCTGGACCTTGGGATGGCGTAGAACAAAAATTGGCTGCTGGTGATGTTATCGAAGGAACTGTTAAACGTTTGACTGACTTCGGTGCATTCGTTGAAGTATTGCCAGGTATCGACGGACTTGTACACATCTCACAAATTTCACACAAACGTGTTGAAAATCCAAAAGATGTTCTTAAAGTTGGACAAGAAGTAACTGTTAAAGTTCTTGAAGTAAATGCTGCAGATGAACGTGTATCACTTTCTATCAAGGCTCTTGAAGAACGTCCAGCTCAAGAAGAAGGCGAAAAACAAGAAAAACGTCAATCTCGCCCACGTCGTCCAAAACAAGAAAAACGTGACTTTGATCTTCCAGAAACTCAAACTGGATTCTCAATGGCTGACTTGTTTGGCGATATCGAATTGTAATATTTTTAAGAGGCTAGGACAAAAGTCCTAGCCTCTTAATTTTCTTTGGATTGTCGAGCAAGACGCAGTGGTTGAGTGGGCTCTACTACCCTGATTTCATCAGCTTTTACAGACCTACTCAACTGTGCGGAGGTGGGACGACGAAATCGAATTCTAATGAATGACCGATTTCTGTCCCACTCTTTTTTTACTTGCCATATACTTGAAAATTTGATATACTATAACAGTTGCCACCCTTAGTGTAATGGATATCACGTAAGATTCCGGTTCTTGAGATGGGGGTTCGATTCCCTCAGGGTGGAAAGAAGAAGAGGTTGAGTTTCTCAACCTTTTTTGTTTTTCTAGCGTAAAAAAAAGACTCTCTATCATTAGAGAGTCTCATCACTGATTGATTAGTTTTTAGATGCTTCTTGGAATTCAGGGTTTTTCCATGCTTCATCAATGATTGCTTGCAATTCTTTTGCAGAAGCGTGCATTTTTTGAAGTTCAGCGTCGTTCAATGGAATGTTTACTGGACGTACGATACCGTGTGCACCTACAACTGCTGGTTGACCGATAAAGACGTTGCTGACACCATATTGACCTTCTTGGAATACAGAAAGTGGAAGTACCGCATTTTCATCATCAAGGATGGCTTTAGTGATACGAGCAAGGGCAACTGCGATACCGTAGTATGTAGCTCCTTTTTTGTTGATGATAGTGTAAGCAGCATCACGAACACCTTCGAACAATTCGATCAATTCAGTTTCTTGAACATTTTGAGTATCTTTAAGGAATTCTTCAAGGTTTACACCAGCGATGTTAGCGTGTGACCAAACCGCAAATTCTGAGTCACCATGTTCTCCCATGATGTAGGCGTGAACAGAACGAGCATCCACATCCAATTTTTCAGCAAGAGCTTGACGGAAACGAGCTGAGTCAAGTGAAGTACCTGAACCAATAACGCGTTCTTTAGGGAATCCTGAGAATTTCCATGTAGAGTATGTCAAAACGTCAACTGGGTTAGCAGCAACAAGGAAGATACCGTTAAATCCTGATTCAATAACTTGTGTTACGATTGATTTGTTAATCGCAAGGTTTTTACCAACAAGATCAAGACGAGTTTCACCTGGTTTTTGAGGAGCACCTGCAGTAATTACGACAAGATCAGCGTCTGCACAGTCAGCGTACTCAGCCGCATAGATCTTCTTAGGTGAAGTAAAGGCAAGGGCGTGGCTAAGGTCAAGCGCATCTCCGACAGCTTTTTCGTGCAATTGAGGAATTTCAATAATTCCAAGCTCTTGTGCAATTCCTTGGTTAACAAGTGCAAATGCGTAAGATGAACCTACAGCACCGTCACCGACAAGGATAACTTTTTTGTGTTGTTTAGTCAAAGTCATGAGTCTAAACGTCTCCTTCTTATTTTTTTTTGAGATAGATTCTCATACGTCTTCATTCTACCACTTTTGCAAGTCTTTGTCATCTGAAACATTGGGAATCCTTGATGTAAACGTTTTTACCATTGTGTTCATTAGAAGAAAAAAAGGCTAAAATGTGTTATAATAGTATGGTGAATTAAGTAAAGAGAGGCATTTTTTGAATGCAGGATAATAATCTAATTGATGTGAATTTAACATCAGAAATGAAGACGAGTTTTATTGATTATGCCATGAGCGTAATCGTGGCTCGTGCGCTCCCTGATGTTCGTGATGGCCTGAAACCCGTTCACCGTCGTATTTTATATGGAATGAATGAATTGGGTGTCACTCCTGACAAACCACATAAGAAATCAGCCCGTATTACAGGGGATGTTATGGGTAAATACCACCCACACGGAGATTCCTCTATTTATGAAGCTATGGTTCGGATGGCGCAATGGTGGAGCTATCGCTATATGCTAGTGGACGGCCATGGAAACTTTGGTTCTATGGATGGAGATGGAGCTGCTGCACAACGGTACACAGAAGCCCGGATGAGCAAGATCGCACTTGAGATGTTGCGAGATATCAATAAAAATACAGTTGATTTTGCAGATAACTATGATGCCAGTGAACGAGAGCCCTTGGTGTTACCAGCACGCTTCCCTAACCTTCTAGTAAATGGAGCCACTGGGATTGCCGTAGGGATGGCCACTAATATTCCACCTCATAATCTCGGTGAAACGATTGACGCCGTCAAATTGATGATGGACAATCCCGAAGTGACCACCCGTGAACTCATGGAAGTGTTGCCTGGTCCAGATTTTCCTACTGGAGCCTTGGTTATGGGTAGATCAGGTATTCATAAGGCTTATGAAACAGGGAAAGGCTCAATTGTCCTTCGCTCTCGTACGGAAATCGAGGAAACAAAGAGTGGCCGTGAACGAATTGTCGTAACGGAATTTCCATATATGGTAAATAAGACTAAGGTCCATGAACATATCGTGCGGTTGGTGCAAGAAAAACGGATTGAAGGAATTACTGCTGTACGAGATGAATCTAACCGTGAAGGGGTTCGTTTTGTCATTGAAGTACGTCGGGATGCCTCTGCCAATGTTATTTTGAACAATCTCTTCAAGATGACGCAAATGCAGACCAACTTTGGTTTCAATATGTTGGCCATTCAAAATGGTGTTCCAAAGATCCTTTCTCTTCGTCAAATTTTAGGTGCTTATATCGAGCACCAAACAGAAGTGGTGACTCGCCGGACCATCTTTGATAAAGAAAAAGCTGAAGCTCGTGCCCATATTTTAGAAGGCTTGCTTATTGCTTTGGATCACATTGATGAAGTAATCCGAATCATCCGCAATAGCCAGACAGACGCTGAAGCACAAGCTGAGTTGATGTCGAAGTTCAAGCTCTCTGAACGTCAAAGTCAAGCCATTTTGGACATGCGTCTTCGTCGTTTGACCGGTTTGGAACGAGACAAGATCCAGAGTGAATATGACGACTTGGTTGCCTTGATTGCTGATTTGGCTGATGTTTTGGCTAAACCAGAGCGTGTGGCGACTATCATCAAGGAAGAATTAGAAGAAGTCAAACGCAAGTTTGGCGATGATCGTCGAACTGAGTTGATGGTAGGGGAAGTTCTTTCTCTTGAAGATGAGGACTTGATTGAAGAAACAGATGTCTTAATTACCCTTTCTAATAAAGGATACATCAAACGTTTGGACCAAGCTGAATTTACTGCACAAAAACGTGGTGGACGTGGTGTCCAAGGAACCGGTGTGAAGGATGATGACTTTGTTCGCGAACTCGTATCTACGAGCACCCATGATCATTTGCTCTTCTTTACGAATAAGGGGCGGGTTTATCGTTTGAAAGGTTATGAGATTCCCGAATATGGCCGGACAGCTAAAGGATTGCCAATTGTCAACCTCCTAAAATTGGACGAAGGTGAATCGATTCAAACCATTATCAATGTGGAGCAAGATCGCAGTGACGAGGCTTATCTCTTCTTTACGACGCGACAAGGTTTGGTCAAGCGAACCAATGTAGCAGAATTTTCAAACATCCGTCAGAACGGTCTGAAAGCTCTGAACCTACGTAATGAGGATGAATTGATCAATGTCTTCCTTACAGATGGCAATACTGATGTCATTATTGGTACCAAATATGGATATTCTGTCCGCTTTAATGAGGCTGTAGTTCGGAATATGGGACGTTCTGCCACAGGTGTACGTGGTGTGAATCTCCGTGAAGGAGACAAGGTTGTAGGAGCTAGTGTCGTTACCGATCAAGATGAAGTATTGATCATTACTGAAAAAGGTTATGGTAAGCGGACAATGGCTGGCGAATACCCAACCAAGGGCCGTGGTGGTAAAGGAATCAAAACAGCCAATATTACAGAGAAAAATGGTCCGTTAGCTGGTCTTTTAACCGTTAAAGGGGATGAAGATCTGATGATCATTACCGATACCGGAGTTATGATCCGGACAGGTGTGGCTAATATTTCTCAAACGGGTCGTTCGACTCAGGGTGTGAAAGTCATGAGACTGGATCAGGATGCTAAAATTGTGACCTTCACAACTGTACAAGCTGATGAAAAAGATGAAGAAGTAGTGGAAGAAAACGAATAGATAAGGGGACAGCATGTCACGCAAAAGAAAAAAGAAAAAGAGTTTACGTAATACTCTTATCAACATCGTTGCAACACTTTTGATTATTCTCTCGCTTCTCTTAATTTTCAATGCTCCGATCCGCAATATGATCATGGTTTGGCATACCAACCAATACCAGGTTAGCAAGGTCGATAAAAAGACTATTGATAAAAACAAAGAAGTGAAGACGAGCTTTGATTTCCAACATGTCCAGTCACTCTCGACGGAGGCCGTGATCAATGCCCAATGGCAGGCTCAAAAACTTCCTGTAATTGGGGGAATTTCGATTCCTGAATTGAACATGAACCTTCCAATTTTTAAAGGACTCGAAAACGTAGCCCTTTACTATGGAGCAGGGACTATGAAGGAAAACCAAGTCATGGGACAAGGCAATTATTCTCTTGCTAGTCACCACGTATTTGGCCTAACTGGAGCAAATGCCATGCTGTTCTCACCATTAGAGAAAGCTAAGGCTGGTATGAAGATCTACATCACGGATAAAGAAAAAATCTATACTTATGTCATCTCGTCTGTTGAGACAGTGACTCCAGACCGTGTAGATGTTATTCAAGATCGTGAAGGTGTCAATGAAATCACCTTGGTGACCTGTGAGGATGCTGCAGCGACTTACCGGACGATTGTAAAAGGAAACTTGGAAACCTCTGTTGACTATGACAAGGCTCCAAAGGACATCCTGGATTCATTTAGCAAGTCTTATAATCAAATGCAACTCTAAAAAACCAAAGCCCGAGGCCAAGAGAGGCCTGGGCTTTTTTCTTTATAGTATGGCATGAAATAACTAAAGGATTCTTGTAAAATTGTAAGCGATTGGTAATATAATGTAAGGAATTTGTCATAATATTGAGGGAAATTCGGTATATAATAAGAGGAGAAAGAGTATGATAAGGAGGTAGAATAGTGACGAAAGAGCGAATTTATCATCACTTGCATCATTTCTATAATCTCTTAATAAATGATTTTCCACGAAATGGATTAATTACGAAAGGAATCTACGAAGTAGAGCAAGTCTACCAGACCTTAGAAGCCATTCCTCAGAGTCAGGAGTACTTGATCCGCTGTGAAATTCAACAGTTTTTAAAGGAGCTTGAACAAGTTCAAACAGGTTATCAGATCCGCTTTAATAAAGATGAAGCCTTAGTGTTAGATGATTTGAAGCAAGAAATCGCCTGTAAATAATGAAAGGTCGTTATTTTCTCAATTTATTACGAATTAATAAGTGAGGAGGAAATTATGTACGACATATCATTTATTGAACCATCTTTGCTTCCTAGGGAACGCTTGGTTTCTGAAGGGGTAGATAAGCTGAGTCATCAGGAATTGTTATCCATTCTCTTACGGACAGGCAACAAGCAAAAAAGCGTTTATGAGATAGCACAAGGTCTTTTGAGCTCGGTAAATAGTTTAAAGGAGTTAGGGCAATTAACCCTAGAGGAGCTACAGGAAATCTCTGGCATTGGGCGAGTGAAGGCCATCGAACTTCAGGCTGTTATTGAGTTTGGACGAAGGATTCATAAAGATGAACTAATGAGTTCCGAACAAATCATGAGTAGTCAGAAATTGGCCCATAAAATTCAACAGGAAATTGGCCATAAAAAGCAGGAGCACCTGGTTGCCCTTTATTTGAATACCCAAAATGAAATTATTCATCAACAGACGATATTTATTGGAACAGTGAATCGAAGTATCGCGGAGCCGCGTGAAATCCTGCATTATGCACTGAAGCACATGGCAACCTCCATTATCTTGGCTCACAATCATCCATCTGGTGCCGTGTTCCCTAGTAAAAATGATGATGAAGTCACTCATCGTGTCTTAGAGGCCTGTGAAGTAATGGGGTTAACCCTATTGGATCATTTGATTGTATCCGAAGAAAACTACTATAGTTATCGAGAAGAAACGGATTATTTGGTATAAAAAAGGTTGGAACCTTCTTGTTCCAACCTTTTTGTTATTGAAGTATAAGTCTTTATTCTTCGTTTTTACGCATAAAATAAAGGAGTGTTTGCAATTCACTAGTAAGATCGACATATTGGACGACGACATCCTTAGGGACTGTCAGATGTACTGGCGAGAAACTGAGAATTCCCTTGACACCAGCATCTACCAAGAGGCTAGCAACTTCTTGAGCCTTAACACTTGGAACAGTTAGAATGGCTGTTTGAATGCCTTCTTGTTTGAGTTTCTCTTTAATAGATGAAATACCGTAAATAGGAATTCCGTCTTTACTTTTAGTATTGATCAGTTCGTGATCGTCTAGATCAAACGCCATGACAATTTTCATCTTATTGCGTTCATGGAAGCGATAGTTGAGGAGGGCACTTCCCATATTTCCGATCCCAACAATAGCGACATTAGTAATAGCATTGTCATTTAAAAGATCTGCAAAGAAGTTCATCAGTTTTTTTACATCATAACCAAATCCACGTCTTCCTAATTCACCAAAATAAGAAAAATCTCGGCGAACAGTAGCAGAGTCAATCCCAATCGCATCCGCAATTTGTTTGGAATTGGCGCGCTCTATTTTTTCAGAGTTAAAGCGTTTAAAAATGCGGTAGTAGAGCGATAAGCGTTTTGCTGTTGCGCGTGGAATTGGAGTATTTTTATCATGTTTCACAATATCACAACCTTTCCCTCTTATTGTATAGGAAGATTGTGAAAAAATCAACTATCTAGAACGGTTTTTCAAAAATATTTTTGTCTAAAGAAAAAGCTGATGGCGATGAGAGAGTTCCATCAGCATCAGCTTAGTTTTCAGCTTGCTCTACCTTTTTCAAAAAAGCATAGAGCCCATCGACCCTTCCTGTATAGGGGAGTTTTTCACCCTTGTATTCAATGGAAACAATTGAGTAAGAGTCAGGCAGGGTTACACAGCCTGAAAATGCTAGAATGCAGGCTGCAAGGTCAGGATAAGTAGTCGTTCGCTCTACTTGGTAAGCGTCGATATAAGTTAGGGTTACCATATTAGACCTCTGTTTTGTTGAAAATTTCTCTTTCGACAAGACTATCCATTAGGAAATAAAATTTTTGTTGGATAATGTCATTCTCTGAATTTTTAAAGATATTAACCAGACGAAGTCCAGACTTGTCTGTGATATTGATTTTAAAACCTGTAAGGTCTTTGTTGAAGATAATTTTAAGCAAGAAGCCTTCACCGCTATTTGGAACAGCTTCGAGCAAACGATTTAACTCGTAATTTCCAACCTTTGTAACAGCAAATGTATTGTCACGTAAGGTATATTTTTTAACATTTGGGTGTAGACTATAGGTATATTTGCAGTCTTTCAATGAAACGCTTGTTTCAAAAGCCATATTGTTCTCCTATGATAAAATTTCTTTAAGTTTTGCGAGGAAGTCTCGAACCTCCTCTACGGTATTGAGTTCTGAAAAACTAATTCGAAGGGATTCTTTCAAGCGTGAGCTATCCTTTCCATAGAGCGCTTCAAGGACATGGCTGGGTTGTACAGTACCGGCGGTACAAGCAGAACCAGTGGATACGGAAATACCAGCTAAATCCAGTCTCATCAGCAAGACATCGTTTTGGACGCCTGGGAAGCCAAGATTCCAAACAAATGGAAGATGATCGTCACTCGCATTTACGTAGTAGTCGTAGGCTGCTAAACCATTAACTAGTTCTTGACCGAGTTTTTGAACGTGGTGGAAATTTTCTTCTTGATGAAGTGTGGCTTGCTGTATCGCAGTTGACATCCCTACAATTGAAATGAGATTTTCCGTGCTGGCTCTCATCTTATTTTCCTGATCCCCACCATGGATGAGATTATCAAAATCTGGGACGGCTGCATAAAGGAAACCGACTCCTTTGGGGCCGTGGAATTTGTGGGCAGAAGCACTGAGAAAATCAATCCCTAACTCTTCGGGATAGACCGGGACTTTCCCAATTGCTTGGACAGCATCAACATGAAAGGCAGCGGGATGATTTTTTAAGAGTACTCCGATTTCTTTAATCGGTAGAAGATCTCCAGTCTCGTTATTGGCAAACATGGTAGAGACAAGAATGGTATCCGGTCTAAGAGCTGCCTTGATATCACTAGCCTGAATACGCCCTTCTCTTGGTTGGACGATTGTGACTTCAAATCCGAAATGTTCTACAAGGTATTCAATGGGTTCGAGAACCGCATGGTGTTCCAAAGCGGTAGTAATGATGTGTTTGCCATCTGCCTGGTGTTTCAAGCAGTAGCCTTTTATCACAGTATTATTACTTTCTGATCCACCTGAAGTGAAGAAAATACGATTTGGAAGGGTATGGAGAGATCTAGCAATCTCCTCGCGAGATTCACGGAGGAGTTTACTAGCCATTCGTCCATGAGCATGAAGACTGGATGGATTTCCAAAGGTTGTCTTCATGGTTTCTGTCATCGCAGTGATGACTTCAGGCAAAAGGGGAGTTGTTGCGGCATTATCAAAATATATCACATTCAGACCTTATTTCTTATGGTAGGCAAATAAAGGACTAACAGGTTTTCTTTCTTGAATGCGAACAATAGCTTCAGCGATTAGTTCGCTAGCTGTCAGATAGTTAATGTTTTTAGGAGTTGGTCCTTTTGGAGCAACAGAATCGGTTACTAAGATTTCTTTGATCGGAGCTTGATCTAATAATTCAACAGCACCTTTAACAAATAAACCGTGGCTTGATACAGCATAAATTTCAGTAGCACCATCACGTTCGACGATTTTAGCAGCTTCTGAGAATGTCTTCCCAGTATTGAGGATATCGTCGATCAAGATTGCTTTCTTGCCTTTGACATCTCCAATAATATAGCCATAATCACGGTTCGCATCATCTTGCTCGTAATCGATGATCGCAATCGGTGCATCAAGATATTCTGCTAAACTACGAGCTCGTTTAACTCCTGAGTTTTTAGGGCTGACGACAACGACATCTGGACCTGTCAGGCCTTTGTTGATGTAGTGCTCTGCAAAAAGTGGAATGGTAAAGAGGTTATCCACGGCAATATCAAAGAAACCTTGGACCTGAACAGCATGGAGATCGAGTGTGACGACGCGATTCACCCCAGCTTTGACCAACATGTTTGCGACGAGCTTAGCTGTGATTGGTTCGCGAGGAGCAGCAGTTCGGTCTTGGCGAGCATAGCCAAAATAAGGCATGACCACATTGACGGTGTTTGCGCTAGCCCGTTGGCAAGCATCCACCATGATTAACAATTCCATCAAGTGATTATTAACAGGAAAACTGGTTGATTGAATGATATAAATATCATATCCACGAACACTTTCCTCAATGTTGACTTGGATTTCACCATCTGAAAACTGACGGGATGAAATTTTCCCAAGTGGAACCCCAGCATGATCCGCGATTTTTTGCGCAATCTCTGGGTTTGAATTGAGAGAGAAGAGCTTCATATTTTTTTTATCCGACATGTGATTCCAACCTCATTTAGATTTTTGATCTTAGCACTATTTTAGCAAAAATTTGCGATAATTTCAGCTATTTTACAATCTTTGCGCTAATCTAGCGATTTTATTTTTTGCTGCTTTGTAGACGATTCCATGGTCTGAAATGAACTGATGAAAATTTTCTTCCTGTTCAGCAGTTTCCACCTCAATTTCCAACTCATAATCTTCAGTGTCTAGATAGAGACTGTGGTCGAGTGCCACCAAGCCTGCAGCTGTTTCTTTTTCGAATCGTTCTGTTGTCAGGCTTCCCCAGACAGCAAGTTGTTCAACGGGGATTCCTTTTGACTCCAAGAGGTTTTTGATTTCTCCATCAGGAAACTCTTGGTGTTGAAGAATCTCCTTGGTTTCTTCTGGGCTGAGTGCTTGATTGTACTCGAAATGGCCAACTGTTTCAGGAACTTTGAGAGTCAATTCCGCTTGATCTGTGAAAGTGCGCACCCGTAAGGCCATTTTTTCCTTGCGGATGAGCTGGTCGGGTGTATCGATATAGTGATTGGTTTGGACAACCAATTCTGTATCAGCAAAAAGTGAAAGGAGGGATTGGTATTCCTCCTTGTCTAGCAAGGTTTTGTATTCAATTTCTAAATGGTTCATTTTATGGTCCTTTGCTTTTTTTCGAAAGCGATTCATGATATAATAAGAGATGTGTTTATTGTATACAAAAATGGTTCAGATTACAAGGTGGTAGGATGACAATTGATTGGGAAAACTTCTTAGATCCTTATATCCAAGCAGTTGGCGAATTAAAAATCAAACTGCGTGGGATTCGAAAGCAATATCGTAAGCAACAAAAGCATTCTCCAATCGAGTTTGTGACAGGTCGTGTTAAGCCGATTGAGAGCATCCGAGAAAAGATGATCCGAAGAAATATTTCTGAAGAAAATCTGGCACAGGATATGCAAGATATTGCTGGTCTTCGCATCATGGTCCAGTTCGTAGACGACGTCGAAGAGATCTTAGAGGTTCTGAGACAACGGCAGGATATGCGCGTGGTCCAAGAGCGAGATTACATTCGCCACAAGAAATCAAGTGGCTACCGGAGTTACCACGTTGTGGTGGAGTATCCAGTCGACACCATTGATGGAAATGAAACAATCTTAGCAGAGATTCAAATTCGGACCTTGTCCATGAATTTTTGGGCAACGATTGAACACTCGCTCAATTATAAATATAAAGGAGACTTTCCAGACGAGATCAAAAAACGCTTAGAGACGACTGCAAACCTGGCCTATCTCTTGGATGAAGAGATGGGAGCGATTCGGGATGCGATTCAGGAGGCTCAAGCCCTGTTTGATCCACTTCATCGTAAGTTAAATGATGGCGTTGGAAATAGTGATGACACAGATGAAGACTACAGGTAAAAAAGTATCCATTATTCGCAATCGCAAGCGTCAAAGTGAAGAGGTTTTTCAGCAGTTGCGCTATAAGCTTAGGAAAAATAATTTTATTTTGACGGAGAAGCATCCGGATATTGTGATTTCAATTGGTGGAGATGGGATGTTGCTATCGGCCTTTCACAAGTATGAACACCAGTTGGATCGGGTTCGCTTTGTTGGCGTCCATACCGGACACTTAGGATTTTATACAGATTACTTAGACAGTGAAATCGATAAGCTCGTTGAGAACTTAAAATATGATACAGGAGCTAAGGTTTCTTACCCTATTTTGAATGTCAAGATCACTTTCGACAATGGAGAAAACCGTACCATGAGAGCTTTAAACGAAGCGACGATTAAGAGAAGCGACCGGACCATGGTTGCTGATCTCACGATTAATGGAGTTGATTTTGAGCGCTTCAGAGGAGACGGCATTACTGTTTCGACTCCTACAGGAAGTACGGCTTACAACAAATCCTTGGGAGGAGCAGTCCTTCACCCAACTATTGAGGCGTTGCAGATTGCTGAAATTGCTAGTCTCAACAACCGTGTTTATCGTACCTTGGGTTCTTCTGTCATTGTCCCTAAAAAGGATAAGATCGAGATTACACCGACGAGACCTGGCTTCCACATTATCTCTGTCGACAATTCAACCTATTCTTACCGCAACATTGCAAAGGTGGAGTACCAGATTGACAACCATAAGATCAATTTTGTGGCTAGTTCTAGTCATACTAGCTTCTGGAATCGGGTCAAGGATGCCTTTATCGGAGATGATAGGGAATGAGATTTGAATTCATTGTCGATGAGCATGTCAAGGTTAAGACCTTCTTGAAAAAGCATGAGGTTTCTAAGGGCCTCTTAGCAAAGATCAAGTTTCGTGGTGGCCAGATCCTTGTCAATGGACGTCCGGAGAATGCAGTTTATTTGTTGGATATTGGGGATCACTTGGTCATAGACATTCCAGCAGAAGAAGGGTTCGAAACCCTAAAACCCATGGATCGGCCCTTGGATATTTTGTTTGAAGATGATCATTTTTTGGTCTTAAACAAACCCTTTGGCATTGCCTCGATTCCAAGTGCGATTCATTCTAATACCTTAGCAAATTTTGTAAAAGGCTATTATGTGAAGCAGGGATATGAGAATCAGCAGGTTCACATTGTTACTCGTTTGGACAAGGATACTAGTGGCGTTATGCTTTTTGCAAAACATGGTTATGCCCATGCTCGCTTGGACAAGCAATTGCAATCTAAAACGATTCAGAAACGCTATTATGCCTTTGTTAAGGGAGAAGGTCAGTTAGACCCTGCTGGAGAGATCATTGCCCCGATTGCGCGTGATGAAGAGTCGATCATTACTCGAAAGGTAGCAAAGGGAGGCAAGTATGCTCATACTAGCTACCAGGTTGTTCAATCTTTTGGTGATATTCACCTAGTGGATATTCAGTTACACACAGGTCGAACCCATCAGATCCGCGTTCATTTTTCCCATATTGGTTTTCCGCTTTTGGGAGATGATCTCTATGGCGGAAGTCTAGACGATGGCATTGAGCGCCAGGCCCTCCATTGCCATCGTCTATCCTATTATCATCCATTTCTAGAGGAAGAATTGGTCATAGAAAGCCCACTGCCTCCAGATTTCCAAGCTGTTCTAACACAGCTTCAAACCAGTTATTAATTATTAAAAGGAGTAAAACTCATGGAAGTTTTCGAAAATCTCAAAGCCAACCTCGTTGGTAAGAATGCACGTATTGTATTACCAGAAGGTGAAGAACCTCGTATTCTCCAAGCGACCAAACGCCTTGTGAAGGAGACAGAAGTAACCCCTGTCTTGCTTGGTAATCCCGATAAAATTCGGATTTACCTTGAAATTGAAGGGGTTTTGGATGGATATGAAGTTATTGATCCGCATTCTTATCCAGGTTTTGAAGAGATGGTAGCTTCCTTGGTAGAACGTCGTAAGGGCAAAATGACAGAAGAAGAAGCGCGTCAAGTCTTGAAAGACGACGTTAACTATTTTGGTGTCATGTTGGTTCACATGGGAATTGTTGATGGGATGGTATCAGGTGCGATTCACTCAACAGCTGCAACCGTTCGTCCAGCTCTTCAAATTATCAAGACTCGTCCAAATGTCAAACGGACTTCTGGTGCCTTCCTTATGGTACGTGGATCCGAACGCTACTTGTTCGGGGATTGTGCCATCAACATTAATCCAGATGCTGAAGGCTTAGCTGAAATCGCCATCAACTCTGCTATCACAGCTAAGATGTTTGGCATTGATCCAAAAATTGCCATGTTGAGCTATTCAACCAAAGGCTCTGGTTTTGGAGAAAGTGTTGATAAGGTTGTTGAAGCGACTAAGCTTGCTCATGAACTTCGTCCAGACCTTGAAATTGACGGGGAATTGCAATTTGACGCAGCCTTTGTCCCAGCAACTGCAGCCTTGAAGGCTCCAGGAAGCAAGGTGGCAGGACAAGCCAATGTCTTTATCTTCCCTGGTATTGAGGCAGGTAACATTGGATACAAGATGGCTGAACGTTTGGGTGGCTTTGCAGCAGTAGGTCCTGTCTTGCAAGGGTTGAACAAACCAGTGAACGATCTCTCTCGTGGATGTAATGCAGAGGACGTTTATAATTTGACTTTGATCACAGCAGCTCAAGCAGTAGAACAGTAAAAAACGACTTGACTCAGGAATTTCCTGAGTTTTTTATGTGCAAATCAGAATTTCTTACCTCTACTCCATTCTGTGGTATACTAGGAATATGATGGATTTAAAAGATTACGGGATTACCATGTGGGAGGAGGAAAAAATTGCTTCCTTCCGAGAAAGGTTATTAGCCTGGTATGATGCCAATAAACGGGATCTCCCCTGGAGAAGGACACAGGATCCTTATAAAATTTGGATCTCAGAGATTATGCTCCAGCAGACACGTGTCGATACGGTCATTCCTTATTATGAGCGTTTTCTTGACTGGTTTCCGACGATTGAGGAATTGGCTAATGCGCCAGAAGAAAGGCTCCTAAAAGCCTGGGAAGGTTTGGGCTATTACTCTCGAGTTCGCAACATGCAGAAAGCTGCTCAGCAGATGATGGAGAACCACGAAGGAGTGTTTCCATCAAGTTATGAGGAAATATCTAAACTGAAGGGGATTGGGCCTTATACAGCCGGTGCCATAGCCAGTATTGCCTTTGGTTTGCCGGAGCCAGCAGTGGATGGGAATGTCATGCGGGTTCTAGCCCGCTTGTTTGAGGTGGACTACGATATCGGAGTTCCGACCAATCGAAAAATTTTTCAAGCCATGATGGAAGTCTTGATTGATCCGGACCGTCCTGGTGACTTCAATCAAGCCTTGATGGATTTGGGGTCAGATATTGAATCCCCAGTCAATCCACGACCAGAAGAGAGTCCTGTTAAGGAATTTAGTGCGGCTTATCAGAATGGAACCATGGATCGTTATCCCATCAAGGCTCCTAAGAAGAAACCAGTGCCAGTTTATTTAACAGCATTTATTGTAAAGGATAACCAAGGACGTTACTTGCTGGAGAAAAATGAGCGAGAAGGACTATTGTCAGGCTTTTGGCATTTTCCTTTGATTGAAGTGGATAGCCTATCGGAGAACCTAGGGCAATTGTCTCTACTGGATGGGCAGGGGCATACAGTAGACAACCCAGAAATTCTTTCCTTTGAACAGGACTATGATTTGGCCATTGATTGGCAGGACCGGTCTTATCCTATCGTCCAGCATATCTTTTCACATCGCAAGTGGCAGATTCAGATTCGATATGGTCTGGTAAAAGAAGGAGAGCAAGAATCAAGTGAATCGACTGTTTGGTTAACACCAGAAGAATTTTCGAAATATCCTTTTGCCAAACCCCAGCAAAAGATTTGGACGACGTTTACGGAAAACGAAAATTAGCTAGAGTATGATCTCTAGCTAATTTTTTATAGATGAGCGAATGCTTTAATTTCTTCTTCAGACATGGATGAGTCGCAACGAACAGTGACTTCGTCGGATTCAACATGTAAAAATCCAGGGACAGTTGGAATACCGTAAGTTGAGCGGAAGGCTTGTAAAGCATCAAGTTGACTTGGTTCTTCACTATTAATGAAGTAGATATGAGCTTTTGTTTCATCTACGACAGTTGCTAACTTACTAGCAAACTTCCGGCAGTAAGGGCAAGTCTTGCGTCCGATAAAGAAGGTTGCTGTTTCTTTTTGATCGATCGCTTCTTGCGCACGCGCAACAGTTGTGACTTCAAGATCTTTAATATCTTCTAAAAATTGTTCCATGAGATTACCTCGCTTTCTTCTAAATCTAGTATGCCATATTTTCTAAAAAATCGCTGGTATTTGCTACGAAAGAAAGAGAAAAGCTCCGTTGAGGAACTTTTCATGTTTTAGCCTACAAAAGCATTGATTTCTGCTTCGATATTAGCAATTTTTTCTTTAGCATCTGCTTCAGATTCACCAACTGTAGCAATGTAGAATTTGATTTTTGGTTCGGTACCTGAAGGACGGACAGCAAACCATGAATCGTCAGCCAAGATGTATTTCAATACGTTACTTGGAGGAGTTGTTAATTTTTCAACGCCGTCAGCAGTAGTAGCTGTTTGTTCCAAGAAGTCTTCTGTCTTAGCAATGTCTGTGTTATTAAATTGCTTAGGAGCATTGCCACGGAATTTATCCATGATTTTCTTGATTTCAGCAGCTCCATCCACACCTGAAAGGGTAACAGAGATAGTCTTTTCTGCGAAGTAGCCGTATTGTTTGTAGATTTCTTCGATACCGTCTGCCAAAGTCATACCACGTGAGCGGTAGTAAGCTGCGATTTCAGCAACGATAAGAACGGCTTGGATAGCATCTTTGTCACGTACGAATGGTTTGATGAGGTAACCGAAGCTTTCTTCAAAACCAAGCATGTAAGTGTGGTTGTGTTGTGTTTCAAATTCATGAATTTTTTCACCGATAAATTTGAAACCAGTCAAGACGTTAAACATGGTTGCGCCGTAGCTTTCTGCAATCTTAGTTACCAATTCAGTTGATACAATGGATTTACAAAGAGCAGCATTTTCAGGAAGAGTACCAGCTGTTTTGTGAGCTTCAAGAATATATTTAGCAATGATCGCTCCGATTTGGTTACCAGAAAGGTTGAGGTAAGAACCGTCTGGTTGGCGGATTTCAACACCAAGGCGGTCTGCATCTGGGTCAGTTGCAACCAATACATCAGCGTCTACTTTGCGGCCAAGTTCTTCAGCAAGAGCAAAAGCAGCTTGGTTTTCAGGGTTTGGAGATTTAACAGTTGAGAAGTCAGCATCTGGAACAGCTTGAGCTTCAACAACTTGAACTGCTTCAAATCCAGCTTGTGCAAGAGCACGACGAGCCAACATTTCACCTGTACCATGAAGAGGAGTGTAGACAATCTTCATGTCGCGACCGTATTCATTGATCAAGTCTTGGTTGATGTTAACGCCTTTCACTTCTTTCAAATATTCAGCGTCGACGTTTTCACCAATCACTTCAATCAATCCGTTAGCTTTGCCTTCTTCAAGATCAGCCAATTGAACAGTGAATGGATTTTCGATCGCACGGATGTAATCTGTCAATGCATCCGCATCTGCAGGTGGCATTTGTCCACCGTCTTCACCGTATACCTTGTATCCATTAAATGGAGCAGGGTTGTGGCTAGCTGTTACCATGATCCCAGCAAATGTGTGGAGGTGACGAACAGCAAATGACAATTCAGGTGTTGGACGAAGGCTTTCAAATACATAAGATTTGATACCATGGGCAGCCAAAACTTGAGCAGATTCAAAAGCAAACTCAGGAGAGAAGTGACGGCTATCGTAAGCGATAGCAACTCCACGTTTTTTAGCTTCTTCCCCTTTTGATTCGATCAATTGGGCCAATCCTTCAGTTGCTTGGCGAACCACATAAATGTTAATACGGTTGGTACCAGCACCGATCAAACCACGCATACCAGCTGTACCAAATTCCAAGTTTGTATAGAAGGCATCTTCTTTAGTTTTTTCGTCCATTGCGACCAACTCGTCACGAAGGTAAGCTGGTAATTCAGCAAAGTCGAGCCATTTTTGGTAGTTTTCTTGATAAGTCATGCAAGCGTCTCCTTTTTGATATATATTTAATCGCTTACATTATAGCAAATTTTTTCAGAAAATTCTAGCGATAATTGTAAATCTTTTCAAAAATAATAAACATTTAACCATTAAAAAAGCCAAGACGAATCTGTCTTGACTTGGAAGATTATTTTAATTTTTCAAGAGATGGAACAACTGCGCTGGTAATGAGGACTGTCGCAACGACTTCGATAAGAGAGTTAGTAGACACAATCAAGCCAAGGAAATGTTGAATTCCCCCTCCAAAGCTGTTCCCAAAGAAGAAGTAAATTCCACTTAAAACGAATACAGTGTTCGTCATAGAACCGATCATCCCAGCTACCATAAGTCCTGTACGATTGTGGAACCATCGATAGATGAAGTAAGGGGTTACCCCGATGAGAATACGCGGTACTAAAGCGATGAGAAGGGAGTAGAGATTTCCGTGAGGGACAAAAGGACTAAAGAGATAACTTGCTGGGGTTAAAACTAGTGTATTCATGGTGACACTAAAGAGTCCCATGAGTAGTCCTAGAATCGCTCCTGTTCGAGGACCGTATATGATAGATGCGATCACGACAGGAATATGAACCAAGGTTGGTTGAATGCCTGATGGAACAAATTGCAGAATGAAGGACGTCACAAAGTGAATAGTGATCATAACCGCAAAAAAGATGGCAATTCTTGAAATAGAAGATGATTTTCTCATAAACAATTCTCCTTAACAGTTTCTACAATAGTTTCTACAGTCGCTAGAGCTCCAGACCCTTGATCGCCACAAGCGAGAGTAGCATGGCGAGGTTGGATAATCTGATAGCCGTAGTCTTGTAAGAGTTTTAGATTTCGTTGGGTAGCTGGGTGTTCCAGCATTTTTGTATTCATGGCGGGGGCTAGTAATTTTTTTGTTCCTTGAGGCAAGGCTAGAGCTGTGCTTGTCACTATATTATCTGCTAGCCCCATGGCAAGTTTAGCAATCGTATTGGCACTGGCTGGCGCTACAAGAAAGAGGTCTGTTTCTTTTCCAATGTAGATGTGCTCGATCCTCTGTGGATCGTCTTCGATCATTACATCAAGGCCTACTTGATTCTTTGAAAGAACTTGCAAAGTTAAAGGGGTGATAAATTTTCTGGTTGCAGGAGTCATGAGGACCTTCACCTCAAACCCCAATTTGGTTAGTTGGCTGGTAATATCAGCCGCTTTATAGGCGGAAATACTACCGGTAACAGCTAAAGTAATTTGTGTCATATGTACCTTTTTATTGTAAATGATTTAGGATAGCTTCTGCGATTTCTGTTTTCGTAGAAGCTTCTAGGACGTGATTATCTGTCACTAGATAGGCTTGATGCTGACCATTCTGAATTTTGGTCAGATCATTGGCAACGATCATGCTGGCGTGATTTTTAACGAGGCTTTCATGCGCTACCTGGATCAACTCTTCAGAAGAAACGTCAACTAATAGCTTAAAACCAATCAGTTGAATCGCAGGGTTCCATTCTTTGACGAGCGATATAATCTTAGGATTTTTCTTTAGAAAGAGCACTTGGTATTCTTCTTTCGAAGAGATTTTGGTTTCGTGATTTTCGCGATGTAGAAAGCTATGGAGGTCCTGAGATTTCTCAACTTCCTCAAGGCCTGTCATGTAAACAGGTGTATAGTCTGAAACAGCCATAGCGTGAATCAAGGTCTGATGATGAAGGACTTCCTTCTGCATTTCTGTATGTAGTTCCTCTACATTCTCGATCAATAGAAGTCGAAGGTGAGGATGAGGATCGGGTTTAAGCGCGGTAGGCGTTGTGATCAAGGTCACCTGATGTCCCTTTTCAAGAGCTGCTTCTGTAAGGATTTTCCCTAGGCTCCCGGTGGAATGGTTGGTGATTGAACGAACGCTATCAATGGCTTCACTCGTCCCGCCTGATGTAATTAAAATATGCATATGCTTATTTTACACAAAAAAGATACGTAAGTAAAGTTCTGAAGCTATTCAAATAGGCTATGACAAGCCATAAAATATACATAAAAAGCGAACGTTGAAATCAAAACATGGAAAAACAATGTCATTTTCGCGAATTTTAGGTATAATAGTTCTATCAAATATAAAGGAGTCCCTTATGAAAACAGATATCGAAATTGCTCAAAGCATTGAACTCCAACCAATTGTGGACGTTGTTAAGAAAATTGGTTTGGAGGACGATGATCTTGAATTGTATGGAAAATACAAGGCGAAATTGAGCTTTGATAAGATTCGTGATGTTGAGAAAAATCCAGTAGGAAAACTCATTTTAGTCACTGCGATCAACCCAACTCCTGCTGGAGAAGGGAAATCAACCATTACAATTGGATTGGCAGATGCTTTGAATAAAATCGGTAAAAAAACCATGATAGCCATTCGCGAACCCTCTTTAGGACCGGTTATGGGGATTAAAGGTGGTGCTGCTGGAGGTGGTTATGCCCAAGTGTTACCGATGGAAGACATCAACCTTCATTTCACAGGGGATATGCATGCCATCACAACGGCTAATAATGCTCTTTCCGCTTTGATTGACAATCATTTGCATCAAGGAAATGAGCTCGGTATTGACCAACGTCGCATTATCTGGAAGCGTGTAGTGGATTTGAATGACCGTGCTTTGCGCCATGTCAGTGTAGGTCTTGGTGGTCCTTTGAATGGGATTCCGCGTGAAGACGGTTTTGATATTACAGTTGCTTCTGAGATTATGGCCATCCTTTGCTTGGCGACAGATATTGAAGATTTGAAAGGCCGTTTGGCTAATATTGTGATCGGTTACCGCTATGATCGCAGTCCAGTTTATGTCCGTGATTTAGAAGTGGAAGGGGCTCTTGCCTTGATCCTTAAAGATGCGATTAAGCCAAACTTGGTACAAACCATCTATGGAACTCCTGCCTTTGTTCACGGTGGTCCATTTGCCAATATTGCCCATGGATGTAACTCTGTATTAGCAACGACGACAGCTCTTCATTTAGCGGACTATACGATTACAGAAGCAGGATTTGGTGCTGACCTTGGTGCTGAAAAATTTCTCGATATTAAAACTCCAAACTTGCCTACTTCTCCAGATGCAGTAGTGATCGTAGCGACACTTCGTGCTCTTAAGATGAATGGTGGAGTTACCAAGGATGCTCTGACTGAAGAAAATGTAGAGGCTGTTCGTGCTGGTTTTGCCAACCTAAAACGTCACGTTGAAAATATTCGTAAGTTTGGCATTCCTGCGGTAGTTGCCATCAATGAATTTATCACCGATACAGAAGCAGAAATTGCTGCTTTGAAAGAATTGTGTGCTGAAATTGAGGTACCAGTAGAGCTTGCGAGCGTATGGGCGAATGGTGCTGACGGTGGAGTTGACCTTGCTGAAACACTGGTTAAGACCATTGAAACAAGTCCAGCTAACTACACACGTTTGTATGATAACAACCTTTCTGTAGAAGAAAAAATTGAAAAAATTGTGACGGAGATTTACCGTGGTAGCAAGGTAAACTTTGAGAAGAAAGCTAAGACACAAATTGCCCAAATCGTGAAAAATGGTTGGGATAAGTTGCCAATCTGTATGGCCAAAACACAATATAGCTTCTCCGATAATCCAAACGCCTTGGGAGCTCCGGAAAACTTTGAAATTACTATTCGTGAAGTGGTTCCAAAATTGGGAGCAGGCTTTATTGTCGCTTTGACTGGGGATGTAATGACCATGCCTGGTCTACCAAAACGTCCAGCTGCTTTAAATATGGATGTGGCTGCTGATGGAACAGCGATCGGCTTGTTCTAATAAACGCCTGATGACAAAAAATAACTTCTGTTCAAATGAGCAGAAGTTATTTTATTACGTACTCGTCGAATGTTATGATGCAAGAAGCTGATGACTGGCTTTGTGGTAGGTAAACCAAAGTTGAAGGGTCATTGGAACCCAAATGAGAGGCTCACAAAGAATGACTCCTATATAGCCTGTATGAGGGATAATGAAAAGTACAAAGAGAATTTTTCCGGTTAACTCGATAAAGCTAGAAACCAAAGGGGTCAATTTTCGGCCGATACCTTGGAGGGAATTCCCTAAAATCAAGAGGCATCCTAAGACCGGATAGAAGCAGGAGCTGATTTGCAGATAGAGACTGGCATTTGCGATCAGGTTAGGATTGGTTGATCCAGATATGAGGCTTGTCAAGAACGGGCTTATAAAGAAGAGGAGGATGGCAACAATGATCGACCAAACGAAGGAGAGAAGACAAGCCTGTTTGACCCCTTTTTGAATGCGTCGAAATCGTTTGGCGCCAAAGTTTTGCGAGGTAAAGGTCGTCATACTAGTGGAAATAGCAGCCATTGGCAGAAGGGCAAAGGACATGATTCGCCGAGCTGAGATTTGAGCACTAATGATGGTCATTCCAAGCTTATTGATAGCTGATTGTAAGATGACTGTTCCGATAGAGACAATGGAAGACATGAGCCCCATGGTAAATCCCTGACTGATTAAGTCCTGATAGAGCCTTTGATCCCAAACAAAATCGTTGCGATTTGGCAGGAGGAAAGGCATTTTTTTGCGAATATAAAAGAAACAAAGAAGGGCAGAAAAACTTTGCGCAATAATGGTCGCAATCCCAGCGGATTGGACTCCGAGATGGAGTTGGGTAATAAAATAAAGATCAAGAAGAATATTGAGAACGGCAGCGATAATCAAGAAGTAGAGTGCCGCTAAGCTATCGCCAACTGCTCGAAGAAGTCCGGCACAAAGATTATAGGCAAAGGTCACAGCTACACCATTGACAATGGTGGAGATATAGAGATAGGACTGAGCTATAATAGCTGATGGGGTCCCTAAAAACTGGAGAAGGGGATAAAGACCCACAACACCAATGGATATCACGAAGAGACTGAGGACACCGCCAATAACAGCAGTTGCTGCGACAGATTTCCGTAATTGGTCATCATTTTTAGATCCATAATTTCTAGCGATAATGATGCCCATCCCATTTCCAACACCGACAGCAAATCCAACAATCAAATCAAAAATAGCAGAGGTCGCCCCAACGGCGGCCAATGATTTTTGACCTAAAAATCGTCCTACAATCATGACATCCGAGGTATTGTAGAGTTGTTGGAAGATATTGGATAAAAGAATAGGAAAGGCAAAACTTAAAAGAGTGGGTAAAATAGGACCATCTATGAGGTCCACACGTTGAATTCTTTTCATAGTGCCATTATACCAACTTCAGTAACCAGCGACAAGCATCGGTAGTTGAATCCCCTTACATTTTTTGATATAATCGTGTCAGAATAGGAGGCCTTATGAGTTTAACGAGCCAATTAATCACTGAAACGTTCCCAGATCTGGATAAGGTGGAAAGGCTGAATATCGAAGCATTTCCAGAAGAAGAACGGGTTCCTTTATCAGAGTTTTTACGCTATACGGACAATGACGATGCCAATTTCTTTGCTTTCTATAACGAGGAAGAATTTGTCGGATTTGCTTTTTCAATCTATAATCAGAAAGCTTTTTATGTCAGTTTCTTTGCCATTATGCCACATTTAAGAAGCCACGGATATGGTCAAGAAATTATTGAAAAATTGGTGGAATTTTACCAAAGGACCATGATTCTTGAAGTGGAACGTTTAGATGAAGAATGTGACAATATAGAGCAACGTCAGTCTCGGATGGATTTCTATAAGCGAAATGGATTTAAAACTGCTAATGCCTTTTTAGAATACGACGGACTTAGCTTTGAAATTCTCTATCGAGGCGATCAATTTGATGAGGAGGCTTATCGGGACATCTTCCATAAACTGCAGGCAGAGAATTACTTTGATTTCCGTATTGAATACCGACGCTTTAGTGATCATTAGACATGATATAAAAAAGTTCTCAGCTAATTTGCAGAGAACTTTTTTGGTTAGTAAATAAAGAAATAGTTCACGATACTCATGATTTGTGAAAAGAACCAAGGAAGAAACAGAAAAGCTAAGAAAGCAACATGCCATTTCCAATAGAGAGAAACTAGCCCAACCGTTTCACGGATCCAAGCCGATGGGAGATAATAAAAAGCTGTTTTTGAACCGACACTGCGTCCAGGGATTTTTAATCGTCTCATAAAGACACCAGCTCGAAGAGCGTGAAAGGAATTGGTCACCACAAGGACACTCTTTCCTAGTCCCTGATCTTCAAGAATAGCCTTGCTAAAGGTCAGATTCTCAAAAGTCGTTCGAGAACGATTCTCAATCAAAATGTCTTCCTGTGATACACCCTGTTCCATCAGGTAGTTTGCCATAGCTTCCGCCTCTGAGGTTAACTCATCAGCACCTTGTCCACCAGAAACAATTAGTTTCGGTCGTCCCTCGAACTGCTCATAGATAGTCTTTGCTTTAGTTAGACGCTGGGCCAAAAGTGGTGGTACTTTATCCTCAATTAGACCGGAGCCAAGGACGATGATAGCATGGGGCTCTTTACGAACGGGGAAGTAATTGCAAAAAGTCCCATATAAAACATAAGATAGATAAAGAAAAGTCGAGTAAAAGAGGGCAAAGTCTGTTGGATAAATCAAGAGATCTTTCCCTGGGAAATAAGGAAGGAAATGAAGCGCCAAGGCGCCGATAATAAAGATCCCATATAGGAGTGAGAGGAGATTAGCCAACCTTTTTCCTTCAAAAGATATCATTTGACGGCCGTTAAAAAGAAGAAAAACAGTTGAGAAAATAATACTGAGTAAAACAAGAATAGCAAGTACTGAAAAGATAATGATGGCAACCTTTTGGTTAAACCAAAGCTCCGTACGAACAACTAGTAGAAAGGCGGAAATTAGGAGGAAAAGGCCGAAACTTATTGAAAAGAGGTAAGCATTGATCAGTCGTCTGCGGTCGTTTATAAAGAAAAATAAAAAAATAGTAGCTGGAACCAACCAGAATAGATAGAGCAACATGATGACTCCTAGATGTAGTAGTAATTTAATTGTAACACAATTGACTAAAAGGTGCTTATGAACTACACAATCGTTCAATATTGTTAAAAGCCTTAACTGCCAATTGAGAAAATCAATAGATTCAGAAAAAAAGAATTGCCGTGGTGGATAAAAGCTGTTATACTAGAAAAGATTGACAAATGTAAAGGAGAACACATGTTACGAAAAGGTTCCTTAACAGGTTTGCTGTTATTTGGTATTTTCTTCGGCGCAGGGAATTTAATCTTTCCACCTGCGCTAGGTGCCCAGTCGGGTAGCCATTTTTGGCCAGCTATTGCTGGATTTGTCTTATCAGGAGTAGGGATTGCGATTATCACCTTGATTATTGGGACACTCAATCCTAAAGGGTATATCCATGAGATTTCACGAAAAATTGCTCCTTGGTTTGCCATCGTTTATCTGGTAGCCTTGTATCTGTCTATTGGTCCCTTCTTTGCCATTCCAAGAACGGCTACCGTTTCCTACGAAGTTGGGATTGCCCCCTTGTTAGGAAATGCCAATGGAGGACTTGGTCTCTTCATTTTTACCTTGATCTATTTCTGTTTGGCCTATTTGATTGCCTTGTATCCTTCTAAAATCTTAGATAGTATAGGTCGGATTTTAACACCTGTCTTTGCTATCTTGATCGTTGTACTCGTTGTCCTTGGTGCTCTCAAGTACAGCGGACAAGCGCCTCAAATGGCAACAGAAGCCTACCAAGCATCTGCCTTTGGTCAAGGTTTCCTTGAAGGGTACAATACCTTGGATGCTCTTGCTTCAGTAGCCTTTAGTGTCATCGCAGTGACTACTCTTAATCAACTTGGTTTCACCAGCAAAAAAGAATACATTAAAACGATCTGGATTGTTGGCATCGTTGTAGCCATTGGCTTTAGTATTTTGTATATTGGATTGGGTTATCTTGGAAATCACTTCCCAATTCCAGCAGAAGTGATGGCTTCCGATGCCAATAAGGGTGTTTATGTCCTCTCAGAAGCAACCAAGGCTATCTTTGGCTCAGTTGCTCAAATTTTCCTTGCAGGTATGGTGACGGTGACTTGCTTTACCACAACAGCCGGTTTGATCGTATCGACAGGGGAATTCTTCCATAACACTTTCCCTAAAATTTCTTACAAGGTCTATGCAAGTTTCTTCACTCTGATTGGTTTTGCGATTGCAAATCTGGGCTTGAGTGCCATTATTGCCTATTCATTGCCTGTTTTGATGATCCTCTACCCAATCACCATTACCATTGTATTGATTGTCATTGTGAATAAATTTGTGGCCCTTTCAAAACCAGGGATGCAATTGACGATTTTTTTTGCCAGCTTGGTCTCTGTTGCCAGTGTTCTAGCAAGTACCTTTAAAATTTCTCTATTAGAAAAGGGAATTGCGTTACTGCCTTTTGCAGCTCAATCTCTTCCATGGTTGGTGCCAGTAGTCATAGGGATTCTTTTATCGTTTGTATTACCCAATAAACAAACTGCAGAAGAATAAGTCACGATAGAAACTCTAAAGTTTTGTGCTTTAGAGTTTTTTTGATTTTGAAACTAGTAACGAAATGGATTCTTTAAAACCAAAACGTAGCAGAAATTTTTAATTTAAGGAAGGGCATGTTATACTATTTCTAACATATCAATATACGGAGCATTTTATGAATCAAATCGTTTTCTCTTTCACTGTCTTTCTGGCAGGGATTCTCTCCTTTTTCTCTCCCTGTGTCTTTCCTTTGCTCCCGGTCTACATCGGCGTTTTGCTAGGAAGTGATCAGGAAAAATCCGTTCAGATTTTTGGGAAAAAGATACGCTGGCATGGCATCGTTAAGACCTTGTGTTTTATCGCAGGTATTTCTGTTATTTTCCTTATCATAGGTTTCGGAGCTGGCTTATTGGGGCAGGTTATGTATACCAACTGGTTCCGCTACGTGATGGGAGCGCTGATCATTATCCTTGGTCTTCATCAGATGGAAGTCTTTCATTTTCATTTCCTTGAGAAGCAAAAATCAGTAGATTTTGGAGCCAACAAACAGAAGAATGAGTTGTTTTCAGCCTTTCTTCTTGGTCTTGGCTTTAGTTTTGGTTGGACGCCTTGCATTGGCCCGGTATTAGGATCGGTTCTAGCATTAGCAGCATCCAATGGACAAGATGCCCTCGTGGGTGCTCTCTATCTCTTTATCTATACATTAGGGATGGCCATCCCATTCTTGCTCTTAGCACTGGCATCAGGCCTTGTATTGCCTTATTTCAATCGTCTCAAACCCCATCTCTTGTTACTGAAGAAAATCGGTGGAGCCATCATCATTATTATGGGGATTCTATTACTCTTGGGACAATTAAATAGCTTGTCTTCAATCTTTTCATAAATCAAATGGAGGTATTATACCTATGAAATTTATCAAATATACGTGTTTTTCAATCCTCTCAATCGCTTTACTGTCTGCTTGTTCGATGGAGCAATCAAGTGAGAGTGGTATGAACAATATGAGCAATCAAACCATGACCAACACAACCTCAAGTAAACATCCCTTAGTAGGAAAAGAAGCAAGTGACTTCGAACTCAAAGACAAGAAGGGGAACACAGTTAAGCTTTCAGATTATAAAGGCAAAAAGGTTTATTTGAAATTCTGGGCTACCTGGTGCGGTCCTTGTCGTCAAAGCATGCCTGAACTTAATAAATTGGTTGAAGAAAAGGATAGAGACTTTGAAATTCTGACCATTATGGCACCAGGACTCCAAGGTGAAAAAACAGAGGAAGAATTCGTCAAATGGTTTGATCAACAAGATTACAAGTCAGTACCGGTCTTGTACAATCCAGATGGCTCTGCCTTTGCGAACTATCAAGTACGTTCCATTCCTACAGAAGTCTTCATTGATAGCCAAGGGAAGATTGGTCATGTGCAGCTAGGGGCAATTTCAAACGAAGAAGCTAAGAAGATTATCAAGGAGTTAAAATAAAAAAATGAAGCACGAAGCTTCATTTTTTTATTAGTTGCTTGCACCAGAAGTGGCATCTGCATCTCCGTGGCCTCCGTCACCATGTCCTCCAGCATCAGAAGCACCAGAAGTTGCATCTGCATCACCATGACCACCAGCAGGAGCAAATGGTCCGCTACCACCTACAAGGCGTTGACCTGTTGTTTGCAGGTACCAGTCTAACCATGGTTTGAAGTTGAAGACAATTTCATTGATACCAGCGTAAGAACCATCTTCATAATACATAGCTTGGTAGTTGTGGGTGTTGATCACGCCTTCAGGAGATCCTGGAACAATGGTTCGAACATATTCTTGGTTTCCGTTGCGAAGAGTGCCGATTACCCATTCAACGTTTTTCATACGTGCTGGTGGAAGGGATCCATGAACGGTTGACATTCGGCTACCAGATTGAGGTGGCACGCGTTTAGCAAACATGGTATCTGGATCTTGATGAGCATTGTTGTAGTAGAGGAATTGGTTGTTATCATCGGCATATGTCAACTCAAATGGCATGGCCTTCAAGAACATATTAATTTGGTCAACGGTTAGAATACCGTGGTCAAGTTTGACATAAGTATCTCCAGAAACAGCACCTGTAAGTTCAGCTACTTTTTCAACCCAATCTGGATCATCTGGATCAACCTCAGTAACAGTTGTAGCAATTGGATGATTACAATCTAAATCTTCTGGTTCAATTGGTTTTGGTTTTTTCAATTTGGATACAACCTCAACGTATTTCATAAAATTATCCAAGCAGGTTTCGAGGAATTTGACGGTTCCTTCGTTGATGATATTGCCGTTTTCGTCAAAAGCTTCTTTTGCTTTTCCAAGAAGGAATTCATTACCTGGAAGAGTATAAGCATTGACACCTGGAGCATCAAGGATCTTGCGGAGGTGAACCTGAGCACGTGATGTCCCTTGATCATAGTAGGAAGCACCAACGATCATTACTGGTTTGTTTTCAAATGGATGCACCTCAAAAGATAGCCATTCAAGAACAGATTTAAGAGCAGCAGAGATCGTATGGTTGTGCTCTGGAGTAGCAATGATGACACCATCTGCTCGAGTAATTTTATTGAACAAAAGACGTAATTGGAAACTTTCGTCCCATTTTTCATCTTGGTTAAACATTGGAACTTCATCGATTTCAAGAACTTCCAATTCAAATTTGATCTTAAATTGGCGGCGAATGAATTCCAAGAGTTTACGGTTATATGATTGATCGTAGTTTGATCCTACAAGTCCTACAAATTTCATTCTTTTCTGTCTCCTATCTTACAAGTTTTCCCAGTCAAATTCTTCAGCATCTTTGCGAAGCAATTCTTGGGCGTTGCGTAATTTGTCTGTAATTTTTACAAACACACGGAAATCATTGAAGACGGCATCTAATTTTTGAATAACATCCAAATCTACTAAGTCTCCATTTTGATCAAAGGCTTGTAATGAATGAGATAGCAAGAATTCATCTGGCAAGACATTCGCCTTAATTTCTGGAGCGTTTAAGATTTGACGGAGTTGGAGTTGGGCACGTGAAGATCCCAAGGTACCGTATGATGCCCCAGTAATCATGACTGGTTTGTTCAACAATGGGAAGACTCCGTATGAGAGCCAAGCTAGAGCACTCATCAAGACTGCTGGAATAGAGTGGTCATATTCTGGAGTCCCAATAATGACTCCATCAGACTCCTCAATTTTTGCAACAATATCCAAGACAGCGTCAGGTACTTGTTTGTCAGCTGGTTTGTTAAAGACAGGGATATCTTTAATTTCGACCAATTCGATCTCAGCCTTATCAGCAAAATGTTTTTGCATGTATTGAAGCAGTTGACGGTTTGTAGAACGTTTGGAGTTAGTCCCCACAATCGCAATAAGTTTTACCATGGAAATTTCCTTTCTGATAACAGAATTATAAATAAGATTGAAGCCCACTTGTATAGGCGATCTTGCCTGATTGTGAAACCAATAAGGTCTCTATACCAGGAAGTGATTCAACAGTGTTGAGGATAGAAGTAGGAGAGTCCCCGAACAGGCGGGTAGTCCATATCTCCCCGTCTACGGATCGATCAGATATAATGGTGATACTGGCTAAGTCTGTCTCAACCGGATAGCCTGTCGCGCTATCAAAGATATGGTGAAACGACTGGCCGTCGACTTCTAAATGACGCTCATAGATGCCAGAGGTGACAACAGATTTATCCTTGACTGAGAGGACCAGTAGGTGCTGGCCTCTTTTTTCAACAGGATTTTGAATGCCAATCCGCCAAGGCTGCTGTTTAACGGGGTGTTGACCGACGGTTAGGATATTTCCTCCAAGATCGATCAAGGCATCCTTGATTCCCTTACCTCTCAGATAGGTAGCAATTAGATCTGCGCTATAGCCTTTTGCTAAAGCTCCCAAGTCGATCTTCATTCCAGGACGTTTCAAAAAGACTGTATAGTTTTCTTGGTCTAGTTGAATCTGCTGGGGATCGATCTTTAAAAGCGCTTGTTCGATTTCTTCTGGTGCAGGCCGTCTGGCATCTGAAAATCCGATCCGCCAGGTTTGCACAAGAGGGCCGATAGCAATGTTTAAATGGCTATTTTTAGCTTGACTATGCAAGGTACCTAATGCAATCAGTTCAAAAAGATCTGGATGAACTTGAACAGGAGCAATGCCAGCTTGGTGATTGACTTCCATGAGTTCAGACCTTGCATCATTAGCACTGAAGCGATGTTCGTAGGAGCGAAGAAGTTCAAAGCAATGTGCAAGGAGTTCATCCGCTTGTGGGTCACAGATCGAAACGGTGATAGTGGTTCCCATCAGACGTTCGGATCGACTACTTAGGTCCACTAAAAATCTATCCTTTCCAATTTTCACTTACCTACAGTATACCAAATAGAGACCGTTTTCACAATCCTTTCAGACAAATTATTTGACATTTTGTGAAAGCTGTGGGAGGAAGTTTTCAGAAGGTTTGAAGAAAAGATCACAAATATTGAGCAAATATCTTGTAACCGATATCATTTTTGTGATATACTCAAGAAGTAAATTAAATTAAAGGTAGGATTTATTCTATGAGTAAAATTGTTGTTATAGGGGCAAACCATGCCGGAACAGCTTGTATCAATACTATGTTAGATAATTTTGGAAATGAAAATGAAATTGTAGTTTTTGACCAAAACTCAAACATTTCATTCCTTGGGTGTGGGATGGCACTTTGGATCGGTGAGCAAATCGATGGTCCAGAAGGTCTCTTCTACTCTGACAAAGAAAAATTGGAAGCAAAAGGTGCAAAAGTCTACATGAACTCTCCTGTTCTTTCGATTGACTATGACAACAAAGTGGTAACTGCAGAAGTTGATGGAAAAGAACACAAAGAATCTTATGAAAAATTAATCTTTGCGACTGGATCAACACCAATCATTCCTCCAATTAAAGGAGTTGAAGTTGTTCCTGGTAACCGTGAATTCAAAGCAACTCTTGAAAATCTTCAATTCGTTAAATTGTACCAAAACGCTGAAGAAGTGATCGAAAAATTGAAAGACAACAGCAAACACTTGAACCGTATCGCCGTAGTTGGTGGTGGTTACATCGGTGTTGAACTTGCTGAAGCTTTCGAACGTCTTGGCAAAGACGTTGTCTTGGTGGATATCGTGGACACTGTCTTAAACGGCTACTATGACAAAGACTTTACAGACATCATGGCGAAAAACTTGGAAGACCACAACATCCGTTTGGCTCTTGGACAGACTGTTCAAGCAGTTGAAGGAGATGGTAAGGTAGAACGTCTTGTAACCAATAAAGAAACCTTCGATGTAGATATGGTCATCTTGGCTGTTGGTTTCCGTCCAAATACAGCTCTTGCAGATGGTAAGATCGAACTCTTCCGCAACGGTGCCTTCCTTGTCGATAAGAAACAAGAAACGTCACTTCCAGGTGTCTATGCAGTTGGTGACTGTGCGACTATCTATGACAATGCACGTGGTGAAATGAGCTACATCGCACTTGCATCTAATGCGGTTCGTTCAGGTATTGTTGGTGCCTACAATGCGACTGGTCATGAATTGGAAGGAATCGGTGTTCAAGGTTCTAACGGTATCTCTATCTATGGCCTCCACATGGTTTCAACTGGTTTGACTCTTGAAAAAGCAAAAGCTGCCGGCTTCAATGCCACTGAAACAGGCTTCAATGACCTTCAAAAACCTGAATTTATTAAACATGATAACTATGAGGTTGGTATCAAGATTGTTTATGACAAAGACACTCGTCAAATCCTTGGAGCTCAAATGGTATCACGTGATAGCGCCATCTCAATGGCCATCCACATGTTCTCACTTGCAATTCAAGAACACGTGACGATTGATAAGTTAGCATTGACTGACTTGTTCTTCTTGCCACACTTCAACAAACCATACAACTACATCACAATGGCAGCTTTAACTGCTGAATAATGACTAAATAAAAAACAAAGCTAGCGGTGCTAGTTTTGTTTTTTTCTGTCTTTGAATGTATGCAGAGGCAGTGAAATAAGGTATAATGAATAGGATAAGAGTTTGAAGGAGTTAGGGAATGTC
The DNA here is from genome assembly GCF_053010205.1 of Streptococcus sp. W151. Taxonomy (NCBI): domain Bacteria; kingdom Bacillati; phylum Bacillota; class Bacilli; order Lactobacillales; family Streptococcaceae; genus Streptococcus; species Streptococcus sp. W151. Next base: position 499,481 of record NZ_JBRKNT010000001.1, on the reverse strand, counting down.
TGAAAAAGAAGAAGCCTTAAAAAATGAATTTCGTTTTGCCTCTAGTTCGATTGTGGCCCATATTGTCAGAGGTGTTCTGGTTGGGATCGTTGTGGGCTGTGTCGTCTCGAGTTTTCGTTTTTTGATCGAACATATTTTTCATTTTGTTCAAGGCGTCTACAAAGAGATGCCGACTCAACCACTATATCTATTTGCGATGCTGTTGGGGTATGGGGTGATCGTACTGATTGCTGGTCGTCTCATTCGCACCAATCGGGATATCAAGGGATCGGGAATTCCGCAAGTCGAAGCAGAGCTCAAGGGACTCTTAGCGGTGAGCTGGTGGGATACCTTATGGAAAAAATATATTCTAGGTGTCTTAGCCATTGGAAGTGGCTTGATGCTTGGTCGTGAAGGTCCTAGTATTCAATTAGGGGCTATGGGTGGAAAAGGAGTGGCCCATCATTTGAAGGTCAGCCCAGTTGAGGAGCGGTCTTTGATTGCAAGTGGAGCTGCTGCAGGCCTTGCAGCCGCCTTTAATGCACCTATAGCAGGACTTTTATTTGTCGTGGAAGAAGTCTACCATCATTTTTCTCGATTCTTTTGGATTTCGACCTTGGCTGCTAGTCTGACTGCGAATTTTATTTCACTCAATGTCTTTGGTCAAACACCCGTACTTCATATGCCGCAAAATATTCCGCCGCTCCATTTGTCTCAGTACTGGATTTACCTCTTTCTCGGAGTCTTTTTGGGGGCAGCAGGTTATGTATATGAAGTAGTGGTGCTGAATATCGGTCGATTGTATCGTTTACTTGAGAAGATTTTTCATGTTCCCTCTCATTACTCTTCCTTATTTGCCTTTGTCTTGATTATTCCAATCGGCTATTTCCTTCCACAAATTCTTGGTGGCGGGAACCAATTGGTTTTGGATTTAGCTCGAGTACCGTATCCAGTTCTGTCGATCCTTCTCTATTTTACGATCCGTTTTATCTGGAGTATGTTGAGCTATGGTAGTGGTCTACCTGGCGGAATTTTCTTGCCCATTCTAGCTTTAGGATCTCTTTTAGGCGCGATCGTTGGAACTCTCCTCCATAACATTGGCTTTATCTCTCAAAATCAATTACCTCTCTTCATTATTTTAGGAATGAGTGGATATTTTGGGGCCATTTCGAAAGCTCCTTTAACAGCGATGATCTTAGTGACAGAGATGGTAGGCGATATTCGAAGTTTAATGCCACTAGGGATGGTCACCTTGGTAGCTTATATGATTATGGATCTCTTCCATGGAGCACCAGTCTATGAAGCCATGCTGGAGCAACTCTTACCTGATAAGGCGCAAGAAGAAGGAGAGTTGACCTTGATTGAGATTCCTGTATCCGAAAAGATTGCAGGAAAACAAGTTCATGAACTCGAACTCCCCCAAGATATTTTGATTACTACGCAAATGCGAAGTGGTAAAAGCTTCACAGTCAATGGAGCAACTCGCTTGTATCTAGGTGATAGCATCTTTGTGGTGGTGAAAGAATCTGAAATTGGACGAGTCAAGGATATTCTTTTGTAAAAGACAGTTTCTTAGAAAGGTCTTTCTATTATTAAATTTTCAGACAATTGTTGAAAAATGAGAAAACTTCTGGTAAAATAAGTCCAAGAACAAAAGAGGAGAAGTCTTTCATGAAAAAATATAGTCTACTCTTATTGAGTGTTGCTCTTTTAGCAGGGTGTGCGAATTCTAGCAACAAACAGTCGAGTCAAAAGACGCAAACCAGCTCAACGGTGCAGTTGTCAAAGGCTGACCAGAAGACTTTGGACAATTCGACAGCTGAATACAAAGACTTTGTTGAAATGCAAATTGACCAATTGCTCAAGGATACAGAAGGTTTCCGAGATACCCTAAAAGCTGGGAATTTGGAAGAAGCTAAAAAGCAATATCCCTTGATCCGTATGGCTTATGAACGTTCTGAACCGATTGCTGAAACCTTCGGAGAATCGGATGTCAAAATCGACTACCGTTTGGTGGACTATGTGGATGAAAATAAATCAGAAGAAGGCTGGTCTGGCTTCCACCGGATTGAGCGCATCCTTTGGGAAAACAATACGACAGATGGCACTGACAAATATGCAGACCAACTGGTGAACGATATCAAGGAGTTGAAAGCTAAAATTGCTACAGTAGAAGTAACACCGGATATCATGTTGACCGGAGCTGTCGATTTGCTCAATGAAGTGGCAACGCAAAAGATCACGGGTGAAGAAGAAGTCTTCTCTCATACAGATTTGTACGACTTCCGTGCCAATATTGAAGGAGCTGAAAAGATTTTCTCTCTCTTTAAACCTTTGATTGAGAAAAAAGATGCCAAGTTGGTTAAAACCTTGGAAGCAGAATTCAAAAATGTCAATGCTTTATTGGACAAACACATGACTGATGAAACAAATTACAAGTCTTACACAGATTTGACCAAGGAAGATACCAAGGAATTGGCTGAAGCGGTGACTAAACTTGGTGAACCTTTGTCTCAAATGGGTGTGATTTTAGATGGGAAATAAGAAAAATGGCTGACGAAAAATTTTTAGATAAAAAAATGGACCGTCGTGAATTTCTTAAAAAAGCAGGTATTGGAGGGGCTGGTCTAGCACTGGGCCTCTCTGGTGCATCTGCTTTTTTCGCTAATCAAGACAGTTCTAGTAAAAAAGCTTATGATGGGGATGAAGACGTCTCCTTTTATGGCAAGCATCAAGCTGGGATTACGACGGCCATGCCGAAGGCTTGCTACTTGGTGGTGCTGGATCTTCACACGACGGATAAAAAAGAAGTCATCCAGCTTTTTAAAGACTGGACCGACTATAGTAGTAAATTAGTCGAAGGGCAGCTGGTCAAAAAAGATGGCGCCAATGCCCTCTTGCCGCCAACAGATACAGGGGAAACAGTGGGACTCAACCCCTATCGCTTGAGTCTGACGTTTGGTGTCTCTGCTAGCTTTCTCAAGAAATTAGGTTTGGAATCTAAACGTCCCAAGCTCTTTCGTGATTTGCCTCCATTTCCAAAGGAGCAGTTGCAGGACAAATATACAGGTGGCGACATCGTCATTCAGGCCTGTGCTGACGATGAGCAAGTAGCCTTTCATGCGGTCCGAAATCTCATCCGCAAAGGTCGCAATACCATCACCATGAAGTGGAGCAAGTCTGGTTTTGCGGCGATTGGTGACAGAAAAGAAACACCCCGCAATCTCTTTGGTTTCAAGGATGGAACAGCAAATGTCACGACGGAGAAGGATTTTGACAAGGTCGTCTGGACTGACAGCAAGGACTGGATGAAGGGTGGTTCCTATATGGCTCTTCGCCTAGTCCAAATGCACTTGGAAACTTGGGACCGGACCAATTTGCAGGAGCAAGAAAATACCTTTGGTCGCTACAAGGAGTCCGGTGCTCCATTTGGGAAAACCAACGAATTTGATGAAGTAGATTTATCTAAACTACCAGTAGATTCACATGTCCGTTTGGCCAAAGAAGTGGATCGGCCGATTTTACGACGTTCCTATTCCTACTCGGATGGCATCAATGAACAGACTGGGCAATTTGATGCAGGCTTGATTTTTATCGCCTTTCAAAAAGATCCAAACAGTTTTGTTAAAATCCAAACCAATCTAGGTGCAGTGGATAAAATGAACGAGTACATCACCCATATTGGAAGTGGACTCTTTGCTTGCTTTGCAGGCGTAGAGAAAGGAGGCTACCTTGGTCAAGCACTCTTTGAATAAAGTTTTGATCTTGTTAGGCCTTCTTGCCTTGTTCTGGACTTATCCAGTGGCTGCGGAATCTTATAGCGATCTCTTTATCAAGATCACAGATGCAACAACCGCTGTAGAAAATAAGAACCAGGATAAGGCCAAGGAATTGATCGCTGAGATTCAGGATAATTTTGAATCCAAAGATCACCATGATTCCAAGGCAGGAAAAAAAGTTAGCCAAGCTCTAGCTATAAAAGGGGAGGTAACCAAAGAGGATCTCACCAAGATCTCATCAACCTTGCTAGCTTTTGAAAAAGAGCAAAATCCGGTCGATTTAGAGGCGGAAAAAGACAAACTCGTGAGTCGCCTCGCTCCTTATTTTAAGAACTTACAAGATGCCATTACAGCTAAGGATCTGGATAAAACCCGTCAAACCTATGCAGATCTCAATAATACCTGGACACGAAACGAAGCAGTGGTAAGAGATCATAGCACAGCCTACTATGGCAAAATCGAGACGGCCATTTCGCTCTTACGTAGTAGCATTGAAACAGAGCCTACCGACTTTACCAGCATCCAGTCCTCCTATGATGACCTCAAAAACGGGATTGATGCCTTTGTAAAAGGAGAAGCGATTAGCAGCGCCAGTACAGATTTGACACTGAAAGATGGGATCAAGCTTTTGGAGAAGGCGCAAAGCCAATTCCAATCCGGCGACGATAAATCTGCTGCAGCAACTATGAAGCAGTTCATCACCATCTGGCCAACCATTGAGGGGGATGTCAGCACGACCAATCCAAGCCTCTACACGCGCGTAGAGAGTGAATCCCCGGTCATTATGGTTAAGGGGAAAGAAAAGACCTATCAAGAGAAATTACATACCTTGATCAGGGACCTGTCTGCGATTGATACGACAGCTTCTTACAACGCTTTTGATGCCATGTTGATTCTTCTACGTGAAGGGGTAGAAGCGCTTCTGATCGTCATGGCCCTTGTAACGACCCTTAAGGCTGCTAAGATGAGGAAAGGCCTCAAATGGGTCTACGGTGGAGCTGTTGCGGGGGTTCTTGCCAGCGCAGCGATCGCTCTTGTTTTGCAAGTAGCTTTTCCAGCCGTTACTTCGGGCTCTAACCGGGAAATCATTGAAGGGGTCGTTGGGATTTTCGCTGTGGTCATGATGATCCTCATCGGAATTTGGCTCCACAGCAAGTCCTCTGTCAAACAGTGGAATGCCTTTATGGACCGTCAGATGAAGACGGTAACAGCTACAGGAAGTTTTGTCTCTATGTTTGCCCTTAGTTTTTTAGCAGTCTTTCGTGAAGGGGCTGAGACCATTCTCTTCTATGTTGGAATCATTCCACGGATTACAACCGCTCATTTCATACTAGGAATCGGGCTTGCCATAGCCGTTCTCATCATCATTGCAGTTGCGATGACCAAGGCCAGTCAAGCGATCCAACCTCATCGAATCTTTTTCATTCTGACGTGGTTGATTTACGCCTTGGCCTTCAAGATGCTCGGTGTCAGCATCCACGCCCTGCAGTTGACTAATATCCTACCGAGTCATTTGGTCAATGGACTTCCTACCATTGATTGGGCAGGGATCTATCCAAGCTGGGAAGTTCTTCTTCCCCAACTACTCTTTGTGGCCCTGATCACCCTTATCACGGTGAGACAACATGGCAAAGAGTAGAGCAGATAAAATGACCATTGTCGAGCACTTGGTCGAATTTCGAAAACGATTGATCGCTGTGGTCTTGTGTTACATTATCGTCTTTATTGTAGCCTTTGTATTTGGAGGAGAACTCTACCAGATCTTGACCGCTAGCCTGCATCAAAAATTGCTGGTACTAGGTCCAAATGATATCCTCTGGATCTATGTTTCGCTGGCCAATCTCACAGCCTTTAGCCTGACCCTGCCCTTTATTGTCTACCAGATTTGGCAATTTGTGAGACCGGCTTTAAGGGAGAAGGAGGCGCGTGCAGTCTTTGCCTATATACCAGCTAGCTTTATTTGCTTTGTGCTGGGGCTAGCGTTTGGTTATTTCTTTGTCAGCCCAGCTATTTTAGAGGTCTTGATGCGCTTGGGAGAAGGACTGTTTGATACCCAATTGACGGCGCAAAATTATTTAACCTTTTTATGGCACACCACCTTGCCTTTAGGAGTCTTGTTCGAGTTACCAGTTTTAGTCGCTTTTCTGACCTCAATTGGGCTTTTGACACCACAGTTTTTAATCACCTACCGTCGTTATGCTTACTTTGTCCTGCTGGTCTTAGCTGTCGTGCTAACCCCTGCAGACTTTATCAGTGACTTGGCCATGACCCTCCCTTTGATCCTCTTATTTGAAGTGAGTGTCGCCATCAGTAAAGTCATCTATTCGAGAAAAAGGAGAAACTAATGGGAATTTTACGTGATATTGGAGCACCAGGTTTGATCATCATCATCCTGGGTGCCCTCTTGATTTTTGGACCAAAACGCCTGCCAGAGTTGGGTCAGTCCATCGGCAAAATGTTTGCTGAATTTAAGACAGCTGTCAATAAAGGCAGTGAAGAAGCTGATCAAGACACAAAAGAAGATAAGAAAGAAAAAGAATAATCAGACAATTTTCAAAATTCTATTGAGTTCGATTGCATAAAAAGGTATAATAAGACAAGGACTTGCAATCGATGAAGGAGGAAACCATGATTATTACGATTTTGTCACTCATTTTCTATTTTACCTATATCGGATTCTTATGCTGGTTGGTCGTAAAAATTGTCGAAAAATTGTTCAATTTCTTGTTGAACCGTTGATGAAGAAACAATCCATTTCACAACAAGTGAGTGGATTTTTTTGTATCCTGTTTATTCAGATAGAGACCCTGTGGGCTCTTTTTGTGCATCTAATTCCCCTAGCTAGTGACTAACTTGATCTTCAAACTGTATTTCGGTATGATAGTAGGGAAAGGATGACTAAATATGTATAGCTTTCATAAGCTTTTAATCTTATAGAAATGAGACAAAACACATGCAATATTATTTTATTGGTGGCCTAGGTAGCAATAGCTACCATCTAGCGCCACTTATCGATGAGCTCGGCTTTCCGGTAACCTTTTTAGATCCCTACAGGGAAATGATTCAGACAGAAAAAGATCTTCGTGCTTGGTTTCAAGGTCAGATTGTACAAGATGAAGAGATCTGTTTATTGGGGCACTCCTTGGGTGGAGATTTGGCTCGTTATCTTGCTGCAGAGTTTCCTCAAATCCAGGCTCTGATTCTCTTAGATGGGGGCTACCTGGATATGGAAAAGATCCTGCCTTTGGAGGAAGAACTAGAAGGCACATCATCCTTCATGCAACAGCAAGTCTTTTCGACCTTGGAAGAAGCCGTGTTAGCAGAATTCTGTGATGGAGCAGATCCTACGCCTATAGCGCGAAAAGCAGTAGAGGCTAGCTATCGCTGGAATCCATCAAGTGAACAATATGAATTAAATCTGGATCTAGAAAAGGTCATGGCTTTATTGCGTCTACGACGTCAGATCAAGGCTAACCAGATTTCAATTACAGACAAGCCCGTCCTCTTTCTTGGCCCTTGCTACCAAGAAGAACCTGAATGGAGGAAAGCAGCTCTGAATCAACTAGATCCCAAGATCAAGCAAGTCTTGCTAGAAGGCTTGGGGCACGAACTGTATACAGAGGCACCAGAAATTGTAACTAGAGAAATCAACAATTGGCTCCAAAATGTTCATAAATAAAACCTGTTTCTCTTTTCGAAACAGGTTTTATTTTGTAATTTCCGAACGTTATTTCCTATAAAATCATTCCCGTTGCATTAGGTCCGTATCTTTGGTATAATCTATCAAGGAAACGTCAAGAGACGTAGCGATGCGCTTGCGCATAGGTAGGTCAGTTTTTAGAAAAGAGATTTTTCAATCGATGTTAAATGAATTTCCTATTTTCGACTATGAAGATATCCAGTTGATTCCCAACAAATGTATCATCAATAGTCGATCTGAAGCAGACACAACCGTTCAATTTGGAAAGCATACCTTCAAGCTTCCCGTTGTCCCTGCTAATATGCAGACGATCTTGGATGAGAATGTAGCAGAGCAGTTGGCGCGTGGTGGTTACTTCTACATCATGCACCGCTTTGATGAAGCGGGTCGGATTCCTTTTGTCAAACGCATGCACGAGCAAGGTTTAATCGCATCCATTTCGGTTGGTGTTAAGGAATACGAATATGACTTTGTTAGTCAACTGAAGGCAGATGCACCTGAGTACATTACCATTGATATCGCACATGGTCATGCGGATAGTGTCATTCGGATGATCCAACACATCAAGAAAGAATTACCAGATACCTTTGTCATTGCTGGAAATGTTGGGACACCTGAGGCTGTTCGTGAATTGGAAAATGCGGGAGCTGATGCGACTAAGGTCGGAATCGGCCCTGGTAAGGTTTGTATCACCAAAGTGAAGACTGGATTTGGTACAGGTGGTTGGCAATTGGCTGCCCTTCGCTGGTGCTCAAAAGCAGCGCGTAAGCCAATCATTGCGGACGGTGGGATTCGGACCCATGGCGATATTGCCAAATCGATTCGTTTCGGGGCGTCTATGGTCATGATTGGTTCCCTCTTTGCAGGCCATATCGAAAGTCCTGGTAAAACAGTCGAAATCGACGGAGAGTCTTTCAAAGAGTACTATGGATCTGCTTCAGAGTACCAAAAAGGCGCTTATAAGAACGTCGAAGGCAAGAAGATTTTATTGCCTGCCAAGGGTCATTTGCAAGACACCTTGACAGAAATGGAACAAGATTTGCAAAGTTCGATCTCTTATGCTGGAGGCCGGAGATTAGCAGATTTGAAACATGTTGACTATGTGATCGTTAAGAATTCCATCTGGAATGGCGATGCACACTAATTGAATTACTTATTTATTTCACGAATGGGCGTGATGTTTCTACAAGGTGCCGGAACACCTAACAATAAGTAAGTCGAGATAAATCCTTTTATTAGAGGATATTCAAGGCTTGCTTTGCAGGCCTTTTTGTGTTTTGTGAATAAGTAACGGATTTTATAGAAAGTAGGAGGAAGTATGAAATTACTTGAAGAACGCATCTTAAAAGATGGCAACGTTTTAGGTGAGAATATCCTCAAGGTGGACTCCTTTTTGACCCACCAAGTGGATTTCAAACTCATGAAAGAAATTGGCCAGGCCTTTGCGGACCGGTTCAAAGATGCGGGGATTACCAAAGTCGTCACCATTGAAGCGTCTGGGATCGCGCCAGCCCTTTATGTAGCAGAAGCACTGGATGTCCCTATGATTTTTGCGAAGAAAGCGAAAAACATCACCATGAATGAGGGGATTTTGACAGCTGAGGTTTATTCCTTCACCAAGCAAGTCACCAGTACGGTTTCAATTGCTGGTAAATTCTTAGATCCAGTGGATAAGGTTTTAATTATTGATGATTTCCTTGCAAATGGCCAAGCAGCTAAGGGCTTGATTCAGATCATCGAACAAGCTGGTGCTCAAGTGGAAGCCGTTGGGATCGTCATTGAAAAATCCTTCCAAGATGGACGGGGATTATTAGAAGAGTTGGGATATCCAGTTGTATCCCTCGCGCGTTTGGACCGTTTTGAAAATGGTCAAGTTGTTTTTAAGGAGGCAGACATCTAATGCAAAAACAAGAAAGCCATTCACAGGCCGCTGTTCTAGGCTTGCAACATTTATTAGCCATGTATTCGGGATCAATTTTGGTGCCGATCATGATCGCGGGTGCTTTGGGCTACAACGCTCATCAGCTAACCTACCTCATCTCTACAGATATCTTTATGTGTGGGGTAGCGACATTCCTTCAAGTCCAGCTCAATAAATACTTTGGGATCGGTCTTCCGGTCGTCCTTGGGGTTGCCTTCCAGTCTGTGGCACCTCTCAGCATGATCGGGGCTAGCCATGGTAGTGGGGCCATGTTTGGTGCCTTGATTGTTTCAGGGATTTACGTGGTTCTGGTCTCAGGATTCTTCTCGAAAATTGCCAACCTCTTCCCATCCATTGTGACGGGATCTGTCATTACGACTATTGGTTTGACTTTGATTCCAGTTGCGATTGGGAATATGGGGAATAACGCAGCCAAACCAACAGTGCAAAGTCTGATTTTAGCCGTGATCACCATTCTCATCATTCTTGTGGTCAACATCTATACGACTGGCTTTATCAAGTCTATCTCTATCTTGATTGGGTTGATTGTAGGAACTGCTATTGCAGCTTCTATGGGCTTGGTGGATTTCACACCTGTATCGCAAGCACCAGTCGTTCACGTTCCAACGCCTTTCTTCTTTGGAGCGCCTAAGTTTGAAATCACCTCAATCTTGATGATGTGTATCATCGCGACAGTTTCCATGGTTGAATCAACAGGGGTTTATCTCGCCCTTTCAGATATTACCAAAGATCCGATTGACAGCACGCGCCTCCGTAATGGCTATCGTGCTGAAGGGTTGGCCGTGCTTCTCGGTGGTATCTTCAACACCTTCCCATACACTGGATTCTCACAAAACGTTGGTTTAGTGAAATTGTCTGGTATCAAGACCCGTCTTCCAATCTATTATGCGGCTGGTTTCCTTGTTCTACTCGGTCTCCTTCCAAAGTTTGGAGCTTTAGCACAAATCATCCCAAGCCCAGTACTTGGTGGAGCGATGCTGGTCATGTTTGGTTTCGTATCTATTCAGGGGATGCAGATCCTTGCGCGTGTTGATTTCGAACACAACGAGCACAATTTCCTCATCGCAGCTGTATCTATTGCAGCAGGGGTTGGCTTGAATAACAGTACCCTCTTTAATGGCCTTCCAACAGGATTCCAAATGTTCTTTGCAAACGGAATTGTCGTTGCAAGCGTCTTAGCGATCGTTCTCAATGCGATTTTGAACCGCAATAAATAATTATCTCAAATTTACCGGAGGTCCTTGGATCTTCGGTTTTTTTGACTTTTAAGGAAACATATAGTAGAGTGGAAGGGGAGAAAATCTTATTTGATGAGAAGAGAGTTAGAATCATGTATTTAACCTATCACTTTAAAGAACGCTTGCGTTTGTTTTTGAGTCTATTTTTGCCGATTTTGATCTACCAATTGGCCAATTATTCAGCCAGCTTTGTCGATACAGCCATGACCGGTCAGTACCGGACCCTTGATTTGGCTGGAGTTTCTACAGCTACCAGTCTGTGGAACCCATTTTTTACTTTCCTGACCGGGATTGTCTCTGCTCTGACACCGATTGTCGGGCATCATTTGGGCAAGGGAAATAAAGAACGGATTGCTGGCGATTTTTACCAATTCCTCTATATGTCATTTGCGATGGCCATTCTCTTAATAGGCTTTGTCTGGGGGATTGCGCCAATGATTCTCAAGCAGATCGGCTTAGAAAATGTTGTTGCTCAAATAGCCATTCGCTACTTATATTTCCTTTCTCTAGGAATCTTACCCTTGTTGCTCTTTAGTATCGTGCGGACCTTCCTCGATACGTTGGGAATGACGCGACTATCGATGTACTTGATGCTCTTGCTCTTGCCTTTGAATGCTTGTTTTAACTATATCTTGATCTATGGGGCTTTTGGCTTTCCTGAGATGGGAGGAGCGGGAGCAGGTCTTGGAACCTCTCTGGCCTACTGGGTCTTGCTGGCTATTGCAGTTTTAATCTTGTGCAAGCACCCTAAGGTAGCACCTTTCCAATTGTGGAAGCCGCAACCTTATGATTTTAAAGGGATGAAAGAAGTATTGCGCCTTGGGCTTCCAATCGGTGGAATTGTTTTTGCAGAAGTCATCATCTTCTCGCTGGTTGGCCTGTTAATGGCAAAATTCCCATCACTAACCATCGCTAGTCACCAATCGGCCATGAATTTTTCTACCCTGATGTATGCTTTTCCGGTTAGTATCTCGAGCACCATGGCTATTATCGTATCTTTCGAATTGGGTGCAGGAAGACCAGAAGTGGTCAAACAATATTGCCGTTTGGGACGGCTGACAGCCTTTGGCTTTGCGATTGTCACCCTCGTCTTTCTTTATACATTCCGCTTTCAACTGGCAGGGCTATACGGCAAGGATCCAGTCTTTGTGCAGCAAACTGCTATTTTCATGACCTATAGTCTCTTTTTCCAAGTAGCTGATACCTTTGCAGCACCCCTTCAAGGGATTTTGCGGGGTTATAAGGATACAACCGTTCCATTCTTATTAGGAGTTTTTAGCTATTGGTGTATTTCTATTCCTTTAGGGATTTTCCTTGATCATGTGACCACCCTTGGTCCCTATGCCTATTGGATCGGTCTTATTTCTAGCCTTGTCGTGAGTGGTATTTGCTACCAACTTCGGCTCTGGCAGATCGAAAAAAAGCAAACAAACTAAAGTCTGGGAAACCAGGTTTTTTATGCACCATAAATAGTATAAATTTTCTGAAAGTTCTTGACAATTGATGTCAAAGTGATAAGATTAGGAGGTAGAAATGAAGAACTAGGAGGAGAACAAGATGAGAAGTGATATGATCAAAATGGGGATCGACCGAGCACCAGCGCGTGGTCTCCTCTATGCAACAGGGCAAGTAAAATCAGCAAAGGATATGCAAAAGCCCTTTATTGCAATTTGTAACTCCTATATTGATATCGTTCCAGGGCATGTTCATCTGCGTGAATTAGCAGATATTGCAAAGGAAGCTATTCGCGAGGCTGGTGGGATTCCTTTTGAATTTAATACCATCGGTGTCGATGACGGAATCGCTATGGGGCATATCGGGATGCGTTATAGTTTGCCATCTCGCGAGTTGATCGCAGATACTGCTGAAACGGTCATCAATGCCCACTGGTTTGACGGTGTTTTCTATATTCCCAACTGTGACAAGATTACACCGGGAATGATTTTGGCAGCCATGCGGACCAATGTGCCAGCAGTATTTTGTTCTGGCGGCCCTATGAAGGGTGGCGTTGACATGACGGGGCATCAAGCGACTCTCTCAAGTTTGTTTGAAGCAGTAGGGACTTATCAGGCTGGTGATATGAGCATGGATGAGCTGGATTTCCTGGAAAAAAATGCTTGCCCAACTTGTGGCTCTTGCTCTGGTATGTTTACCGCCAATTCCATGAACTGTTTGATGGAAGTATTAGGCCTTGCTCTTCCAGGTAATGGTACCATCCTAGCGGTTTCGGATGAACGCCGTGAATTGGTTCGCCAAGCAGCCAAACAATTGGTGGAGAATATTAAAAAGGATATCCGTCCACGGGATATTGTGACCAAAGAAGCTATCGATGATGCCTTTGCGCTTGATATGGCCATGGGTGGATCAACCAATACTGTCCTCCATACGCTTGCGATTGCGCGTGAGGCAGGGATTGACTATGATCTCAAAGATATCAACGAAATTGCCAAGAAGACACCATATCTCTCTAAAATTGCACCTTCAAGTATCTACACTATGCATGATGTGCACGAAGCTGGTGGTGTTCCAGCCATTATCAATCAGTTGATCAAAAAAGGTGCTATTAAGGGTGATCGTATTACAGTTACTGGTAAAACCTTGAAAGAAAACGTAGCTGGTGCGGAAATCAAAAATGAAGAAATTATTCATCCAATTGAGCATCCTATCTCACCTGTAGGTGGTTTGTCTATCCTTTACGGAAATATCGCTCAAGATGGAGCGGTTATCAAGGTCGGTGGTGTAGATCCATCTGTGACCACTTTCCGCGGTAAGGCTATTTGTTGCGATTCACAAGATCAAGCCCTTGAGTTGATTGACAATGGAACAGTCAAGAAGGGCCATGTCGTTGTCATTCGTTACGAAGGTCCTCAGGGTGGTCCTGGTATGCCAGAGATGCTGGCGCCAACTTCTAAGATTGTCGGACGCGGTCTTGGTAAGGATGTGGCTCTCATTACGGATGGTCGTTTCTCAGGAGCTACTCGTGGGATTGCGATTGGTCACGTTTCTCCAGAAGCAGCAGAAGGTGGTAATATTGCCCTAATCGAAGATGGGGATGAAATCGTGATTGACCTACCAAATCGTACCCTTGATTTGCTTGTCGATGATGCATCCCTTGAAGAACGCCGTAAACACTTGAAACCTTTCAAATCTAAGATTTCAAGTGGATGGTTGCGCCGCTACACTGCTTTTGCTAAATCAGCTAATGTCGGTGGAACTCTGATGAGTGATGAAGAATTCGAAGAACGTAAAGCAGAACGTCAAGCACAAGAAAAATAAGAAAAACCTTTCCTGCTATGTGTTATCACAAGCAAGAAAGGTTTTTTTAGTGGAAATATTATTTGGTGCGCATTTCACCTTGAGGGAAGTAGGTTCCTTCAGGCATATCATTAATGATAACGTGAACAGCTGACTGAGGAGCGCCAGTATTACGGACAACAGCCTCCGTTACTTCTTTAGCGAGGGCTTTCTTTTGTTCCAAAGTGCGTCCTTCAAATAGATCAATTCGTACAAATGGCATGTGGCCACCTCCTAAATTTTTTATAGGACTATTTTATCACATTTTGGGATACAAAGGTTAGCAAAATTATGGTAAAATGATAATGAAACACATTTTAGAGAGAACAAAAGGAAAATGGCACAATTATATTATAAATATGGGACCATGAACTCTGGTAAAACCATTGAGATTTTGAAGGTGGCTCATAATTATGAAGAGCAAGGTAAGAGCGTCGTCATCATGACCTCAGCAATCGATACGCGTGATGGATTTGGAGTGGTTTCTAGCCGGATTGGTATGAAACGGGAAGCCGTTGCGATCGAAGAAGAAACTGATATCTTTGGCTTTATTAAAAACCAAGCAATCAAACCTTACTGTGTCTTAATCGATGAAGCTCAGTTTTTGAAACGCCACCATGTCTATGATCTGGCAAGAGTCGTGGATGAACTGGATGTGCCGGTGATGGCTTTTGGCCTCAAAAATGATTTTCGAAATGAACTCTTTGAAGGTTCTAAACACCTCCTCTTGTTAGCAGACAAGATCGAGGAAATCAAAACCATCTGCCAATACTGTTCCCGCAAGGCGACCATGGTCTTACGCACCCAAGCGGGCAAACCTGTCTACGACGGAGAGCAGATCCAGATTGGTGGACACGAGACCTATATCTCGGTTTGCCGCAAGCATTATTTTAATCCGGACATACCATCTGAAAGCGTCTAGAACGTTTTAGAGAGGATAATGATGCCTATTTGTTTAAAAGATATTACAATAGAAAATTATTTTGACGTTTTAAATCTAGAAGTTCATCCAAACCAAAGGAATTTTATTGCATCCAATTCCATTAGTTTAGCTGAAGCCTATGTATATGATAAAAATGGTGAATTTATAGCTCCCTTAGCAGTTTATGATAAGGAAGTATTAGTTGGTTTTGTTATGATTGCCTATGACCGGAAAATTGGGATCAGTAAGGGGAACTACTTGTTATTTCGTTTTATGATCGATAAACGATTTCAAGGTTTAGGCTATTTTAAACCGACTATGGATGCAGTCATTGACTTTGTTCGAACAGAGCCAGCTGGAAAAGCAACAAGTCTTTGGTTATCTTATGAACCGGAAAATAATCAAGCGAGATCTTGCTATCTCCATTATGGATTTAAAGAAACTGGCCAAGTCATAGAAGACGAAATTGTAGCAATCTATGATCTAACAACCTAGAATTAAGGAGCAAACATGAATATCTATGATCAACTACAAGCTGTAGAAGACCGTTATGAAGAGTTAGGGGAATTATTGAGTGACCCTGATGTGGTCTCTGATACCAAACGCTTTATGGAGCTTTCAAAAGAAGAGGCTTCCACTCGCGACACGGTGACAGCCTACAGAGAGTACAAGCAAGTGCTTCAAAATATCGTCGATGCTGAAGAAATGATCAAGGAAGCAGGCGGCGATGCAGATTTGGAAGAAATGGCCAAGCAAGAGCTCAAAGATGCCAAGGCTGAAAAGGAAGAGTACGAAGAAAAACTGAAGATCTTACTTCTTCCAAAAGATCCAAACGATGACAAGAACATTATCTTGGAAATCCGTGGGGCAGCAGGAGGAGACGAAGCACAGTTGTTTGCTGGCGACCTCTTGCAGATGTACCAAAAATATGCGGAAAGCCAAGGTTGGCGCTTTGAGGTCATGGAAGCCTCTTACAATGGCGTTGGCGGGATCAAAGAAGTAGTGGCCATGGTTTCTGGTCAATCTGTCTACTCGAAACTCAAGTATGAATCTGGTGCCCACCGGGTACAACGGGTCCCTGTGACGGAAAGCCAAGGTCGTGTCCATACCTCTACAGCAACCGTTCTGGTCATGCCAGAAATCGAAGAAGTTGAATACGACATTGATCCAAAAGACCTTCGGATTGACATTTACCACGCATCTGGTGCGGGTGGACAAAACGTCAACAAGGTTGCAACAGCCGTTCGTATCGTCCACTTGCCAACCAATATCAAGGTAGAGATGCAGGAAGAACGGACCCAACAGAAGAACCGTGAAAAAGCCATGAAGATCATCCGTGCGCGTGTGGCTGACCACTTTGCTCAGATCGCCCAAGATGAGCAAGACGCTGAGCGGAAGTCAACTATCGGTACTGGTGATCGTTCAGAGCGGATCCGGACTTATAACTTCCCTCAAAACCGTGTGACCGATCACCGGATTGGCTTGACCCTTCAAAAACTGGATACTATCTTATCTGGTAAATTAGATGAAGTGGTCGATGCTTTGGTCTTGTATGATCAAACACAAAAACTAGAAGAGTTGAATAAATAATGTTGTTGGGACCATTATTAGCCCAGTATGAAGAAGAATTAATAGCCGTTGGAGAGGAAGCAGAAAGCCTCTCCTTCGCGTATCGTGCTTTAAAAAATTGGACCTTTACAGACTTTGTCCTTGCCTTGCAAAAAGAAGTTGAAGTAGAGGATCAGGACTTGCTCCTATCCATCTTTGAGCAGTTGAAACATCATGTTCCTGCCCAATATATTGTTGGCAGCGCCGAATTCTGTGGCCATACTTTTACAGTTGATAAGCGCGTGCTAATTCCTAGACCTGAAACGGAAGAATTAGTTGCACTCATTCTTGAAGAAAACGACGGGGAATCCCTACGAGTTCTGGATATCGGAACAGGAAGTGGTGCTATTGCGATTAGCTTAGCGCTCGCTAGACCTAACTGGCAGATTCAAGCTAGTGATGTGTCAGAAAAGGCTTTGGAGCTTGCTCATGAAAATGCCCAGCAGTTAGAAGCAGTCGTTTCCTTTAAGTCTTCAGATGTACTAGATGATCTAGAAGGTCCATACGACCTGATTGTGTCCAATCCACCCTATATCTCGCGTGATGATCTAGAAGAAGTAGGAGTCAATGTATTAGCCTCTGAACCTCACTTAGCTCTCTTTGCAGACCGTGATGGATATGCTATCTACGAAAAGATTGCCCAGCAAGCACCGAGTGTATTAACACCAGAAGGAAAGATCTATCTAGAAATTGGCTATAAGCAAGGAGCCAAAGTAAAAGAGCTCTTTCGAGAAGCGTTTCCTGACAAACGAGTTCGAGTTCTGAAAGACCAATTTGGACAAGAAAGAATGGTAGTAGTAGACAATGGATAACATTGAGAAAGAATTAGAAGCAGGCCGTGCGGTTATTCTGCCAACTGAAACAGTCTATGGTATTTTCGCTAAAGCTTTGGACCAAGAGGCAGTTGATTATATTTACGAATTAAAACGTAGACCTAGAGACAAGGCTCTGAATTTAAATGTAGCCGATGAAAAAACGATTCGAATTTATTCGAAAAATCAACCCAGCTATTTAACAAAACTAATTCATTCATTTTTACCTGGGCCTCTAACTATTATTCTTCAAGCGAATGAAAAGGTACCTAACTGGATTCATTCAGGATTGGATACAGTTGGTTTCCGTATACCGGCTCACCCAAAGACATTGGATTTAATTCGTAAATACGGCCCTTTGGTTGGTCCCTCGGCCAATCTTTCAGGTCATGCAAGTGGAACAAAGTATGAAACAATTGTAAAAGAATTTGATCAGGTAATTCCTGGCTTTGAGGACGATGCTTTCCTTACTGGCCAAGATTCAACCATCTTGGACATTTCTGGTTCCAAAGCAAGGATTTTGCGCCAAGGTTCGATTACGAAAGATGATTTGCTTGCACAAGTACCCGAGCTTTCTTTTGAGGAAGATGACCTTCCTCTGTCATAATGTATATAAAAAATTATTTAATAAGGAGTAGACGGATGATTTTTGATAAAGAAGATTACAAAGCCTATGATGCAGACCTATGGAATGCTATTTCCAAAGAAGAGGAACGCCAACAAAACAATATCGAGTTGATTGCTTCTGAAAATGTCGTCTCTAAGGCGGTTATGGCAGCGCAAGGGTCTATTCTGACCAATAAATATGCAGAAGGTTATCCAGGTCGCCGTTACTACGGTGGGACTGATGTTGTAGACATCGTTGAAAGCCTGGCAATTGAACGTGCTAAGGAAATCTTTGGGGCTAAGTTTGCTAACGTTCAACCGCATTCAGGAAGTCAGGCTAACTGTGCTGCCTATATGGCCTTGATTGAACCTGGTGACACTGTCATGGGGATGGATCTAGCTGCCGGTGGGCATTTGACGCACGGAGCTTCTGTGAGCTTCTCTGGTCAAACTTATAACTTTGTGTCCTATAGTGTAGATCCGGAAACAGAACTCTTGGATTTTGACGCCATCTTAAAACAAGCTCAAGAAGTCAAACCAAAACTCATTGTTGCTGGTGCCTCAGCCTACTCTCACATTATTGATTTCTCAAAATTCCGTGAAATTGCAGATGCAGTAGGAGCTAAGCTCATGGTTGATATGGCCCATATTGCTGGTCTAGTTGCAGCAGGTCTTCACCCAAGTCCAGTTCCTTATGCCCATATCACGACAACAACCACTCACAAGACCCTTCGTGGTCCTCGTGGTGGCTTGATCTTGACTAATGACGAGGAGTTAGCTAAGAAAATTAACTCTGCCATCTTCCCTGGTATTCAAGGAGGACCACTAGAGCATGTCGTTGCAGCTAAAGCTGTTGCTTTCAAAGAAGCGCTTGACCCTGCCTTTAAAGAGTATGCCACTAACGTGATTAAGAATAGTCAGGCTATGGCTGATGTCTTCTTGCAAGATCCTGATTTCCGTGTCATTTCAGGCGGAACTGAGAACCACCTTTTCCTTGTCGATGTGACTAAAGTCGTTGAAAATGGGAAAGTGGCGCAAAACTTACTGGACGAGGTCAACATTACCCTCAACAAAAACTCTATTCCTTATGAAACCTTGTCTCCATTTAAGACCAGTGGGATTCGGATTGGTGCAGCAGCCATCACTGCTCGCGGTTTTGGTGAAAAAGAAAGTCGCACCGTTGCTGAACTCATGATCAAAGCGCTGAAGAATGCAGACAAGCAAGAAGTATTAGACGAGGTTCGTAGCCAAGTCAAAACCCTGACAGACGCCTTTCCACTTTATGAGGATTAAACTATCTTATGGATATT
The DNA here is from genome assembly GCF_053010205.1 of Streptococcus sp. W151. NCBI lineage: Bacteria > Bacillati > Bacillota > Bacilli > Lactobacillales > Streptococcaceae > Streptococcus > Streptococcus sp. W151. Next base: position 480,291 of record NZ_JBRKNT010000001.1, on the reverse strand, counting down.
TACGTAAAGAAAGCCATCATTCATCAATTCAGTCCAGATGATACCGATCTCTATCTGGCAGATAAATTCCTCAATATCACGCCTAAAATTGAGGAATACTTGCGCAAGAAGATTGAGCGCGTTTATTCCGATGAAGCCAGGACCGGTATTTTCGAAGAGGACAATCCTTTTCTTGAGATGATTTCAGATGATCTTTTAGAAACTTCGGTCGCGGTAGCGAATCGCTGGAAGGAAGAATTTGTCGTCTCTGAGAATCAAAAAACCAACGATTTAGTATTCGTCCAATTCTCGAAAGAAGGAGTGGAGCATTTTGCCTTTCTTCGAATCGCTTTACGAGAAACCTTGACCCATCTTGGCGGTGAAGTGGACAATCCGATCAAGCTGACGCAAAACAATCTACCTGGTTTTGGTACTGGTGCTGACGAAGCCTTGGTCATTAATCTTCAAAGTCGCAAATACCACTTGATTGAAAAACGGATCAAGTATAACGGGACCTTCTTGAATTATTTTTCCGAGAATCTTTTGCAGGTGCAACCCAAGATTTCTCCTAAAAAATCGATCAAGGCTCTAGAAAAAACAGCCCAGAAGATTGCGGAAAGCTTTAACACAGATGATTTTCGATTTCAATCAAAGGTTAAATCAGCTATTTTCAATCATATCGAGGAAGAAAATAAACTCTCTCCAGAGAAATTAGCAGATGATCTCTTTGACGATAATTTGACAGCTCGCCTCAGTTTTATTGACCAAGTCAAAGAAGCGGTACCTGAACCTGTCACTTTTGAAGAAATTGATGCAAGTCGCCAGTTGAAGAAGTTTGAAAATCAGAAATTGTCATTGTCAAATGGAATTGAACTGATCGTTCCGAATAATGTCTATGAAGATGCAGAATCTGTTGAATTTATTCTAAACGAGAACGGGACCTATTCTATTCTGATCAAAAATATTGAGGATATACAGAGTAAATAATGATTAAACGCATAGTGAAGATCTTCTTATTCATCTTACTTATATTTGGAATCTACAAGGGGATCCAGATCCACCATGATGTCAAACAAGTCATGCAGTATCGCTCTCTGGTTAGAGAAGTCCTTGCTGAGGAGGATACCACAGCCAATGAAAACCTCATTCTGGCTATGATCTATACAGAGACCAAAGGTCGAGAGGACGATGTCATGCAGGCTAGCGAGAGTGCAAGTGGTGAGACCAATACCATTAGTGATAATAAGGCCAGCATTCGCCAAGGTATTCAGACTCTTTCAGATGAGTTAAAAGAAGCCAAGAAAAAAAGGGTTGATAGCTGGACAGCCGTTCAAGCCTATAATTTCGGGAAAGATTACATTGATTATGTAGCTAAACACGGTGGAACAAATTCCCTAGAGTTGGCCCGAGCTTATTCGCGGGATGTGGTAGCTCCGAGTCTTGGCAATGTAACCGGTGAAACTTATCTTTACCTCCATCCTATCTCTCTTTTAAACGGGATGGAACTCTACATTAATGGGGGTAACATTTATTACTCTCGTTTAGTAGAAACCAATATGACAATTATGAAGTTATTTTCATGGTTTTAATCAAACAAGTCAGAGAGTGTGGGACAGAAATCGGTCATTCGTTAGAATTTGATTTCGTCGTCCCACCTCCGCACAGTTGAGTAGGGCTGTAAAAGCTGATGAATTCAGCGTAGTAGAGCCCACTCAACCACTGCGTCTTGCTCGACAATCCAAAGACAATTGAGAGGCTAGGACTTTTATCCCAGCCTCTCTTATAATCTATAAATCTTTTTGTGTATTTTGGCTCTTTCATTCTCAATCTTTTGAAATCATTAAATAGCTATGATAAAATACTAGTTAGTTTTAAATTATCTTGAGGAGTTCCTATTGAACAAAAAATCATTCTACGGGCTGCTTTTGGGGTTGATTCTCCTATGTATCGCTTTTTGGGGGAAGTCTCAACAAAAAACGCAGTTGGACCACACTAATTACCTACAAAATACTCGTCCTACCTTATTTTTTCATGGTTATGGCTCGAGTGCCAATGCAGAAAAACACATGACAGATGCGGCAAAAAAAGCAGGGGTTACAGAGACCGTCATTACTGCAAACGTGGCTACCGATGGACAAGTAAAGCTGACAGGGACCATTCCCAAAGGTGCGGTCAATCCAATTATCAAAGTGGAATATCAAAACAATCGCACGCCCGATCCAAAAGTCATCAGCCATTATGCCTATCAGGTAGTTAAAAAACTTCAAGATACCTACCATTTTAAAGAGATGAACGTCGTCGCTCATTCTATGGGAAATATGTCCGTCTTATATTATCTTCTGGAACATGGAAGTGATGAGAATTTGCCAAAAATTGTCAAGCAGGTCGCCATTGCCAACCATGTCGCTGGACTCGAAGGGATGAATTTACCCCAAGGTTTGGTTCTAGATTCACAAACAGGTAAGCCTTCATCAATGAATGAGCAGTACCAACAGCTTTTAGCTCTTCGGGAAGTCTATCCAGAAAATCAGATCGATGTACTGAATATCTATGGAGATATCGGAGGAGAAACTGATGGATCGGTTCTCAATATTTCTTCAAAAGCCCTTCGTTACCTAGTAGCAGAACGTGCAAAAAGCTACCGTGAAGAACAGATTGATGGCAAAGGGGCTCAGCACAGCCAACTTCATGAAAATCCAATAGTAGATAAGTTGTTGATCCAGTTTCTTTGGGGAAAATAAATATGTCATCCTTTCTTAAAAGAAATGTAAGCTTCTTTTAAGAAAGAAACGATATAATAAACATTGAAGTGAATAACTCTTTTATTGGCTTCTTTTTTTCATCTCTAGTCAGGTGGAATAGTCGATAAAATCTACTCAGCGTGGATATGAGATAGAAAGAAGAGAGAAATGAAATTTAGAAAAATTGCTTTATTTGTAGCGTCGACAGTTGCCCTCTTTAGTGGAATTCCACATGTTTCTGCAGATACTAATGTCCAGAAAGTCATTGATGAAACTTATGTCAAGCCAGACTATGTTTTGGGTTATTCTCTTGACCAAAGTCAAATTGAGCAAACCTTGAGTTTACTGAACTACGATAGTTCAAAAGACAAAGAAGAGTGGAAGACCATGACACCAGAGGTTTACTCTTCGATTATGAACGTTGCTAACGATGATAGTCTAGAACTCTATTCCTCCGTTAAAATTCAAAAATTAGGTAAGAATAAGGCTCTAGAAGTGAATATCGTAACGCCTCAAAACATCACCAAGGTTACCGCAGATATGTATCGTAATGCAGCCGTTACACTTGGATTGGAGCATGCTCAAATTACAGTCGCATCTCCTGTCCAAGTAACAGGTGAAAGTGCCTTAGCTGGTATCTATTACTCGCTTGAGAAAAATGGCGCCAAAGTTTCTCAAGAAAGCAAAGATCTGGCTCAAGAAGAGTTAAAGACTCTATCCGGGATCAACGAGGAAAACGCTGGCAAGAAAAACTTCGATGCAGATAAGTTAAACGTCGCTTTGACCGATATTAAAACAGCAGTAGCCAATGCCAAACAGAACAACCAGGATTTGAGTAAGGATGATATCCGGAAAATCGTCGAAGAAACGCTGAAAAATTATAAGCTAGATACAACTGTGACAGGTAACCAGATCAATTTGATCGTGAATTTCGCAGTGAACCTCTCAAAGAGTAGCGTCATCAGTAGTAAAAACTTTACCAAAACGTTGACGGATTTGAAAGATAGTATCGTAGACAAGGCTGGCGATACCTTTAACAATATCAATCTCAATTTTGATACTAATGCTATTTTAAAAGACAGTGGTAATTTCTTTACAAATGTGTGGAATGCCATAGCCGGCTTCTTCGGATCTATCTGGGATATGATTGTTAAATTCTTTAGTGGTTTGGTTGGTTAAGTAAAAAAGAAAGCACCCCTGACAACCTGAAAAAAGATTATGTTCCTTTTGGGGAAAGCAATATAAAGTTCTATAATGGTAGCATTGGAGCCAAAATTCCACCGAATATAAAAAAGGCACAGAAAAAGCACATAGCTGAAAGATTTTACAATCTTAAAGTTATGTGCTTTAACAATGTAAATATTGTTTTGTGCAGATAATCAATGCAATAGATAATCACATATTTTAATAACAGCAATTCCATTTATAACAAAATTACATATAAAATGTGACGTCATTGTAACATAGATGTTTTTGGTTTTAATGTAAGAAACGCTTAAGGGCAAAGCCCATATCATGCATAAGAAAACTCCCCAAATTGAAAATGTGTGTTCTAAAGCATATGCAAACATGCTAAACAAGGTTGTCAAAATTAACATTTTCCCATTTTTAAAAGATATAAGGTTCTTTCTATAAAACACTTCTTCTACGATTGGTGGCAACATTATTGTAGATGCTGCAAATAGAATAAGTTTTAACCAATTATCCGCTTTCAAATGAATCATTTCCGTACTAAGATATGGGAACATATTTTCTAAGATATTTGTAAATACGAAAGCAAGACAAAAGAATAATATCGTCAATATAACCTGTTTCCAAAAAGCAATTCCCCCTTTTACAGAAGCTATCCACTCTTTGATTGAAAAATCCTTTCCTAACCAGAAATATATTGCTAAAATTATATAAAACAAAAAATTGATGTATATATAATATCCTTGAAATAGCAAGCATGCTAGTACAAACAGCACTTCAGCAATAATTGGAAAGATATTTATTTTGATATAATTATTGTCCATCTGATCTGCCCAGTTTCCCTTTTACACTATTTCCACAAAAGCCTTCCACCATATCAGTGGAAGGCTTTTTAAACAATTCAGCTACATTCAACAACTTCCTTTTGAACGTACTATTTCAACTTTTTAGTATCAAAATAGTATCACTCAAGAGTGTTTTGCACCATTTAATCACTAAAACCCACTGTTTTCAATGGTTTTATAGCAGCGACATATTTGCTTATGTTATTCCCACTCTACAGTTGCAGGTGGTTTACTTGTGATATCGTAGACGATGCGGTTGACGTGGTCAACTTCGTTTACGATACGGACAGAGATTTTTTGAAGAACTTCCCATGGAATCTTAGCGAAGTCAGCTGTCATTCCATCGATCGAAGTGATAGCACGGATAGCGATGGTATAGTCGTAAGTACGGCCATCTCCCATCACACCGACAGAACGAACACCAGTATTAACAGTGAAGTATTGCCAGATATCGCGGTCGAGGCCAGCCTTAGCGATTTCTTCACGAAGGATAGCGTCTGATTCGCGAACTGTTTCAAGTTTTTCTTCAGTGATTTCACCCATAACACGGATAGCAAGACCTGGACCTGGGAATGGTTGGCGCCATACGATGTGGTCTGGCATGCCAAGTTCAGTACCGAGGGCACGAACTTCATCTTTGTAAAGAGTGTTAAGTGGCTCGATCAGTTCAAACTGCATATCTTCTGGAAGTCCACCAACATTGTGGTGAGACTTGATGGTTTGAGCAGTATCCGTACCAGACTCGATCACGTCAGTGTATAGTGTTCCTTGCGCTAAGAATTTTACATCTTTTAGCTTGCTTGCTTCGTCATCAAAGACATAAACAAATTCGTTCCCAATGATCTTGCGTTTTTGTTCTGGATCAGACACACCAGCTAATTTATCAAGGAAACGTTTAGCAGCATCTGCTTTGACAATGTTCAAACCAAACTTCCCACCAAGCATCTCCATAACTTGGTCAGCTTCCCCTTTACGAAGAAGACCGTGGTCTACAAATATACAGATCAATTGATCGCCAATTGCTTTTTGAAGGAGAACCCCAACAACGGAAGAGTCAACACCACCTGAAAGACCAAGAAGGACACGTTTGTCTCCGACGGTTTCACGGATTTTTTTGATCTGCATGTCGATGAAGTTGTCCATGGTCCAGTCACCTTTAGCCCCACAGATGTTCAAGGCAAAGTTACGCAAGATGTCATAACCGTGAACAGAGTGACGAACTTCAGGGTGGAATTGGATTCCGTAGATTTTCTTATCAGGATTTTCAATGGATGCAAATGGACAGTCAGCAGAAGTACCAGTGCGGATAAAGTCAGCCGGAATTTCTGTAACAGCATCCCCGTGGCTCATCAAGACCAATTGTTTGTCTGGCGTGTCTGCAAAAAGAGCAGAAGATTCTGTCAAGCTGAGTTCAGATTGACCATATTCACGGTTACCAGCGTCACCTGCTGGAACGACCTTCCCACCCAATTTATGGGTCAACAATTGCATTCCGTAACAGATTCCAAGGATTGGAATACCGAGTTCGAAAATTTCAGGATCGATATCAAAAGAACCTTCCTCGTATACAGAGTTTGGTCCGCCTGAAAGAACGATCCCAACTGGATTGATTGCACGAACTTCATCAGCAGAAATCTTATGGCTCTTCAATTCTGAGAAGACACCAATTTCACGAATTCGACGTGAAATAAGCTGATTGTACTGGCTACCGTAGTCAAGCACGATGATTTTTTCAACATCATGCAAATCAGTTGATAGGTTTGTCATCTTATCCCCTTCTTATAGAAATTTACTTTCCTCTATTCTAACACAAATGCCTTGTCTTTACCAATCTCTGATTGAAGAATTGGGAATTTTACGCTACAATAGAGGTAACACAGAGAAAGAGCAATATTATGATTCCAGCTTATATTCAAATTCATGATCAGATTAAATCTGAGATTGATCAAAAAATATGGAAAATTGGAGAGCGGCTTCCCAGTGAACGCGATCTAGCTGAAAAATTCCAGGTCAGTCGGATGACTCTTAGGCAGGCCATTACCCTTCTAGTTGAAGAAGGAGTACTTGAAAGACGGGTAGGAAGTGGTACCTTTATCACTAGCACGCGCGTCCAAGAAAAAATGCGCGGAACAACCAGTTTTACTGAGATTATGAAATCGCAAGGTAAGGAACCTTCTAGTCAAGTGATTTCTTACCGTAAAACCATTCCTAGCCTCCAAGAAGTGGATAAATTAGGCATCGATAAGACAGACACCATCATTCGGATGGAGCGGGTCCGATATGCGGATGGGATCCCTGTCGTTTATGAAGTGGCTTCCATTCCAGAGAAATTTATTAAGAATTTCAATCGCGAAGAGGTGACCAGTCATTTCTTCCAAACCTTGGAGCGTCATGGCTATAAGATTGGAAAATCGCATCAGACCATCTATGCGCGATTAGCCAAGGATAAGATTGCGGACTATTTACAGATTTCAAAAGGACAAGCTATTTTAGGATTGACACAGGTTTCTTATTTTGAAGACGGGACTGCTTTTGAGTATGTGAAAAGCCAGTATGTAGGGGAACGTTTCGAATTTTATTTGGAAAACAATTAAACCAACAATGAACAGAAATAAAAAACTCTTCAAATGTCCAAGGCATATTATCAGGGCATTTGGGAGCTTTTTTAGTGAGAAGTCATTCTTTCTATATAGTGATAGTGTGGTCAAAAATAAAAGATTTAAAAAAATTTAAAAAAATTTTTATTTTTTTCTCCAATTTTTGATTTTTTTTACGAATTAATAGATAGAAGCTAGTTTTAGATCTAAAAAAAGATATAAGGCAGGAAAAAATGAAAAAAATTAAAATTGATGTGGTAGCTGTTCCCTTGAGTGGGCATCTGTATCCAACTTTAAATCTGGTCAAACCCTTATTGGATGATCCAACCATGGAAATTCGGGTTTTCACGGGTCCTCAGAAAAAAGCCGTTGCAGAAAGTCTCGGCTTCACGGTTGTTCCTATTCTAGAGGACAAAGTAGAAGAGTTTGAACGTGCGGCGAATAACGATAAGAAACTCAATCTATTTTCAGCTTATCGGCAATTGTCCAAGAGTCTCGATTTGATTAATCATGTATCGGATCAATTGCTAGAGGAGTGGCGCGTAAATCGTCCAGATATTGTAATTGCAGATTTTATTACCCTATCAGCTGGCTTTGTAGCTGAAGAGCTGGAAATCCCTTGGATTACCACCATGGCAACACAATTTGCGATCGAGACTCCATATGGTCCACCATGCTTCTTTGGAGGGATGGGGGTCGCACGAACCAAAAAAGAAGAGAAGATCCAAGCACTATGTCGTAAACTCACGCGCATTGGAAAATACTGTGGGGCTTTCCTCTTACGCAAACGCTTAAAACGTTACAATTTTAAGTTATACAATCAAAATGGAGTGGAGACGATCTACTCACCTTATGCCATCTTTGGAATTGGTATGATGGAGCTGGAATTGAAAACACATTTCCCTCATCAATATGCTTGGCTTGGCCCTTTGGGGACTTCTCTTGAAAAAGCAGAAGATTATCCTTTGGATCTCAGCCCTTATGAAGACAAAAAGAAGATTCTCGTGACTTGTGGGACTCAGTTGCCGTGGGCAAAAGAAAATTTGCTCCATCAAACCGAGCAGTTAGCCAAAGAGCATCCAGAATGCCACTTTTTTGTCACACTAGGAGATGGAGCAAAAGAATTTTCTAAAGAAGAAGTGGCTTCAAATGTGACTCTCGTAACTTATCTCCCTTACAAAGAATACATACCGCAAATGGACTATGTGGTTCACCATGGAGGGGCTGGAATCTTTTATCAGTGCATCGAATTTAAGAAACCAGCCTTGATCTTGCCGCATGATTATGACCAATTTGACTATGCCATTCGAGGAGTAGAAGCAGGGATTGCTTTTCAAGCTCATCGAAATCGCACTGAAGAAATTCAAGCAGGTTTTAACGCCCTTTTAGAAAAAGAATCTTGGGAAGAGTTGGCGAGACTAAACAAACTATCAAAAACCTACAAACCGTTGGATACCTTAGAGTTTGAAATTCAACGATTGTTAAGACGTGGAACGGATGGGAAACTATGAAAATTCTTGTAACAGGTGCGACTGGCTTCCTTGGAAAATATGTGATTGAGGAGTTATTGGATCACGACTATTCCATTGTAGCCTTTGGTCGAAATGAAAAAGTTGGGAAGGCTCTGGAAAGTGAGCACGTTCAATTTGTTAAAGGAGATTTGAGCGCTAGTGAGGAACTAAGACAAGCTTTTCAGGAAGTTGATGCTGTTGTTCATGCAGGAGCCTTGTCCACTGCTTGGGGACCTTGGAAAGATTTCTATCAGGCAAATGTCATCGGTACCCAAAATGTCCTTAACTTGTGTCGTGAATTTGCGGTAAAACGCTTGGTGTATGTTTCTTCTCCCAGTATTTATGCAGCTGGAAAAGACCAACTCGATATTAAGGAAAGTGATGCTCCAAAAGAAAACCACCTCAACAATTACATCCGAAGCAAATTGGCTTCTGAAAAACTTTTTTCTGACTATCCAGATGTGCCAAGTATCATCTTGCGTCCAAGAGGATTATTTGGCGTAGGGGATACCAGTATTTTACCTCGTGTCTTACGTCTCAGTCGGAAAATTGGGATTCCGTTGATTCGAGGGGGAGAGCAGCTCATGGATATGACCTGTGTGGAAAATGTTGCCCTCGCCATTCGTTTGGCTTTGGAAGCAAAGGAGGCAAACGGACAGGTTTATAATATTACAAATGGAGAGCCAAAGACCTTTAAGTATTTGATTGAAACAACATTAAAAGGATTAGGAGAACCCATCCGTTATCGGGACATTCCAACAGGTCTAATAGCAGCTATGGCGTACAGTTTTGAAGGGGTGTATCGATTATTTCATATGAAAGCTGAACCCCCGTTGACGCGCTATACCTATTATCTCCTTCGCTATAGCCAAACTCTCGATATAAAAAAAGCCCAAACAGAACTTGGCTACTATCCAAAAATGACCATTGAAGAAGGGATTGACAAGTATGTCCAACATGATCAAGCACATTGATTATTTTCCAGCAGGTTATTGTAGTAGTCATTCTGGACTCTTATTTAAAGGGATTCCAAACGAAAAGATGCAATTTCCAGCAGGTGTCTTTTTGATTCATCATCGTGAAAAAGGCTATATTTTGTACGATACTGGCTATCATTATGAGATCAAGAAAAAAGCACGGTATTTCTGGTACCGTCTAGCAACGCCCATGCAGATGAAAAAAGAAGACCAGATTGACTATTTATTACAAGAGCGTGAAATTGATCCAGCAGCCATTTCCTATGTGATTCTTTCGCATTTGCACCCTGATCATCTGGGCGGAGCAGCTCTTTTTCCAAATGCTCATTTCTTTGTCACTCAGGAAGTCTACGATGTGTACCAAAAGCCAAAATTCAAAGATCTAATTTTTAAAGAGTTTCTTCCAGCTGATTTCAAAGATCGGGTGACTTGTCTCAAAGCGGATCAAACGCACCCTGCTTTCCCTTACCGCCCGACTACGGACCTATTTGGGGATGGGAGCATTCTTGTATCGTCTATTGATGGGCACGCAAAAGGCCAAGGCTGTCTTTATCTGGATGAGCTCAAGCTCTTTATTGGAGCAGATCTTTCTTGGGGAGTGGATCTCTTGCCTTACACGCGAAATATGCGTCTCATTCCTTCCCTCGTGCAGGACAATAAGAAGGCCTATCTCCAGGGAGCAGAGTTGCTAGAGAAACTTTTACAAGAGGGCATTCAAGTTGTGGTCAGCCACGACCCACAAGAACGGATTGAAAGGATTTTAAATGAAAAAAACAGTCTTTCTGAAAACCTTTATTGAAACTAGATGGTGCCATCGATTCCGTTCAAAGGAAACCTTAGAAAAGTACCAAAAAAAGCAATTGGCTCGCTACCATGCTTTTATCACTTCTCACTCCCCCTATTTTCAAACCCATTCTCCTGAAGCCTTCGGGACTATGGATAAGAATTTCATGATGACGCATTTCAATGAACTCAATACCCTAGGGGTAGATCGTGATCAGGCATTAGAGATGGCCATACGTGGAGAACAAACACGAGATTTCACCGAGATGAATGGAGAAGTAGCAGTAGGCTTGTCCTCTGGAACTTCCGGCCACCGAGGAGTCTTTGTCACCACAGAAAAAGAAAGAAGTATGTGGGCCGCGGCTATCTTAGCTAAAATGCTCCCCAAAGGAAATCTGTTTGGTCATCGCATTGCCTTTTTCTTACGAGCGGATAATGAACTCTATCAAACCATCAATTCGTCCCTTATTCGATTAGAGTATTTTGATATTTTCAAGGATAGCAAGGAGCATATAGAGCGTCTCAAAGAATATCAACCAACTATTGTAGTGGCGCCAGCCTCCACCTTGATTGAGTTAGCCAACTATATTACTCATCAGCAACTTGTGATTCAACCTATCAAGGTTGTCTCTGTCGCAGAGATCCTAGAGGATAGAGACGCTCAGACAATTGCTAAAGCCTTTCACTTAGACAAGGTTGATCAGGTCTACCAAGCGACAGAGGGGTTTCTGGCTTGTACTTGTTCGGAAGGCAATCTTCACCTCAACGAAGATATTTTGTATGTCGAAAAAGAGTATCTTGATGATAACCGCTTTTATCCGATTATTACAGATTTTAAACGAACGAGTCAACCCATCTATCGCTACCGACTCAATGATATTTTGGTAGAAGAAAAATCCCCTTGCCCTTGCGGATCCGTCTTTACTCGAATCGCAAAGGTCGAAGGACGATCGGATGATATCTTCTATTTCAAAAAAGAAGATGGAAGCAACCAAACCATCTATCCAGATTTTATTCGCCGGTGCATTTTATTCGTCGAAAATATTCAGGACTATCAAGTGACTCAGTTGGCGGATGGATCGATTACCATCGCCTTGAGTCATCGTTCCGAGTTTATTGAGAAAGCGATCTTTGCCCAATTTGAACTCTTGGCTCAACAAAAACAATTCATCCTCCCACGTATTCAATTTATCGATTACCAATGGGACCCAACACGTAAATTAAAACGTGTTCAACGACTTCAATAAAAGGAGAATCCTATGACTACTGTAAAAAGACATCTGCAAATTAAAGGCTATGGAACTGCACTTCCTGCTCATACAGTGACCTTCAAAGACCAAACTCGTTACCGTGTGAAAGAAGGAGAAGAAACACAGATTGATCTAGCAGCGCGTGCAATTGAAGCTGCTTTAAAACATGCAGGGCTTGAAATGACAGACATCGACTGCCTGGTTTCGGCTAGTGCGGTTGGCGTTCAGCCGATTCCTTGTACAGCTGCTTTGATCCACGAGCGCGTGGCCAAGGGACTTACGATTCCTGCCATGGATATCAATACCACCTGTACCAGTTTTGTATCAGCTCTAAGCACTATTTCTTACCTGATTGAAGGTGGCGAATACCAACGGGTTCTCATTGTATCCAGTGAGGTCGGAAGTCTTGGGCTTAATCCTAAACAAAAAGAGAGTTTTGAATTATTTAGCGATGGAGCAGCGGCCTTTATTTTTGAAGCAACAAGTCAAGACAAAGGAATCATTGCTAGCATGCAACGGACCTGGTCTGAGGGAGCCCATGATACCGAAATTCGTGGTGGTTTGACAGCTTATCATCCAAAACTCTACTCTGAATCAACCAAGACTGATTTCATGTTTGATATGAAAGGGAAGAAAATTCTCTTACTTTCTGCTCGTGTCATTCCAGAAATGTTCCAAGAATTCCAAGAGAAATCAGGCATTTCTAAAGATACAGTAGACTATATTATTCCCCACCAAGCTAGCCGGGCCTTGCCACTCGTCATGGACAAATTGGGAGTTGGCAAAGATAAATATCTCAATATTGTCAGCGATTATGGAAATATGGTTTCAGTAGCCGTGCCTTTTGGTTTAGCCTATGCGCTTGATCACGGCTATGTGAAGGAAGGCGATACCATCTTCTTGATGGGAACTGCGGCAGGGATGACGGTCAACATGTTGGCACTGAAACTCTGATAATTCATCCTCTCATTTCAACTCAAAAAGCATCAAGTCCCGCTAGTCTTTAGCGGGCTTTTTTGATATAATGAAAGGTATGGAAATTGAGAAAACCAACCGAATGAATGCTCTCTTTGAATTTTATGCAGCACTTTTGACAGACAAGCAGATGAACTATATCGAGCTCTATTATGCAGATGACTACAGCTTGGCTGAGATTGCTGAAGAGTTCGGGGTGAGTCGTCAAGCGGTTTATGATAATATCAAGCGGACGGAGAAAATCCTAGAGGATTATGAGATGAAATTGCATATGTACTCTGATTACATTGTCCGCAGTCAGATTTTTGATCAGATCCTAGAGCGCTATCCAGAGGATGCTTTTCTACAAGAGCAAGTTGAGATTTTATCAAGTATTGATAATCGGGAGTAACCATGGGCAGTCTTGTCATTTACCAAGGAATACCTTGCAAACTATTAGTCGCGGAGGAACCATTTCCCACTCGACTACAGATTATTTTGCCCAATGATATCTCCAAAGCTATGCAAGTAGGTTTTAGCTGTTGGGGATATCCAAATGAAATCATGAAAGAAGTCACACCCGAAGAACTAGAGTGTTTGCAACATTTCGGACGATTTCCACTGAATTGAAAAATAGGAGAAAATAATGGCATTTGAAAGTTTAACTGAACGTTTACAGAACGTCTTTAAAAATCTTCGTAAGAAAGGGAAAATCTCTGAAGCAGATGTCCAAGAGGCAACCAAGGAGATTCGTCTAGCCCTCTTAGAGGCCGACGTAGCCCTTCCTGTTGTAAAAGACTTTATCAAGCGAGTCCGTGAGCGGGCCGTAGGGCATGAAGTTATTGAAACCCTGAACCCTGCCCAACAAATCGTTAAGATTGTCGATGAAGAATTGACAGCCATTTTGGGTTCTGAGACAGCAGACATTATCAAATCACCTAAGATTCCAACCATTATCATGATGGTCGGTCTTCAAGGGGCTGGTAAAACAACCTTTGCTGGGAAATTGGCTAACAAATTGGTCAAGGAAGAAAATGCACGTCCTTTGATGATTGCGGCCGATATCTATCGTCCAGCAGCCATCGACCAGTTGAAGACTCTTGGTCAACAGATCAATGTCCCTGTCTTCTCACTGGGTACAGAAGTCCCTGCAGTAGAAATCGTTCGTAAAGGTTTAGAGCAAGCAAGAGCTAACCACAATGACTATGTCTTGATCGATACGGCTGGTCGTCTGCAAATCGATGAAAAACTCATGGGTGAGTTGCGCGATGTCAAAGCCCTTGCTGAGCCGAATGAAATCCTCTTGGTTGTGGATGCCATGATCGGTCAAGAAGCGGCCAATGTGGCGCGTGAGTTTAACGAACAACTCGAAGTGACCGGGGTGATTTTGACCAAGATTGATGGGGATACCCGTGGTGGTGCAGCCCTTTCTGTCCGTCAGATTACTGGGAAGCCAATCAAATTCACTGGTACTGGTGAAAAAATCACGGATATCGAAACCTTCCACCCAGACCGCATGTCTGGTCGGATCCTCGGTATGGGGGATATGCTGACGTTGATCGAGAAGGCTTCTCAAGAATACGATGAGAAACGCTCGCTTGAACTCGCTGAGAAGATGCGGGAAAATACCTTTGACTTCAACGACTTCATCGATCAGTTAGACCAAGTTCAAAACATGGGACCAATGGAAGATTTGCTCAAGATGCTTCCAGGTATGGCCAACAATCCAGCCATGAAGAACCTCAAGGTCGACGAACGAGAAATTGCTCGTAAACGCGCGATTGTATCATCTATGACCCCAGCTGAACGCGAAAATCCAGATCTTTTGAACCCTAGCCGTCGCCGTCGGATTGCTGCCGGTTCAGGAAACAGCTTTGTCGAAGTCAACAAATTCATCAAAGACTTTAACCAAGCCAAACAGATGATGCAAGGCGTCCTCTCTGGCGATATGAACAAGATGATGAAACAAATGGGGCTTAATCCAAATAATCTGCCAAAGAACATGCCTGCTGGAATGCCTGATATGTCTGCCCTCGAAGGAATGATGGGACAAGGTGGAATGCCTGACTTATCAGCTCTTGGCGGAGGCGCTGGAATGCCTGACATGAGCCAAATGTTCGGTGGTGGTCTCAAAGGAAAAGCCGGCGAATTCATGATGAAACGGGCCATGAAAAAGATGGCCAAACAAATGCGCAAGAATAAGAAAAAACGGAAATAATCGTTTCTAATAAGGGCCTGGGACATTGTTCCGGGTTCTTTTAGAAAAAAGTACTAGAGAAAACATGTTAAAAAAACTATTTCAACAACTCATTCGTTTCTTTGTAAGATTGTTTTCTTCGCATAGCAAGCCCTTTTATTTTCCAAAAGGGTCGAAGAAACCACCAATCAATCCGATCATCTTTGTACCTGGAAGTTCAGCTAGTATCCAGCGTTTCAATGGAACCATCCGCATGCTCCATCGTTTTTCTAGAAAAAAACAGAGTCTCTTAAAAATTAAAGTCAATAAAGATGATTCTATAGAGATGGAAGGAAGACTGAATACAAAAGAGCCGAATCCTATGATTGTGATTGGCTTTGAGAACAATCGAGATGGCTACAGCAATATCAAGCAGCAAATCGAATCCCTTAAGCTCGCATTAACCTACCTTCTTGACCACTATTATTTCACAGAGTTTAAGGCAGTAGGGCACTCCAATGGTGGACTAGTTCTAACTGGTTTATTGGAAAGTGGCTTTTTAGAGAAAAAGAAGTTAACCGTAAGCAAGATAGCTATTATAGGAAGTCCTTACAAATTTAACCAAGAGATGTATGACGATTTTCAAAGGTGGAAGCATCGCTTAGATAAAGAAGTAGAGGTCCTTAACTTTGTCGGTAGCTTTGCTGGAAAATCAGACGGCATCGTTCCTCTCTCTAGTGCACAAGCAGCAAAATCAATTTTTGAGAATCAAACTTATTCAGAAGTGAATTTAAAAGGTCGAAAGGCTCAACATTCTGCATTGCCCACTAATCCAGAGCTGGTTAAGCAATTAAGTCTATTTTTGAATCTATAATAAATTACATAATTTTGGTTATGTAATTTATTTTTGTCTCTTGCAATCCTTAAGTAAATATGGTACATTTTTGATACCGGTTACAAACAAAAGGAGAAACTAATGAAAAATCCAGCCTTACTTGAGGAAATGAAGACTTATAAAGGGCGTGATGAAGTTCCTGCAGACTTTGATACTTTCTGGGATCAAGCCTTAGCAAACCTTACTGAACTTCCTGAATACAAGCTTGAAGAACAAGATTTCAGCATTCCAAATGTTGTCTGTTATGAATTAAGCTTTAAAGGAACACGTGATGGTCTTGTTTATGCACGGGTTGTTTTCCCAAAAACAGATCAAAAGGTTCCAGTTATTTTCCATTTTCATGGCTATATGGGCCGTTGTTGGGATTGGTCAGACATGCTGGCTTATACAGTAGCTGGATATGGTGTGGTCTCCATGGACGTAAGAGGTCAATCAGGCTATTCAACAGACGGAGTTCGATCACCACTTGGAAACACAGTAAAAGGACAGATTATCCGCGGAGCTGTGGAAGGTCCGCATGAGCTTTTTTATAAGGATGTCTACTTAGACCTTTACCAGTTAATCGAAATTGTAGCTAGCCTTCCTCAAGTAGATGACAGCAAACTCGCCAGCTATGGAGCCTCTCAAGGTGGTGCCTTGGCTTTAGTTGCTGCTGGATTAAATTCCCGAATCCAACGAACGGTAGCCATTTATCCATTCTTATCAGATTTCAGACGTGTGTTAGAGATTGGAAACACCAGCGAGGCCTATGACGAGCTTTTCCGTTATTTCAAATTCCATGATCCATTCCATGAAACAGAAGACCAAATTATGGACACATTAGCCTATATTGATGTGAAAAATTTTGCCCATCGCATTAAAGGACAGGTTCACATGATTACCGGGTTAGATGATGATGTCTGTTATCCTGTGACACAGTTTGCCATTTATAATCGATTAGAATGTCCAAAAGAGCATTTAATCATGCCAGAATATGCCCATGAAGCTATGAACGTCCAAGTTAATGATCGAGTCTATAATTGGCTTTGTGGTAGCAAGATTTCTTTTCAATATGTAGAAAAATAAAGTACAGAAGAATAACAATCAGTAGATCCCTAAGATTTGCTGATTGTTTTGTGTTTAAAAGGTATAGAGTATAGAAAACAATCCTATAAAAACTAAAAGTTTATGTACAATTGACTAAACAAGACTTAAACCATTGATATAACTGAATTAGAAGCATAAAGTACATTCTTTAAAAAGTGTACTTTATTTTTATTTTGTACATTATTCTGGGGTGGTATTTTGTATGTTTTCTAGTACATAACATCCTCAAATCTAAGAAATTGATTTGTACATTATTTTCAATGATAATCAATGTATAATAAAAAATTAAAAGTTCAAATTCTGAAACTACTTTCACATATAAATAATTGAATATAAATTGCTGTAGATCTATAATAAAGATAGGAATAATAAGAACTCTTCTTAGAAAGGAGTATACTGTATCCTAAGGGTCAGTATTATTAATAAATCATGAAAAAAATAATTATTTTTATCTTGTTAATCCTCTTAATCCTCTTATTAATCTTTTCTATTATTGCAATTTATATATACAACATGTTTTAAAAAATAAATAAAGAGATATTTTTGACACATGTAATATAATCATATTGTCGAATAAACAGTTCAAGGATACACTAAATCCCTAGAAGACAACAGTCCTCTAGGGATTTTTTACGTCGGCTTTTGATTAAAGTGTATTTTGGAGCTGAAAATGGTTTATCCTTTTCGGATTATGGATAATTGAAAAAAATTTTAGTTTTCACTTAAATAAAGTACATAATTAAGGATAATTAACTCTAAAAAAATTTTTGGTTACATTTTGAAAAATTTTTAGTTATCCTATAGATCCCCTATAGCATCTTTCCGAAAAACTATAATTTTCTTGAAAAATATATCTGGCTATGCTATACTACTAGTATAGAAAGATTTGGAGAAAAACATGAAACGTGAGATCTTATTAGAACGTATTGATAAACTCAAACAAGTCATGCCTTGGTATGTATTGGAATACTATCAATCGAAAATGGCCGTTCCCTACAGTTTTACGACCTTGTACGAATACTTAAAAGAATACGATCGATTTTTCACCTGGGTCTTGGAATCTGGTATATCAGATGCTGACACCATTGCCAAGATCCCTTTAGATGTTCTGGAGCACATGACCAAGAAAGACATGGAATCCTTTATTCTGTATTTGCGTGAACGTCCTCTGCTCAATGCCAATACGACTAAAAATGGGGTTTCTCAAACAACCATTAACCGTACTCTTTCTGCACTTTCTAGTCTTTATAAGTATTTGACTGAGGAAGTTGAAAATGAGCAAGGGGAACCTTATTTCTACCGTAATGTCATGAAGAAGGTTGCAACCAAGAAAAAGAAAGAAACCTTAGCTGCTCGAGCTGAAAATATCAAGCAAAAGCTCTTTTTAGGTGATGAGACAGAAGGTTTCCTTAACTATATCGACCAGGAATACCCTAAAACACTTTCAAATCGGGCCTTATCTTCCTTTAATAAAAATAAAGAGCGAGATTTAGCCATTATAGCACTTCTTCTTGCCTCTGGTGTTCGTCTTTCTGAAGCAGTTAACCTGGATCTTCGAGATCTCAATCTTAAGATGATGGTGATTGACGTTACTCGAAAAGGTGGAAAACGAGACTCGGTTAATGTTGCTGCCTTTGCTAAGCCTTATTTAGAGCAATATCTTGCTATCCGAGACAAACGTTACAAGACAGAAAATACCGACACAGCTCTCTTTCTGACCTTATATCGAGGAGTTCCGAATCGGATTGATGCTTCTAGTGTCGAAAAGATGGTGGCCAAGTATTCAGAAGACTTCAAAGTCCGGGTGACACCCCACAAGCTTCGCCATACCCTAGCAACTCGTCTCTATGATGCAACCAAATCCCAAGTTTTGGTCAGCCATCAACTAGGACATGCCAGCACACAAGTTACTGACTTGTATACCCATATAGTAAATGACGAACAGAAAAATGCCTTGGATAGCTTATAAGATACATAATATAAATTATGTGATATTTTTGATATTAGAAAAAGAGCATAAGATTTTTTATGGAATCTTACGCTCTTTTATTCTTTTTATAAAAATTCGATCCAATAATTACGATGGGGCTCAATAATTACTGGTTTACCCCAGAATGATTTTAGATAAGCCAAGTTTGCAGGGGTGACAGGTCTTTTTTCACTATTGAACTTCTCTGCACTCTCTTTCGTTAAAAAGCATTTAACTGCTTCATATGGTGTACCATCGCTCGCTATTCGATCAATTCCTAAATAAGCAATTTCATCACCAGCTTTTGGAAAATCTGTAAATAGTTTACCGATAAAATAAACCGTCTTATCTTTCATTAATTCATAAGCTTTACTATTTTCCAGTCTGTTATTCGCTGCAGCGTACATAATACAAAAACTATCCACGATATCTTTCAAAGGCATTAATTCCTCTTTGCTGACCATAATTTCGTCGGGAGCAAGTCCACCAATGATTAAGTTTTGATAATGAGGTTGCTGAATGATATTATCTAAAGCCATTCCTAATGGTAGTTGGACAGCTTGATAGCCTAATGGTTCGAGCTCTTGCTTTTTCTGGTCAAGGTGTTCTTGAGTAATACTGACATTCAAATCATATGGACTGGAAGGTTGTTCCTTCCTAAAAAAAGCCACTACGATACGATCTAACTGTTCAAATAGACCAAGATTTTCTACTGGAACTTTCATCATTGAATTTGATCCCCTTTTTGTTTCAGATTTCCTCTATATTCTACACTCATCGCATTTGAATAGCCAGAAAAGAGGCCATGTCACGAACTAACTTTTGATGAAAAAACTTAAGATTTTTGTTTGACATGATCTTTTTACTTCATCAGCCTATACCTCATGAATAGCTAGTTATAAAAGATAATATAGAAGATCCTACCATTCTTCAGCCATGGACTAGTTGAGCTTTACCACTTCGTCAGCTTTTTCCCAAATCACTGGATTATGGGTTGCAATAATGATTATACGCTCTTGATTCTTTAACATTAAGAGCAAGTCCATCACCTCTTGTGAGGTTTCTGGATCCAGTGCTGCAGTTAGTTCATCCGCCAAAATTAAAGGTGGATCTTTTAAAATAACTTTAGCTAATGCGACACGTTGCGCCTCTCCCCCGGATAATTCATAAATCTTTTGATCCAGAGCAAGGTAAGCCAATCCTACTTTTTTGAGTACTTCTTCTTCTTGCTGCTTCTTCTCTTTTTTCGTTAATTTTTGCCCAATCAATCCCAAATCTAAATTTGTAGCGATAGTTTCGTTTTCAAGTAGGCCAAAGTTTTGAAAGAGATAGCCTAATTCATGCTTAAAGAAGTGATGCTGTTTGATTTGTTTCAATTCTTGCCCTTGATAGATGATACTTCCCTTTTCATAAGGCTCTAACTTTGCCAAGATATTAAGCAAGGTTGTTTTACCACACCCGCTATTTCCGATCAGAGCATAGACCTTACCTTCTGTAAATTGCAAGCTCAAATCTTGAAAGACCGTTCGTTGGCCAAATGATTTGGTTAAATGTTCTACGCTAATCATATTAGGCTCCTTTCAGTACAGTGGCTAACAAGTGGTCTTCTTTATGAGACCGGTACAGGAGAATGAACCAAGCATTAGTAAGAAATAGAAAGAGAGTGACAAGAGCAATCCACCATTCCGAAGTGAGAATGAATACCAAGAGGCTTCCTAATAGCAAGAGGCTACTTTCTGAGAGCAAAATCATTTGGTGAATGTTTACAAATCCCAGACCTGCAATCTTCTTCAAGAAGATTTGTTTTCTAAACTCTTCAAAATATAGGAAATTCATAGTGTTAAAAAGAAGAACAGAGGTTGCTATACCAAAGACTCCTCCTGCAATCGCCATGAGATTTTCTATTTGTATTTTTTGGGCCATTTGCTGGTAAACGTCCACTGCATAGTCGTACTGACTAACACTTTTTTCAAGATTATACTCAGCGATTAGCTTCTTACTATTCTGAAGCCCATTAAAATAAAGGTAGGAATCTAGGTGGGTGAAATATGGATTCTCATAGCCTCCAAAACTTTCAGGTTGTATAACCACTAAAACAGGATCTGTAAAGAATTGCTGATAGCTGATTGGTGTGTTGTTGTAGATAAAGCGTTTTTGATGATTCGGAATATACGTTACCTGCGCCTTCATTGATAAGGTGATATTTCCTTGATCATCTCGAGGAGATAGATAATCTTCATATCGTTTGATCATCTCCTCTTCTCGACCTTTTAATTTTTCCGGAAGTAAGAGACCAAATTCTCCTGCTTGTAAGTGATTTAAGTGATCTTTTTCTTCACGAGATACTGGAACACCTTGGATTTCGAGGTAATTTGGAGTTACATAGAGAGTTCGTGCAAGAGGATCGTAATCTGTGATGGAAAACTCTTTACCTGTACTAGGATCCGTCATAACTCCTTTTGAACCAAAAAATACGAGGTGATGATAAGCTAAAAGACCACCATTTTCGATGCCAGACTCGATGAGCTTAGACCATTTTGCTCTGTTCTCAATTTGCGTCTCTTTGTTTGTTTTCTGTGAAAAATCCTCCCGACTTGTACTAATTTGGACCCAATTCGACTGTTTTAACCAAGCCTCACTTCCCTCTCGGTGAGTTTGCCAGACTGATCCATAAATACTGATTCGATGAATCGCAAGGCCAATTAATGCCACAGCGAGAAATTGACAAATAAAGAGGAAAACCAATATGCGCTTCAATGGAACCTTCCCTTTTAAAAGGGGGACTAAATGAATCGTTTGAATACTATATGCAAAGAGGAAGGATAAGAAAACAGACAAAATTAGTAAAATCCCATTGTAAATAATACTACTGGAAATGACGAGGGAATAGGAAAAAGGTGTCAATTGAAAGCAATAAATCAGAACAGCACCCATTATACTTGCCCCTATACATCCCAAAAGCAACTCTATACTATCATCTTTTAGAGAATGTCCGAAAAGTTGCAAGCGTCTCATTCCTGAGATATATCGAATCCCAGCACTCCTCATTTCTTGTGTTTTTTGAATAATCGTAAAAGAGCTAAAACTAATGATAAAAATGACTAAGGCAAGTGATTGTGAACCTGAGCCAAAAAAGGCAATAAAGGTCAGCAGAAGATTCGGTTTCTCAATAAAAGTTTGTGAGAAACCAAGAGTATGAAGAGTTTGATCCAGCTTTTCAGTTTCCAATTCACCTGTTAATACATAATAATTCGTTAGCAGGCTTTCTTTGGCAGCCAGTTCTTTCTTCTCTCTTTTAATCCCAAGAGGAAGTTTTCCCTCTCCGTAGATTTCATAGGTGAAAACAACCTGCCCCTTAGAGTCTGTTCTTTGTATCTGACGGGCAATTATACTATGATTTTCCCTTGCCAAGCGGTCTAAACTGGAAGATAACTCTTCATATGTGACGCTCTTATCTTGTCTTACCACACCTACTACCGGAAGACTGCGGTGGATAAGCGTATTTGGAGAAATAAAGGCAATCCAAATCAAAAAGCTAGAGATGAAAAGGTTTGATAAAATAATAAAGACACGTTTCATATCATCACACTTTCTAAAGAAAAAAGGCAAGTAATATCTAGCTAGTCAATCATTTCCGTTGTTTTAGTAATTACTGAGTTTTATAACTAACAGTTACATTTTTTGTAAACGAATACACTTTTCCACCTTTACTATACTACAAAATCCTTCGGAAAACAATAATTTCTATGTGAAACTAGTTTCAAAAAAGAGGCTGGGACAAAAGTCCTAGCCTCTCAATTGTCTTTGGATTGTCGAGCAAGGCGCAGTGGTTGACTGGGCTCTACTCAACTGTGCGGAGGTGGGACGACGAAATCGAATTCTAACGAATTACCGATTTCTGTCCCACTCTCTTATGATTTTATTCCACCACTGCCTCAGCAATTTCTTCTGCAGTGATTCCTGCGAAGTAACGGCCTAGGTTAATGGTTTGTAGGGTTTTAAGAACGTCTTCGCGTTCGTATTTAACACCACGAAGGACATCTTCTACAGCTGCAACATCTTCGATACCGAAGAAGTCACCATAAATCTTAATGTCTTGAATTTTTGATTCAATAACATTCGCAAAGATTTCAACCTTTCCGCTAGGGAATTTAGTGCCGCGACGGACATTGTATTCAGGAGACTTCCCATAGTTCCAGTCCCAAGTTCCAAACTTAGTTTCTTTGATACGATTGATTTCAGCCAATTCTTCATCTGAGAAGACATATTCTGTCATCTCAGGATATTCTTTCTTCATGTAGTCCAGAAGCAGGTCACGGAACTCTTCAACCGTGATTTTTTCTGGCAACTCGTCGATAATATTGGTCACACGAGCACGAACGGATTTAACCCCTTTGGACTCAAACTTGTCTTTAGACACCTTGAGAGCATTGGCAAGGACAGACAAATCAACATCAAAAAGAAGGCAACCATGGTGCATGATGCGTCCATTGATATAGGCTTGAGCATTCCCACAGAATTTCTTACCGTCGATTTCTAAGTCATTACGACCTGTAAATTCGGCTTTAACACCAAGCTGAGCCAAAGTATTGATGACTGGAGTTGAGAAGCTCTTGAAGTCAAAGGCTTTATTTTCATCTTCTTTAGAGATGATGGTATAGTTAAGGTTATTCAAATCATGGTAAACAGCCCCACCACCACTGATCCGGCGAACGACTTCAATACCATGCTCCCGAACGTAGTCACGGTTAATTTCTTCGATAGTATTTTGGTGACGACCAACGATGATTGATGGTTTGTTAATCCAGAGAAGGAAGATTTGATCCTCATCCAATAGATGCTTAAAGGCATACTCTTCTAAAGCAATATTAAAAGCAGTATCATTTGAATAATTAATAATGTATTTCATAAGATTCCTTTATATACGATAGAGACTGGTCCAGCACTTGCTGTCCAGTCATTCTATCATTTTAATGATTATTTCTTCTTAGGTGAATGAATAGCCATTCCAAGAACATCAGCAAATGCTTCGTACATAACTTCAGAGTATGTTGGGTGACCGTGGATTGTCTTAAGCATTTCTTCTACAGTGATTTCCATCTCAATGATGGTTGAAGCTTCGTTGATCAATTCAGCTGCTGCTGGACCTATGATGTGAACCCCAAGAACTTCACCATATTTCTTGTCTGCAATGACCTTAACAAAACCTTGAGCTGCATCTGATGCAATGGCACGACCGTTAGCTGCAAAGTTGAATTTACCGATTTGGACATCGTATTTTTCACGAGCTTGTTCTTCAGTCAAACCAACTGCTGCTACTTCTGGAAGTGTGTAGATGGCTGCAGGAGTCAAGTTCAATTTGGCAACAGCGTGGTTCCCTTTAAGAGCATTTTCAGCTGCTACTTCACCCATACGGAAGGCAGCGTGGGCCAACATCTTGGTACCGTTGATATCACCTGGCGCATAGATACCTGGAACAGATGTTTCCATGTATTCATTGACCTTGATACGACCACGATCCAATTCAAACTCAACTTCACCGATTCCTTCAAGATCTGGAACACGACCGATTGAAAGAAGAGCTTTGTTTGCGATAACATCGTCTTTTCCTTCAACCTTGATGCGGAGTTTGCCATCTTCTTCAATGATTTCTTGCAGTTTGGTATCAGTCAAGATCGTCATTCCCTTGCGTTCAAGGATCAAGCGAAGGTTCTTAGATACTTCCGCATCCATAGCTGGAACAATGCGGTCCATCATTTCGATGACCGTTACTTTTGAACCAAAGGTCATAAAGGCTTGACCAAGTTCGATACCGACAACACCACCACCGATGATTACAAGGCTTTCTGGGACTTCGTTCATATCCAAGATGTCATCACTGGTCATTACAAGAGAAGACTCCATACCAGGAACGTTAATCTTGCTGACTTTTGAACCACCAGCAAGGATAATCTTCTTCGTTTCAAGTAACTCAGAACCATTGACCAAAACATTCTTATCTTTCGTAATCGTACCGATACCTTTGTGAACTGTTACGCCATAGCTACGAAGAAGTCCTGCAACACCGCCAACCAAAGTATTGACAACCTTGTTCTTGGTTTCAAGAACCTTGTCCATATCCACTGTGAAGTTAGGATTTTCAATTACGATCCCACGATTTGCAGCATGCCCGATATTTTCGATGATTTCAGCGTTATGAAGGTAAGTCTTCGTTGGGATACATCCGCGGTTCAAGCAAGTTCCACCAAGTTCAGATTTCTCAACAAGGGCAACCTTACCACCCAATTGAGCTGCCTTGATAGCAGAGACGTAACCAGCAGGACCACCACCAATTACTACGATATCATAAGCGTCATCACTCTTATTGTCATCATTTGAAGCACTTGCTGCGGCTGGCGCTGGACTCGCTTCTGGTGCTGCTCCAGCTGTTGGGATGTTTTCCCCTTCTTCACCAAGGTAACCGATTACTTCAGTGACAGGAACAGTTTCGCCGTCCCCTTTCAAGATAGCAATCAAGTAACCATCTTCTTCAGCTTCCAATTCCATGCTGACTTTATCTGTCATGATTTCAAGGAGAACTTCCCCTTCTTTAACAAATTCGCCGACTTTTTTATTCCACTGAACGATTTGTCCTTCGGTCATATCTACGCCGGCTTTTGGCATAATTACTTCTAAGGCCATTTTATTTCCCTCTTTTTCTTGTTTCTATTCTCTCTCGTTGATTAGACCAACATTGAAATCGGGTCTTCAATCAAGGCTTTCAAGTCTTTCATGAATTTGGCACCAGCCATACCATCGACAACGCGGTGGTCAATGGTCAATCCCAAGCTCATGATTGGACGAATGACGATTTCACCGTTAACTACAACTGGTTTTTCAACAGTTGCGCTAACCCCAAGGATGGCTGAGTTTGGTTGATTGATAATCGGTCCAAATGATTGAACACCAAACATTCCCAAGTTACTGATGGTAAAGGTTGAATTTTGTAATTCGCTTGGTGCTAATTTACCGTCCAGGGTACGTCCAATGACGTCTTTAAAGGCTACCACCAACTCTGACAAGGTCATCTTTTCTGCGTTATAAACAACCGGTGTCATCAATCCATTGTCCATTCCAACCGCCATAGCCAAGTTGACATAGTTGTGAGTGATGATGGTTTTGCCATCCTCTGTCAATGACGCATTGATGTATGGGTGTTTCATCAAGGTCTTAACAACTGCTAGAGAAAGCAAATCTGTTACAGTGACTTTCTTTCCAGTTGCTTCCATGATTGGGTCCAATACCTTCTTACGAAGCGCCAACATTTGAGACATATCGACGTCATAGTTCAATGTGAAGGTTGGTGCTGTCAAGTAAGATTCCACCATCCGTTGAGCAATCACCTTACGCATTGGTGTCATTGGAATCCGCTCGATCTCACCATAAGGTGTCACGTTATCAGGAACTTCTTCCACCTTCTCAATTTGAGAAGGTGACTTAATGGTATCCTTCTCAATATTCTCAGGAAGGAAAGCAAGAACATCCTTCTTCATGATCTTGCCACGATGACCAGTTCCTTGAATTTCTTGCCAAGCAATATTGTGTTCTAAAGCAATTCGTTTTGCAAGTGGTGAAATGCGAACCACATTTGTGTCTTTATATGTTTCCACGTCTTCTTTGTGGACACGACCGTTTGCGCCTGAACCAGAAACATCATAGAGGTTGATCCCTAGATCATCCGCTAATTTTCTAGCCGCAGGAGTCGCTCTTAGCTTATCATCAGCCATGACCTCTCCTATTCTATTATAAGATATTAAGGACGCAGAGGGCAATGAAAAAATAGGAGATTGACGCTGTGTTCGATGAACACAAGGAAATCTATCTTTTTTTCGCAGACCTCCGTCCGAATTCAATTATAAGATACTAAGGGCGATTAAAAGCGACTGAAAAATAGGAAATCAACGAAGACTTCGATGAAGTCAAGGAGATTTATCTTTTTTCCGAGCTTTTAGCCCGTGCTCTAATCTAAGATATCAAGGACGAAGAGAACTTTGCATTTTAAAGATACAAAGTTTCTTCATCTGATTCAATAAATGCTACATAATTTAAATTATGTCTTATTCTTTATTGTACGTTTTCCGAATGGCATCTTTGATGCTTTCAACTGTTGGAATCATTGCATTTTCGAGGTTTTGTGCGTAAGGCATTGGCACATCTTCTCCCGCACAACGACGGATAGGTGCATCCAAGTAATCAAATGCTTCTGATTCAGAAATGATAGCTGAGATTTCACCGATATAACCACTTGTCTTGTGGGCGTCATTGACAAGGACAACTTTTCCTGTTTTCTTAACAGAATTAATAATAATCTCTTTATCAAGCGGAACCAAAGTTCGTGGGTCTACTACTTCTACTGAGATTCCTTCTTCTGCCAACTCTTCAGCTGCTTGCATCACGCGACGAAGCATTTTTCCGTAGGTTACGACAGTTACATCAGTTCCTTCTCGTTTGATCTCTCCGACACCAAGTGGAATGGTATAGTCAGGATCTACAGGCACTTCACCTTTTTGGTTGAATTCTGATTTGTATTCAAGAATGATCACTGGGTTGTTGTCACGGATAGAAGACTTGAGAAGTCCTTTCATATCCGCTGGAGTTCCTGGAGCAACAACTTTCAAACCAGGAATATGGGTAAACCATGATTCCAAAGATTGGGAGTGTTGAGCTGCAGATCCAACTCCGTTACCGGCAGCACAGCGAATGGTCATCGGTACTTGCCCTTTTCCACCAAACATGTAGCGCGTCTTCGCAGCTTGGTTGACAATAGCATCCATGGCAATCACTGAGAAATCCATGAACGTCATATCAACGATTGGACGAAGTCCGGTCATGGCTGCACCAGCTGCTGCACCTGAGATAGCAGCCTCCGAAATTGGACAGTCACGAACACGTTCTGGACCGAATTCCTCTAGCATCCCTACGGAAGTTCCGAAGTCTCCACCAAAAACTCCGACATCTTCCCCCATCAACAATACATTTTCGTCGCGACGCATTTCCTCAGACATAGCAAGGATAATGGTATCGCGGAAAGACATTAATTTAGTTTCCATAATTCTCTACTCCCCCTTAGTCTGCGTAAATATCTTCGAAAGCTGATTCGAGTGGAGGGAATGGGCTTTCTTCCGCAAATTTCACTGAAGCTTCAACGGCTTCTTTCACTTCTTCTTGAATCTGATCCAATTCTTCTGCGCTCGCAATTTCATTTTCAAGGAGATACTTGCGAAGATTTTCAATCGGATCTTTCTTCTTCCACTCTTCGACTTCTTCACGAGTCCGGTATTTACCAGGGTCAGATGAAGAGTGACCAAGCCAACGATAGGTGACACTTTCGATCAAGACAGGACCTTTACCGGAGCGGACGTGTTCAACAGCTTTTTGGAATCCTTCATAGACATCAATGACGTTGTTACCATCAGGAATAAACATTCCTGGAATGCCGTAAGCAGCACTACGCTCATGAATGTGCTGGATATTGGTCATTTTCTTAATGTCAGCAGAGATTCCATAACCATTATTAATACAGTAGAAAATTACTGGTAGGTTCCAGATGGAAGCCATATTGACCGCTTCGTGGAAGACACCTTCATTGGTTGCACCATCCCCAAAGAAGCAGACAACAATCTTACCAGTCTTATGCATTTGTTGAGTAAGGGCAGCCCCTACAGCAATCCCCATACCACCACCGACGATACCGTTGGCACCGAGGTTACCAGCATCCAGGTCAGCGATATGCATAGAGCCTCCCTTCCCTTTACAAGTACCGGTATACTTACCAAGGATTTCAGCCATCATGCCATTCAGGTCGATACCTTTAGCGATCGCTTGTCCGTGACCACGGTGGTTAGATGTCAGCAAATCGTCATCATTTAAAGCCAGCATTGCTCCAACGTTTGCTGCTTCTTCACCAACAGAAAAGTGCGTCATTCCTGGCACTTTCCCTTTTTTTACTAACTGTGCAATTTTTAAGTCCATGCGACGGATTTCTTCCATTTTACGGAACATTTCCAATAAGAGACTTTTATCTAATGTTGCCATCTTTTTTTTCGCCTTTCTTAACATTTATTCATTCATTTTTATTCTAGCCAAAAATGAAAGCACTGTCAAAAATATTGCTCAATTTTCTTCACAAACTAATCTTCATAAATTCTTGATATAAATGGTTTTTAGAACTGTTATATAAAAGATTCACAAAGTTTTATAATGAAATATTCTTGATGATTTGGGAATAAAAAACCGATAGGACAGACCTATCGGCACAATTTTATTCAGCGCGTTGACCAAAGTCATGAATCATTTGTTCTAATTCTTCACGACTTGGTGTTGTTAACATGTAAAGGTAATCACCTTGGAGTTCCGCAAAGGCTGCAGGCATCTCCTTCTTCACTCGGAATTGATGCTGGTATTTAGCCAAAACTTCTTCCTCAGAAAGGGCATAGGCCGCATTAGCACGACGCGAAGTTGCCAAGCAATACAAAGGCTCAAATTCAGAAGCTGGGAAAGGTTCTCCAGCTACGAGAGCTGCATAGCCACGGTACAAGTCAATAGAGTGTGCATAATTGTAGACATCAATGGTAAAGCCACCTGCAGGACGGTTATTGTACTCAATTGCAATATAATCATCACCTTCACGGAAGAACTCAATGTGGAAGAAACGTTCCTTCATGCCAAAGGCTTTAACAATCGCTTCCCCATACTGACGCAATTTTGGATCCATCTCTTTGAGGACATAATAAGAATTGTCCATTTTGTAGAGCATCAAGTCAAGTGGCGTATAGGCATAGTCAAAAGTAGTTGAGAAGACTATGTTACCATCGCGATCGACCAGACCATCGAAGGTACAAATCTCGCTAGAAGTGACGAATTTCTCAAAGAAGTACTCCGTATGTCCATCCCATTCTGCTTTGAAATGATCGACATCTTCTGGTGTTTCAAGTTTAAAGGTCGCTGCTGCACCTACTCCATTATCAGGCTTGGCAATCAATGGCAACCCAATCTTCTTCACAGCCTTATCGATATCTTTTTCTGCTTTTACCACAGCACCAGGAACGACAGGAACTCCTGCTTTCTTGAAGAGTTTTTTCATTTCTGATTTAAACTTGGTTTTCTTCAAATCTTTAGGTTTGGCCCCAAAGACATTAAATTGCTCGCGAAGAGCTGCATCCAATTCCAACCAGTATTCATTATGGGACTCAATGCGATCAATTGGCCCATGTTTGTAGAAAAGAAAAGCTACTGCGCGTTTGACTTCGTCCAGATCTTCCAAATTCTCAACACGGAAATACTCTGTCAAACTATTGCGCAAAGGCTCATCTAACTGTTCGTACGGCTCTTGACCAATCCCCAAGACAGTGATACCTTTGTTAGCTAGTTCAATGGTGAATTGTTGGAAATTTTGTGGATAATAAGGTGAAATAACAAGATAATTCATTGAGGTCTCCTCCCTTTTAACTTATAGATACATTTGGCCTAGGAAATAGGGCATTTGCTTGCGCCACCATTCCCAATCGTGGGCTACATCATGGCCCCATTCAGCGAACCAAGCGGGAATGTTTTTGTGATCAAAGGCTTCTTTCAGTTTGTAGAAAGATGGAAGCCCGTCTTGCTCCCAAGCTCCTAAACCAGTACAAACAACGATTTCGGCCTGACGGTAATGATCGATAAACCAGCCATCATTTTGGTTCCAGATATAATCAGATGGAGAGTTTTGGTAAATCGCTTCATCCCCACCAAACTCCCCAACAAAGAAACGAGCGTCATAGACACCACTCAAGGCAATCACTTTGTTGAAGACATCTGGATGTTGCAAGAAGAAATTGAGCGCGTGGTAAGCTCCCATAGAACAGCCAGTTGTCATCATTGGGTCAAACCAGCCTGTTTTGTGTTTGATAAAAGGAATGGCTTCTTCAATCACATAGCGTTCATAAGCGCGATGCATTTCAGCACGATCGTGTGGGTTTTTCCAATCACAAAGCCAGCTTTCACTATCGACACTTGAAAGGGTGAAGAATTGAACCCGTCCTTCTTCGATGAACTGAGCACAGGCATCAATCATACCAAAGTCATAGTATTCGTTATGGCTTCCACCTGATGAAGCGAAGACCACTACAGGAATCCCTGCATGTCCATAACGGTTTAGATACATTTCGCGGTTAAGTTGGCCACTCCAGTGGCTTAGATGTTCAATATTCATAGGTTCCCTCTTTCTTTATTATAAAAATTTAAAAGCTTCTAGTCCCACTTCTCTGCTAAGAAACGAAGACATTCCGGTAAATGCTCTGCCCAGGCCTCTTCATGGTGGATAGCTCCAGACTGAATCCGAATGGCGATATTTTCTAAAGCTACTCCTTGTTGAATGACATCATGATAGTAACGAAGAGATGAGTCAATATAGGCTTGCTTGATATTCCCTGCCATTAGGGTTTTATCTGTATCATCAGCCTCTTCCGTCCCCACATAGATGTAAATGCGTTGATCAGCATATAATTTTTTGCGCTCGATATAATGATTGAAGGCATCTTGGTGCAGCCAGTTAGCGGATGAAAAGACCCCTAAACAACCGATTTGATCTTGGTACTCTAATCCCAAGAATTGGGTAATATTTCCACCCAAGGAAGAACCAATCATGGCTGTATGTTCTCGATCAGCAAGCGTTCGGTATTCTTGGTCAATGAAAGGTTTGACCACTTCCATAACGAACTCTCCGTACTCAACGCCCTTGCCACCAAATTGCATTCCAGGAATATTAGATTCCTTGTATTTCCAGGCAGAGTATTCATTCATGCGTTGGAAACCATCATTATCGATAGCAACGACAATCATGCGGCTAATATCGGGATTCCGCTTGATGGCTGGAATCACCTTCCAGGAATGACCCGCAAAAGCTTCCTTGCTATAGAGAACATTCTGGCCATCTTGAAAATAGACAACAGGATAGCGTCGATCGGCATCTGTTTCATAATTCTTGGGTAATAAGACTCGCACACGACGGAGTTTTCCGGTATAAGGCACTTTCAACTCGTGTGTCTTCATATCTAAATAAAAATAGGATTTGTTCAATGTCAGAAAACTCTCTATATTCTAAATTTTATTCATTATACCATTTTTAAAAGAAAAAGTCTGGATTTTCTCCAAACTTTTTCACTTCATACACTATTTTTCCATAAATTGGGCCAAATCTTCTAAAGAACGTTCGGCAATTTTTTCATAGCGCTCCTTTTTATCCCGAATGCGTGGGCCTTCTAGCTCCTTGATTATCCCGAAGTTGACATTCATGGGCTGGAAGTGTTTGCTGTCAGCATGGGTGATATAGTGAGCCAGACTTCCGATAGCTGTTGTTTCAGGGAAGATGGCTGCTTCTTCTCCTTTGAAAAGGCGAGCTGCATTGATTCCAGCAACTAAGCCAGAAGCTGCAGATTCAACATAGCCTTCTACCCCTGTCATTTGACCTGCAAAGAAGAGGTTTGGTTGTTTCTTAGAACGGTAGGTTTGCTCGAGGAGATTTGGCGAGTCCATGTAAGAATTGCGGTGCATGACGCCGTAACGAACGAACTCCGCATTTTCTAAACCAGGGATCATTTGGAAGACCCGTTTTTGCTCGCCCCATTTAAGGTGAGTTTGGAAGCCAACGATATTGTAGAGACTAGCCGCCGCATTATCTTGGCGAAGCTGAACGACTGCGTAAGGGGTCTTAAATTCCCCATCACGAGGTCCTTTGTAATCATCCGGATACTCGAGCCCAACTGGCTTCATAGGACCATAGAGCATGGTTTTAATGCCTCGTTTAGCCATGACTTCAATTGGCATACAACCTTCGAAATACTTTTCTTTTTCAAAAGAGTTAAGCGGGGCTTCTTTCGCGTTAACCAAGGCCTCATGGAAATCCATAAACTCTTGTTTGGTCATGGGGCAGTTGAGATAGGCTGCCTCGCCTTTGTCATAGCGAGACTTGAGATAGACCTTGTTCATATCAACGGTATTGACATCGATAATCGGAGCTGCCGCATCGTAGAAATAGAAGCCATCGCCACCATTAAGGGCATGGATCTTTTCTGCCAAGGCATCACTGGTTAGAGGACCCGTTGCGACCACTGTGATGGCATCTATCGGCAATTCCGTAATTTCATCGCGAATCACTTCGATGAGCGGGTGTTGGGATACCTTCTCTGTCACTCGAGTAGCAAAACCTTCTCGGTCCACAGCAAGTGCTCCACCGGCTGGCACACGAGTCGCTTCCGCTGCTTCAAGGATGACAGAACCCAAACGGCGCATTTCTTCTTTGAGGAGCCCGACAGCATTGGTGAGAGAATCCCCACGAAGAGAGTTGGAACAAACTAGCTCAGCAAAGTTGTCTGATTTGTGTTGCGGAGTAGATTTAACCCCACGCATTTCATAAAGCTTCACCGGGATTCCTTGTTGGGCAATCTGGAAAGCTGCTTCCGAGCCAGCAAGACCCGCACCGATAACATTGATATAAGATTGAGACATGACACTAATACCTCTTTGGGTGAAAACTTAGGCCAGATTAAAACAAGCCACTGGATTGTTAGACACCCACAAATCTTTCTAAATTGATACTCGGTCTATTATACCAAAAAGCTAAGTAAAAAGACAGGGAGGCTCCCCCTCTCCTGTCTAGATTTTCATATGATTGTTATTAGCTTATAAACACAACCAGGCTGCGAAGAGGGCAGATAGGATACTGAATAAGGACCCAATCAAATAATACTCCGCAAAGGCTGGGTTCTCCGAAATTTTATTGTAGCGAGCGATGGATTTGGCTGTAAAGACTAGCCCGATCGAAGCAAATTGCCCATAGACGAGACAAGCGCCAATCACCAAACGCTCTAAAAAGCCAATCATGGAACCAGCCCCAGTGATCGTATCCATTTTCTTCTTGCTGGTAGGTTGATACTTGGCAAACAGAATTTTGAAGGCGATATTGCTCGGTTTCCCAACTAGGAGGACATAAAAGATCAGATTTAAAGTGTCCAAGGGTGGAAGATAGGTCATGCCATTCTTCGCTCCTAAAAGGACTAGACAGCTAATGATGGCGATATGCAAGACTTGATCCAAGGCAAAAGTCCATGCGGCTGTTAATTTCAATTGCTTCTGCACCCAAGGTTTTCCGTAATCAATCACTGCATGAGTCAGTAAAATGACCAAGCAAATCCACCACAAATCTAGATGACAGAAGGAAACGACGATCAGAGGCAGAGCTACATATAGAATGTGAAGCCCTAGCACTTTCTTATCCTGATCCTTGCGATCCGCCATCTTTTGGTTTTGAAAATAATAATCTGATAGTAAATGACAAATCAACAAGAGAATCAAGTATGGATTCACTATGATACTAGACAATCCGCTCATCTTCCTCTCCTTTCACTGTGCTTTGAATGCTAGCTAGTGCTGCTGTTCGCCCCCGTAAATAAACACGGATACTACTACTCTTTAACCGTTTAGAGAGGGCACTTGGGTTGATAGCTAGTGATTGAGCCAAATCCTGCTGACTAAAGGACTCGCTATATACAGATCTCTTTAGCAGATTGAGCAGGATCTCTTCCTGACTCTCTCGCCAACCCGAACGTATGGCCTCTCCAGAAGCGATGAGGGCGTTCACAAAAAAGTCTTGGTTTTCCTTCCCGCTTGAAAAATAGATCTGGGTATTGCCATAGTCATTTTTCTGATGAACAAAATTGATGGCTGCGCGTGCATTCCAATAAGCTGGACCATCTGCTCCAACACTTTGCAAGGGATCAATAGCTGTTACAATCTCCCCGAGGCCAATCCCAAAACGAAGTTGAGTAGGGGTCAGTTCTGAACGCAGGGTATCAATGATTTGAAAAATCGGAGCATCCACTTTTAAAAGTGCCTGAAACTCATCCCCCAAGGTCAAAGTAAAACGGGATGCCAGGTAATCTCCAAATAATTCGTTCATCTTTTGAAGCGTTTTTTCTACCTGTTTTTGCAGGTCAAGACGTTCTTGAACCATTTTGGAATCAATCACATCTGCAATCAAAGCAAGATACATAAGCCCACCTCCTTATGTCTATTATAACGAAAAAAAGCAAAAATGTCTATTATAACAGACATTTTAAAAAATTGCCGTTATAATAGACATTGAATCATTTAAAAGATTATTTCACTTTTTCTTCTTCGTAGTCCCCATTACTACAAACGACTTGTTTGCCACCGCCACGGACTTTCTTCTCAACTAAGTAATGACCACATTTTGGACAATCCCGGCCGATTGGCTTGTCCCAAGAAGTGAATTCACAGTCTGGGTAGCGATTACAGCCATAGAAGATACGGTTGCGCTTGGTTTTACGCTCGATGATTTGTCCCTGGTGACAGTTTGGACACTCCACCCCGATTTCTTTGACAATGGCTTGGGTATGACGACAATCTGGGAAATTACTACAAGCATAGAACTTACCAAAACGTCCTAATTTAATCACCATCGGGCTGCCACAGACTTCACAATCAAAACCAGCTGGTTCGTCTTTGATTTGGATTTTTTCCATCTCTTCTTCAGCCTTTGCGACTTCTTTAGAGAATGGTTTGTAGAAGGCATCAATGACTTTTTGCCACTCTTCTTTTCCGAGTTCGACATCATCGAGTTTCCCTTCCATCTCCGCTGTGAAGGTCACATTGACAATATCTGGGAAAAATTCAACAATCAGTTTATTAACGATCTCCCCTAATTCCGTTGGTTCAAAGCGTTTAGCTACCAGCTTCACATAATAGCGTTTTTGAATGGTCTCAATCGTCGGAGCATAGGTTGAAGGTCGTCCAACACCGTTCTCTTCCAAGGTCTTAATCAAGGTTGCTTCAGAATATCGAGCAGGTGGTTGGGTAAAGTGTTGCTCAGGCTTGCTATTGACCTGCTTGACGATATCGCCTTCTACCATGTCCGGCAACATCTTGTTTTTGTCTGAATCATTATAAATCGCCAAATAACCGTCAAACTTTACCTGACTCCCATTCGCTGTATATTGAACCCCATTTTGATCTAACCGAACATTCATAGTATCAAAGACAGCTGCGGTCATCTGGCTAGCGACAAAACGGTTCCAGATCAAGGTGTAGAGTTTCAATTGGTCTTTGTCCAAGTATTTAGCAATGCTCTCAGGAGTATTGAAGACGCTAGACGGACGAATGGCTTCATGGGCATCTTGGGCACCAGAAGCATTCTTCACACGGCTTCCATGCTTAGAATATTTCTCACCGAAGCGATCCACGATAAAGTTCGCTGCCTCATTTTGCGCAACCGGACTGATCCGTGTGGAGTCGGTACGCATATAGGTAATCAAACCTTGAACACCCGAACCAATATTAATTCCTTCGTACAATTGCTGAGCGACCATCATGGTCTTACGGGTACGGAAGTTGATCTTATTGGCCGCATCCATCTGCATAGAAGAGGTTGTATATGGAAGCGGCGCATTCCGACGACGTTCTTTCTTTTCAACTTTTTCAACGGTAAAATCTTTGCCATTTAGGCGTTCAAGAACTGCTTTCACCTCTTCATTGGTGTTGAGCTTCATCTTCTTGCCATCAATCCCATAGAAGCTAGCTTGGAATTGTTTAGTCCCTTTTTTGAAGACACCATCAATGGTCCAGTATTCTTCCGGCTTGAAATCATTGATTTCATTTTCGCGATCAATGATTAATTTGAGGGCAACAGATTGCACGCGCCCAGCAGAAAGTCCTTTTTTGACCTTTTTCCAAAGAATAGGCGAAATTGAATACCCTACAATCCGGTCCAAGACCCGACGTGCTTGTTGGGCATCAACCAAATCCATATCGATTTGGCGCGGTTCTTTGAAGGCATTTTTGACCGCATCCTTAGTGATTTCATTAAAGACTACTCGGTTCTTTTCATTGGCATCCAAGTTTAAAATATGGGCCAAATGCCAAGAAATAGCTTCTCCCTCACGGTCCGGGTCACTCGCGAGAAAGACTTGTTTAGCTTTTTTGGCTTCTTTTTTCAAATCATTAATCAAGGGGCCTTTACCGCGAATATTGATGTACTCCGGTTCATAGTTGTTGTCAAAATCAATCGACATGGTCGATTTTTTTAGGTCTCGAATATGACCCACACTGGCCATTACTTTATAGTTCCGTCCAAGGTATTTCTCGATTGTTTTCGCCTTAGCAGGAGACTCCACAATCACCAAATTTTTCTTGGTTGTACTGCTTTTCTTTTTTGTTTTTGTTACCACGTTTTATCCCTCTGAATTGTATAAATCTCATTGAGTTTAATACATTTTAAGAAAGATGTCAACTAGGAACTTCTCCTATAGGAAAATCACCATTCGTATTTCAATTCATCAAGAATGTCCTGGCCTGATGTGACAAGCTTTGCACCTTCTTGAATCAAGTGATGGCAGCCTGCAGATTTTCCATCTAAAATGTTTCCTGGAATAGCAAAAACATCTCGTCCTTCCTCCATGGCACGCTCACAAGTAATTAAACTTCCTGAACGAAGTCGTGCCTCTGCCACAATCACAGCCTGACAGAGTCCTGCAATGATGCGATTTCTCTCAGGAAAATGAAACTTCAGTGGCCCTTGGCCTGGTCCATACTCGCTCAAGACAAGATGGTGTTCGCTCATGTGTGTCTGTAATCTTTGATTGCTCTTAGGATAAAAGACATCCAGACCTGTTCCGATTACTCCGATAGTCTTTCCACCATTGCGAATGCTGGCATAATGGGCTGTCGCATCAATCCCCTTAGCAAGTCCACTAACAATGACCAATTCATTTCCAAGTTCCTTAATAATTTTCTCTACAGATCGCACCCCTTCTCGCGTGGTCTCCCGAGCTCCAACGACTGCAATCTTCGGTTTGGTTAATAGCTCCAAATTCCCTTGGTAAAAAAGGAGTACAGGAGGATTGTAGATCTGTAGCAATTCCTCAGGGTATTCAGTATCAAAAATGGATAAGGATGGGAACCGTTCAAACTCCTTGTGTAAATGGTCTTCATCCAGTTGCCGGTATTTGTCTACAAAATGAATGATACTTCGACAGCGAGCGATCCTTGCTATCTCTTCTAAACTAGGATAGAATTGCCCTTCCTTACAGTAGGCCAAGATTCTTAAGACTTGCTCATTTGATAAACCAGCTGCTTTTAATTTATAGATTTCAAATTTATCCATGGTCACCTTCCACTTCCTCTTACTTATCTATTCGAGAAAGAAAAGAAAAAAAGATCTATTTCTAGAACTTTTTTTGATGTGTAGAAGAATAAAAGTAAGATGCGGCACCAATCAAGTTGCTTTCATTATGGAAGCGAGCTGCTTGAATGGGCAAAGCCTCAAATTGTTTATGGCCTTTTTGAGAGAGCAGGTCATGGTATTGGTGATTGATTTCATCGATCAGTAGCGGTTGGCTACTAACGCCACCTCCAATTGTCACTTTCTCAAGCAAGAGCAAAGATTGAAGATTAAAAATCAGAATAGCAATATCGTGGCAATAAGCCTGAAACAAGGATGTCAGCTCCTCATGGCCCCCTTGATCAAGAGCTTTGAAAACAGCTATACCATCTGCCTTTTCTAGATTCAAGATGTGACGAGCTTTCTCAACAAATTGAACAGCTGAACCGGTGTTTTCCAAAAGATTGGAAATGCCTTGCAAAAAGAGTTCGCGATGAAAGCGGCGATTTTCTGGTGTTCTTTCTGCCTTATCAATAGACCGAATGTATTCTGTCAGTTGCCATCCTCTCAATAGGTCACCATTAGAAAGAAGAGCAAGGCCAACTCCTGTCCCTAGGACCAAGGTCGCACCGCAAGGACAATTTTTTAGATTACCAAGCCTTGCTTCCGCTAGACCAGCAGCTTCTCCATCATTGAGAACAGTGACAGGTACTTGAAATGTTTGTTCTAATCTACTTGCTAGAGGAATGTCGCGCAAATATGGAATGAGACCACCTCGAAAGACAAAGCCAAGGCTCTTTTGGATCTCACCAGGGCACGAAATGGCGATTCCATCGATTTCTTCCCGCACAGGAGCAACGATTCCTTCTAATCCTTGCCAAAAGTCCTCAATCGTAGATGGTGTTGGGATCTTGTCTGTACGGATCAATTGATAGTCTGCATCCATCAGACCGTACTTTATAAAGGTCCCTCCGATATCGATGGTAAATAGCATAGCCTAATCCTCACACATTGATTTGACGGGTTCAAATGAACGCCGATGGATAGGAGTCACTCCCAGCTTGTCGAGGCCAGCAAGATGCTTAGCTGTCCCATAGCCAGCGTTCTGCGCAAAATCATAGCCTGGATATTTTCGATCAAACTCTTCCATCATCTGATCCCGAGTCACCTTAGCTACGATGGATGCTGCAGCAATGGATAAAGAATTGGCATCCCCTTTGATGATACTAGTTTGATGAATAGAAAGATCCAACTTCATGGCATCAATCAAAAGATGCTGGGGTTGAGGATCTAGCTGACCAATAGCCTCCATCATGGCTAGTTTCGTAGCTTCATAGATATTGACCTGGTCAATCACCTGATTGTCCTTGACGCCGATGCCGATCGCAATAGCTTCTTGGAGCACAGCCTCATAGATTTCCTTGTGTTTGGATTTTGGAATCTTTTTACTATCGTTGAGGCCTGGAATCTTAGAACCTTTGGGTAAGATCACAGCAGCTGCAACAACTGGTCCCGCTAATGGGCCACGTCCCACTTCATCCACTCCTGCAATGAGCTCAATTCCACGCGCATAGCATTCTTTTTCATAGGCCAGCATTCCTTCCAAGCGTTCTTCTTCATCTAAACG
The DNA here is from genome assembly GCF_053010205.1 of Streptococcus sp. W151. Taxonomy (NCBI): domain Bacteria; kingdom Bacillati; phylum Bacillota; class Bacilli; order Lactobacillales; family Streptococcaceae; genus Streptococcus; species Streptococcus sp. W151. Next base: position 440,518 of record NZ_JBRKNT010000001.1, on the reverse strand, counting down.
TTTTTGGATTTCCCTTTTTCGCTTTGCGATTGCTTGGATCACACCAGATCGGCTATCCTGTTCCAATTCAGCCAATAAAGGGTCATCTAACTGCTGAATGTCTGCTAATTGTTCTTTAATTTCCTTAATGGTTGCCATCAATTTCCCCTACGCGATCCAGCGTATACCGTCCTAATTTCCCATCGCGCACATCTTTAACAAAGAGTTGGTAAAAACGGTCGTAATCCTCGCGAAACCCCAATTTCTGAGTCATCTCCATAATAATTTCAGGAGCTTCTTCCTCCAGGTCCATTTGTTTAAAACGCTCTTGTAAAACTGCTGGATAGTGCTCTTTAAAATAGTTAAGGCCAAAGATGGTCACTTCATCCATTGGAAGCAACTGATCCTTGATAGCTCCTGTTAAAGCGAGCTTTAAGGCCACTTCTTCATCTTCAAATTTGGGCCAAAGAATCCCAGGAGTGTCCAAGATTTCGAGATCCTTATTGGTTTTCAACCATTGTTGCCCCTTGGTCACCCCTGGTTTATTGCCAACAACAGCAATCTTTTTCCCTGCTAAGCGGTTCATAAGAGTTGATTTCCCAGCATTTGGAATCCCAATAATCATGGTCCGAAGGGTTTCAATCTGAATCCCACGTTCCTTTTGACGAGCAATTTTATCGGCCATCAAGCTCTTAGCAGCATCTGTGACCTTCTTAACCGTCGACTGCTCTTTGGAGTTGATCGCCAGGGTTTTGATGCCTTGCGATTCAAAATAGTCCTGCCATTCTTTTGTTGCCACAGGATCTGCCAGGTCTACCTTGTTCAAAATCATTAATTTGGGCTTATCACCAACAATTTTTGTTAACATGGGATTTTGGCTTGATAGGGGCAATCGAGCATCTACCAAAACCGTCACAAAATCCACGAATTTTAAATTTTCTTGTACTTGTCTTCTAGCTTTGGACATGTGTCCAGGAAACCATTGAATAGTTGCCATAATCTCACTACCTTTCCAGTTCAATCTCCTCTATTATACCATGTTTTCTTGAATTCTCAGTGATTAATAAAAACACTAAAAAGAAGCTACCGAAGTAACTTCTATTTTATATTCTAGCGAATTTGCTCAAAATGCAAATGCACGGCAATATGGTCACCATAGCCACTCCGTTCCAAATCACGTTGCAAGCGATAAGAAATATAATGTTCAGCAATGGTAATATAGCCTGCACCAAGTAAACGATGCTCTACCATTGATTGGATCATACTGATCGTTGCGCGTTCTACTTGAGCTTCATCCAAATCCATGGCAACTTTCTTCGTTACTTGAGCTAGGTTTTGTCGCAAATCATCTGTCAAAACATAGACCACTTGCGCTGCTTTCAAAATTGCTTGGTAGATTTTATCTGGATCAAATTCAACTACTTCTCCACTACGTTTAATGACTTCCATCGGATTCTCCTTTATCCATTATTTTTTCATGAATGCTCCATTTCCGTAAGACAGGGAATGAATACCTACTACTTTATTATATAATTTTTTTGCCAAGAATCAAAGGTCTTTCAAAAAATAGATTCATTGATTGGGAAGTTAAGTTATTATTATTCAAACACATTTCTTACAACAAAATATTAGTAATCTGGTCTTAAAACACCTGTTATGATCTCTTTGGTTGCATGGTAATCCCCATCTACTACAACCTTGATAATGCGTTTCGCTTCTTCTGCCGGTGCTGGCACCAATGGCAAACGAGTTGGCCCTGCTTCAAATCCCATATAGTTTAAAACAGCTTTGACAGGAGCAGGACTCGGATAAGAGAAGAGAGCATTGACTTTAGGGATAAACTGACGTTGGATAGCTGCAGCCTTTTTAATATCGTTGTGTTCAATGGCTTGGAACATCTCATACATCTCATCCCCATTTGTATGAGAGGCTACTGAGATCACTCCATCAGCCCCAAGGTTCATCGCGTGGAAGGCATCTCCGTCTTCCCCTGTATAGACGAGAAATTCTTCTGGTTTGTGTTCAATCAAGTAAGCCATATTAGCCAAGGTTGTACACTCTTTGACCCCAATGATATTTGGATGTTCTGCCAAACGAAGCATGGTTTCAGGTGTCATTTCTACTACCACGCGCCCTGGAATATTGTAGATAATAATCGGAAGATTGGATGCATCCGCAATGGCTTTAAAGTGTTGGTACATTCCTTCTTGGGATGGTTTGTTGTAGTAAGGAACAATAGCCAATCCTGCTGCAAAGCCACCAAAAGTATCCACTTCTTTAACGAACTCGATCGAATCGCGAGTTTCATTGGTTCCGACACCAGCGATCAAAGGAACTCGACCATTGACAATCTTTTGTACAGCTGCAAAGAGCTCCAATTCCTCATCGTGGGTCAGGGTTGGACTTTCCGCAGTCGTACCAGCTAAGAGAATCCCGTCTGTATGATGAGCCAAGAGGTGCTCGATCAAGGCAGGAAGAGCGTCAAAATTAATGGTCCCATCTTCATGGAAGGGAGTGATAAATGCAGTGATGATTTTACAATCTTTTAAATCATTATAAGACATAGAAAAACCTTTCTCTATATAAGAAAGAGGCTGGGGCATGCTTGCCTTTGCCTCATGATCTGTTCATAAAACAAGTTGATTTGCTAGTTAGCTAAGGAAAAATCAAACTCTTCGAGTTACTGATTTCTGAATCATGGCGCAGTGGTTGATTAGAACTACTCATGTTTGCAACATTCGTACTTCCTAATCAACTGTGCGGGGGGGAGCCGGTGGACTTTTATAGCCTGAGCCTTAAATTATAAAAGCGGAGGAGAAATCAAACTCTTCGAGTTACTGATTTCTGAATCGCGACGCAGTGGTTGATTGGAACTACTCATGTTTGCAACATTCGTACTTCCTAATCAACTGTGCGGGGGCAAAACTACGAAATCAAACTCTTCGAGTTACTGATTTCTGTTTTGCTCCCTATTTCAATTCAAACTTCAATTCAGCTGTTGGACGTACGAGTCCACGTTCATGAAGGGTTTCTGCGATTTGGACTGAGTTCCAAGCGGCACCTTTTAGAAGGTTGTCTGAAACCACCCACATGTGGATCCCTTTTTCAGCATCCAAGTCTTTACGGATACGTCCAACGAAGGTATCACGTGAACCGACAGCATTAACTGCTTGAGGATAGATTTGGTGAGCAACGTCGTCTTCAAGGACAGCACCTGGGAAGGCAGCAATCGCAGCTTTCACTTCGTCAATTGGTGCCACTTCTTTAGTTTCAATGTAGACTGACTCAGAGTGAGCTGACAAGACTGGAATCCGCACACATGTTGCTGAAACAGCAATGCTATCATCTTCCATGATTTTCTTGGTTTCATTCGTCATCTTCATTTCTTCGTAAGTATAGTCGTTTTCTGTGAAGACATCGATTTGTGGAAGAGCGTTGAAGGCGATTGGATAGTGTTTCTTATCTCCACCTGAAGGCAAGATTTCAGCTTTGACATCACGTGGATTAACGCCGTCGTTTAAGACTTCCTTCAACTCACGTTGGGTCTCAAGAATTGCTCCCATACCAGCACCTGATACAGCTTGGTAAGTGGATACGATGATACGGTCCAAGCCCCATTTTTGACGGACTGGCTCAAGAGCGACCATCATTTGGATCGTTGAACAGTTTGGACAAGAGATAATGCCGTTATGAGCATCAAGCGCATGTGCATTCACTTCAGGAACAACCAATGGGACATCCGGATTTTGACGGAAATAAGAAGTGTTATCCACCACTACTGCGCCTGCTTTCACAGCGTATGGTGCATATTTAGCAGATGTTGAACCGCCAGCTGAGAAAAGGGCAATATCAACCCCTTCGAAAGCATCTTCAGTCGTTTCTTCAATAGTCACATCTTGACCCTTGAATTGCAAGACCTTCCCTGCAGAACGTGCAGAGGCAAGGTAGCGAATTTTATCGATTGGAAGTGTTGATTCTTCCAACATTTTGATCATTTGAGCACCAACGGCACCTGTAGCACCGACAACAGCAACTGTGTATCCCATAGTAAATCCTCTTTCAAAATTTTCTAAAAATTGAGTATTTGTACTATTATACAATTTTTTGGCATAAATGAAAAGTACCAACAGTAGGAAAAAATCCTGATAACAAGACCAGGATTTTTGATGGTTATTTATCATAAATAGCTTTTTAATTACGGTCATAGTTCAAATCACTTAAATTTTTCTTACCTTGTGTTTCTTCAGTAAGAAATGGAACTTGATGGATCCCCTTTACACCTGCTACGATAGACGCCGGAAATGAAACAATTTCTTGATTGATGTGGCTAATATTACTGTTGACAATTCGCTTCGCTGCAGCAAGATCTTCATTTTCATCAGCAATTTCCTTTTGCAAGGCCAAGAATTGGTTAGAAGACAAGAGCTCTGGATAATTTTCACCAACTGCACGAATTTGTGCCAAGACATCGTTTTGATTGGTTATGACTTTGTTGGATTCTTGAATGCTCGCTCCTTGGCGTAAAGCAACTAAATCGGTAAAGAGCCCCTGTTCATGTTTTGCATAAGCTTTCGCTACTTTTAGCATTTCCGAAATGGTATCATAGCGTTTTACGAGGACGATATCGACCGTTCTCTTTGATTCTTCAATGGTCACAAGATAACGATTGAGGCGATTTCCTACACTAATAAACCAAATAGCCAATAGGCCAACAAATATGATTAAGCCGATAATGAGATTCATGATGTTTCTCCTTCAAAAATTGCTGTTATTTCTTTAATTAAATCCAGTTCTTTGCATAATTTATGATATTCAGACACCAAAGATAGTTGATCAATATCTTCCGGTTTTTGGGGAGTCGGAAATATATAACGATCGGTATACAAAGAAATATAGAGTTTCTTTTCTTTCAAAAATACACACATGGCATTTTGAGAAATTTGTCGATCAAACCATTCCAACATCTTAGGGGTGAGAAATTTACGGGCAGACAGTTCATCTGTACAGTAGATATTGTAATTCTCGTTATTGCGAATATCCTCGGTTTCAATCTGAACTTCATCTCCTCTGGCTCCAGGATAAACCCCATTCACCTCCCTCTTAAATAGAAAGGATTTCTTGGTTGGTACAACCCGAAGATGACCGGAGAAATTGATCGGTAGACATAAAGAGAACACTTGTCCAAGGAAATCTGTAACTTCCACATGTTCTGCCCTTGTATGTCCATTGGACGTCCGGTAACGAGTCTCCGTATGATGGGCATAGAGATTTGACACCGTCAGCTCTTTGTCATCATGAAACGAGAGCTGTTTGAAACATAGAAAATCAGTCGACCGAGGACATAAATGCGAGAGAGCTTCAGAAGGGATGGAACCATCCTCTTTTATCGAAGCCTTAGGAAAAACTTCCTTTAATACAGGCGATAGGATATCATCGAGATAGATCTCATCGTTCGATCGAATTCGATCCCCAAACAAGGCTTTTCGTTTTTTATATTGTGGCCAATAATACAAACCTACAACTAAAAGTATCAAAGGAATAGCTGCAAAACGCAATAAAATGAGAGACAGTATGGCACAAACAATACCAAAAGATCGAAAAACATTCCATTGTAAATTGTTCTTCATTTGTTCTCGGATTAATCCGATTGCATCCTGAAATTGTTTGGAGTTTTCTAGCTCCTCAATTTTATGCGAATAGTCTGTAGATGCTGGATCATTAGAATGATAGAAATCTCCCAATCAACTCAACTCCTTTCTGACATTAAGCACTTTACTATATTATAACACCAACGTAACTTTGTAGCAATTGTATTATAATAGTTTTCAATTCTTTGAAGAAACAAAAAAATCCTGATCCGAAGATCAGGATTCGAGGCACCTTTCAGTGAGAGCAGCCGGTTCACACAACTACTCAAGGTCCGCTCCTGCGTTACAATTGAATGTAGACCTCCTCAGCGCAAAAGGCTCCTAAGAGCCAATCGACTCATCGCATGAAACTAGTTTATCATGGAGTTCTTCATCTGTCAAGAAACGGGAGCTTGTTTTCTTACAGGACATACAAAAACTTTTCATTGCTCTTTCAAGGTTGACACCGGCCCTTCGATCGTCTTTTGCATCCAGACGATATCATGCCATTTATTAAACTTATAACCAATCTTTGGGAAATGAGCCACTTGAACATACCCCCGCTTTTTATGCATGGAGATGCTGGCTTCGTTAGGAACTGCAATGCAAGCCAGAAAGCGTAAGTAACCTCGTACTTCTAACTCTTCTTCTAAGGCAATATAGAGGGCCGACCCAATCCCTTGTCCACGTGACTCTTTTGCTACATAAATAGATAATTCAGTGGTCCAATCATAGGCAGCGCGTGCATAATAGGTCGAGGCATAGGCATACCCCACAACTTTCCCATCCACCTCTGCGACCAAATAAGGAAATTTGGTCAGCGTTTTTGTGATTCGTCTTTCAAATTCCTGGACAGTCGGCACATCAACCTCAAAGGTAATGGCTGTCTCTGTCACATAAGGTTGGTAAATCGCTCGGATAGTCGCTGCATCACTAATCTGAACGGGTCGAATAATCATGGTGCCCTCCTAAATAAATTACACCTAGTATACCGATAAGGCTTCTTACTGTCAATGAAGGATTGTAATGAACTTATTGTTTCACTTTTTAGCAAAAGAAATTAAATAGAGAAAAGTTGAGAAATCTGTCTCAAGCTTTTTAGATTAATTAGCTTGTTTACTTGAAAACTGGCTATTGTAGAGCTCATAATAGAAGCCCTTGTCTGCCAATAAGGATTGGTGGTTTCCTTGCTCAATGATTTGTCCATCTTTGAGGACAAGAATTTTATCTGCTTCTTGAATGGTAGACAAGCGGTGAGCAATGACAAAGCTAGTCCGCCCTTTCATCAAATTCTTCATAGCTTTTTGAATCAAGAGCTCTAAACGCGTATCGACAGAAGACGTCGCTTCATCCAAAATCAAAATCTTAGGATCAGCAAGGAGCGCACGCGCAATAGTTAGGAGTTGCTTTTGGCCTAGAGAAATATTGCTAGACTCCTGGTTCATTTCCATATTGTAACCACCAGGAAGTGTCCTGATAAAGTGATCGACATTGGCTGCCTTTGCAGCCTCAACAATTTCTTCATCCGTTGCTTCTAGGTTACCAAAGCGAAGATTTTCTTTGATGGTTCCCTCGTACAACCAAGCATCCTGAAGTACCATCCCAAATTGCTTACGGTAATCTTGGCGAGACAGATGGCGAATATCATGACCATCCACCGTAATCGATCCCGCAGTCACATCGTAAAAGCGCATGAGCAGATTAATCAGAGTTGTTTTCCCTGCTCCGGTAGGTCCGACAATAGCCACCATTTCACCTGGTTTCACTTCTAGGTTAAAATCACGAATCAAGGGTTTATCCGCTACATATTGGAAATCAACATGTTTAAAGCTAACTTGCCCTGTCAAATCTCCAGAGAGTGTTTCTGTCACATCTGCCACTTCATCTGGTTCATCCATGACTTGGAAAATCCGATCTAGTGATGATTTGGCACTTTGGAGTTGGCCGGCTAATTGGGTCAAGTTTTGAATGGGTTGATTGATCTGCCAGACATACTGAACGAAGGCTTGCATATTCCCGACTGTCAAACGACCCGCTAACACTTGCAAGCCCCCCATCAAAGCGATCATCAGATAGGTCAAATCTGAAATCCCATTTAAAATCGGCATCATTAAGCCGGAAATGAAGTTGGCCTTAAATCCTACCTTTTGTAGGTGATGGGTAATATCATGAAACTCTTCCTGGGAAGATTTTTCTCGGACATAGAGCTTAAGGACATTAAAACCTGTTAAATTTTCTTGAACGAAACCGTTCATTGCCCCCAAAACTTCTGCCTGCTCTTTAAAGTAAGGCTGAGATTTTTTCATGATAAATCGAGCACTGAAATAAGTGATCGGAATGGACAAGATCACCACCATCCCCAATTGGATATTTAAATACAAGACCATGCTGATGACAAAGAGCAAGGTAAAGATAGCATTGACGATCTGTAAAAAGGACTGTTGCAAGGCATTAGAGACAGTTTCGACATCGCTAGTAAAACGTCCTAATAAGTCTCCGAATTGATGCCGGTCAAAATAAGAAACCGGAATGTGATTGATTTTATGAGACAAATCATTTCGCATATCCTGAACGGTTTTTTGAACAGCATTGGTCATGAAATAGTTGGAATAATAAGATCCCAACTCATAGAGGACCCCACGAAATAGATAGAGCGTCATAATGATGGCGATGTAGGAAGTATTCAGACTAGCTCCTGCAAGGCCTTTTGCCATATCCATGAGGTTCTTTGTCAACTCCGTAATGGCAAGTCCCAAAACAAAGGGTTCGACAACACTCATGATGACACTTAGGATTTTTAAGAAAATGGACAAGCAAACTTCCAAGCGATAGGCTCTCAAGTAAGTCCATAGTCTACTAAAACTATTTTGTTCTTGTTTCATCTGCTTCTCCTTTCTATTCCTCTGTTAATGATGGACTATCGAGCTGCGAATTAGCGATCTCACGATAGATTTCATTACTTTCCATCAATTCATCGTGGGTTCCGCGACCGACGATCTCCCCTTGATCCAAGACAATAATTTGATCCGCATCCATAATGGTTCCCACACGTTGTGCTACGATCAAGACAGTCGCATCTCCTGTAACTTCTTTCAGGCGCTTCCGCAAAGTAGCATCCGTCTTGTAGTCCAAGGCAGAGAAGGAATCATCAAAAATAAAGACATCTGGATCTTTGACAACAGCACGAGCAATGGACAAACGTTGTTTTTGACCACCTGAAAGGTTACTTCCGCCTTCTGCCAAATGCGTGTCAAAACGTTCCTCACGACTGTCAATAAAATCCTTGGCTTGGGAAATATCTGCTGCTTGTTCTAGCTCTTCTACAGACGCGTCTTCTTTCCCATAACGAAGGTTTTCAGCAATGGTTCCTGTAAAGAGTAAGGCCTTTTGCGGAATAAAACCAATCTTTTGGCGAAGGGCTTTCAGATTGTAGTCTCGAACATCCACACCATCGACCAAAATTTTCCCTAGGGTGACATCATAGAATCGAGGAATTAACTGCACCAGCGACGATTTCCCAGAACCCGTCGAGCCGATAAAGGCAATTGTTTCACCAGGTTTAGCCTGAAAGGAAATGTTGTGAAGAACTGGACTCTCCGTCTCACCTGGATAAGCAAAGGTGACATTATCAAATTCCAAATAGCCTCGAGATGCTGTCTCTGTGACACCATTCTCATTCGGATCAATCGAAATTGGCATGTCCATGATTTCCTTGAGACGCCGGCTAGAAACCGCAGTCCGAGGATACATAGTAAAGAGATTGGCTAAAAAGAGGAAAGATAAGAGCGCGTGGAAGCTATACTCAATAAAGGCAACCAAATCCCCAATTTTGAGACTTCCGTCATGAAGAGGATCCAAGGCAAACCAGACAATCGCTACAATCATAGCAATGATGATCTGCACAAACAGGGGTTCAGTCAAACCGGTTAATTTGAACAATTTATTCGAGTTTTCTGCATAGACTTCATTTTCAGCTGCAAATTTATCCTCTTGGAATTCTTCGCGGGCAAAGGCACGAATCACTCGGAGACCTGTCAAATTTTCACGCGCAAACTGATTGAGATGGTCAAGGGTCTTTTGTTGCTTCTCAGAAAGTGGACGTGTCTTGACTGCTACATACCAGACAACGACAGCAAGAAAGGGTACAGATACTGCTACAATCCATGCTAGAGAAGGACTGGTTGTCAGAATCAAGAGAACACTGGAAACCATCATCAAGGGAGTGATAACACCCATCTTCAGCATAGAATCCGCAAACTGCATCAAAACAAAGGCATCTGAAGTCAAGCGAGTGACCAATGACGATACCCCAATTTGCTCATACTCGCGATGCGAGTACTCCTGTAACTTGGCATAGAGGTCATTGCGCATATCGCGCACCATGGTCGTTGTTAGCTGGCCAACCGCGTAAGATAAGATAATCCGACCCACAATCCCAAGCAAAATAATCGCAAACATGACCCAGCCCCAGAAATAAAGCCGATCCACATCACGTGGGTTAATCCCCTCATCAATCATGCGAGCCAGAATCGTTGGCAAACCTAAATTGACAATGACAAAAAGGACGGCCGAAAATAGATTCAGGGCTAGCCACTTGGGATACTTTCTCAAGTAAGACCAAATATATTGCATAGATGATTCTCCTTTTCCATAAATAATTTCCTTGATCACACAGAAAAGAGGGAGCGAGACGAAATCATTTTCAAAGAAAATCATTCCTGCCCCAGTCCCATCTGTAGTCTCATTCATTATACCAAACCAGCTATAAAAGTAAAGCAAAAGAGCAGGTTTTCCTGCTCTTCACTCGCCTTATTTCGTGCGTTTGAATTTAGCATTTTTAAGAATCATAAGATCCCCTTGGTTGCTAGAACTTAACTTAGAAAGATCAAATGTCAAATAGTCACCATCGACCTTGTATGTAATCTTTTCTCCACTACCATTTTTTGACGCGATTGTTTTCTCTTTTTGATCGATTTTGACTTCATAAGATCGCTCATTCTTTTGACCAGCCACTTCACCCGCAATTTTGAGGGTTCCTTTTGAATCTTTGATCTTAATAGAAACTTCAAAATTAATAACGTCTCCAATAGACTCTAATTGACTACCTGATAAGCCTTGATCTTCAAGAATTTTCTTGAGTTCAGTTTTTGTTGGTTTGTAAACATAAGTCCCATTATCACTTTTGGCACCACATGCCACCAAGAGGACTGCTGCAAAAACTGCAACGAAAGCTAAAAGAATACGTTTCATATTTTTCATAATCAATCTCCTAATGTATTTTATAATCAGATTTTACCATTATTCTAATTCTGATTCAAGATATTATAAAGAAGAAAAAGAGCAGATCCCCTCTGCCCTTCTCTTTTGTATTATTTTGTGCGTTTGAATTTAGCGTTTTTGAACATTTCCAAAGCTGCTGCGTGATCTGAACTTTTCTCTCCAGATAAATCAAATGTGAATACATCGCCTGATACTTTGTATTTAACCTTTTCACCTTCACCTGTTTTAGATTGAAGAGTTTTCTTTTGTTGGTCAACTTTCATATCAAATGATTGGTCTGTTTTTTGACCCATCATTTCACCTTTAATTTTAAGGCTACCTTTTTTATCTTTAATGGTCACTGAAACTTCCAATTTAACATTGTCGATCAATGCATCTACGCTTGAACTTGGAGCACCTTGTTCTTCAAGGATGTCCTTCACTTCAGATTTTGTAGGTTTGTAGACATAAGTCCCATTATCACTTTTGGCACCACATCCCACCAAAAGAACTACTGCAAAAACGGCAACAAAAGCTAAAAGAATGCGTTTAAAGTTTTTCATAACTTCTCCTTCTTAGTTAGAATAAGCCTATTATATCAACAATTTCAATGCACTGCAATGAAAGTTTATAAATGTCATATTCTTGTAATATTTCTTTCATAAACAAAGAAAAATAAAAAGGCAGGATGTAAATCCCGCCCTGATGGATTATTTAACTTTTTTGAACTTAGCAATTTTCATGTAGTTATTAAACATGTCTGTGTCACCCATTAAAGAATTCTTCACATCCTTAATCGTTAACACATTTCCTGAAACTTGATAAGTAATTTCCGCTTTCCCATACTCATTTTCTGAGACAAGAGTTTTAGCTTTTTGGTCTACTTCCAACTCAATCACTTGATTAACATTTTGACCACCTGCATTCGTGTCTACTTTCATCTCACCTTTCTTATCCTTAATTGTAATAGAAATAGTAAATGAGTAATTATCACCTATCAAAGATTGAAATTCACTTGGCATAATTTCTTTGATTTCATCTTTAGTAGGCTCAAACACGTAAGTCCCATTATCGCTTTTAGCGCCACAGGCTACCAAAAAGACTGCTGCAAAGACAGCTACAAAAGCAAACAAAAGACGTTTAAAATTTTTCATGATCTTCTCCTTTATGGTATGTTTTATAGTCATTATAGCAACAAATCAGCAACATCTCAAGGCCATATAGCAAATGTAAAAGGATTGTAACATCATTAAAACAGCACTATCTAATACAGTTGAGAGCGAATTAATCAACGTACAAATATGGTGGATTTATAGAAGAATTCAAGCCTCATTCTACAATCATTCTTTTCAAAAAAAACCGAGGCCTAAACCTCGGTTTTCATCTTGATTGGAAACTCTATTATTTAAGAGTAACTGAAGCTCCAGCTTCTCAGATGCCTTGGAGATACTCCCCTCTTCAGCAATAGTAATAAAATAACGAAGCACTCTTAACTCCATGCCATCCTCCTAATTTTCCTCATAAGATTTAAACGGTTGATTCTTCTCAGGATATCGGTCTGGTGTAATGGCAAGTCCCATTTGCTCTTTTTCGTGATATAACTCTTTCATAAGCGACCACGTCATCAACACTAGTACTATGGAAAATGGAAAAGCGACAATAATGAGCGTGTTTTGTAAAGCTGTCAATCCACCAGAAAACATGAGTGCAATAGCAATCAAGGCCAGCATGACACCCCAAACCACCTTTTTACGATTACTTGGATTTAGATCGCCATCTTCAGACAACATGGCCAAAACATAGGTGGCAGAATCCGCCGAGGTCACAAAGAAGGTTAAAACTAAAGTAATTGCCAGGAGTGAAAGGACACTTCCCAGAGGATATTCATTAAAAGAGGCAAAAAGAATTTCTTCTGTGGCAAAACGTATCAAATCAACCCCCGAATCTTGTAGTGAAGTAGATAAGGTACCAAAAGCAGAAAACCAGATAAAACTAAGGACTGTTGGTGCCAAAAGCACTACTGTCAAAAATTCGCGAATAGTCCGACCTTTTGAGATACGGGCAATAAAGACGCCCACAAAAGGTGACCAGGAAATCCACCATGCCCAGTAAAAAATGGTCCATTGGTTAATCCAATCCCGCTTGGTCTCATCAAAAGCCGCCGCTCGAAAACTCATACGGAAGAAGTTTTGAAAATAAAGGCCGATAGAGTCTGTCATGGTGTCAAATATCTTAATCGTTGGCCCCAAAACTATGACTCCAGCAAGCAAGACAACAGCTAAAATCAAGTTTGTATTAGATAGGATTTTAACACCCTTTCCTAAACCTGATAAGGCAGAAATAAGAAAAAGAATTGTCGCAATGATGATAATGATGACTTGCACAAGACTATTATTAGGAATACCAAAGACATAGGAGAGACCACCATTGATTTGTGAGGCACCAAAGCCGAGCGTTGTCGCTACTCCAATCACTGTCGCAATAATGGTGATGGTATCGATAATGGTTGCTATTGGTCCGTCCGCATATTTTCCAAAAAGAGGCTTAAAGACGACTGAGAGCTGATATTTCTCCCGTTTACGAAAGCCAAAATAAGCCAAAGACAATCCCACCAGGGCATAGACCGCCCAAGCATGAAATCCCCAGTGAAAAAAAGTAAAACGAAAAGCATCTGCAAGAGCATCCGCACTGCCTATTTCTGCATTGGGCGTCGAGATAGCAAAGTGACTCAAAGGCTCTGCTGCCCCATAGAAGACCAGACCAATCCCCATTCCAGCAGAAAACATCATGGCAATCCATGACGTCGTCGAATGCTCTGGCCGACTCGTGGGATTACCCAAACGAATCTGCCCTATCGGACTTACAATTAAAAAGACACAAAAAACTAAAATCCCCGTAACCAATAACAAGTAAAACCAGCCAACACTAGTTGTTAAGAGATTTTTTAAATAAGAACTAATATTTTGAAACTGCTGGGGAACAAAGAGCCCTAACAAGACTAAAATAAATATGATAACGAGTGAAAGCTGAAAAACTTTTGTTATTTTAGAACGCTTCACCATTTTACCTCCTTATGTGTTCTTAGTTATAGAAGGTTTTTGAGAAAACTTAAAATTCTATATAGTTTCATTATAACACAATTGTTTAATTTATACGATAAATTGTAAAATATAGTGCAACAAAAAAACTCATAGCGTTTCATTGGTGTAAACTGTAAGTAACCACACAAACAGAACCCGAGGAAAAACTATGAGCTACTCCCATCTTACCATAACCGACCGAATAAAGATAGAAACTTACTTGGATTTAGGTTTAAAATCTTGCCAAATTGCAAGTAAACTTGGCGTTCATAAGTCTACCATACTAGTTTTTTAGATTACGTGAGTTTACCTGAATCAATCTCAAAATTAATTGAAGAAGGTTATGCTGATAAAAGAAATCAATTAGATGAATACATTGATTTTGCACTTCAGCATAATTTAATTACTATTCAAAATAATAATATTCAAGCTACTGATCTTGGTTTAGCCTGGGTGTGGTGGGCTTATGCACCAGTTGAAGGCGATGATTGGATTTAGAAAATAGGCTCCATAATTTCTATTTAGACTAAAACTAACATAGGAATTATGGAGCCTATTTTGTTGTAGAAAAAAATCCCCGCCAAGTTAGATCTTGGCGGGGATTTGGTGGGGAATAAGTCCCCTATTAAGATTTAAATCACCTTAAGCAATTCTTAACCTTAATATACTAGGCTTTCGCATTCAATTTGCGTTACTCTATTATTTAAGAGTAACTGAAGCTCCAGCTTCTTCCAATTTACCTTTGATTTCTTCAGCTTCAGCTGCAGCAACACCTTCTTTGATAACGCCAGGTGCACCATCAACAAGTTCTTTAGCTTCTTTAAGACCAAGACCAGTGATTTCACGTACAACTTTGATAACGCCGACTTTCTTGTCGCCTGCAGATGTCAATTCGATATCGAATGAATCTTTAGCAGCACCTGCGTCAGCAGCACCAGCTGCAGCAACAGCTACAGGAGCAGCTGCAGTTACACCAAATTCTTCTTCGATAGCTTTTACAAGGTCGTTCAATTCAAGGATTGAAGCTTCTTTAATTTCAGCAATAATGTTTTCAATGTTCAATGCCATTGTTATTTCCTCCAAATAAGTTTTAATTTTATGTTTTATTTTTTTGTAGCTAGGCTACGCTGCGTAGCTTAAGATTAAGCTGCGTCTTCTTTGTTGTCTGCAACCGCTTTGACTGCAAGAGCAACGTTGCGCACTGGCGCTTGAAGTACAGAAAGGAGCATAGAAAGAAGTCCTTCGCGGTTTGGAAGAGTTGCAAGTGCAAGAATCTCTTCTTTAGATGCGACAGCGCCTTCGATTGCACCACCTTTGATTTCAAGTGCTTCAGCGTCTTTTGCAAAATCGTTCAAGATTTTCGCAGGTGCGATAACATCTTCGTTAGAAAATGCTACTGCAGAAGGTCCAACGAATACAGATGCAAGATCTTCAAGACCAGCTTTTTCAGCTGCACGACGCAAGATTGAGTTTTTGATAACTTTAAACTCAACTTCGCTTCCGCGAAGGTTGCGACGAAGAACTGTATCTTGCTCAACTGTCAAACCGCGAGAATCTACCACGACGATTGATGCGGCAGCTTTCATTTTTTCAGCTACTACGTCAACTAGTTCCGCTTTTTTAGCAATAATTGCTTCACTCATTAGTGTGTTCACCTCCGTAATTATTTTGCTTGGGGAATTTTTCCAAAAGAAAAACGCGCCCAAACCTAGACACGAAAGTACAATACGCTTCTTTTAATTGATACGTTTTGTCCTCGGTAGGATTTTTATGAGTCGAGCTCCCCTACTGTCTTAGGCAGTTTTTTCAAACCGTAGATTAGTTTATCACATATAAAAAAAGAATGCAAGTACTTTTGCAAACTTTTTTTATATTTTTTAGTCGTTGTAAAGACTCTTGATATTATTCAACCAAGCATAGGCTAGTCCCATTAGGACTCCTCCTCCTACCCAGTTGGCAAAGAAGGTAACACCATAGTGACGTAAAATATTTAAAAATTCAAAATGTGGCAATTGGCTAGATACTGAATTAAAGCTTAATAATGAGAAAGAAGCAAAATTAGCCGCCAAGTGTTCATTGGTCATAAAGACAAACATATAAATAGCAGATAGGGCTAAGAGCACCTTCGCTGTTTCATCTTTGAAATATAGATAAGAGAGAATAGCAATATTTACAAAGATATTGGCAATGACACCTTCAAAGAAAACCACTTGATTGCTCCGTTGGAGTTTATTTTCTGCCACCGTGGCTAGGAATCCTTTTGGATCGATATGAGCAAAGGCAGTTGTTTGATTGAACAGAAAAGCTACAATTAAAGCACCAATTAAATTAAAGAAGGTACAATAAAGTAGAATCTCCAAAGCTTTCTTCCAGTGAATTTTCTTTAGATAGGTTCCCGCCGTCAAATACATCATATTTGAGGTGGTTAATTCCGCATTTAAGAATAAGAGGTAAACCAACCCCCAGGCAAAGATGAAAGGAAATAGGAAACGACCCGTTCCAGGTACAAAGGTATTTAATAAGTCAGCTGCAACTGCTCCGACCGCCGTACTTAAAGTAAGAAATCCTCCAGCAAAAATAGAGCGAACTGCATAGCGAGTTTTAGATTTCTGATAAAGATCTTCTTTCTTATTACACGCCGCTCCCACTTTTTGAATAAAATTAGATTCAGACATACTATTCTCCTTATATAATGTTTGTGAATAAACTCATTATATCATAGACAAAAAAGTTTGAAAAGGTTTTCAGGAAGAATTCTTAAATCCACAATATATACGTTTTAAATCATATACTAAGAAATAATAAAAAAACAGGCATTCGCCTGCTTTTCTTTTTTAATAGTTTAAACGGTTCGCCCAAGCGATATCCAAATTCAAGATTTCTTGTGAAGTGAACTGTTGACGATATGGATTGTATACCGAACCAGTGATACCACCCTGAACATTTGGTGAATCATATTGAGTCAAATTATAGGTTTCAATGATATTATTGAGCTTTGCGTAGTAGCTAGTATCTGTCGCATAAACACCTGTCAATGCTGCTGTTGCGTCTTGATAACTTGATGTGTTACTCTTCCAAGCACCTGCAAAATGTCCTTGTTTCAAAACTGCTACATAGTCTTGCAATGATTCATAGTAAGATGGGTATGAACGAAAAGCATCATTAATCGTATACGCGTTTCCAGCACCATCATCTTCCCAAGTTTGCATCACTGCAGATTGCCCAGCATAACTTCCTTTAATTCCAAAAAGGTTGTAATGTGGATAAGAAGCCAAACCAGACTGTCCTGATCCACTTTCCAGGATCGCTTGTGCAATCATAACGGAAGCATAAAGATCATTCTCTTGACCAAGCTGACGAGCTGACTCACCAATTTGTGAGATGAAAGCTTCAGTTGGGTCTGAGTATGCTTGGTAAGTTCCATCATTAGCACCAACTGATGTTACGTGCTCGCTCATAGCAGCAGCAAATGTCCCCACTGCTAATACAGAAACGAACAAACCAAAAATTTTCGTTTTATTCCGTATTTTCTTTTTCATAATACAATTTATCTCCAATTAATTTTTTATCATCTTTTATCTTTATAGAGATTATACCATATAAATAGAAGAAAACAAAGCCACTTATATTACACTTCTATTACAATTGCGAGATAAATCCAAAACAAAAATGACATTTTCATGTCATTTCAATTTATTTCGTAAAATGCATTTTCCAAAATAGCATCCCATGACTTCTCTAGTCCTTCCTTGGTTACCGAAGAAAAGACAATGAAAGTGTCTGCCGGATCAAAATCTAGTTTTTTCTTAATGATGGATTCATGTTTGTTCCATTTTCCACGTGGAATCTTATCTGCCTTGGTCGCTACTAAGATCACAGGGATCTCATAATATTTTAAGAATTCATACATCTGAACATCATCTGCAGAAGGTTCATGACGAAAATCGACTAGGCTAACCACTGCTTTTAAGTTCTCACGACTGGTGAGGTATTCTTCAATCATCCGTCCCCACTTCTCGCGCTCTTTTTTAGAGACACGTGCATAGCCATAACCAGGTACATCTACCAAACGGAGTTTATCATCGATATTGAAGAAATTTAGCAATTGGGTTTTTCCTGGTTTACCAGATGTTCTGGCTAGGTTCTTTCGATTTAAGAGAGTATTAATAAAAGAAGACTTGCCGACATTTGATCGACCGGCAAGTGCAACTTCTGGAATCTCATCTTGAGGATAATGACTCTTGTTCGCAGCGCTTAAGAGGATATCCGCATTATGTGTGTTAATTTCCATATTTTATCTTTCTAGGCTGTTTCAAGAATTGGTTTTTCAGTTCCATCTACAGCTTCTTTTGTGATTCGAATAAGTTTGACATCTTCTTGACTTGGAATTTCAAACATGACATCCATCATCGTTTCTTCGATAATCGAGCGAAGTCCACGAGCTCCTGTTTTTCTTTCGATAGCTTTATTCGCAATCTCTTGAAGGGCTTCATCGTCAAATTCCAATTCAACATTATCATAAGAGAGCAAGGTTTGGTATTGTTTTACCAAGGCATTGCGTGGCTCTTTCAAGATACGAACAAGGTCGTCAACTGTCAATTGCTCAAGAGCGGCAAAGACTGGAAGACGTCCGATCAATTCTGGGATAATCCCGAATTTTTGAATGTCTTCTGCAACGATTTCTTGCATGTAAGAGCTTGATTCATCAATGGCTTTATTGTTTTTACCGAAACCGATGACTTTTTCACCAAGACGTTGCTTAACAATTTCTTCGATTCCGTCAAATGCTCCTCCTACGATGAAGAGAATATTCTTGGTATCTACTTGGATCATCTCTTGTTGAGGGTGTTTGCGTCCCCCTTGTGGTGGTACACTAGCAACAGTCCCTTCGATAATTTTCAAGAGAGCTTGTTGTACTCCTTCACCGGAAACGTCACGAGTAATAGAGACATTTTCACTTTTCTTAGCAATCTTATCGATTTCATCAACATAAATTATACCACGTTCTGCACGCTCAATATTGAAATCCGCCGCCTGAAGAAGTTTTAAGAGAATATTTTCAACGTCTTCACCCACATAACCGGCTTCAGTTAAAGCTGTTGCATCTGCAATAGCAAATGGAACATTCAGGCTACGAGCTAAGGTTTGGGCCAAGAAGGTCTTTCCTGAACCAGTAGGTCCAATCATGAGGATGTTTGATTTTTGCAATTCAACATCCGTCTCATCTTCGCGTGTATCGTGAAAGTTAATGCGTTTGTAGTGGTTGTATACCGCTACTGCAAGGGCACGTTTAGCCCGATCTTGACCGATGACGTAGTGGTTCAAGATATTGAGCAATTCGATTGGTTTTGGAACTTCACTAAGGTCAGCAAGTACTTCTTCAGCAAGCTCCTCGCGGATGATTTCTTGAGCTAACTCTACACATTCATTACAGATAAACGCATTGTTTCCTGCAATGATTTTTTGGACTTCATCTTGACTCTTTCCGCAAAATGAGCAATAAACCATCATATCATTGTTTTGATTCGTTGGCATGTATTTCCTCTTTCTGTCATTTTCTGTTTGTATTTAGTTTAAAATAAGGTCATGTAAAAGGCGTGAATAGAATTCACAAGATTGGTAAAAGCATTTAGTAAGAATAAAATAGCGAGGCCGAACCGTTTTTTACGAAAGGTTTGTAAGGCACAAATCAAACAGATGACACATAGGACAGCTGTAAAAAAACCAAAGACACTTCGCTCCATTAGTCTAAATCCTTTCTCTTATAATAGTTGACCGTAAAATCATATGGATTTTTCTCATCTTTCAGATGGGGAACTTGACGGACCTTTTCATAACGGTTCTCATCAAATTTTGGTGCCAATGTATCGCCATCAATCGTTGCATGAATCATGGTCTGGATCAACTCTTCTAACTGATCAGAGAAAAGCCTTAAAATCTGACTCCCCCCAATAATGTAAAGATTCTTCTCTTGGTTCTGATACCACTCTAAGACTTCTTCTTTGCTGTGCATGACAAGTACAGCGTCATTTTCAGAATCATAAGCCTGATCTTGCGTTAAGATAATGCTAGTCCGACCTGGTAGAACCCGTTTTTTCATACCCTCAAAGGTCACTCTTCCCATAAGAATTGCTTGTCCCATGGTCGTTTCCTTGAAATGCTGAAGCTCAGCTGGCAGATGCCAAGGCATGACTTGGTCCTTTCCAATAATGCCGTTTTCAGTTTGAGCCCAGATACCAATAATCTTTTTCATTCTCTCATCCTTTACACTGATACTTCTATTTTATCAAATTTTCTTATAAAAGACTGATTTCAACTATCTAGTTTGGAGGATATTTTTTCAAATACAAACAGAAAAAACCGCGAGATTTTCGCGGTTTTTCTTAGCCACAAGTTAGCTTAGTCTTCTTTTTTGCGTTTTGCAAATCCGAATAATGAGAGACCTGCTAAAGCACTAAAGATTGCAAGACCAGCAGTAGAAGATTCTTTTGTTCCTGTGTTTGGAAGTTGTGCAGTTGGATTTTGTGGATCGATATACTTCACTTCTTCTTTCGTTTCTGGAACGACAGGAATCGTTGGTTCTTCTGGTTTTGGTTGTGGAATTGGTTGTGGTTCTGGTGTTGGTTGCGGTTGTGGAGTAGGCTGTGGTTGTGGCT
The DNA here is from genome assembly GCF_053010205.1 of Streptococcus sp. W151. NCBI lineage: Bacteria > Bacillati > Bacillota > Bacilli > Lactobacillales > Streptococcaceae > Streptococcus > Streptococcus sp. W151. The sequence continues at coordinate 419,917 of NZ_JBRKNT010000001.1, read as the reverse complement.
CTGGTGTCGGAGTTGGATCCGGCGTTGGAGTTGGTGTCACAGTCTTCTTGTAGATATGTTGAGTGTTTCCATCTTTATCTACAACAGTCTTCACGAAGTCATAACCTGGGATTTCTTTCTTCGGTTGTTCCCCATCTTCTGTAGGGTTGCCAGGGATAGGATTACCATTTTCGTCTACGTATGAAGTTGTAACTTTTTCATAGACGTGTTCCGTATCACCATTAGGCAATTTCTTCGTTTCCACAAAGCGGTAACCTGGAATTTCAGCTTTTGGCTCTTCTCCATCAACTGTAGGATATCCTGGGATTTCCTTACCTTCTTTATCAACAAACTTAGTGATTGGAAGAACAGTTGGTGTGTAAGTTGCGGAAGCTTTTGTTCCGTTCACATCTTCACGAACTACTGTCACTGCTGGTGCAGTACCGGTAAATTCAGGTTCTGGAGTGAAGGTTACTGTTCCATCTGCTGCTACTGTGTAAGTACCAACACCTGGAATTGTCTTCGTAGTTGAACCATCTTCAAAGGTTGCTGGAACTTCGTCATTCATTGGTACACGGCTATCACCTGCTGTGAAGCTTGGTTTACCTGTTTGAGTAGCACCCTTCTTACCAATTGAAGTAACTGGTTCACCCGTTGGAGCAACTGGTGTTACTGTTGGTGTGTAAGTTGCTGTAATTGGTGTACCGTTCTTATCAACACGTTTCACTGTTACGCCTGTACCTGTTCCTGTGAATGATTTCTCCGGTACGAAGGTTACTGTTCCGTCTGGAGCAACTGTGTAAGTTCCTTCACCTGGAATTGTCTTCGTAGTTGAACCATCTTCAAAGGTTGCTGGAACTTCATCATCCATTGGCACACTTGGGTTACCAGGTGTGAAGATTGGTTTACCTGTTTGGGTTTGACCTTGGATGTCTGTAGAAGTTGCAGGTTCTGCTGTTGGAGTCACAGGAGTTACGGTTGGTGTGTAAGTTGCAGAAGCTTTTGTTCCGTTCACATCTTCACGAACCACTGTCACTGCTGGTGCAGTTCCTACGAATGATTTTTCTGGTACAAATGTAACTGTTCCGTCTGGTGCTACTGTGTATGTACCAACACCTTCTACTGTCTTCGTAGTTGAGCCATTATCAAATGTTGCTGGAACTTCATCGTTCATAGGTACATTTGGATTACCTTCTGTGAAGCTTGGCTTACCTGTTTGTGTTGCACCTTGTACATCAGTAGATACTGCTGGAGTAGCTGTTGGTGTTACTGGGGTTACAGTTGGTGTGTACTTAGCTGTTACTTGAGTACCGTTCTTATCAACACGTTTCACTGTTACGCCTGTACCTGTTCCAGTGAATGATTTCTCTGGTACGAAGGTTACAGTTCCGTCTGGTGCTACTGTGTAAGTACCTTCACCTGGAATTGTCTTCGTAGTTGATCCATCTTCAAAGGTTGCTGGAACATCATCATCCATTGGGATTGCTGGGTTGCCAGGTGTGAAGATTGGTGTACCAGTTTGTGTTTTACCTTGGATATCTGTAGATGTTGCAGGATCAGCTGTTGGAACAACTGGAGTAATCTTAGGAGTGTATGTTGTTTCAGTTGGAGTGCCATTTGCATCTTTGGCTTGAACCTTAACTGGAACGACTTCTCCTGAGTATGACTTATCAGTTGGTGTGAAGGTTACAAGGCCTGTTTCTTTATCAACTGTGAAAGTACCAATTTCTTTACCTTCTGGTGATTTAGCAACTACTGATGCAGCAGGTTGACCGTTTTCATCAAGAAGAGTAATGGTATCCTTGTCGATTGGTGCAACAGGATCACCTTCTGTGAAGGTTACAGTTCCAGTCTGAACCACACCTTGAGGTGCTTCTGACTCAGCTGGAGTGGCTGTAGGTGTTACTGGAGTCACAGTTGGTGTGTACTTAGCTGTAACTGGCGTACCGTTCTTATCAACACGTTTCACAGTTACGCCTGTACCTGTTCCTGTGAATGATTTTTCTGGAACAAATGTCACTGTTCCATCTGGTGCTACAGTGTATGTTCCCTCTCCTTCAACTGTCTTAGTTGTTGAGCCATCTTCAAAGGTTGCAGGTGTATCATTATCCATTGGGACATTTGGATTTCCTGGTGTGAAGGTTGGTTTACCTGTTTGTGTTTGACCTTGTTTATCAGTTGAAGTAGCATCTTCAGCTGTTGGTGTTACTGGTGTGACAGTTGGTGTATAAGTTGCAGAAGCTTTTGTTCCGTTCTTATCTTCACGAACCACTGTTACAGCTGGTGCAGTTCCGACGAATGATTTTTCTGGTACGAAGGATACTGTTCCATCTGCTGCTACTGTGTAAGTACCAACACCGTCTACAGTCTTAGTCGTTGAGCCATCGTCAAATGTTGCTGGAACATCATCGTTCATTGGCACACGGCTATCGCCTTCAGTAAATACAGGTTTGCCAGTTTGTGTAGCACCTTGGATATCTGTGGTTTCAACTGGTGTTGCAGTTGGAGTTACTGGTGTCACAGTTGGTGTGTACTTCGCTGTGATTTCAGTACCGTTCTTATCCACGCGTTTCACTGTTACGCCTGTAGCAGTTCCAGTGAATGATTTTTCAGGAACGAAGGTTACTGTTCCATCTGGAGCAACTGAGTAAGTTCCTTCACCATCGACAGTCTTCGTAGTTGAGCCATCTTCGAAGGTAGCTGGTGTATCTTCATCGATTGGAACATTTGGATTTCCTTCGGTGAAGGTTGGTTTACCAGATTGTGTTTGACCTTGGATATCTGTCGATGTTGCATCTTCAGAAGTTGGGACAACTGGAGTAATCTTCGGTGTATAAGCTGTTTCTACTTTAGTTCCATTTGTATCAGCTGCTTGAACCTTAACTGGAACAACATCACCTGAGTAAGATTTATCTGTTGGTGTGAAGGTCACAACACCTGTTTCTTTATCAACAGTGAAGGTACCGATCACATCACCTGCTGGTGATTTCGCTTCTACTGATGCAGCAGGTTGACCATTTTCATCAAGAAGAGTAATGGTATTCTTGTCGATTGGCGCTACTTCATCACCTTCAGTAAAGGTTACAGTTCCAGTTTGAACCAAACCTTGAGGTCCAGTAGATTCAGCTGGTGTTGCAGTTGGAGTTACTGGAGTTACGGTTGGTGTGTAAGTTGCAGAAGCTTTGGTTCCGTTCTTATCTTCGCGGACAACGGTCACGGCTGGTGCTTTACCTGTGAATGATTTTTCAGGGACAAAGGTTACAGTTCCATCTGCTGCTACGGTGTAAGTACCAACACCGTCCACAGTCTTAGTCGTTGAGCCATCGTCAAATGTTGCTGGAACGTCATCGTTCATTGGGACACGACTGTCGCCTTCAGTAAATTCAGGCTTACCTGTTTGGGTTTGACCTTGTTTACCTGTTGTTTCAACTGGTGTAGCTGTCGGTGTGACTGGAGTCACAGTTGGTGTATAAGTCGCAGAGGCTTTGGTTCCGTTCTTATCTTCTCGAACAACCGTTACGGCTGGTGCAGTTCCGACGAATGATTTTTCTGGTACGAAGGTTACTGTTCCATCTGCTGCTACTGTGTAAGTACCAACACCGTCTACAGTCTTAGTCGTTGAGCCATCGTCAAATGTTGCTGGAACATCATCGTTCATTGGCACACGGCTATTGCCTTCAGTAAATACAGGTTTACCTGTTTGTGTAGCACCTTGGATATCTGTCGATGTTGCATCTTCAGAAGTTGGAACGACTGGAGTAATCTTCGGTGTGTAAGTTGTTTCAGCAACTGTTCCGTTTGTATCTTTACCTTGAACCTTAACTGGAACCACATCACCTGAGTAAGATTTATCAGTTGGTGTGAAGGTCACAACACCTGTTTCTTTATCAACTGTGAAGGTACCGATCACGTCACCTGCTGGTGATTTCGCTTCTACTGATGCGGCTGGTTGACCATTTTCATCAAGAAGAGTAATGGTATCCTTGTCGATTGGTGCAACTGGGTCACCTTCAGTGAAGGTTACGGTTCCAGTTTGAACCAAACCTTGAGGTGCTTCAGATTCAGCAGGAGTTGCTGTTGGGGTTACTGGAGTCACAGTTGGTGTGTAAGTCGCAGAGGCTTTGGTTCCATTCTTATCTTCACGAACAACTGTTACGGCTGGTGCTTTACCTGTGAATGATTTTTCAGGGACAAAGGTTACAGTTCCGTCTGCTGCTAATGTGTAAGTACCAACGCCATCCACTGTCTTGGTAGTTGAACCATCGTCGAAAGTAGCTGGAACGTCATCGTTCATTGGTACACGACTGTCGCCTTCAGTAAATTCAGGCTTACCTGTTTGGGTTTGACCTTGTTTACCTGTTGTTTCAACTGGTGTAGCTGTCGGTGTGACTGGAGTAACAGTTGGTGTATAAGTTGCAGAGGCTTTGGTTCCGTTCTTATCTTCACGAACAACCGTCACTGCTGGAGCAGTTCCAGTAAATGATTTCTCTGGAACGAAGGTAACAGTTCCATCTGCTGCTACTGTGTAAGTACCAACGCCGTCTACTGTCTTGGTCGTTGAGCCATCGTCAAATGTTGCTGGAACATCATCGTTCATTGGGACACGGCTATCGCCTTCAGTAAATACAGGTTTACCTGTTTGTGTAGCACCTTGGATATCTGTAGTTTCAACTGGTTTTGCAGTTGGAGTAACTGCAGTTACAGTCGGTGTGTAAGTCGCAGAAGCTTTGGTTCCGTTCTTATCTTCGCGGACAACTGTCACTGCTGGTGCAGTTCCGACGAATGATTTTTCTGGAACAAATGTAACTGTTCCATCTGCTGCTACTGTGTAAGTACCAACGCCATCAACCGTCTTAGTTGTTGAGCCATCATCAAATGTTGCAGGAACATCTTCGTTGATTTCAACAGTCTTCTCAACGCCATCAACTGTTACAGTTCCACCCTTGAATTCAGGTTTACCTGTTTGAGTAGCCCCTTGAATGTCAGTAGTTTCAGCTGGTGTTGCTGTTGGAGTTACTGGCAATACTGTTGGTGTGTAGGTTGCAGAAGCTTTGGTTCCGTTCTTATCTTCGCGAACAACGGTCACAGCTGGTGCCGTTCCGACAAATGATTTTTCTGGAACAAATGTAACTGTTCCGTCTGCTGCTACTGTGTATGTACCAACACCGTTTACAGTCTTAGTTGTTGAGCCATCGTCAAATGTCGCTGGAACATCTTCGTTGATTTCAACAGTCTTCTCAACGCCATCAACTGTTACAGTTCCACCCTTGAATTCAGGTTTACCTGTTTGAGTGGCACCTTGAACATCTTTTGTTTCAGCTAGAGTTGCAGTTGGTGTTACTGGAACAATTTCTGGAGTGTAAGTTGTATCCACCTTGATACCGTTTGAGCTTTCAGCTTGAACCTTGGCTGGTGAGACTGCACCAGTGTATGATTTATCAGTCGGTGTGAAGGTTACTTGACCAGTTGCTGGGTCTATTGTGAAGTTACCGATCACGGTTGAACCGTCTGCCGCATAAGCTGGTGTCGTTGAAACTTCGTTACCATCTTTATCTAGCAATGTGTAGCTATTGTCTTTAATGGTAATAGCTTTATCTTCACCGTTTACTTGAACAGTTGTTCCTGCAAAGGTTGGTGTACCGGTTTGAGTCGCACCTTGAACATCTTTAGAAGTTGCAGGGTTTGCAGTTGGAACTGCTGGCACAACAGTTGGTGTGTAGGTCGCATCTGAAGTAATGGTTGCAGTCTTACCATTAGCATTTGTAATAGTAGCAGTTGCCTGAACTGTCACACCAGTTGCAGTTCCGACAAAGTCTTTTTCAGGTGTGAAGGTCACCGCTCCTGTAGTAGGATCGATTGTATATGTACCTTCCCCTGCTACTGTCACAGTTGTTTCATCAGTAGGTTGACCAGTTGCGGGATCTACCAATTTCTTGCTTGTGATTTCAGCAGTCTTGTCGTTGCTCAACTCAAATGTAGGAGTTTGAGTTTGTGGAACGTTTTGGATGTCCTCAGAAACTTTATCTGTTGGAGTGACGGTAATTGGAGTTACAGTTGGAGTGTACTTAGCTGTAGCTGTCTTGATGTACTCCTCTTGAACCTTACCGTCTTTATTACGACCAACTGGCGCTGACAATGTAACTTCCACACCTTTGGCAGTACCAGTAAAGCTTGGATCTGGAGTGAAGGTTACTTCACCTGTTGTAGGATTAATGGTGTATGTTCCTTCTCCATCTACTGTTACAGATGGCTCATCAGTCGTGCGACCTGTAACTGGATCCACCAACTTAGCTGGGTATTCCGCACTTGGAGTAATCGCAATCTTATCACCATTTAAGTTAGTAGCAGTTGTATTAAAGGTAGGTGTTTCTTTTTGAGTTGCACCTTGAACATCGGTCGATGTCTTGTCAACAGCTTCAATATCAATAGGAGTTACTGTTGGGATGTAAAGACCATCCATGGTATTCAATTGACCATCAATGTTTGGTTCTTGATCTGGGAATTTGGTTGACCAACCAGTATCGTAACCGTTGTTATCTGAACGACGGATAGAAATACCATCAGCTGTTCCTAGGAAGTTATCTTCAGGGATAAATTCAACGTCTACGTCCTTACCGTTGGCAGTGATTTTGTATTTCCCTTGACCTGGTACAACATAGTAACCTTTCGCATCAAGAGTCGCACGGTTGCCATCTTTGTCAACGATGTATGGTTCTACTGTCTCGTCGATGACTGCCTGAGAGTTAGGTTCATACTTGTGCTCTCCACGTGCTGTAAAGGTTACAGTTGCTGTTTGTTTAGTAGCTTGAGGACCAGAAGTTTCCTTAAATTCCCCTTTTGGTGGGTGGGTGATTTGAGTCTTGAAGTCTTCTACTTCCCCTGAGAAAGCCATGCCAGTTGGGCTTTCGATCTCGTTTGCTTTCTTAGCGATACGAACACGAGCACCTAACTCTTTAACGCTTGGGTCGACGTAAGTCTTGCTGTTTGCAAAGGTCAACTCAACAGTGCCATCTTGTGTGATTGTAGCGAGATTTGAGCGTTCATCCTCATCGAATTTACCATTTTGGTTAAAGTCTACCCAACCATAGATATGTGCTTCTGAAGCTCCATCCAAATGGGCTTGAACTGACAGCTTGTAGTTACCTGGGCGTGTACGGTCCATCTTGATCATCTCATTGGTTGTCCCTTTGAGTTCATCTGGAAGCAATTGGTTAATTCCTTCATCGGCCGTAGTTGCCTTATCATCACCGAACCAGTCGAGAGTCGTATTCTCATCCATATCTGGGCTCACATTACCAAGATACGGTTGATTTACTTTAGCTCCAGTAACACCGTCTACAGTTGCAATGGTATGCATAGCTTTGCCGTATGACTCAGGAGCATCTCCTTCATCAATTGGGAAGAATCCAAGCATAGCTGATTGTTTACCGCCAGAAGCGATATAAAGTCCCACTTCAGATGCTCCACGCGTCATTACGAGTGGAACTGTGTAATTACCTGCAGAAATATTTGGTCCAAAGACACCAGTTCCTAAACCACCCGTAACTTTGTCAGGATTTCCAAAGTACTTCCAGGCTACTGGTTTCTTATCTGGCCCAACTTCAGTAGATCTACGAATTTGATTAAGGTTAGTATTATTATATTTAGGTGTAGGTCCCAAAAGGTTCTCTGTATCTTGTGGTTCATAAGTTACAGAGGTAGCTAGTCTGTTATTCTTTTTCCATTCTCCAATATGTTGCCAACCTTGTCCGTTGGTAGTGAACATAACAAATTCACCAGGGTTGGCAGATTCGCCATCAGCCATTACAATAGCCGGTTTAACAACTTTGCCACGGAAGGTTGCAGAGATTTCAAACTGAACCCCAATATTCCCACCATTATATGCAGAACCCATAGTCGTCTTTTTGGCTTTCGTATCAATATTTTCCTGTTTGATTTCAGTCCAACCGTTTTGGGCATCAGCGATAACGTCAGCTTCTTTTCCTTCATTAAAATTTTGCTTAGCAAGTGGTGAAGTGACTCCGTTTACATATCCATTTTTTGCATTTGGGTCATAGGTTGCTTTTTCGGCTTCTGTAGCCCCTTGCTCTTCCATCCGCTTTTTATAGATTTCAGTTGCTTGGAATGGTTTCAAGGATTTGACTTTTACCGTAACTACATAACCAGGCATGATTTCCTTGGTATAGGTAGCCCCAACTTGAAGAGCCAAGCTCTCTGTTAGCTCATTTGGCTTCAATTCATTTTTAGCGACTTGGATTGTTTTTGCTCCTGTCCAGTTAGCTACATCTCCAAAGTCCAACCAAGAGATTTGGCTAGCCATAGATTTGGCATCAACATCTGTTGTAAATCCTGGTTTTTCAACTTTTGGAGTTGAAGTTGCGTCTTCAACGTCATCCCCAATCAAGCTTTCGTCATTAGGATCACCGATTGCACGGCGAGTACGACGGCGAGAAGTGTTGGCTGTCTCTTCCGTTGCGACTGTATTGTTTGCTGTTACTCCTTGTCCAGCTGAAAGAGTTAGTGTTTCTTTTTTATCTGCACTTGTTGCAGCTACTTCTGCTGCCTTGTTTACTGGAGTAGTTGCTTCTAATTTTGGTGTTGCAGCGGTTGATGTAGCTGCAGCAGTTGATGTTGCTGAAGCTGCTGTACTTGTGCTACTTGCTTCACTAGTTGAAGCAGGTGCTGTTGAAGTTGATGCTGCAGTAACAGCTGGGCTTGCTTCATAAGTTGTGGCTGCTGTACTAGTAGTTTCAGCAGTTGATGCTGCTGAAGTAGCTGTTGAAGTTGCAGGCGCTTCCGACGCTGTTGCAACTGCTGCTACACTTTCACTTGTCGTATCTGTATTTTCTTCTGCGGCTGCACTTGCTGCTGTACCAACCATGACAAGTGTTCCCAATAGTACAGAGCAAACACCCACATTCAGTTTACGAATTGAGAATCTGCTAATACGATCATTAAATAAGTCTTTCCCCATCTAATGGACCTCCATTTTTATCTATAAATTAACATTCTTTTTAAAACTGTTTAGTTTTTCCAAACCTTATCTATTTTAACAAAACCCGAACGATTTTCAAAACATTTTGACTCAAAAATGAGTAAAAATTTTTAGCTAAAATTGTTTTAATTCTGAAAGGATTTTACCAATAGATCAGGGTATCAAAAAAACTTGGTTTATCACTAAATGGCAAGATCGAACTTCAATTGTGGCTTCACTGGATCGTAATCGACCAGTTCAAAATCTTCTGGTTTTATGTCAAAGAAATTGGTTCCGTCTGGTACATTCAAAACCAAGTGTGGCTGACAATTTGAAGGCTCCCGACGGAGTAACTCTTCAGCCTGTTCAAATTGATTATCATAAATATGAAGGTTATTAATGAAGTAAAAGAACTTTCCAACCTTCCATCCAAAGTGCTTGGCAATCATCATCTGAAGAGCAACATATTGCATGGCATTGATATGGTGGGCTACCAACATATCATTTGAACGCTGGGTCAGGGTCGCATCTAGATAGATCTCTCCATCAACGCGCCTCACGTCAAACATGGTCTGAAAAGCACATGGCAAGAGTCCGTCGGTCTCCTCAAAGGCATCATAATCCCAGAGCGAGATGATGTTGCGGCGATTCCAAGGATTGGCTTCTAATTGTTTGAGGATTTTATTGGTAAGGTCATGCTTTTTGACCACAGCACCATAGCGCTGACCGATGGTGCGACTATCCCCTACTTCCCAGTCATTCCAGTAGTGGACATTGTATTTATCTTCTAACAGGTCTAAGCTATTCGACTGATCCTGGTAGATCCAGAGCATCTCTTTGATGGCTGATTTAATCGCGATGGGACGAAGGGTCGTGATAGGAAACTCGCCTTTTGAGAGATCAAACTCCATAAAGGCTCCCGTGATGTACTTGGAGTTGGCCGTTCTACCATCCTTATACTTAGGACGCGCCTGCTCTGACCAGGCCCCTTCTTCCATGATTTTTCGAATGTTTTCTTTAAAAATTGTATCTGCTTTTGTCATATACTCTCCTTGAATCCAGTTTTGTCTTCATTATATCACAGGACACAGAAAAAAAGGAGATCCTAGCACGAGCCAGATCTCCTTTTCATCTTATTGTAATACAAGGGATGCAGCACCGATAACACCGGCGTCATTTCCCAAAGTAGCAAGCGCCAATTGAGTAGATTCACGTACTTGTGGGAATGAGTTTTCTTCAAAGACCTTGCGCACGCCATCCAAGAGGAAGTCTCCAGCAGCAGATACCCCACCACCGATAACGATCTTAGATGGGTTCAAGGTTGAACCAATATTGGCTGCAGCAAGTCCAAGGTAGCGTGAGAAGTTCTTATAAACGATCAAAGCAAGAGCGTCACCCTCTTTTGCTAGATCAAAGACCGTTTTAGCTGTCACTTCTTCACCATTGTCGATCAAGACTTTCAATTGAGAGTCTCCTTCGTACTCGTCTGCATAACGACGAGTCAAGTTGACGATCCCTGTTGCTGATGCAACCGTTTCAAGACAGCCTTTTTTACCACAGGTACATTGGATTGGATCATCAAAGTCAACCGTGATGTGACCAAGTTCCCCGGCAGCTCCACGCACACCGTGCAAGAGACGACCTTCAGCGACGATACCACCGCCAACACCTGTACCAAGTGTCATGAAGACAACATCTGGTTGGTTTTCACCAGCCCCTTTCCAACGTTCACCCAAAGCAGCAACGTTGGCATCGTTATCAATGAAGAATGGAATATGAAGGGCACTTTCGATCTTCTCTTTAACTGGTTGAAGGGTCTTCCAATTCAAGTTGTAGGCCCCGATAACTGTACCTTTTTCACGGTCAACAACACCAGGCGATCCCATTCCGATTCCTTGGAATTCAGAAGCATCAAGCCCAAGCATGTTCAAACGATGAGCGATCGATTCGATCATATCCTCTACAATATGACTTCCTTCATCCAAAATATTTGTTTTAATAGACCATTTTTCTTGAACTTCACCATCTAAAGTGAGGATAGCAAACTTAATTGAAGTTCCTCCAAGGTCAATACCGATAATTTTTTTAGACATCTGTAACTCCTTTCAAACTTGTAAACACTTACAGATCTATTATATCAGACTTCTAGGCAAATGCAAAGGTTTGCGCATAACTTTTCTTAACTTTTTAACAAAAGGCTAAAGGATTGAAATCCTAAAAATAGGAAAATCAAACCAATAATATTCAGGAGAATGACACTGATTGATAATGGACTGACAATTAAGAACAAGCCGATAAAGAGCTGCACCAAGGCAAAGAAAATATAGCGCTTGGAAAGCTCTTCAATCTTCTTGGAATAGAAGTTAGCTTTTTGGAAATTTAAAACGGAGCGATAGATCAGCCAAATCCCTAAGGTAACTGGGAAGACAATCGGTAAGGTCTTGTAGCCATATAGTAGCAAGTAAACAGCAAACACTAAGGCAACCATACTGTGAAAGAGCTGTTGCTGCTTGATAATACCTGACTGACGCAATCGGTAATAACGTGAAAAACGTGAAAAAGAGATTAAAAAGAAGCCACAGGAGATCAACCAGCTAAAAGAGCCGATGTGCTCAATGGGATTGATAAACAAGACAATACCAATAATGGTAAACATAGTAGCTGAAATTCCAAGAGATATGCGATTCAATTGATTCATAGGGCCTCCTTATTCATCTAATTCACTTAGGTAATCATAACGATCATACTTTTCAAGTAGACGCTCGTTTTCCTGATCTAGTTCTTTTTGAAGGGCTGACAACTTGCCAAAGTCAGAGCCGTTTTCATTCATCTCCACTTCAATCTCTGCAATTCGATTTTCAATCGCTTCGATATCTGCCTCAATACTTGCCCACTCTTGCTTCTCCATGTAGCTCATGCGCTTCTTCTCTTCTTTTGGCTTGACAGGTTTCTCTTTTTCAATCTTTTGACTAGCCGTTACCTGGGCTGCTTCAAAGGCTTTTTCATCTAAATAATCCGTATAATTGCCAAAGAACTCACGAATGCTCCCATTTTCAAAAGCGAGGATCTTACTCGCGACTTTATCTAGGAAATAACGGTCGTGGCTGACGGTAATGACTGGTCCACCAAAGTTTTGAAGGAAGTTTTCCAAAACCGTCAAGGTTGCGATATCCAAGTCATTGGTCGGCTCGTCGAGAAGAAGCACATTGGGTTTTTCAATCAAGAGTTTTAAGAGAAAGAGGCGCTTCTTCTCACCACCGGAGAGTTTTTCGATCAAGGTTCCATGCATAGAACGTGGGAAGAGAAATTGCTCCAAGAGATCTGCTATCGAAGTTGTTCCGACAGTCGTCTTGACTTCCTCAGCCACTTCTTGCAAGAAATTGATCACGCGCTTGCTCTCATCCAAGCCATCAATCTGTTGAGAGAAATAAGCCACCCGAACAGTTTCCCCAATGATCACTTGCCCTGACTGAGGCTGGAGTCGCTCAGCGATCAGATTGAGTAGGGTCGATTTACCAACACCATTATCCCCGACAATGCCGATACGATCCTTATTTTGCACCAAGAGGTTAAAGTCTTGTAAAATCGGCTTATTTTCAAAAGCAAAACTCACATTCTTAAACTCGATGACTTTCTTTCCGATCCGGCTGGTCTCAAAGTTCATCTCTAGATCCGTCTGGTTGCTTTGACCAGACAAGTCTTGCTTAAGATCATGGAAACGATTGATCCGCGCCTGTTGCTTGGTCGCACGCGCCTGGGGTTGCCTCCGCATCCAGGTCAACTCCTGCTTATAGAGTTGCTGCTTCTTATGAAGAAGGGCTGCATCACGCTCATCTTGCTCAGCCTTTAAGCGGACATAATCCTGGTAATTGCCCTGATACTCGATCAAACCAGCCCGATCCAACTCAAAGATCCGTGTTGAAATATTATCCAAGAAATAACGATCGTGGGTAATGAAGAGCACGGTTTTCTTAGAGTTCTTCAAGAAATTGGTCAGCCATTCGATGGTATCAATATCTAGGTGGTTGGTCGGCTCATCTAACAAGAGCAGGTCGTGGTGAGACAGCAAAACTTGTGCCAGATGTACCCGTCGACGCAAGCCTCCAGATAGATCCCCAACTTTTGCATTCAAGTCTTCAATCCCAAGTTTTGAAAGGACTGTCTTGACCTGACTCTCGATTTCCCAAGCATTGAGTGAATCCATCTCCGCCATGACCTTTTCCAGACGTGCTTGGTTCTCTTCTCTGTAATCCGCCATCAAGAATTCATAATCACGAATCAGCTGCATTTCACGCAAATCACTAGATAGCACCGTATCCAGAACCGTTTTTTGATCATCAAAGTCTGGCTCCTGCGTCAAGTAACCAATCGTATAATCACTCTTGGCAGAAAAAGGACTCACATCTCCATCAAAGCCAGAGCGTCCTGACAATACATCTAACAGAGTGGTTTTTCCAGTCCCATTGACCCCGATCAATCCGATCCGATCCAAGTCGTGAATAATAAAAGAAATCTCACGAAAGACGGTCTTATCTCCGACAGATTTGGTTAATTTATCGACAATAAAATCGCTCATTTTTCCTCCTCTTTTACTTGCTGGATATAGGCAATGATGGCTTCTTTTTCATTGGCCAGCTCCCCATCGACAATGGCGTATTCGATCTTTGTCAAAATCTCTCCCAAGGCTGGACCAGGTTGAAAGCCGTATTCTTTGATCAGCATGCCACCATTGACCACCACTTCGTGCTTATCATGAATGGTCAAGCTATCATAGACCTGCTCAATCGCTAGGTAATCGACGCTTAATTCAGAAGCCTCACGTAATTCTTCCGCTAGTAGCAACAAGCGCTTCTCATACTTGTAACATGCCCGCTTGTCTAGACTTCCTTTTTCTCGAAGCTTAAGAATCTCCACAATCTGCTCCACCGTCTTGGCAAGGTCTCTTGAGGTCTTCCATTTCTTAAAGAATTTTGGAATGTCTTGGATGTCTAGTGCTAAAACCAGAGCAGCCCAAGCTTGCTCAGAAGTTGAAAAGGTAAATTCAATTTCTATGTCAAACAAACGCTCAAGTGCTTCTTTGCGCTCCTTCATCTCTGGCAGATAATGATAGGCTTTGCTTGCAAGCATGGCTTCCAAGCCTTGTCTCCAATATGGAGAAAGTAAGAGCTTATCAAACTCGATGAAAGTACGCTCAACAGAGATCTTCTCTAGCAAAGGAGCGCACTCCTTCATAGCGTCAAAGGTTGCCTCTTCTAATTCAAAGCCAAGACTGGCCTGAAAACGAAAGCCTCGCATGATCCGGAGCGCATCTTCGTTAAACCGTTCATGAGGAAGCCCAACGGCCCGAAGGACCTTGTTTTCTAAATCTTCTAACCCCTGAAAGAGGTCAACAATCTCTCCTTTTTCATTTAAGGCAAAGGCATTGACGGTGAAATCGCGGCGCTTCAGGTCTTCTTCTAGTGAGCGGACAAAAGACACGGAGCTTGGACGGCGATAATCGACATAGACATCCTCCGTCCGGAAGGTCGTAATTTCATATTCTTGACCATTTTCAAGAACCAAGACGGTCCCGTGTTCGATACCGATATCTACTGTTCGATCAAAAATCGCCTTTGTTTCCTCTGGATAAGAGGAGGAAGCGATATCGACATCGTGAATCGGACGATCCAAGAGAGCATCGCGGACAGATCCTCCCACAAAATAGGCCTCAAACCCAGCTGCTTTAATCTTCTCTAATATTGGTAAAGCCTCCTGAAACTCAGAAGGCATCTTTTTTAATCTCATAGTAAGTGTTCCAAACCATAGACAAGCTCATGACGCTTGACAACTTCTTTAATCCCTAGATTTACTCCTGTCATGAAGGAAACACGATCATAGGAATCATGACGGAGAGTCAAGCCTTCGCCTTGGCTACCAAAAATCACTTCTTGGTGAGCCACTAGGCCAGGCAATCGAACCGAATGGATGCGCATCCCTTCAAAATCCGCCCCCCTTGCTCCAGGCATCAACTCTTCTTCATCTGCTGCACCTTGCTGGATTTTCTCGCGTTTCTCCGAGATCAACTCAGCTGTCTTAATCGCTGTTCCACTCGGTGCATCTTTTTTCTTATCGTGGTGCAATTCGATGATTTCCACATTTGGGAAATACTTGGCCGCTTGCGCTGCAAATTGCATCAAGAGCACAGCTCCAATAGCAAAGTTCGGAGCAATCAAGCCACCCAAATCCTTTTCACGAGAAAGCTCTGTCAATTCTTGGATCTGCTCAGGAGTGAATCCAGTTGTCCCTACAACAGGAGCGAAGCCATTTTCAATTGCAAAGCGAGTATTCTCGTAAGCAACCTTTGGCATGGTAAAGTCCACCCAAACATCTGCTTCAAGACCCACGACATCTTCTTTGCGGTTAAAGACGGGGACCCCTGCAACCTCTGTCTCATCAGTAAATGGATCGATCAAGCCAGCTAGTTCTAGCTCAGAATCTTCAGAAACCATCTGGTAGGCTGCCTGCCCCATTTTCCCCTTGAAACCTGCAATAATGACTTTAATTGACATAGAATTCTCCTTAAACGATAGGGATATACCCAACTGCTAAGCTATGGTCGCCTAAGTGCGTCCCAATCACGCCTCCAAAAGTGGCAAAAGGAATTTCTCCTTCCACTCCTTCAGCCACCAACATCTGACGAAGCGCTTCGGCTTTTTCAGGTACATTAGCATGGATGATAAAGACTTGGTAATGACCACCGGTGAGTCCTTCATCAACGATTTCCACCAAGCGTTTCATGGCTTTCTTTTCCGTCCGGACTTTTTCAAAAACTTCGATGACACCTTGGTCATTAAAGTGAAGGATCGGCTTGATACTCAAGAGATTGCCAATGATGGCAGCGCCATTTGACAGGCGTCCCCCCTTGACCAAGTGATTCAAATCATCGACCATAATATAGGCAGTGGTCCCATCAATCTGGTGTTGGACATTGGCCACAATCTCATCAAACAAACGACCTTCACCAGCCCATTTCAAGCAATCATCGACCATCATTCCTAATGGAGCACTAGTGATTTTTGAGTCAGGAAATTCGACGGTCAAGCCTTCAAATTCGTCCTTCAAATATTGGATATTTTGGTAGAATCCAGAGATGCCTGATGACAAGAAGAGACCAAGAGCATGCGTATAACCTTTAGCTGTCAAACCAGATAAGAGTTCTTCTAACGCTGCCACACTCGGTTGGCTAGTCTTTGGTAAATCCTTAGACGCAGCCATCTTTTGGTAGAACTCGTCGTGTGTCAGATTCTTCCCTTCCACATAGGATTCTCCATCGATATAGATCGGAATGTCTAAAATAAATAAGTCGTCGTGATGGAGAAGGTGCTGCGGTAAATAGGCAGACGAATCCGTAATCACTGCTAATTTCATTGATTAAAACTCCAAATTAATACCCGGTAAATCAAGGGCAATTTCTGTAACTTCATAAGTCAAACGGTTGAGCATATCCAAGCAAGGACGAGCCAATTCTTCCACTTCATCTTTGCTGAATTCACTTGGTTCATTTACATAACGACCAAACAAGTGGTTAATTTGAGTGATGGTTCCACTGATCACAAAGCCGTCAAATACAATCATGTAGCTCAAAATCACAATCAAAGAAGTTGTGTTTTGTTGTTGATCACGATTGATTAATTGAAAGTTTACATCTACTTTTGTTTCGGGAATGCCATTTTCTTTTTCCCACTCAAAATTACGAGCGTCATAGTGGTATTGGCTGACAAATTCTTTTTCACGTTGAATATCCATTTTTATTCTCCTAAAAATATGCGATAGGCTTATTATATCATAATTCAGCTCAAGATACCAACGCCGAATGAAGTGATTTTTTCGTTTGTACAAGAAGAAAAGGTCGGGGAAGACCCAACCTTTTAGGTATGATTAGTTTTTAGGTTTGCGAAGCAAGCCGAACAAGATACCACTTACGACTGCACCGATCAATACAAACAAGATGTAAAGAAGTGGATTTGAAGTAAGAGCGATAACGAAGATTCCTCCGTGAGGAGCCATCAATTTCAAACCTGCAAGACCAACAAGGGCACCTGTCAAGGCTGAACCTGCAATGAAGCTTGGGATGGCACGAGCTGGATCAGCTGCACCGAATGGAATGGCACCTTCTGTGATGAAGGAAAGACCCATAACAATGTTTGTCAAACCAGAATCGCGTTCTTCTTGTGTGAATTTATCTTTGAACAAGACAGTTGCTACAAATACTGCCAATGGAGGAACCATACCTGCTGCCATAACAGCAGCCATAACAATAGAACCTCCTGAAGCAACAGATTCAGCAAGTGTACCTGTAGCGAAGACATAAGCCGCTTTGTTAACTGGTCCACCCATATCGACAGCCATCATACCGCCAACGAGAAGGCCAAGAAGGACTGCTGAGCTACCTGATAAGCTTGAGAGGAAGTTGTTAAGACCAGTATTGATAGCAGCCATTGGAATATTGATAAGGAACATCAAGAATCCTGTCAAACCAACACCAAGCAATGGCAAGAGAAGGATGGAACGGATACCATCAAGAGAACGTGGAAGACCTGCAAGAGCTTTACGAAGAACTAGAATCACTCCACCTGCAAGGAAACCACCAACCAATGCGCCAAGGAAACCAGATGATACGGCTGCTGGTAATTCACCTTTAGCAGCACCGAAAGCGATGTTACCAAAGGCTGACCCTGAGCTAGCAATAGATCCTGCAATAAACCCTGCTACAAAACCAGGTTTTTCAGCGATGGAGAATCCGATGTAACCTGCGAGTACAGGAAGCATAAAGCCAAAGGCTGCACCACCGATTGTTTTAAATTGAGCTGCTAATTCATGGTACGAACCAAGTTGAGACAATTGATCTTGAGGAACTCCGAGAATTTGGTCAATCAAGAAGGCAAGGGCGATCAAGATCCCACCACCGATAACGAATGGAAGCATTTGAGAAACTCCACTCATCAAGTGTTTGTAGAAGGCTCCACCCAAGCTCAATTTTTCTTGGCTAGCGCTAGCTTCTGCTGCATTTTCAGCGTGGAAGACATCTGCTTTGCCGTCTAAGATAGTTTGGATCAATTCTTCTGTCTGACGGATACCAGCTGCAACTGGTTTAGAGATCAATTTTTTGCCATTAAAACGAGCTGTTTCAACTGCTTTATCTGCTGCAATGATCACCCCTTCAGCTTTGGCGATTTCTTCAGCTGTCAAGCGGTTGCCGACACCTGATGCACCGTTTGTTTCAACGCGTACCGTAACACCCATTTCTTCACCTTTTTTGATGAGGGCTTCTTCCGCCATGTAAGTGTGGGCGATACCAGTTGTACACGCTGTAACGGCTACGATCAATGGTTTGTCAGATGAAGCTGCTTCTTTGACAGCTTCTGCTTTTTTCGCTTCTTCAGCTGCAGCTTCTTGCTCTTCTGCATCGAAGACTGCGATTACTTGATCAGGAGTACTTACTTGGCGGAGTTTATCCGCAAAGCCTGGTTTCATCAAGTACTTAGACAATTCCGCAAGAGCTGCCAAGTGAGTATCGTTGGCCCCTTCTGGTGCAGCGATCATGAAGAACAAGTCAGTTGGTTGTCCATCAAGTGATGCGTAATCTACACCCTTGTTTGATTTTGCAAACAAGACCGTCGCTTCTTTGACAGCTTCATTTTTGCTGTGAGGCATAGCAATCCCTTCGCCCAAACCGGTAGATGTTTGCGCCTCACGATTCATGATGCCAGCTTTGAAAGTTTCAAAATCTGTCACCACACCATTGTCGACGAGCGATTGAATCATTTCATTGATCACGCCCTCTTTGTCTGTTGCTTGAAGATCAAACAACATCACGTTTTTATTTAAAACGTCTTGAATTTTCATAGTTTTTCTACCTCTACTTTTTCATAAATTTCTTTGATATAGTCCGCTGTCGCCAAATCATCTGAGAAAGTGGTCGCTGTTCCACAAGCCACGCCCCATTTGAAGGCTTCAATGACGTCTCCTGTCGTTGCAAGCTTCCCAGTGAAACCTGCCACCATGGAATCTCCTGCACCAACTGAGTTCTTCACTTGCCCTTTGATGGGTTTTGCGAAGTAGGTACCACTTGGACTGACTAGAAGAGCACCATCGCCCGCCATGGAAATAATGACGTTTTGTGCTCCTTTGGCCAAGATTTCCTTGGCGTAGCGTTCAATTTCTGGCAATTCCGTCAAGGTAACGCCAAAAATAGCTCCCAACTCATGGTTGTTTGGTTTGACCAATTGGGGATTGAACTCCAAGGAATCAATCAAGGTTTGCCCTTCAAAGTCACAAACGACTTGCGCACCTGTCGCACGGGTTGCTGCAATTAGTTCTTTGTAAATGGCATTTCCAAGTGAAGATGGGGCAGAGCCTGCAAAGACTACCACATCATCTGCTGATAAGCTGGATAGGATGCTGAGCAATTCTTGCAACTGAGCTTCCGTCACTTCTGGACCATTGCCATTGATCTCTGTTTCCTCATCGGCTTTGATCTTGACATTGATCCGGGTATCTTGGTCCACGGTCACAAACTTAGTTGAAATAGCTTCGCTCGTAAGGACATCTTCAATGAAACGTCCTGTGAAACCACCGATAAACCCAGTTGCTGTGTTCTCGATAGCGAGCCGCTTCAAGACACGACTGACATTGATTCCCTTACCACCGGCAAATTTATCTTCCGAAGCCATCCGATTGACCGCCCCTGTCTCTACATGATCGAGACGGACAATGTAGTCAATGGCAGGATTCAGTGTTACTGTATAAATCAAACCTCTATAACCTCCGTTTTTTCCTTTAAAACCTTCAATCGTTGTGGGTCACATTGATTGGTAATGATCATGGCTCGCTTGATAGGAGCCACTTTGACAAAGGATGTCACTCCAATTTTTGAATCATCCGCTAGGATATAGGTTTTTTTTGCATTTTCGATAATCGCACGCTTGACAGATCCTTCTTCCAGATCTGGAGTGCTGTAAAATTCATCATCGATTCCATTCATTCCAAGAAAGGCCTTGTCAAAATTCAACTGACCGATTTGATTGAGCGCGATCCCTCCGATACTAGCATCTGTAGAAGATTTTACCTTTCCACCGATGATGACCGTCGGAACATTTCGCTCGACCAACTTGGTCGCATGGTGAATCGAATTGGTCACCACAGTTACCGTTGGATTGACAATTTCTTGTACCAAGAGTTCATTGGTCGTCCCAGCATCGATAAAGATCACATCATGATCTTTGATCAACTCCGCCGCTTTTACCGCAATTCTTGACTTAACTTGAATGTTTTTGATAGATTTTTCTTTATTGCTTTCTTCCTCTTGAAGAAAATGCAAGCTTTCCGCGCCACCGTGAACCCGGCGAAGTTTGCTTTCAGCTTCTAGCTCATCCAAGTCTCGCCGAACGGTTGATTCAGACGTCCCCAGCTCTTGCACAAGGGTTTCTAAGGAAACAAATTTTTCCTTTAATACCTTTTCCAGGATAAATTGTTTTCGTTCAGACTTGAGCATTTCTCCTCCTTTTGCAATCGATTACAAAAACCATTATACTCTTTTTTCAAAAAATGTCAACAATTTTTATCATTTTCTATCATTTTCTTTCAAAAAATCCAAAAGTGTAAAAAAAAGACAGGAAAGAACTCATTTTGTTAAAAGAGTTCTTGTCCCACCCTCATAAATTTTCTTTAAAGATTGTAAGCAATAAAGTGTCTAAGCGTCCACTCTATCTTCTGTATTCCTTAATCATTATTTGAAGATTGTTTCTTTTTCTTGAAACCAAACAATCCAGCAAGTAGCCCAACGACTACACCTGTTGTTGCTGCTGCATATTTGGAAGAATCTGCACTTGCCACAGCTTGGCTGTTTTCTTTTTTGGGTTTGATTTCTTCTACTTTGGCTTCTTGTTTTGGAGCTGGAGTAGCTTTTGGTGCTTGCACTTGCGGACTATTGGTACTTGTTGGAAGAATTGTTGGTCTATCCGAAAAAGTGGTTGGATTGCTTGAGCGGATATCCATTGGCATATCTGCTGCTTCTAAAATAGCTGGATCCATTCGTGACGCTAGATCTTCATATTGAGAATTCAACAGTTCCACGACACTTTGATAAGATTGAAGAGTAGTGAATTCGGCTTCTAATTTTTCTTTTTTATTTTCTAAATTAGCCACCGCAGCTGATAAAACTGATTGGGCTTTGACCAATAATTCTGGAGCATTTTTAAAGTCAGAAAGACGTTTTTCAGCAGCAACCAAGCGTTCTTGCGCCACCTTCAAGCCCTCATGCGCTTCTTGAACGACTTGGGCTTTTTCTGCTTCTTCTGCTTTTAAAAGATCTAATTTCTCACGCGCAGCTGCTAACAAATCTTTCGCTTTTTGAAGCGCTGCTTCTTTTGGTTGGATAGCTGCTTCAATCCGACCTCGAGATACATCAAGAGTCGCTTTTGCTTTTTCAACTGCATGATCCTTGCTGACAAGAAGAATTTTGTAGTTTTGGATGCTTTTTTGGACATTGGCCATCTCTACTTCCACATTTGAATTAGTGTGGCGGGCATCTTCTAATTTGCCTTGCAAGATAATGATTTGGGACTCTTGATTGGCCTTATCCAGCTTGAGGTTAGCGACTTCATCAGATTTTGCTTTGACATCTGATCTTGTCGTTGTAGCACCAGCTCCCTGACGCAATTGGTAAGCAAGTGCATTGGTTGACACTGCTGAGGTAACTGGACTGTGTAAGAAAGCTGCTTCTGACATGGCATTACTTGGGTCATAAGCCACTGATAAAGCCGTTGCTTTGTTGTCCACCATTTGGAGGTAATGACCAATCTTGGCAAAGGCCTCAGCCCCAATCTTCATATAGATATCATTGGCATCGATTTGTGTTTCGTCTGTCGGTAGACCGTATTGAGCTGCCACTTCTTGGTAAGCCACTTTTTCATTGTACCAAAAGTCTACTGCACCAGCAGGTGAGAAGCCATAAGCAATATTTTCGTTCGGCAAATACTTAAACATATGCCAGTTGGCCTTTTTGAAGTATTCTAACTGAACTTGACTGGCAGGGAGGGAATAAGGATCCAGCTCCAATTCAGGCAAGCCTGCATTGCGACGATAGTTATTAATGGCATCTGCGATTTCAAGGGCTCGAAGATTGGCTTGCAAGGATCCAGACTCTCCAACCGTCAAGCCGTCTTCTTCACGACCACGCTTGTAGAGGGCTAAAGCACTTGCTGCAGCTTCATTGCCATTGTCAGCCAAGTGTTGCAAGTAGCCTTCGTAGGTTGCTTGACTCAGTTGAACTGGGCTATTAGCTGCTGCTTGTTCTATGGCTGCCAACTCCGCTTCTTTTGTCGCAATGACCGCCTTCAAGTCTGTGAGTCTCGTTTGGGCGAGTTGAATATCACTCTCAATTTGAGCGACTGTGTCAGCCCCATTTTGCTGACTCGCTTGCAAGGTCGCAAGGTAATTCTGAGATTCTCGAATACTTTGCTCGACTTGGCTTTGCTCCAATAAGGCTTGGTTTAGGACATTCTCATCATTTGAAATCGGTGCTTTTGCTTGGTTCAATTCATTTTGTGCTACATCGACCAAAGATTCCTGAGCAGTAACCTGATTTTCCTGTTGACGAACAGCCTCTACAACTTGGTCATGTTCAGCTTCCGCCTCTCGAACCTTATTTTCTTCGATGGTCACATAGGCTTGAGCTACCTTGACGTCATTTTCTGCATTCTGAACTTGTGCATTTGAAGTCGTTGCGATCAGGTTTTCCGCCTCTGTCACTTCAGCTTTCTTTTCTTCCAGTTCTTGTCCTGCAGCCTTGACTTCCGTTTGAGCATCGATCACTTTTTGCTCTTGGTAGTGGACATCTTTCACCACTTGCCCTTTTTGAGCTGTGATTTGCTTCAACTCATCAACTGTAATTGGTTTTTCGACTACTTCCGTGCTGTTGGTTTCTGGATTTTCATTTTGCTTGACCTCTTCCGCACTAGCCTTATGATGAAACATTCCAGATAGGACCGTTGTCGCCGCAACTCCTGTCGTAAAAACCGATTTTCCTAATTTCTTTCCCATTAAACTCACCCCCAAAACTGAATCATTTTCTTGAAGTTTCTCTACCCCTTAGCATACCACATTTTGTTACCAATAACTAGTAGGTTTAAAAAGTTTTTTTCACAAAATTTTAGGGCAAAAGAAAAACAGCTGACGCTGTTAGTCTTCTTGTTTAATTTGTTCCAACATTTTTTCTTCTTCTGCTGTCAATTCGTAGTTTTCTAGCAGGTCAGGCCGACGTTCTAAGGTCTTTTTCAAACTCTGATAGAGGCGCCACTGACGGATATTTTCATGGTGGCCACTCATGAGGACATCAGGAACCGTCATTCCTCGATAATCATAGGGCCGAGTGTATTGAGGATATTCTAGAAGCCCGGAAGAGAAGCTATCATCCTGGTGGCTAGACTCTTTGCCGATCACTTCTGGAATCAAGCGTACCGTCGCATCGATCATGGTCATGGCAGCTAGTTCGCCACCCGTCAGGACATAATCGCCAAGAGAAATCTCATCTGTCACCAAGGTCTTGATCCGCTCGTCGTAGCCCTCATAATGGCCGCAGATAAAGATCAATTCATCTTCTTGAGCCAACTCTTCTGCGTAACTTTGGTCAAAAGTCCGACCAGCAGGATCCAGTAAAATCACGCGCGGATTCTTTTTCTCAATCGCATCAAAGGCATCGAAAATCGGCTGAGCACGTAAGAGCATGCCTTGCCCCCCACCATAGGGTTCATCGTCCACATGCCGCGCCTTCTCAGCATTTTCACGGAAATTATGGTAGTTTATCTCGAGAAGTCCCTTTTCACGCGCCTTTCCGACAATCGAATGCTCCAAAGGCGAAAACATCTCTGGAAAGAGGGTTAAAATATCAATCTTCATCGTCTAACCCTTCTAAAATGTCTACATCCACTCGATTTCCTGGAATATCGATATTGAGCACCACTGGCGGGATATAAGGCAAGAGAAGGTCGCGTTTGCCTTTGCGTTTCACGACCCAGACATCATTGGCACCTGGTTGTAGGATCTCCTTGATCTGACCGATCAGTTGGTCATTTTCATATACATCAAGGCCGATGATCTCATGGTAATAAAACTCGCCCTCATCCAAATCCGTCAAGTCTTCCTCAGCAACTTTGAGGCTAAAGCCCTTGAACTTTTCGATCGCATTGATATGGTACATATCCTTAAACTTGATGATGTCGAAGTTCTTGTGCTTGCGATGACTGGCAATGGTCACCGTTTGGACAAAACGATCCTTCTCATCAAAGAGGGCCAACTCTGCTCCTTTTTTAAAACGTTCTTCTGCAAAGTCTGTCACAGACAAGACCCGCATTTCTCCTTGTAAGCCTTGGGTATTGACAATTTTCCCAACGTTAAAGTAATTCATGATTTCTCCAGTGTAGTTTTTTCACTCTATTTTATCACGTTCAAAGGATTTTCTCAAATGCTCTTTTCTGCTAGAAACTGCTCTAAATCCTTCTCGTGCTGGTATTTGGCAGCTGCTGTTTTATCCTTTTCAAAGATGGTTTTAGTAAGGTCGATGTCATTTATAGTTGCGATGGCGACTGTATAGTGAATGATATCAGCTAGTTCTTTGGCCAATTCCTCATTTGAGTCCTGAACCCCTTCTTTTCGTCCAGAACGACCATTTAAGATCTCGGCAACTTCTCCAACCTCTTCGACGAGCTTGATAAACAGACCTTCTTCCGTACGACTGTCTTTGTAATGTTCTTTTAAATAGGCTTGTAATTGCCGAATGGTAACTTCTTTCATAGCTTCTCCTTGCAACAAAAAAACGGGACAGAGTCCCGCCTTTTATTTTTCGTCAATAACGATTCTTACTTTTTTATCTTCAGTTGGGACAGAGTAGACAATCGTTCTTATCGCAGAAATGGTGCGACCTTTTCGACCGATTACACGACCAACATCGCTAGGATCAAGGTCAAGGTGGTACTCCAAAAATTCAGGAGTATCTTCGATCTTGATGGTTAAGGCATCCGGTTGTGAAATCAAGGGTTTCACAATTGCAATAATGAGATTTTCAATCGTATCCATACATCAACCTACTTAAAAAATTATTTTGAGAATTTAGAATCGTGGAATTTCTTCATCACACCAGCTTTTGAAAGGATGTTGCGAACTGTATCAGAAGGTTGAGCTCCATCAGCCAACCATGCAAGAACGCGGTCTTCTTTCAAAGTTACTTGGTTTTCTTCAACAAGTGGATTGTATGTTCCAACTGTTTCGATGAAACGTCCATCACGTGGTGAACGTGAATCTGCAACGTTGATACGGTAGTAAGGTTTTTTCTTAGAACCCATACGAGTCAAACGAATTTTAACTGCCATTTTTATAAGTCTCTTTTCTATATTTTAATTTTCGGTGAAATAGACAAGCTATTTAGCACATGATCTATTATAACACATTTTATAGGCCTGTCAAGAAAAAAACTTGACAGTATTTAAATTTTTTTAATTAAGCAGTAAATCGGCGATTTCTTGATAGGTGCTTACTTCATAAGTCGGCACTACTTGGCTGGTATTTTCCTTGTGATCCGGATTATACCAGACGGTATCAATCCCCGCAGCATTCCCTCCTGCGATATCAGCTGTCAAAGAATCACCGATCATGAGGGTCTCTTCCTTGCTAAACCCTGGAATCAGCTGGCCTACTTTGTCAAAAAATGCAGGTTCTGGTTTCTGAGTATGAAGCTGTTCAGAGATAAAGACCTCTTTAAAATAAGGTGCGATGGTAGAATGAGCTAAGCGTCCTTCTTGAATGGCAGTCACTCCGTTCGTAGCACCATAGAGCTGGTAACCTGCTTTTTCAAGTCGGGCCAGTAAGTCCTCCGCCCCTAGGAATGACTGCCCTTGAAGACTGATGTAATCTTGGTAGCGAAGAGCCATCTCGGCCCCATCAACCGTGATCCCAAAGTGGGCAAACCCAATCGCAAACCGACTATCCACGAGTTCTTGTTTGGTGAGCTTCTTTTGTTCCAAATCCTTCCAGAGCCCTTGGTTCATAGGTTTGTAGTAATCTTTAAAGGCCTCTACATCTGGAAAATTCATGTCTTCTAACATCTGCGTCAAGGCTGTTTCTTCAGCAGATTCAAAATCCAACAAGGTATGGTCCAAATCAAAAAGTAAAAATTTATATGCCATTACAAACGATCCTTCAATTTTTCGACAAATAAATAAGCAGCTGGGCAAGTGAGCGTATTTTTGATGGTCAGATGGTTGATCTGATAGATCTTCTTGCGATCGGTGTGAGGAAATTCCCGACAAGCTTTAGGCCGAACATCGTAGATGGAACAGAGATTGTCGCCACCAAGGAAGGGGCAAGGCATGGATTTAAAAACCTTGTCGCCATCATCATCCACTTGAAGAAATTCCGCCTCAAAAGCAGGTAGTTTCATCTTGAAATATTTGGCGATCCGCGTGATATCTGCTTCCTTAAAATCAGGCCCTAAGGTCTTACAGCAATTGGCACAAGCCGTACAATCGATTTCTTGGAACACTTCATCGTGGATTTCTTGCGCTAGTTTATCTAAATTCTTAGGCGGCTTCTTTTTGAGATTCGCTAATACCTTGCGATGCTCCTTTTGCTTTTGGAGAGCTAACTGATGGTATTTTTCAATATCAATTTCCTGTGTCATCCTCTATTTCCTCTTCTAAACAATAGAAAGATTATACCACAAAGACTCTAAAAAAAGATAGATCCTGCGATCTATCTTTCTCCATCAATCCGTCACGGCACCTGTTCCATCTAGGCTCCAAGTGTCTTCGATGTATGGGATAAAAGTTTTCATGGTTTCTGCATCTCCTTCAAAAGAAATAGTATAAACTTTTTCATCCTTTTGGAAGATCCAGGTAATCAAATATTGACCAGATTTCATCACAATTTGAAGCTGGTAAGCGTCCAGTCCTGCAACCTTTGTTCGAGCTCCCGTCATCTTGCCAACATCCTTATTATCTTGCCACATAAGGGCCAGTTTCTTGGCTAAAAATTCTGCATTAAATTCAATATCAGCGGGAACTTTTGCCTTTTCTTTGGTAAAGCTGTCTAAGGTGACAATATTATAGCCACTCCCATCAGTATATTGGACAGCCTCAACCCCACTAAGGTCCGTAAATTTGATCCATTTACTTGGAATATTGATGTATCCATAATCTGCATTTCCAATCCGCTTGGTTTCTTGATTGGTAGTACTTTTCTTTGTAGAAGCAGTATCCTTTGACGAAGAACTGCTTGTTTTCTTTTCGACTTTGCTGCTACTTTCTTTTGTAGAAGAAGCTGCTGTATCCTTTTTAGTGGTGTGACTACAGGCCATTAGGGTAGCTACAGATAGAATCGTAAGTGATGTAACAAGAAATTTATGTTTCATGCGCAACCTCCTTGAGAACGTTCTCTTTCCTCTAGTCTACCATGAATAAGGGTATTTTAAAATAGGATACGTGTCACATCTGATCGAACCTTTCAAATTCAGTTCATTTCTTTTAAACCTAAAACAAAAGGCTGGGACAAAAGTCCTAGCTTTTTAATTGTTTTTGGATTGTCGAGCAAGACGCAGTGGTTGAGCGGGCTCTACTGTGCGGAGGTGGGACGACGAAATCGAATTCTAACGAATTACCGATTTCTGTCCCACTCTCTAATTGTTATTCTTCATCCATTGACAGAACTGACAAGAAGGCTTCCTGCGGTACTTCTACTGAACCGATAGCTTTCATCCGTTTCTTACCGGCTTTTTGTTTTTCAAGAAGCTTGCGTTTCCGTGAGACGTCCCCACCATAACACTTGGCCAAGACGTTCTTACGAAGGGCCTTGATATCTGTACGGGCCACGATCTTATGACCGATGGCTGCTTGGATGGGCACCTCAAACTGTTGACGAGGGATAATTTTCTTAAGCTTCTCAACGATCAACTTACCACGTTCATAGGCAAAGTCCTTGTGAACGATAAAGCTGAGGGCATCGACGGTATCTCCATTGAGGAGAATATCCATCTTAACCAGTTTGGATGGACGGTATTCAGACAACTCATAGTCAAAGCTCGCATAGCCACGAGTGGAAGACTTCAATTTATCAAAGAAATCAAAGACAATTTCCGCCAGTGGGATTTGATAGATGACATTAACCCGATTCTCATCGATGTAATCCATGGTCACAAAGTCCCCACGTTTGCGTTGGGCCAATTCCATGACTGCTCCGACAAACTCTTGTGGCACCATGATTTGCGCTTTGACATAAGGTTCTTCGATCGAAGCGATCTTGGTTGGATCTGGGAACTCAGATGGGTTTGAGACATCTAGTGCTTCTCCATCTGTCAAATTGACCTTGTAGATAACAGACGGTGCTGTCATGATCAAGTCAATATTGAACTCACGCTCTAAGCGCTCTTGGATAACGTCCATATGAAGAAGTCCCAAGAAACCACAACGGAAACCAAAACCAAGGGCTTGAGAAGTCTCCGGTTCAAATTGAAGACTAGCGTCATTCAATTGCAATTTTTCCAAGGCTTCACGAAGATCATTATATTTATTGGATTCGATTGGGTAAAGACCTGCAAAGACCATTGGGTTCATCTGCTTGTATCCATGTAGTGGCTCACTTGCTGGATTGGTCGCTAAGGTCACAGTGTCCCCGACACGGGTATCTGCAACGGTCTTGATAGAGGCCGCAATATAGCCAACGTCTCCAGTTGCAAGGAAATCACGTCCAACCGCTTTAGGAGTAAAGATCCCAACCTCAGTCACATCAAAGGTTTTTCCATTACTCATGAGCTGGATCTTATCACCTGGTTTGACCATTCCATTGACAACCCGTACCTGAAGGATAACCCCACGATAGGCGTCATAGACGGAATCAAAGATCAAGGCTTGAAGAGGTGCTGCAACATCACCTGTCGGAGCAGGAACTTTCTCAACGATCTGCTCCAAAATCTCTTCAATCCCAATACCAGCCTTGGCAGAAGCTAGGACTGCTTCACTGGCATCCAAGCCGATGACATCTTCTACTTCTGTGCGCACACGTTCTGGATCTGCAGCTGGTAAGTCAATTTTGTTAATAACTGGCAGAATCTCCAAATCGTTGTCCAAAGCAAGGTAAACATTGGCTAGTGTCTGGGCTTCAATCCCTTGAGCGGCATCCACTACGAGAATGGCTCCCTCACAGGCAGCCAGCGAACGCGAAACCTCATAAGTAAAGTCTACGTGCCCCGGTGTGTCAATCAAGTGGAAGATATAGGTCTCCCCATCTTTGGCTGTGTAGTTCAACTCGATGGCATTGAGCTTGATGGTAATCCCACGTTCCCGTTCCAGGTCCATGCTATCTAGGAGTTGGGCTTGCATCTCCCGACTAGACACGGTTTCAGTTTTTTCTAAAATTCGATCGGCCAAGGTTGACTTTCCGTGATCAATATGGGCGATGATAGAGAAGTTTCGAATCTTCTCTTGTCGTTTTTTTAATTCTTCAAAATTTGGCATAATCATCTTCCTAGTAAATTTAATCGTACTCTTCATTATAACAAAAAAGATAGGCCTTTGCCTATCTTAATTCATTATTTTCAAAAATCGCTTCTGCGTTTTATTTCCCTCATAACCCAAGCGTTCGTAAAAAATATGGGCTTCTTTTCGATGAGATGCAGAATTTAAACGGATAAAAGCAGAATGCCTGCTTTTGGCAAGTTCTTCAACTCGCTCCATCAATTGGCGACCGATCCCATGTCTTTGAGCAGAAGGGAATACCGCTAGCCCTAAAATATTTAGACCGGCGTCACTATAAAGACTTTCATAAACCTCTGCTTCAACATAACCAAGAATAGTGCCTGATTGGTCCTCTTCGTAAACAAAGCAAAAGTGACCCGAGTCTGGCAGATTGAATTTTTCGATCTGAGCTGCCACTTTCTCAAAGGTCGAATCATACCCCAATGCTTGGTGGCACAAATCTCGAATTTGACCTGCATCTTTGACTTGAACGCTACGAATCATGCCACAACCTCCATGAATTCTTTGGTTTTATCTTAGACCTTTTTCCTCAAAAAGTAAAGGGAAATTAAATAAATTTTCAATTAAAAATCCGATTTATATCAAATCGATCTTTTTTTCATATTTATCAGGGATTTCTATTTACTTTTTCGATTTAATTCATTATAATAGAAAAGGTAAATACAAGGAGGTGAGTACGTTGGCCAGAGGTCGTGGAAAAGCAAGTCCTCAAGACAAAGAGGCATTACGGATTATATCGGAAAAGATCAGAGAATTACTGAAAGAACAAGGGAAAAAGCAGATCGAATTATCTCGTATTACTGGAATTCCTGCTAGCACCTTGACTGGATATGTAAAAGGAACTTCTCTTCCCGTTCCTGAAAATTTGGAGAAGATTGCTGCCTTTTTTCAGGTAACAGTTGCTGAAATTGACCCTCGATTACGAAATGATTTTGTGGTCATTGATTCAGAGATTGAGAGATTGTACAAACAGCTCGATGAGGGAAATCAAGAAAATCTTCTTTCTTATGGAAAAAGTCTCTTGACCCATCAGAAAGAAAGACAGAAGATTGAAAAGCAATACCATTCTTATTCTGTCTACGATTCTTTTGCATCTTATCAAAATCAGAAACAAGCTGATATCGTCTGGTTTGATCAAAAGATCCCTTACGATTTAGCTTTTTGGATTCATACGGATTCCTTAGAGCCCAAATATGAAAAAGGAGCCGTTGTGTTAGTCAAGCAAACCTATTACGATCAGGCGGGGGCTATTTATGCCATTGATTTTGATGGGCAAACTTTGATCAAACGTGTCTTTCGTGAGGCCAACGGGGTACGACTCGTTTCCCTCAATAAGAAATATAGTGATCAGATCATTCCACTGGATGAGGAACCTGGGGTGATTGGAAAAGTGATTGATGGCTTTGTTCCTCTCGATTTGGAGGAGATCAAATGATTCAATTAATCGCGATTGACTTGGACGGAACTCTCTTACATGAAGATAAGTCGCTGTCTAAAGGCAATATCGAAGCTCTTCATAAGGCCCATGAAGCCGGCTATGATATTGTGATCTGTACAGGGCGTCCCTTAGCGGGGGTCCGTCCCATTTTTGAAGAGATTGGTCTTCCGGATGGCAACTACTATATGATTATCAATAACGGGTGTACAACTTTATCTACTAAGAATTGGGAAATCATTGGTAAGGAAGAATTAAGCCTTGAGGACATGCACCACCTGCATGTTTTGACGAAAGATTCAGACGTCCAGTTAACATTATTTGACATGGATCATTACCTAGTCGTCGCACCTGAAGCCAGTGATCTTGTCACTATGGATGCCGGCATCGTAAATACTAAACCGACACCTGTCTCAGAAAAAGAGCTCCCCAACTATCTTCCTATTTTTCAAGCGATGTATGTGGGAGATCCTTCTGCTATTGATAGCTTTCAAGCTAAGCATGAGGCAACTTTAGAGAACAAGTTTAACACCGTACGTTCACAGAATATCTTGTTTGAGATCCTTCCTAAAGGCGCAAGCAAGGCTTCTGCTCTACAAGCATTAAGTCAAACATTAGGCTACAGCAGAGACCAAGTGATGGCTCTTGGAGATGCTAATAATGACCTTGAGATGCTTCGTTTTGCTGGTTATAGTGTTGCCATGGGAAATGGCAATGCTGCTGTCAAGGAAACAGCGGACTTCGTCACCCTGACCAATGATGAGGATGGCGTGGCCCATGCTATTCACAAATTAATTGCAACTGAAAAAGGAGAATGATTATGAAATACGCAAATTTGTTGGACCGTTTTATTACCTATGTAAAAGTCAATACACGTTCAGACGAACATTCTACAACGACTCCAAGTACCCAATCACAAGTTGATTTCGCAACCAATGTCTTGATTCCTGAGATGAAACGCGTGGGGCTTCAAAACGTCTATTATTTACCAAACGGCTATGCCATTGGGACACTTCCAGCTAATGATCCAAGCTTTACACGCAAGATTGGATTTATCTCTCACATGGACACCGCTGACTTCAATGCGGAAAATGTCAATCCTCAAATCGTTGAGAATTATGATGGGGGTGTCATTGCTCTAGGGGATTCTGGTTTCACACTGGATCCAGCTGATTTTGCTCATTTGAACAACTACAAGGGACAAACCTTGATCACGACGGATGGTACTACTCTTCTGGGAGCAGATGATAAATCTGGTATCGCTGAAATTATGACGGCTATCGAATATCTGACAGCGCATCCTGAAATCAAACACGGAGAGATCCGTGTCGGCTTTGGTCCAGATGAAGAAATTGGCGTCGGAGCAGATCAGTTTGATGCAGAAGACTTTGATGTAGACTTCGCCTATACGGTTGACGGCGGTCCACTTGGCGAGCTTCAATACGAAACCTTCTCAGCAGCTGGAGCTGAAATCACCTTCAAAGGACGCAATGTCCACCCAGGTACAGCCAAAGGTCAAATGATCAATGCCCTTCAATTGGCCATTGATTTCCATAACAAACTACCAGAAGGAGCACGTCCTGAATTGACCGAAGGCTATGAAGGTTTCTACCACTTGATGAATATCGATGGAACTGTCGAAGAAGCTACTGCCAGTTACATCATTCGTGACTTTGAAACTGAAAGCTTTGAGAAACGTAAAGACTTCATGACATCTATTGCGGATCAGATGAATGCTGAGCTCGGTAGCGAACGCATTCTCCTCACCCTCAAAGATCAGTACTACAACATGAAGCAAGTGATTGAAAAAGATATGACGCCGATTACCCTTGCTAAGGAAGTCATGGAAGATCTTGGAATCACTCCAATCATTGAACCAATCCGCGGTGGTACAGATGGGTCTAAAATTTCCTTTATGGGAATTCCTACACCAAACATCTTTGCCGGTGGCGAAAATATGCACGGTCGCTTTGAATACGTTAGCCTCCAAACCATGGAACGCGCTGTTGATACCATTATCGGTATTGTGACCAAAAAATAAGAAACAAAAAGGATTCGGATAGATTGTCCGGATCCTTTATTGTATGTTAGAAAGAATGACAATATCTTTGACCTGATCAATGGACTGAATTAGGTTAAGGCTTGTTTCATTGATAGGGAGATAATAGACTTTATCTGCCAAAGATTCTGTAAAAGGACGATTGGTGAGTAAGATCACCTGTTGTCCTCTTTCTTTTAACTCTTGCTCCTTCTTTCGTACCTTTTGGTAAAAACTCGTGTCCCGAATTTCTAGATCATCCACCAAGACACACGCAGCATCCAAACCGAATGACTCATTGATCCCATTTTGGGTCAGATAATAGGCTGCTCCTGCTTTGACCTCATATAAGCCAGCTGATGGCTCAACCGGAAGAAATGCTGGACTTGTATCAGCCTCTACACCTTTTTCTAACTCCACTAGATTGGCCAAGACCTGCAAATAAATAGGGGATAATTTACTTAAATCCAAGAGTTCCTCAAACTCAAAACCACGTTTCAGAGCCTCTAAGATATAGAAGAGCCGATGGGGCATATGACGAGCTATTTTTTGGATTAACTCATCATCGCTCATTTCTTCAGGAAAGACAGTCAGCAGTTTTTTATCTTTAATGGTTTCTAAGGCCTGTTGATAAGCTTCATCGATCCTCTTTCCAAATCCATAAACTGCCCCATAAGAGTGAATTTGGGTATTGAGACGAGCATTCTGTGCAGCATCTGAAAAGATCGGAATCTTAAAGAAAATATAGTCTAGACTGGGTTCATAGACAGCCTTTAGATCCTGTAATAAGGGGTGAGGCAAATGCTCGAGCGAGCGCCCCAATTGCAGCTGCACGCCTTGCTCAAACAAGGAATAGCCCAAGCCCATAGAGGCCATCGAGATACTATCTGAAGCAAATGGATTAACCTCTAAGATATAAAAAGCATAGCTCGTCGGATCCAAGGCAAACTTAATGGAAATGGCTCCTGTCAACTTCAGATAGCGACTGATATGGATCGCCGCTTCACGAAGATTTTGAAACTCCCGGTCAGTCAGGGTAACCGCTGGCATAAATTGGTAAGAGTCACTAGAGTGGATCCCAACAGGATCAATGCTTTCAATAGAGGCCGCCAGGTAGTGATTGTCTTCACGATCCCGCATGACTACAAAATCCAGTTCCTTAAAGCCATAAGTCGAAAACTCCAGCAAACACTGCTGACTTGGAGAGACCGAAAGTCCCATTTCTACAGCTTCGCACAAGTCATCCAGGTTATGAGCAATCTTTCGCCCTTGCCCTTGCTTACTCGCTACTGGCCAGATCATAATGGGAAATTGAATGCCTTCAGAAAACTCGATAGCTTCTCGAACCGAACCAACCAGTGCTGAAGCCGGTACCTGATAGCCCAGCTCTTGAAAGAGACGTCGTTGATCTGCCTGTTGGTAAAACGTACGGTAACGCTGCAAGCTAGGACCAAGAATCGCTAGCGAGGCTTCTTTGAAAAAGGACGTTTCCTCCAATCGAAACAAGAGATTCAAAATCTGTTTATCCGCAAAAGCTAGGAGCAAGCGAGATCCAGTATAAGAAAGAAGAGTCGTCCTAAGCGCATCCAGCTTGAGCTTACTAACTACAACTATATCTGCAGCTTCTTGGGTGATAGCATTTTCCTCGCCCAAGTAAAGGACAAGAGCATTCCCATCCTTGTCATAAAGTTTTTGTGCTTCATTTACAGCAGCCAAGAGGCTAATATCCTGATAAGAATCTCCACACAGGAGAAGCAATTTCTGGTTTTGTTTCATCATTCCTTCTCCCTTCTACTTTCGTGAATTTTGGCATCAATCAACTCTAAAAATTCATCGTAAAAATAGAGATTTTCCCTTGGCCCTGGACTA
Organism: Streptococcus sp. W151; assembly: GCF_053010205.1. Classification (NCBI taxonomy): domain Bacteria; kingdom Bacillati; phylum Bacillota; class Bacilli; order Lactobacillales; family Streptococcaceae; genus Streptococcus; species Streptococcus sp. W151. Next base: position 385,061 of record NZ_JBRKNT010000001.1, on the reverse strand, counting down.
GCGTCCACTTGGAATTGAACCCCTAAAATCGGTTGGTAACGATGACGAAAAGCTTCAATACTATGGTCATTGACGTTTTCATGCGTGACCAATAAATCATGGGGCAGGCTATCGCGTGCTATACTATACAGGTGATTTTGACTGGTTATTTCGATTTTTCCTGTCGCAATTTCACGCACAGGAATATTTAAACCAAAATGCCCGACTTCCATGGGAGCTAGCTCAGCCCCGTAGGCTTGTGCTAACAACTGGGCTCCCAAGCCCATGCCCCAGATCGGAATCTGACCATTGAGCTTTTGGATCAAGCGGCAGAGTTTTTTCACCTGATGGGGATCGCCTGGCCCACTGGATAAAATAACCCCATCTGGTTGCTGCTCCATCAGTTCATCATAAGAGATATCATAGGGATAGACTGTCACATTACAGTCCCTTTGACTCAGCTGGCGTAAGACAGAGTGCTTGACCCCTAGATCAATCAAGGCAATACTCTTTCCAAAACCAGGTACAGCATAGGCTGTTTTTGTCGAGACTTGACGCACTTGGTCTTTTGGAAGGACTGTCGCTCGCAACTGATCCAGGATATGCTCAATCGAATCCCCCTTGTTAATAACAGTTGCCTTCATCCGTCCATACTTGCGGACAATTTTTGCCACCTGGCGCGTATCAATCCCTACAATACCAGGGATTTTTTTTCGCTTCAAGAATTCATCCAAGGTCATCTGCTGCCGCCAATTGCTCGGCATCTCCACCATATGCTGAACCACTAGCGCTAAACAAGTGGGTGTAATGGATTCAGAATCATCCCGATTGATCCCTGCTGCGCCAATAACCGGGAAGGTAAAGGAGAGAATCTGGCCACTAAAAGCCTGATCCGTGAGCAATTCTTGATAACCTGTCATGGCTGTGGTAAAGACCAACTCACCAGTCACATATAGATCTGCACCAAAGGCTTCTCCTTCAAATACAGTCCCATCCTCTAGGACCAATAGTCGTTTCATCGGACCCCTCCCTTCTTTTACTCTAGTCCAATTTTATCATAGTTCCTCAAAAAAAGGAAAGTCAGATTCCATGTAGCGATCTACTCTGTCCTCTTTCTTTCCTTTCAATGAATTTTCAGTTATCTTATTTTGCTCCGCGACCTTTAAGGACGGCTTCAATGATGGCCATACGGACAAAGACACCATTGGTCATTTGTTCTACGATACGTGATTTAGGAGCTTCTACCAAGTGGTCCGCAATTTCAACGTCACGGTTCACTGGTGCTGGGTGCATCAAGATCGCAGTATCTTTCATACGGTCATAACGTTCTTGTGTCAACCCATGAAGACGGTGGTAGTTTTCTTTAGAGAAAAGTGATTCGTAATCATGACGTTCGTGTTGCACACGCAAGAACATCATCACATCCACTTCTTCAATGACTTCATCGATAGTGACGAAGGTTCCATAGTCTTCAAATTCCGCACTTCTCCATTCGTCTGGACCTGCAAAGTAAAGAGTTGCTCCCAAACGTTTCAAGATTTGCATGTTTGATTTTGCCACACGTGAGTGATCCAAGTCCCCAGCGATACAAACTTTCAAGCCATCAAAGTGACCGAATTCTTGGTAGATGGTCATCAAATCAAGCAAGCTTTGGCTTGGGTGTTGACCTGAACCGTCCCCACCATTGACGATAGAGGCAGTGATCGTTGGACTTTCAACCAATTCTTTGTAGTAGTCCACTTCAGGGTGACGGATGACACAGACATCTACTCCAAGAGCTGACATAGTTAAGATGGTATCGTAAAGTGTTTCCCCTTTGTTCACAGAGCTTGTCTTCACATCAAAGTCAAGGAGATCACATCCCAATTTCAACTCTGCCACTTCAAAGGCTTTGTGGGTACGAGTTGAAGGTTCAAAGAAAAGGTTTGAGATGATGTGTTGGTCTTCGTAGGATGCTTTAGCTCCGTTTTTGAACTCAATCCCACGTTTGATCAAAGCCATTACTTCTTCATTGGTAAGAGTTTCCATTGAGACAAGGTTTTTAAGAGCGATTTGATTTTCAGACATGTTGATTCTCCTTTTAAAATGTGAATGCAAATAGTTTACAATTTGTTTAAGCTTCTTTGATGAGGACGCGGTCTTGGCCGTCTAGCTCCACCATCTCGACAATGATTTCCTCTGACTTACTAGTCGGGATATTTTTCCCAACAAAGTCCGGACGAATCGGCAACTCCCGATGCCCACGGTCGACTAGAACCGCAAGACTTACTCGAGCAGGACGACCGTGACTGACCAGATTGTCAATGGCAGCACGTATCGTGCGACCTGTATAGAGAACATCATCGATCAAGATGACTTCTCTATGAGCGATATCAACTGGTAAGACCGTCGTATCTTCTGTCGCCTTCATATCATCTCGGAAAGGCTTGGTATCGAGTTCTGCAACAGGGACATCAATTTGTTCCAGCTGAGAGAGGCGTTCTTGGATCCGGCGAGCAATGTAAACACCGCGCGTCTTGATCCCCACCAGCACAATCTGGCTTAAATCTTTGTTTCGTTCAATGATTTCGTAGGTGATGCGGGTAATGGCCCGCTTCATCGTCAAATCATCAACGACTTCTTTGGTTTTCATTCAGTCCTCCTTAGTTGTAAAAGAAAAACCTCCTTTTTCAAGGAGGTTCAGCAAATGAATGGTCTAAGAGGATAGAGTCTCGCCCTATGGTCCTAGCCATTGTTTTTCACAGTCTCCTTGCCTGCCTCACGGGACAGGATTAAAGGATTTATTTAATTGAGATAACTATATCACAGTTTCAAACGACATGCAAGAAAAAACTCAACATTTTTCAAAAAAATTTAAAAACATGACTTTTCACCCGAATAACGTTCGGTTTTTACTAAGAAACAGCGATTTTCGCTTGATATTTTTGATCCCATAGAGCACATAGCCAGCTAAGAGGTAAGCGATAAAGATGATCACCACCCATTTGCCAACAAAGGCCCAGCCGTATTTATTGACATTGATAAAGAAATAGGCAAAAGGACTATCTTTTGCACCTGGAATCGGCCACTTCAGGACCAAACCATTGAGAAGGGCAAAGAGCATATAAGCAAGGGGAATCAAGGTCCAAAGGAAAGGATCGAGCTTGCGGTATTGCTTGGCTTTATCAACCACTAGGGTATCAAAGAAGAACATCAAAGGAACGATGTAATGACAAAGGAAGTTTTCCAAACGATAAAACTTCTCTGGTGTCGCAAGAGGCGCCAACATAAAGTGGTAGATGACAAAGGTAATCATAATAGCCATGGTCACTGCCCCCTTCATGCGAAGGTAGCCCTGGGTCTGGGTCAAACGACCACGAAGCATGCGCCAGACCATGTCTCCCATGAAAAACATGACCAACATGTTGGATAAAATGGTGTAATAAAGCATCATACCAAAGCCACCATGCTTGGTCAGTTGCAGATAAACCCCGAGCACACTTAAGATAAACAATAGAAAACGATAGCTAAACAATAGTTTGAATTTCATAGTATTCTCCTGAAAGAAAAGGGGCTAGGCCCTTCGGTTTAATCAGGAACTTTCCTTAAGTGAAGACGGACGTCAGCGAACTTCTAGGAAGTTCCATGACTTAGTTTTGAACCTAAAGTTTCAAAACTCCCGAGTAGTTGAAACAAGACTGTTTCAACTACTTTTCTCACAGCGGAAAGTTCCATAATAAACTTAAACAACTCTATTAGTTTTTGAACTTTATATAGAGCTATTTCTTCTTATCTTTAGATTTTCTTCACAAATTCTGATTTGAGTTTCATTGCGCCAAAGCCATCAATCTTACAATCGATGTTATGATCGCCTTCTACGATACGGATGTTTTTCACGCGCGTTCCTTGTTTCAAATCCTTTGGTGCACCCTTGACTTTCAAATCTTTGATCAAGGTCACCGTATCGCCATCAGCCAATTTGTTTCCGTTGGCGTCAATCGCTACGACACCCTCATCTTCTTCGACCTCAGCTGGGTTCCACTCATAAGCACACTCTGGGCACACCAAGAGAGCACCATCTTCATAGACGTATTCAGAGTTACATTTTGGACAGTTTGGTAAGTTATTCATTTTTATCTCCTTATTCAAATTAACTTTCATAGTATACCATGAAAGCAAAAATTTGACAAATCCTGCTCGACTGTATAAAAAGGAGACGACTTGGCCTCCTTACATAGATAATATCTTTCAATCTTCTTGCAATTCTTGAATATCCCGAATCACGCGCACGCCTGCTTGATTCTTCTCGCGCAGTTCAGCATCAGAGTATGGGAAGGTATTGATCAAGATACTCTCCATCCCGATACTTTGGGCGACAGCGACATCTGTTGTAAAGTCATTGCCCACCATGACCGTTTTCTCAGGGTTCAACTGGTGTTCTTTGAGCACTTCCAAGAGGAACTCTGGCTGAGGTTTGCGAATACCTGCATCTGATGACAAGTAAATGGCATGGAAAAGTTCTCTCAAGCCTACTAAATCAATCTCAGGATTTGTAAAATCTGCTTGGGCATTAGATAAGAGATAGATCCGGCAACCTGCAGCTTTCATATCCTCTAATACTTCTTTCGTGTGAGGATAAAGCTCCAATCGTTTGCGAGAAAGGACACGGAAAGTCCGTGCAATCAAACGTCCCCACTCTTTGAGGTGGGCAACACTGTTTCCACTTGGATGACTTTCTAAATACAATTGCACAAAAATGACCGTCAGATCAATCTCAGGATGGGCAACTTGTTTTTCCTTAGCCAAGTCTTCTTCAGCTTGCTGCACCAACTCTCTATAACGCAGGCGCAGACCTTCTCCAGTGTAACTTGCCCCGTAGGATTGGTAGATCTGAGCCATGGTATCCCATAAAACTGGACTGTCCTCATCAGTTTCGATGTCGACCAAGGTTCCATAAAAATCAAAAATATAATTTTTAAATGCGTACTTGTGCGGATTCATCTCTCACTCCCGTAACAAACATGGTAAAGGTTGCCTTGCAGACATTGGCACCGTCTTGATTGGTAATATCAACATCCACAACTCGAGTCGTCCGTCCACTGTGGACACATTCGCCATGGATCGTGAGGACATCCCCCAGACGCCCTGCTTTCAAGTAATTGATGGAGGATTGCAAGGTCACACCATCGACCCCCTGAGAAACCACGACCAAACCACTGACTTGGTCACACAGGGTAAAGAGATAACCACCATGCGCATTTCCATAATAATTGAGCGATGATTCCACGACCTTGGTTGTCACCACTACATGGCCATCTCTCATCTTTTCGATTTCGTAATTTTCAAATGCAGCAATTGCATCAAAGTGAAAATCTTTCATATACTTGCCACCTTTTCTAGCATCTTTTCAACTCCTCTATCATACTACAATTAAGGTATAGATACAAGCGAAGGAGCAATTCCTTAGAGCTAAAAAAGAACTAGATACCTCTAGCCCCTTTACTTAAAATCTTAATTTTTCCCAATCATCGTCTGTCCGTTTGCGATAATAGTACTCGGATAAATCTGGGTCTTCCATCACTTCCAGCAGAGGAAGCATGTCGTAGGACAATTCCAACTTTTCTAATTGGTCCTTCTCAACCCAAGAAACTTCTCCTTCTTCAGATGATCTGAGCTGGCCTGTAAATTCTGTCGCTTTATAGCAAAAGACAATATAGCGGCCTCCCTCATCTTGTGGCCAGTCTTTGACTGCGACCAGTTTTGGATTTGTAATTGTCAGTCCTGTCTCTTCGTAGATTTCACGAATGACTGATTCTACAAGGCTTTCTCCTTCTTCGATATGGCCACCTGGAAAAGCATAGCCAGCCCAGTGAGTCTTTCCAGGTGAGCGGTATTGGAGGACTACTTTCCCATTTTCAAGATCTTCGACCATGCAAAGATTGCACAGTATAGTAGGCGTTGTACGTGACATATATTTCCTTTCTATGATATTGACAATTAATCAATATAAACTTTTTTCTTTATCTCTTTTTTCATCACAAAGGGATTTACCAGCTCATGGTATTCATCATAGGCATCCAAAAGAGAGCCTCTCTGAAAGACAATTGACTTCTCTTTTAAATAATATTCTGAGTGAATCGTTACCGAACTATGACCATCAAAACTAAAGAAAAACACAATGAATAATACTAAGATCAAGCTAGCAAAGAAACTAAAAAGTAGCCCCACTACATTCTTCCAATTGACTGTGTGAGTTCGATAAAAGCGATACCAGATGTGACAAAAAATCGTCAGTACTCCTAGATACAACCAGGGATTCCAGAGGAGCGGCGTAAAGGCATAACCATTGTATCCTAATACAAAGTTCGCAAAATCAAAAAGTAAAAGAATAAGATACACGATCTTAAACAGGTTCATATACTTTCCCATTATGAAACTCTCGCTTACCTTAAATAATGATCAATAGAATATGAACACCTAATCGAAGCCAATGGTCAATGAGAGGCGTATCCGGATCACTTTTTTTGCTGTCTAAAAATAGACTGAGCGATAACAAAAGCAAAAGAAGGGCAATGATCAATCTCAGATAGAGCATCACGCCACCAATAGCAAGAGAAGCTAGAAAGCCAAAAAATGGCAAAGGGCTAAATAAAAATGACAATAAACTAAAATAGAGCATAAACAAAGATAGAATCAATAGGCTATAAACAATCAAATAAGTAAAAATAGAAACTCTTTGACCTTCTCTTTTCATTTTTAAAATTGAAGAAATGACATAGATCATATAGATAAAAAGCAGCATATTGGACCATTCCTATTTTTTTATAGATTATATTGATAGTTTAACTGAATCCTATTCAAAACACAACTAAAGACACGAACTTATAAGAACAAACTGATGTTTCATCAGAGTTTCTTGATTTCTGTTGCTACCTTTTGAAGATGCTGTTCACGGATGCTAGCGGTATTCACATCGCGGCCGACTTCTCCTAAGATGCAGACGCGCTTGGTTTTTATCCCACAGTGGTTCAAGACGGCATTCTTCAATACAGAGATGCCATAACTATCAGGAATGTTAAGAGGACCTGAAAAAATCTTGTACCACCAAGTAGGCGCCATGGAGGTTGCATAAATACTAGCTGTTTTGCCTTTAAGCAACTTTTTAAATTGTTTGCCTCTCAGGTAATTCCAGATAAAACTTCCCTGATCATTAGCCGAGTAGGCAATCCCCGGTGTAAAGACCCGGTCGATCCAGCCCTTCATAAGGCTCGGCATACTACTCCACCAGATGGGATAAACAAAGATCAGGTGATCCGCCCACTGGATTAATTCTTGGGAACGAAGAATAAAAGGATCTTCCTCCATCCGCTTTCGATAGCCGTAGCGAAGAACAGGATCAAAATCCGCTTCATTGAGATTGATGATTTCAAGCTCATGGTGCGTCGAGTCAATATTTTCTACTATGGTTTGGAAAATAGCCTGACAGTAACTTTCCTTATCGGGATGCCCATTGATGACTAAAATTTTCATTCGTCTTCTCCTTCATCTCTTTGGTTCATTCTATCTCTTTTATTTTTTACTTGATGAATTGATAATGGTTCAAAGATTGATAGATACGTCCTTTAGGAATTTTTATTTGAAGAACATATCATCCGCAATTCCTTAACAGGTTTTCCAAGTTTAAGTATTTGTTCTTGGCCATCAAAAGTAAAACCCATTTTTTGATAGAAAGCAATGGCTCGCTTATTATCTTTCAATACCCATAAATAAATTTCAGAGAATTGATCAAGAGCAACAAATGCAGCATGCATTAACTGTTTACTCACACCTTTTCCATAGTAATCTTTTAAAACATATAAGGCAATGATTTCACCAGCTTGAATGGTCTCATCACGGTAATTTCCATAGCTGATAAATCCAACGACCTTCTTTCCATCCATCGCAATCAAGGTGTTTTCTGGATATTTTTGACTAAAGAATCGACATTTTTCTAATGTCATCGTCTCCTGAAATTCTGCAGGTAAAAGATCGTCATAAGCCTCTCTCCACGTTTGCCAGTGAACAAGGGACTTACCTTCTATCTCTTCAGGAGTTTCCATTGTTTTAATGAAAATCTTCATTCGTTTTATCCTATCTAATCCAAGGCCTTGACTTCCAACATCATATCGCGAATCTGTGCAGCCAATTCAAAATCAAGCACTTCGACGGCTTCTTGCATTTGGCTTTGCAGTTTCTTGACCAGTTCCTTGCGCTCTTGGCGGTTGAGACTGGTGATGTCCACTTCCTTGTCTTCTTCCTTAGCCACAGCCTTGGTGACGGAGATAAGGTCACGGATTTCCTTTTTGATGGTTTGTGGGACAATGCCATGTTCTTCATTGTAGGCCATCTGAATCTGACGACGACGAGCCGTTTCATCGATGGCTTTTTGCATAGACTGGGTCATGGTGTCCGCATACATGATCACATGGCCCTCACTATTACGGGCAGCACGACCAATGGTCTGGATCAGACCGCGTTCATTACGGAGGAAGCCTTCTTTATCTGCATCGAGAATGGCCACTAGACTGACTTCTGGTACGTCAATCCCTTCCCGAAGGAGGTTGATACCGACCAAGACATCAAAAACGCCCAGACGCAAATCACGGATAATTTCCGTCCGCTCCAAGGTCTTAATATCCGAGTGCATGTATTTGACCTTGACACCCATTTCCTTGAAGTAGTCCGTTAAATCTTCTGCCATCTTCTTGGTCAGGGTCGTGACAAAGGTCCGCTCTCCACGTTCTACACGCGCATTGATCTCACCCAGGAGATCGTCCATTTGCCCCATGGTAGGACGTACTTCGACCTCAGGATCCAGAAGGCCTGTCGGACGAATGATCTGCTCGATGACGGTATCCGTCTGTTCCATCTCATAGTCACCTGGTGTCGCAGACACATAAACAATCTGGTGAACATGGCTTTCAAACTCTTCACGACGCAGTGGCCGGTTGTCCAAGGCCGACGGCAAACGGAAGCCATAGTTGACCAACATCTCCTTGCGTGAGCGGTCTCCATTGTACATTCCCTTGATTTGGCCCATGGTCATGTGACTTTCGTCAATCATAATGAGAAAATCTTCTGGGAAGAAGTCCAAAAGGGTGTACGGTGGCTCTCCTTCACTCCGTCCGTCCATGTGACGGGAGTAGTTTTCGACACCATTTGTGTAGCCCATTTCCCTAAGCATTTCAATATCATACTCGGTCCGTTGTTTCAAGCGTTGGGCTTCCAAGAGCTTGCCTTCTTTTTCAAAAACTTTTAACTGCTCTTCCAGTTCAGCCTGAATCTTGGCAATGGCCACTTCCATATGGTCGTCATTGGTCACAAAGTGAGTGGCTGGGAAAATCGCCAAATGGTCCACTTCACCAAGAACTTGACCGGTCAAAGCTTCAATCTCACGAATCCGCTCAATCTCATCCCCGAAAAACTCGACTCGAAAGGCGTGCTCATCACGCGAAGCTGGGAAAATCTCGACCACATCTCCACGAACACGGAATTTTCCCCGTTGAAAGTCGATGTCATTGCGCTCAAACTGGATATCCACCAAGTCGTTCAGCAGTTTATCACGAGAAATCTCGAGACCTGGACGCAGACTTACGACGCTGTCGGAGTATTCCTTAGGCGAACCTAACCCATAGATACACGAAACAGACGCGACTACAATGACGTCATTTCGTTCTAAAAGAGCAGAGGTTGCTGAGTGACGAAGTTTGTCAATCTCATCATTGACCGAACTATCTTTTTCGATATAGGTATCGCTCGATGGCACATAAGCTTCTGGCTGGTAGTAATCGTAGTAAGATACGAAGTACTCGACCGCATTTTCAGGGAAAAATTCTTTGAACTCCCCATAGAGCTGGCCTGCTAGGGTTTTATTGTGGGCGATAACCAGGGTTGGCTTATTGACCTGGGCAATGACCTGACTCATGGTATAGGTCTTCCCCGTACCAGTTGCTCCCATTAGGATTTGGGCCTTCTCGCCCCCCTCGATATTATCCACCAACTGCTCGATCGCCTGCGGTTGATCCCCAGACGGTTGGTATTTGGAGACGAGTTTAAATTTGTTATCTGTAATTCGGTTAATCATACTTTCTTCCTTCGACTGTACTGCCTTTATTTTACCATAATGAAGGATTTTTCTCAGACTTTTGAGTAGGGGTCCCTAGTACAAATAAACAGGCTCAAGAGCCTGTCTTCGATTTTAACTTCATTTCCTATCAGCCATTTCACTTTTGTTCTTTAACAACTTTCTCATTTCTTTCCCCTAATCGGTAAACAATCACGACGGATAATAGAAGAACCAAAGTGGTGATGATCGAACCTTCCGCTCCAAATGCTCCTCCAGTCAGCCAGTCAGGTCCTGATCCCATGGTAAAGCTAAAGATAGAGGCATCTGCTCCCGTCCCACTGACTTGAAAACCAAGGAGATTCCCTTGTACATAGTTCCAGGTGCCGTGCTGGGCGACCACTAGGCAGATGCTATCGGTGTAGATAAAGAGCAGAGCAGCTAGGACTCCGTCAAGGATGATATTCAGTAAGGATAAAAAGGTCACACCAGCATTTCCCAGATGAAGAATGCCAAAGAGACTACTAGATATCGCGATCGCTATGGGAAGATTGGTTCTTGCTGCAATCCGAGTTAGGAGCCAACCCCGCGTCGCTACTTCTTCCGTTCCTCCTTGAAGGAGCCAAAATGGAAATAACCCTAGGATAAAGAGGATGGGTTCTAAACTTAATTCATTTAGCTCAAAAGACCCGATTCCACTTACTTGGTAGACAAGGGCAATGACTCCCATTTGAAGAAGGGAAAGCAAGATCCCCCAACCTAGATACTTGAGCCAATTTCTTTTTACAAAGCCTAAAGTTGATAAGGAATTCTTCTCTACAACCTTCACCCAAAAAATAAAGAGGATGAGAATGATTACAAAACAGAAGAGCTCATAATAGAGAATGTAATGATAGAAAAACTCTTGAACACTTGCTACTCCATTTCCTGGTGAAAAGAACTCTGTGAGAAAACCGATTACAATGGAAAACGGTCCCACCAATTCACTACCGAGCCATAGTCCCCCTTCTATAAAAAGAGAGGCTAAAAATACAGAGAATAGTGTAAAAAGGAAAACTGGGATCGATGTGTTCGTTTTGATAGCTTGAATGATCAACCCTTTTTTCATCAGCAACCTCCATTTATCTAATAGGTCCATTGTAGCAAAGAAAATCCAGACCTGCAAGACCACTCCATGTTAGATAACCTGACATCGAAAGTTGGTTTTTCTTGCTAAACTGATACTTTTCTGATATAATAGCTTTTATAGAAAAACATAAGATCATTCATACTCTATTTGGTATGAATGTTTTGTTTTTTCAGGCCATCCTTTGGTCAATGCACTCATGGGTCAAACACCCAAAGAGAAATGAATTAAAAGGAGACAGAAATGAAGAAAAAATTACTAGCCTATTTGCTTTTCTTATTTCCACTGGTAGCATTCGCTAGTCATGCTCAGGCTGAAACGATCAAGGTCGTTTTCGACACAGCTTATGCTCCATTTGAATTTAAAGATTCAGATCAAACCTATAAAGGAATTGACGTAGAAATCTTGGACAAGGTCGCTGAAATCAATGGCTGGGATTTAGATAAATCCTTCCCTGGATTTGATGCAGCTGTCAATGCTGTTCAAGCTGGTCAAGCAGATGCCATTATGGCCGGAATGACCAAAACAACTGAACGTGAAAAAGTCTTCACCATGTCTGATACTTACTACGATACAAAAGTTGTCATTGCGACGAAGAAAGCTGACAAAATCACGAAGTACAGCCAATTGAAAGGGAAGACCGTCGGTGTCAAAAACGGTACTGCAGCTCAACGCTTCCTCGATAAAAACAAGGACAAGTACGGCTACAAGATCAAGACTTTTGATACAGGCGATCTCATGTACAACAGTTTGACAGCTGGTGCAGTGGACGCAGTCATGGATGACCAACCCGTCATTCAATATGCCATCCAAAAGGGTCAGGACCTAGCGATCAATATGGACGGGGAAGCAGTCGGTGGCTTTGCCTTTGGTGTTAAAAAAGGTGGAAATCATGAAAAGTTGATCACTGAATTTAACAAGGCCCTCGCTCAAATGAAAGCTGATGGAACACTTGATGAGATCATCAAGAAATGGACCGGTGAAAGCCAATCATCAGGGAACAGTGCCGTTCCAGAAACTACTACTCCTGCTGGTCAAAAAGCAACTCCCAAAAAATCAAAATATAGTATCTCAAGTGATTCTTCCTTTGCACCATTCGTTTTCCAGAATGGGAAAAATAAGTATACAGGGATCGATATGGATTTGATCAAGGCCATTGCCAAAGACCAAGGATTTACCATTGAAATTGATAACCCTGGATTTGACGCTGCGGTAAGTGATGTCCAATCTGGTCATGCCCAAGGAATGATCGCAGGGATGACCGTGACCGATGCTCGGAAAGAAACATTTGATTTTTCTGAACCATATTATACTGCTAACTCTATTCTTGCAGTCCAAAAGGATAGCAAGATTGATTCTTACGATGACTTAAAAGGTAAGACGGTCGGTGTTAAAAACGGAACTGCATCGCAGACCTTCCTTGAAAAGAATAAAAATAAATATGGCTACAAGATCAAAACTTTCTCTGACGGGGCTTCTATGTATGACAGCTTGAACTCAGGTTCTGTCGCTGCGATTATGGATGATGAACCCGTCATCAAATACGCTATTAAACAAGGTCGTAAATTCAAAACACCTATCGAAGGAACTCCAAGTGGTCAACTAGCATTTGCCGTTAAAAAAGGTGAAAATCCTGAATTGATCGAGATGTTCAATAACGGTCTTGCAAACTTGAAGAAAAATGGCCAATACCAAAAGATTCTCGATAAATATCTTAAGTCAGATAGCAAATCAAGTACTTCAAGTACAACAGCAGATGAAACAACGATCTGGGGCTTACTTCAAAACAACTACAAACAATTGTTAAGTGGTTTGGGTGTGACTCTTGCCCTTGCCCTTCTCTCTTTCGCCATTGCTATGGTGATCGGTGTTATCTTTGGGATGTTTAGTGTTAGCCCTTATAAGTGGCTCCGCTGGACAGCAGAAATCTTTGTCGATGTTATTCGTGGGATCCCACTCATGATCCTCGCCGCCTTCATCTTCTGGGGAATTCCAAACTTGATTGAATCGGTCACAGGTCATCAATCCCCAATCAACGACTTTGTCGCAGGCACCATCGCACTCTCCCTCAATGCTGCTGCCTATATCGCAGAAATTGTTCGTGGGGGGATCCAAGCTGTACCGATTGGACAGATGGAAGCCAGCCGAAGCCTTGGAATCTCTTATGGCAAGACCATGCGCAAGATCATCTTGCCACAAGCAACCAAACTCATGCTTCCAAACTTTGTTAACCAATTCGTCATTGCCCTGAAAGATACGACTATTGTGTCTGCAATCGGATTGGTCGAACTCTTCCAAACTGGTAAGATCATCATTGCTCGAAACTACCAAAGTTTCAAGATGTATGCTATCCTTGCCGTCTTCTACCTCGTGATTATCACCTTGCTAACACGATTTGCAAAAAAATTAGAAAAGAAGGTTAACTAATGGCTAAATTAAAAATTGATGTCCATGACCTCCACAAATACTATGGTGAAAATGAGGTCTTAAAAGGAATCTCAACAAAATTCTACGAAGGGGATGTGGTCTGTATTATCGGACCGTCCGGTTCTGGTAAATCGACCTTCCTTCGTAGTCTCAATCTCCTCGAAGAAGTTACAAAAGGTCAAATTACCGTAAATGGATATGATCTAACCGATCCAAAAACCAATGTTGATTTGGTCCGTGAAAATATCGGGATGGTTTTCCAACACTTCAACCTTTTCCCTCACATGAGCGTCCTTGAAAACATTATGTTTGCGCCAGTAGAGCACAAATTGATGACCCGTGAAGAAGCTCAAAAAGTCGGGATGGAATTATTGGAAAAAGTTGGACTCGCAGATAAAGCTGATGCCAATCCAAATAGTCTTTCCGGTGGTCAAAAACAACGTGTGGCCATTGCCCGTGGACTCGCCATGAATCCAGATATTATGCTCTTTGACGAACCTACTTCTGCCCTTGACCCTGAGATGGTCGGAGATGTATTGAACGTTATGAAAGAGTTGGCAGAGCAAGGTATGACCATGATCATCGTTACCCACGAGATGGGATTTGCTCGCCAAGTAGCCAACCGCGTCATCTTCACCGCAGATGGTGAATTCCTCGAAGACGGCAAACCAGACCAAATCTTCGATAATCCACAACACCCACGATTGAAAGAATTCTTGGATAAAGTGTTAAACGTTTAATTGAGATAAAAACTGGAGTTGAAGCTCCAGTTTTAGGATGTAGTCATAATTTCTTTTTATACAAAAGTATCTAATTGATTTTCAGTAAACAAAAATAATTTCATACTTTTAGAATTATTAACGTAATAACTAAAACTTTCCGCCGTGAGAAAAGTGCTAGAAATACTATTGTTTCTAGCACTCGGGAGTTTTGGAACCTTAGGTCCAAAACTAAGTTATGGAACTTCGAAGAAGTTCGCTGACGTCCGTACTCACCTAAGGAAAGTTTCTATTATTTAATTTTCCTAAATCTGACATCTAGCAGTTTGCTAGATGTTTTTTTGTACAAAAAAAGCATTTTCAAACTTGAAAATGCTTTTCATTTTAACTAATCTGTTGTTGAGCTGTCTGCATCTGATAGTAGACACCTTGTGCTTGCATCAGCTCTTCGTGGGTCCCATGTTCAACAATATCGCCATCCACCATAACCAGGATCATATCCGCATTTTGAATGGTCGATAAGCGGTGAGCAATGATAAAGCTGGTCCGTCCTTTCATGAGCTGATTTAAGGCATCTTGAATCAAGACCTCTGTCCGAGTATCAATAGACGATGTCGCCTCATCCAAGATCAAAATCTTAGGAACCGAAAGGAACACACGCGCAATCGTTAAGAGTTGACGTTGACCTTGGGACAAAGATTCTCCAGCATCTGAAAGATATGTATCATAGCCTTGTGGCAACTGCCGGATAAAGAAATCCGCATTGGCTGCTTTGGCTGCTTCTATCACTTCTTCTCTGGTCGCATCTGGCCGAGAAAAGGCGATATTTTCATGGATGGTCCCAACCTTAAGCCAGGTTTCTTGTAGAACCATGCCAAACTGTTGGCGGTAGGAAGCACGGGTGTAGTCCGTAATCGGCACCCCATCAATCGTAATCATCCCAGAGTTCACAGGGTAGAAACGCATGAGCAGATTGATCAAGGTCGACTTTCCTGCTCCCGTAGGCCCTACAATAGCAACCTTACTAGCAGCTGGGACTTGAATGGTTAAATCCTTGATCAAAGTCCGCCCTAAATCATAGCCAAATGTGACGTGTTCAAACCCAATCGCCCCTTTTACATTCTGAGTTTCTAGAACCTGATGTCCTGTTTCCTCGATCTCAGCTTGATCCAAGACACTATACAAGCGCTCTGCACAAGCTAATGCACTCTGTAATTCAGACAAAACAGAAGAGATATCATTAAAGGGCTTGGTGTATTGGTTGACATAGTTGAGGAAGGTCACCAATTGACCCACAGTAAAGTGGGATCCCGAAATGATACGAACCGCACCAAATCCAGCTACTACTGCATAAATCAAGGCATTCACAAAGCGAGTCGCAGGATTGACGGTCGAAGAATAAAAGACAGCAGATTGGGAGTAATTGGCATAGTTTTCATTCGTCTCCTTAAAGTCCGCACGGAATTGATCCTGAGCGTTAAAGGACTGGATCAAACTTTCCTGGGTCAAAGACTCTTCGATCAACTGAGTTTGAAGACCACGCGCCTTGGTCTGCTTTTGGAAAAGCGTATAAGAACGCTTCGCAATAAAACGAGCAATCAAGAGAGATAATGGAGTCAAGACCAGAACCGCTACCATCATGAAGAAATCCAATTCTGCCATGGTCACGATGGTCACAAGGATGGTTAGGAGACCGACAAAGAATTGGTTAAAGACCATGAGAAGACCGCTATTGAGTTGCTCTACATCGGTCGTGAGACGACTGACGAAGTCACCACTCCCTTGTTTATCCAGATAAGACAAGGGCAATCGATGCACTTTTTCAATGACTTCTGCTCTTAGGGTTAGGCTAAACCGATAGACCAATTGATTGTATAGAAGGGGATTGAGCCATTGGATCAAGATATTCGCCACAATGATGAGAGCCATCTGAATCAAAACGGGCAATAAGACCTTCATCCCTTGAGGATTAATGACCAAGTCAACCGCATGTCCAATCAAGATCGGTAACCAAACCGTTAAGGCTACTTGAGCAATGGTCCCGATACTGGCTAGAATCAGGAGACCGGGATGGTGAGCAAAATCTCTAAACAGACGTTTTAAATAACTAGAACGTTTTTGACTCATGCTTCCTCCCTCCCGTGTTGTGAATAATGAATTTCTTGATAAATCTCATTGGTAGATAAAAGGAAATCGTGATTTCCCAGTCCTACTTGATGCCCCTTGTTCAAGAGCAAAATCTGATCAGCCGACTTGAGACTATTGGTTCGTTGAGATACTAAGATCAAACTTGTGTCACTCAATTCTTCTTTAATCGATTTTAAGAGACGAGCCTCCGTCAAATAATCCAAGGCAGAAGTCGAATCATCTAAAATCAAGAAAGGGGCCTTTTTCAAAAGGGCACGCGCAATGGTCAAACGCTGGCGTTGGCCTCCTGAGAAATTTCGACCAAAGGCTTCAACCGGCTCATCCAGTTGTCCTTCTTTTTCACGGACAAAATCAGCCGCCTGAGCTGTTTCCAGTGCCCACCATAAATCATCATCGGACACATTTCCTTCCATTCCCAGTAAGAGATTGGAGCGGATAGTTCCTCTAAAGAGCTCTGCTTTCTGCGGAACTACAGATACCCACTCCCTCCACTCCTTAAGAGTTTTAGGAGAATGAGCTTGATGATAGAGGGCTAATTTTCCCTGACTAACAGCATACAAATGACTCAATAACTGAACAAAGGTGGACTTCCCAGATCCTGTACCACCGATAATTCCCAGCATCTGTCCTTGTTCAAGATCAAAGGAAATTCCCTCTAGGGCTGGGCTTGAAGCCGTTGGATAAGTGAAAGAAACTTCCTCTGCACTGATCGCTTCTTGTTCTGTTGCGGTTTCTTCTGCCAAAGCTTCTAGGAGGTCTTCTTCTTTCAAATCAAAGATCTCTTGTACCCGCTTGGCTGAAATATAGCTGACATTTAAAGACGTGACCAGCATAGCCAGCTTGATCAATTCTGTTAAAATTTGCAATAAATAATTGACCAAAGCGACCAACATCCCTTGAGTCAGAAAACCAGCAGAGATAGTCAACTGTCCCTGCCAAATAACACAGACTAAGGTCGTATTGACCACAAGGAAGGTCAAGGGACTAACCAAACTAGACCAGATACCAGCGCGAATTTGCCAGACTTTGTAGTCCTGATTGACCTCTCTAAAATCTTCTAATTCACTAGCCTGTTGTCCAAAGGCCCGAATCACTCGCATCCCTTGAAATTGCTGACGCGTCACTGTGACCATCCTGTCTGTGATTTTCCGAATCTTTGCAAAAAGAGGATTGACAATCCGAGACATGATGACAATAATCAGCGTCAAAATGGCCACCATACCCAAGAACCAAAGGGTTAATTTCGGACTGATCGTAAAGGCCATGATAATAGAGCCAAAGACAATAATCGGCGCCCTCAAAAAAAGTCGCAAGAAGAGATTGATCCCAACCTGGATTTGATAAGTATCAGAAGTGAGACGGGTTACCAAACTAGATGTACCGATTCTATCTCGTTTTTCTTTTGGAATGGACAAGATCTTATCATACAAATCCTTGGTCATCTCACGGGTAAATCCGACAGCTGCTTTAGATGAAAAATACTGAGCCGTAATAGCAACGACGACACCAAAGCTAGCAAATAAAAACAAAGCACCGACCATCATCACCACTCCGCTCGTTTCCTTTTTCGGAATGACCTGATCGACTAAGTGGGCAATGATTAAAGGTACGCACAATTCAAAGATAGCTTCTAATAGTTTAAATACAGGACCTAAAATAGTTTCCGTTAGATAGCCCTTAAAATACTTCAATAATGATGTCATCGTCTCCCCATTCTCTTTATCTGGATATATGATTGATCAGTCAACTTCTTCTTTAGCTTGGTTCATCTCTTGACGCAATTGGGTCACTTGATTAGACAAAGAAACCAACAATTCGGTTTGCAACTTTTGAATCTCAAGTAGATCCGTCTGATCTTGTTGCACCATATGGTCAATCTTTGTATGGAGCAAACGAATTTCTCGTTCCGATTCCATATTGACGTTAAAGTCATTTCGTGCTTGCAGGCGATCATAATCTGCCGCACGATTTTGACTCATCATGATTAAAGGAGCTTGAATCGCCGCAATCGTAGACAGGGCAAGATTGAGCAAGATGAATGGATAAGGATCAAAATTCCAACCAAAAGGATGCAAGACATTAATCAACATCCAAATCCCCATCATCATGATAAAGGTGATGATAAAAGTCCATGATCCACCAAAACGTGCGACCGAATCCGCCACCCGCTGACCAAAGGTATAGCTAGCCGTCAAGCGGTCTTCAACGTTAAAGGGAGCCTCCGTCATCGGCAAGACTGCCGTCACCTGTTGCTTGATCGCCTCATTTTTCTCATTCGCCCGGTCAATAATCTGAGACAAATAATCCATACAATACTGACTTAAATTCTTGTAGGTAATAAAGTCATCCATCTGACTATCGGGATAAGAAATCTGCAACATGGTTTGGATGGTATGATCCAAGTCAGCAATCAAAGCACCATGAATACTATCATATTCTTTTCCATCAATGATATCTCTTTTCAGCATAAGAAACCCTTTCCTCATCTTCTTGTTATAGAAAAGTTAAAAACGCCTAATGGCGTTTTTACGTCTATTAAGGTTTGATACGGTGCAACATACGTGGGAATGGAATCGCTTCACGGATGTGTTTCGTTCCAGCTGCGAAGGTTACCATACGCTCGATACCAATACCGAATCCACCGTGTGGTACTGTACCGTATTTACGAAGGTCAAGATAGAATTCATACTCTGTACGATCCATACCAAGTGATTCCATCTTCGCTACAAGGGCATCGTAGTCTTCCTCACGCATAGAACCACCAATGATTTCTCCATAACCTTCTGGCGCAAGCAAGTCTGCACAAAGCACGCGATCTGGGTTACCAGGAACTGGTTTCATGTAGAAAGCCTTGATGTCAGCTGGATAGTTGATCACAAATGTTGGTATACCAAAGTGGTTTGAAATCCACGTTTCGTGTGGTGAACCGAAATCATCTCCATGTTCCAAATGCTCATAATCCGCATCTTCATCGTTTTCATGCTCTTGCAAGAGATCAATGGCTTCATCGTAAGTGATGCGTTTAAATGGCTCAGCAATGTAGCGTTTCAAGAGCTCTGTATCACGTTCCAAGGTTTCCAAGGCTTGAGGAGCACGATCTAGAACACCTTGAAGCAACGCTTTAACATAAGCTTCTTGCAAGTCAAGTGACTCATCATGTGTCAAGTATGAGTACTCAGCGTCCATCATCCAGAACTCAGTCAAGTGACGACGAGTCTTAGATTTTTCAGCACGGAATACTGGACCAAAGTCAAAGACGCGACCAAGGGCCATAGCACCAGCTTCAAGATAAAGCTGACCAGATTGGCTCAAGTAGGCTGGTGTTCCAAAGTAGTCTGTTTCGAAAAGTTCTGTAGAATCTTCTGCTGCATTTCCAGAAAGAATTGGGCTATCAAATTTCATAAAGCCGTTCTTGTCAAAGAACTCATAAGTCGCGTAGATGATGGCATTACGGATTTGCATCACAGCGACTTGTTTGCGTGAACGCAACCACAAGTGACGGTTGTCCATCAAGAAATCTGTACCGTGTTCTTTTGGCGTGATTGGGTAATCTTGCGATTCACCGATGACTTCGATGTCTGTAATATCCAACTCGTAACCAAATTTTGAGCGCTCATCTTCTTTGACAATCCCAGTCACAAAGACAGACGTTTCTTGGCTCAAGCGTTTGATGGTATCAAATTTTTCAATTCCCACTTCTTCCCCAAATTTTTCAATAAAGTTTGGTTTAAAAGCCACACCTTGGAAAAAGGCAGTCCCGTCACGCAATTGCAAGAAAGCAATTTTTCCTTTACCTGATTTGTTAGCAACCCAAGCACCGATAGTCACTTCTTGACCTACGTAGTCTTTAACTTCGATGATAGTAATCCGTTTTGTCATCATTCATCTTCCTTTTCTCGTTAAACTTGTCCGAAGACATTATCTTCTTTATTGTATCATAAAAAGGCTTACAGTGCTAGATTCTACCTGTGAAAAGCTGATTTTTTTAAAGAAAAAGATCCTCAGCTCAATGCTAAGGATCCGATATGTTTATTTTTCCATAAAGGCCTTGAGTCGACGAACTGCTTCTTTGAGGGTATCCAAATCTGTCGCATAAGACAAGCGAACATTTTCAGGGGCACCAAAACCTGCACCGGTGACGAGAGCTACTTCAGCTTCTTCCAAAATCGCTGTGGTAAATTCCGTCACATCCGTGTAACCCTTCATCTCCATGGCCTTCTTCACATTTGGAAAGAGATAGAAGGCTCCTTGAGGTTTGATAGCTTCAAAACCAGGTACTTCATTTAACAAAGGATAAATGGTATTCAAGCGCTCTTCAAAAGCTTGGCGCATGATTTCAATAGAAGATTGGTCTCCAGTTAGGGCTTCAATGGCTGCATACTGGGAAACTGTCGTCAAATTAGAAGTTGTTTGGCTGATCACCTTGGCCATAGCCCCGATAATCTCAGGATCCCCCACTGCAAACCCAACACGCCATCCGGTCATGGCATAGGTTTTTGAAACTCCGTTAATCACGATGGTTTGCTTACGAATCGCTTCTGACAAGCTAGAAATTGGCGTGAAAGTATTGCCATTATAGACCAAACGACCATAGATATCATCTGCCAAAATCAAGATGTCGTGCTCAACAGCCCAATTTCCAATCGCTTCGAGTTCTTCTTTGCTGTAGATCATTCCTGTTGGATTGGATGGCGAATTTAGCAAGACAACCTTGGTCTTGTCTGTCCGTGCCGCTTCCAACTGCTCAACCGTTGCTTTGAAGTGATTTTCTTCTGTTGTTTGGAAAGTAACGGGTGTTCCTTCAACCATCTTGACTTGATCCACATAAGAGACCCAGCAAGGTGTTGGAATGATGACTTCATCACCTGGATTAATAACAGAAGTAAAGAAGGCATAAAGAATAAACTTGGCGCCAGTGCCGACCACTACTTCATTGCGGCTGACAGCATAGCCATAAAACTCTTTCATATAGTCACTAATGGCATCCTTCAATTCTGGAAGTCCAGACGCTACCGTATAAAAGCTAGCCCGACCATCCTCGATGGATGCCACTGCTGCTTCTTGAATGTTTTTTGGAGTCGCAAAGTCAGGTTGACCAAGCGTCAAACTCAAAATATCACGACCTTCAGCTGCCAAAGCTTTGGCACGAGCATTTGCAGCCAAAGTCACACTTTCTTCCATTTCCAATACACGATTTGATAATTTCATATTTCCTCCTCAAATCCTAAAAAACACTGGTTACTTTCCCAGTCTTGAAATCCACCACATAATAAGATCTTCCAGACTTAACTTCCCAGATCGGTTTGCCTTTAAAGCGTCCAAAAGTTACCCGATCAATCGCGTCTTTGCTCTTCTCTTTCACAATAGCCTTTGCTTTTTTCTGGCTGATCCCCTCTTTTAAAGGGTAAGCATAGACCTGATCATCTGCCTCCGCCACCAAGACCGCTAGTTCTTGCCCCTCCTGGTCTTTTCCAATAAAGGAAAGATACGCTTCTTTGCCATGGAAGAAACTCTCCGTATCAATTGTAACCATCGAAGAGTGCGACAGCGCTATATTTCTTGCTTGTTCCATTTGATCCTGCATGCGATCCGAAGTTTTTTCAGCAAGAAATAGCCAAGAAAAAAGCACCGTCAGAACTAAGACACAGATTCCTATTATATGTTGCCATATGATAAAAAGATAATTTTTCTGTTTCACTCCCTCATTATACACCAAACCTACCTAGAATTCTATAGATTTTCAAGAAAGAATTGTTACTAATATTTCATGCCTGTTACAATGTTTTAGTATAAAATTATTTGAGAAGCAAACTAAAATTAACACCTTGTATATTTTTTGTTCATAGTTTAATAAATTTGTCACAATTTTGTAACTAATTTGAAAATAAAATTAAACGACAGAAACACTATTTATTGATAAAATATAGATATGGAAAATTTAAAGAGATTATTCAAAGAAGCAAACGTAGATTTAAAAACCATGATCGTCTTCCACAAGGCGGAACGATTGATCCGTGCATCTGAGGCTCATATCTTTAAAAAGCACCAGTTGACACCAACTCAATTCTCTGTCCTTGAGACCTTGTATAGCAAAGGCGATCTTCGCATTCAAGATCTGATCGATAGCATTCTTGCGACCTCTGGAAATATGACTGTGGTTATTCGCAATATGGTCCGCGATGGTTGGATTACACGCGAAACCGATCCAGAAGACCGCCGTGCATATGTTGTATCTATTACAGATGCCGGTCGTAAAAAGATCGAAGAAGCTCTTCCAGATCATATTAAAAATATTCAACGCTTGATGCAAGTCTTTAATAGCGGCGAGCAAGCTGAGTTAACAGAACTCTTGAAGAAATTCAAACATATCGCCTAAGCCTACAGCTCAAGACGATTCTGACTCCAAAATCCTCTATTTTGGAGTTTTCATCGTGCATTCTCTTTATCTAACAGATCAAAAAACTATTCCTGATGCTTCTCAGGAATAGTTTTATTTATTCTTTCACAAAAAACCATTCCTTCTCTTGTGATAAATCCTCACGATAAGAGAAGCCTGCTACTTCTAATGATTTCAAATCTTTTAGATGGGTGATTTCTTCCTTCATCATAACTGTAACCATGGCCCCACGGGCTTTTTTTGAAATCGTTGAGTGAATCTTCAGTGTCCCGCCACGATTCTCCATGAATTTAATCTGTATCATTCGCTCGCGAATGGCTTTTGAAAAAACCAGTTCAAACTCAGAGGACAAGAGAGATAAGATCTCCTCCTCTCCTTCTAGTGCCTGATCATAGTCTCCTTGCCAGAGTGCCTTTAGAGACTTTCCAGCTGGTTTTAACTTCATCATAAAGTCTAAGCGATGAGGAGCTATTCCCTCATAGGCTGGGATCACCCCATATAAGGCAGTCGTGATCAACAAATGCTCCTGAAGATAAGTCTGCTCTTTTTCAGATAAGCCTTGACGCTCGATACTCCGGTACATAAGACCATCAAATAGTTCCAAAGCAGGATAGGTCTTAGCACTCCCATCTAATAAAGCCTCAATTCTTTCCTTTTCTACTAGGGCCCTCTCCTCTGAGATCCCGTAAAAGGTTGCTAATTCTTTTAGAGAGGAATCCTTCAAAGCTTGGAGGATTATTTTTGTGTTCTGTGATAAGGGTTGGGGCTCGAGTCTGCGAGCCTGTTCATTCAGTTCTTTTGCAGATGGAATTAATAGTTTCATAGTCCTATTGTACCATATTTCTGTAAATTTCTTGACAGAAGTTTTTATTAATGTTATTATCTAGTTGTTAAAACTAGATTAAAGAAAGGTGAAGATTTAGTGTCCACTTTTTCCTATCCAACCTGGGAGCAACTGCCTGAGCTAGACCTCTATCTCGATCAGGTCCTTCTTTATGTTAATAAAACCTGTGCACCTGTCCTCTCTTCTTCAGACAAGGGCTTGACGGCTGCCATGATCAACAATTACGTAAAACATGGTTACGTCGAAAAACCAGATAAGAAGAAATACCAGCGTAGACAGGTAGCTCGCTTGATCGCTATTACAACCTTAAAAACGGTCTTTTCTATTCAGGAGATCGCTTCTACCTTAAATTTTTTGCAGGACCAGGTAAGCTCAGATCTTCTCTATAATAGCTTTGTTGCTTATCTCAATGAGCAAAAAGAGCCGATTGCACCCATTATTCGCTCTGCCTGTCAGACCGTTCAACTTTATCTAGAAACCCTATCTTATATACAACCAGCAAACAAGGAGGAAGAAACTGATGAATTATACCATGAAACTAAGTAAAAAATTATCTTTTGGTGAGGAGATCGCAAATAGTGTAACCCACGCTGTTGGAGCCCTCCTTATGCTCATCCTGCTTCCGATCTCAGCAGTCTACAGCTTTGAGCAGCACGGTCTTCTTAGTGCTTTTGGGACTTCTATTTTTGTCATTAGCCTCTTTTTGATGTTTCTGTCTTCGACTATCTACCATGCCATGTCTTATGATTCTCCTCAAAAGTATGTGCTTCGCATTATCGACCATTCGATGATCTACATTGCGATCGCAGGCAGTTACACGCCAGTTGTCCTCACCTTGATGAACAACTGGATGGGCTACAGCATTATCTTAATCCAATGGGGAACCACTATCTTTGGCATTCTCTACAAAATCTTTGCTAAAAAAGTCAATGAAAAATTCAGCCTAGCTCTTTACTTGATCATGGGCTGGTTGGTTATCTTTATTATTCCCCAAATTGTTAGTCAAACTACCCCTATCTTCTGGGGGCTCATGCTCATGGGGGGGCTGTGCTACACGGTGGGAGCTGGCTTTTATGCCAAGAAAAAACCCTATTTCCATATGATTTGGCACCTCTTTATCCTTGCTGCTTCTGCCCTTCAGTATTTAGCCATCGTTTACTTTATGTAATACAGCCTCTAGTCTTTTAAACCACACCCGAAAAGTTAGATAGAAAAATCTAATTTTTCGGGTATTTTTTTATGAAAGCAACTGAAAGAGTCGTTGACGTCCTTCTTCTTCCTATGAAGGAGAGATCAGATAAAATACAGACTAGCCTATTAAAAAACTACCGAGACGAGTTCTTATAGACGATTTTGATTCCTAACACAATCAGTTAAGTAGGAACAAACCAAAAGGACCTAGTCCTGTGGAATACAAAACTAAGTCCTTTTTTTACATTATTTGTCTAACTTTTGGGGATCAATACTAGCATTGGAGATTTGAGAAATTACATGATTTCTCAAATCTTTTTGTTTACATCAGATGATTCACCCATCATGTTCTTGCTATGTACTATTTTAACATAGGTGGACAAATGAACGTATGGAGCTTTTATTCCGTCTTTGTCCCCTTATTTAATAGCTTGCCCATTTTCCTCAATCCAATCAGTAAGAGAGGGAAAGATAGGAGGGTCACAAAGCCTAGTACAAGAAAAACAGCTACAAATCCACAAGTATCGATGAACCAACCAGTCAGAGGGAAAATCACAATCATAGACAAACTAAACATCATGGAGTTTATACTAAGCATGGTTGCCCGTACACTGGAAGGCAAATAAACTTGTAAATCATTGTAGTATATAGGTTGATAAACGGCATAAAGGGCATTGGTCAAGAGATAGACGCTCAGATAGGCGAATGGAGTTTTCAAACATACCAACAGCAAGACCAAACCTGTCAATGCAACTAGAATCGGGAAGACTTGGTTACTATTCCACTTTTTCCCGATCTGACTGGCCAGATAAACCGCTAGGAGATTGAATCCACTACCAATTAACATAATGAGTGAAACTTGCCAACTGGCTAAGTCACTGATTTTTTGTTGGTAGTAAAAATAGAACATGCACATAATGGTTCCTACCAGCTGATAGGTCAGCATCCAGTAAAACAAGACTGGTTTTTCCTGCCATTCTTGTTTCACTACTACCAATATCCGTTTTAAGGTCAGACTATTTCTTTCCTCTCTCTTGCTCTCTGGCTCTTTCATCAGAAAAATAAGGAGAATGGATAGCAATGAAAGACCTATGGCAATACGATAGGTCCAAGCCAAGGCCCCATGAACAAAGAGACCGGCTACCACTGTTCCTAAGGTTCGGGTGACTTCAGCCACTCCAGACAAAAAGCTAGAAATCTGAAGATAGCGATCCTTTTGACCTGCTTCTACCGCCGAATCAAACAAGAAAGCAGTATTCGTACCTGAATCAAAATTGTAGGACCAGGCACTGATCATCATAGCCATTGCATATATCCAGAAATTTCCTTGACCAAGTAAGATCAAGATAGATGACACAATACTGGCTATGCGAGCCAAATAGAGATTGGTCTTGTAACTAAATCGATCGGCCAACATGCCAGATGGAATTTCGCTCAATAGACTAGTTCCATGAAAGATACTCTCTAATAGCCCGATCTGAAGCAAGGAAAGACCATTTTGAATGAAAAATAAAATCCAAAAACTAGTGATTCCAAAATAAGATGTGAATTCCAGACCAGCTAAGAGTGGAATATTGCGTTTGTAAGTTCTTTTAAACATTGTTCTTCCTCTTTCAATTGATATTTTAAGTGTTTCTAAAAGACTTACCTAGATTTGCCTACATTTTCTCCACCTCTTTCATTGATCGTAAAAAGTTATGTAGCTTGTTTATGGTTATAAAGGTTTGATTCGATGCATCACATACAGATATGGAACTGCTTACAGATAGGTCTTGTACCAGCTATACAGGAAAGCATCTGTTCAATCCCGCACCCCAATACACTGTGCGCTACTGTACCATATTTACGGAAGACACTACGATCTTCATTCTATCATAAAAAGTCGTACGGCACTAGATTCTACCTATGAAAACAAGAGTTTAAAAAAAAGATCTTCAACTCATTTTCAGAGTGGTATTTTTGTGATTATTTCTGTACAATAGAAAAAAACTGTATGGGGACAGTCAAAATGAAGACGAACAAATACCAAGAAATTATTCATGTTCTAAAAAAAGCCATTCAAGACGGAGAACTGGTGACCGGTCAGAAAATTTCCTCCGTTCGCCAGCTAGCTAGTCAATTTTCTTGTAGTAAGGATACGGTGCAACGGGCCCTGCTGGATTTGACCTACCAGCACTTACTCTACGCAAAACCTCAAAGTGGCTACTATGTTTTGGAGCAGGAACCTGACCAACATGAGGATCTTCCACTAAAATTAGAGAAAGACCGCAACCAGGCTTTTGAAGATTTCCGAACCTGTATCAATGAAACCTTAATTGGTCGTGAGAATTATCTCTTTAATAATTTTTCAGACCAAGCAGGATTACCAGAAGTACGCCAATCGATTCAAGGCTTATTGAAGGAAGAAAGTATTTATACGACTGCGGATCAGATCGTTTTGACTTCTGGTACACAACAGGCACTCAATATCCTCAGCCAAATTGACTTTCCCAATAAAAAATCTCAGATCTTGATTGAGCAGCCGACTTATCATCGGATGAATCAACTCCTAGATTCGCAGCAACTTGCCTACCGGACCATTCAACGAAATTTAACGGGAATAGACCTCGAGGAACTCGAAGAGATTTTTAAGAGTGGTCACATCAAATTTTTCTACACGATCCCCCGTTTTCACTATCCACTTGGTCATAGCTATTCCACCAAGGAGAAAGAAGCAATCTTGCAACTAGCTGATCAATATGATGTCTACCTTGTCGAGGACGACTATTTGGGAGATCTTGATGGCCGCAATGCTCCTTCTTTTCATTATCTAGATCGCAATAATCGAGTTATCTATATCAAGTCTTTTTCGACCAATCTCTTTTCTGCTCTTCGCATTACTTCCATGATCCTTCCCCAAGCCCTTCTTAAACCTGTCTTGACCTATAAAACAATTCTGGACTATGATAGCAACCTTATTATGCAAAAGGCTTTGAGCCTCTATATCGATAATGGTATGTATCAGACCAATAAAAAGCGACTCCTCGCCAGAAAAAAAGAGGAAGAAGAAAGTCTGAAGACTTTGATGGAGCAGTCTTCTCTTCTACCTCATCTGACCCTGACCCACGATGGGGTCCTAGTAGATCTTCATCAGGTCAAATCTCTTGCTGCCTTAAAACACAGTGGACTCTCTCTTGATTTTTTTGAAGCAGCCTACATCACTCCTTGTCCCTATCAACTAGCAAAAATCCAATCAGCAGATGTTGCCAACGTTTTACCAAAGCTGACGCCTTTTTTTGAAAGAGAAACCCTCGTATAGACTATACGAGGGTCTTCTTATTTCTTTATGTGCTCATAGACAAGTTTGGCATTTTGAAGGCCAATCCGATAGTCGATGCGAATTAAGCGAATCGCTTCCATCTCTGGTTCTTTGAGGTACTTCTCTTTTTGTTCCTTGGAGATGCTACCTGGTTTTAGAAGATAGTGGGTGAATTGATTTCTAACTTTAGTAAGCTCTACTTGAAGGGTGAAATAAAGTCCAAATAAGACAATAACAACTCCCATTAGGATGAGATCGTTTGACATGATTGTTGCTTCCTTTTTCTGTTCTTTTCTTTATTTTACAGCTTTCAAGCAAGAAAAACAAGGTTAAATTTGCATTTACCCCTTGTTTGTCCTTATTTCATCATACCAGCCTGGAGGTCATACATTTTCTTATACGTTCCTCCTAGAGCAACGAGCTGATCGTGATTGCCTGATTCGATGATTTTTCCCTTATCGAGAACATAGATGCAATCGGCATCTTGGATAGTGGAAAGACGATGGGCAATAGCAATGGTTGTCCGCCCTTGACGCATCTTCTTCAGAGAGTTTTGGATCATTTCTTCCGTCTCCTGGTCAATATTAGCTGTGGCCTCATCCAAAATGAGGATCTTAGGCTGGGCAGCAATGGTCCGAGCAAAAGCCAGAAGCTGACGCTGACCGGTCGATAAGGTAGACCCCCGCTCTGTTACTAAATGATCATAGCCACCAGGTAAACCCTCAATAAAGTCAGCCACATCCACAAATGCAGCTGCTTGTCGGATTTCCTCATCTGTCAGTTCTTCATGGTACATCCGGATATTAGAAGCAATGGTTCCATGATAGAGAAAAGGTTCCTGCAGCACTAGACCGATAGACTTGCGCAAGGCTTCCTGACTGTAGTCCTTGATATCCTTTCCATCAATCAAGATCCGTCCGCGATCAAATTCATAAAATCGCATAAAGAGATTGATAATGGAAGATTTACCAGAACCAGTATGACCGACAAAGGCGATGGTTTGTCCGTTTTTGACCTCAAAGGAGATATCTTTTAGGACATCTCGTTTGCCATCGTAAGAAAATGATACATGGTCAAAACGTATATCTCCCCGCTCAATTTCTTTCAGACTATCTGCTTGCTTGGGCTCATAGTCAGATCGATCCATCATCTCAAAGACACGCCCTGCAGAGATGGTAGAGGTCTGCAAGGTTGCAAAATTTTGGGTAACATCAATCAAGGGTTGGAAAAGCTGGCTAACGTACTGGATAAAGGCATAAATAAGACCTGCTGTAAAGCCAGAAGACTGCCAATTTAGGCCGAAAAAGGTCAGAATGACCGCATAGGCTAGGACCTGTAAAAGGGTCATAGCTGGTCTCAAAAAGAGGGAATTGACATCGACAGAACGATTGGCAAAGTCCAAATGTTCCCCATTAATCCGTTCAAACTCATCGGTCAAACGCTTTTCTTGGCGAAAGGCCTGCACGATTCGCATGCCTTCGATGGATTCAGATAATTTCACATTGATATCTGATAATTTCTGACGCGTCATTTTGACCAGGCGGTTGGATAACTTGCGATAGAGTCGAATGGAAAACCAAATGATGGGAAGAAAAGGCAGAATCCAAATAGTCAAATGCCAATCCAGGCTAAACATGGTCACCAGGGTCACTACAAAAAGTAAAAAGGATGAAACCAGACTTGAAAAGACAGTGGAGAACATATCTGCGACAGCCTGTGTATCATTGGTCACACGGGAGACAATCGAACCTGCTGCTGTCTGGTCATAAAAGGACATGCCCAGCCTTTGCAGATTTTGGAAAATATCTAGTCGGATATCTCTTACGATGGAATTGGATACACGCGCAAAGGTTAATTGGCTCAGGTAGGTCGCCAGCACGCGCCCAATGAATAACCCATAATAAAGAATGAGAAACTGAAAAGCTGTCATGACCGATGAACCTACTTCTGTTGGATCCACAAGGTGGTCAATATACCAGCGTGCCGCTAGAGGGATCGCTGTCAATAAAAGGCTGGTCAAAAGGGTAAAGACTAAGGCCAAAGCCGTGAGCCATTTATAGCGCCACATATAAGCCAAGAGCCGCTTCATCACACGAGCTTCAGATGTTTTCATTCAGCTTTCCCTCCATTTCTTCTGATAATTGTTGGGCTTGGTAGGTTTCATAGTACCAACCTTTTTGACCCATTAATTCCTCGTGATTTCCGCGCTCCTTGATTTGACCATTCTCCATTACCAGAATCAAATCCGCATGAACGATAGCGGATAAGCGATGGGCTGTGATCATGGTTGTTTTCCCCTTGCGTTCCTGCTTCATATTTTCGATGATCTGGTGCTCCGTCTTCGCATCTACTGCAGAGAGGGAATCATCCAGAAGCAAGATCTCAGGATTCATGACCAAAGCACGACTCATGGCAATCCGTTGCTTTTGCCCGCCAGAAAGAGAGACCCCTCTCTCTCCAAGCACAGTCTCCATCTGGTCTGGCATAGCCAAGACATCCTCATAGACCCCACAGGTTCTTAGCGCTTTTATCAACTCTTCTTCCTTGATCTGCGGATCTGAAAAAGCAACATTCTCGCGAATAGTCATGGCAAAGAGAATCTGATCTTGAGGAACATAGCCGATCAAACTACGTAGATCTTGCAAACGATAATCTTTGATGGAGATTCCATTTAGAAAGATATCTCCCTGCTCCAAGTCATGCTCTCTGAGTAAGAGACGCAACAAGGTGGTCTTTCCAGATCCAGTTGGACCCACAATCCCAAGGGTTTGTCCTTTTTCTAAATGAAAAGTAACCTTTTCAAGAACAGGCTCTTTCTCGTAGGCGAATTCTTCAATGTCATATTCCAAATCTCCATTTTGAATGTCTCTGACTGGATGATTTGGATCTTGGATTTCAGGTGTTTCTGCTAAAAGTGTCTCAATTCGGTCATACGAGACGCTAGCCCTCTGACTAATATTAAATAAGAAGCCCATGGCTTGAAGGGGCCACACGAGCATATTGAGATAGGTGATAAAGGTTACGATTTGTCCAACTGTCAAGCTTCCTTCCTGGACGAAAAGGCCCCCGAAGTAAAGGGTCAAGACATAAGAGAGACCGACAAAAAGAAGAGTGGTCGGATCAAACAAGGCATTGTAACTGGCGGAAGTCATATTCTTTGAAAAGACCATTTGATTGGTCTTTTCAAAAGCCTGAATCTCATCTGCCTGAAAACCAAAGGATTTGGTTACCTTGACTCCTGATACTGATTCCTGCACAAAGTTGTTGAGCTCTGAGAAGCCTTCTTGAGCTTCTTTGAAGGCTTGGTGGTTTTTGCGCCCAATAGCCGACGTCACTACCACCATGACCGGTAGGGGCAAAATAGCCAAGAGAGTTAAGCGCCAATCAATCATGAAAAACATGCTGACCAGGGTCACCAAGGCTGTGACAGACGCATCCACTGCAGACATAACCCCACCACCGGCAAACATGGTTACCGCATTGATATCATTGGTAGCATGGGCCATGAGATCCCCTGTCCGATAACGCTGATAAAAAGACGGTGACATGAGCGTAAAGTGCTTGAACAAACGGTAACGCAAAATCCGAGCTAAATTATTGGCCGTCCCAAAAATATAGCGTCTCCAGACAAAACGAAGTCCATACATGGCAAGAGCTGCTAGGACTAGAAATCCAATATTCACGACCAACTGACTCAGTGTCAACCTTCTTTTATCGATCAAATCGATCACAAGTCCCATGATTCTTGGAGGAATGAGATTTAAAAAACTAACCAGGATCAAGGACCCTATCCCGATGAAGTAACGCTTCTTCTCTAATTTAAAAAACCAAGATAATTTCCCTAACAGATGCATCTTATTTCCCCTTTTTGGTGAGTTGCCAGCTACTGTCCACTAGAGCAAACAACTCCTCATCAGCAATTGTTCCATCGAGCGGGATACTCACCCAATATTTTTTATTCATATGAAAAGCTGGATAAATCCCCTTTTGTTGAATGAACTGAGCTACTTGATCAGACTTGACATTCAAAACTTCTATTTTCCCTGACTTGCCAGCATCCAGTTTGTTCCAATCAATGGTCATAAAGACTCCATACCACTTGAGGGTATCTCGGTGGCGAATAGCACCCGACTCAGGAGATCTTTCCCACAAATATTCAATCGTTCCCTGATAGTGTAGGGAAATATAGGCCATGAGACGCTTGGTTTGAGGATAGAGAAAATCTTCTACCTCAAAACAGGCTTGGCAGATCCTTGCAAGACTTTCCTGACAAGCTTCCCTGACTTGGCCAACGAAATTTCCTTGTAGCTGTTCCAGATGAACCTGGATATATTCGTCCCCTGTATCCTGATCATAGACCCGAAAGGAAATCTTCTGGTCGCAGACTCGGAACTTTAAGAGAAATGTGTCCGAAAAGACGGGGCACTGATACTCATAGCCTGCCTCTATTTTCTCAAATCCATAAGCCACTCCCTTTTCTGGCTGAAAGGTGTAGCGGTCAAAATAATTCTCTAAAAACATTTTCTCTCCCTTATTCATTTTTGCACTAGAAGAGGCTGGGAACAACGTCCCCAACCTTGATAACGGATCCTCAAAACGACTTAAAGCAGTGATCGTTTCTTTTTTAAAACACAATGCGCGTGCCATGCAGTTGACAAACGCCCAATTGCTCCAAAAAAAGTGCACGATTTTCTACCGTCACACCTCCACCTGGCAAGATCTGAATCTTTCCCTTAGCCACAGCTAATAAACGATGGTAATGTTCAAAACGTTGCTCTAGTGATGCATCTAGACCTCCAGCTCGTGTTAAAATACGGGCTACACCCTGATCAGAAAGCCACTCAATCGCTTCTATCTGGTCAGTAACAGCTAATTCATCAAAGGCCATATGAAAGACAACCTCTGCCTCTTCACAGGCTGCTAGTAAGAGCTGCATGACTCTCTGATCCAACTTTCGATCACTCGTCAGCGCACCCAGCACAAAACTAGAAACCCCTATTTCCTTCGCAGCCCGAATATCCGTCAGCATAGCTTGGACTTCCAGATCAGTGTAGACAAAGTCTCCACCACGGGGCCGGATAATGACACAAAGACCCACTGACTTCTCTTCTGTCAGTTTGATTGCTTCCTTGATCACCCCTAAGCTCGGTGTGGTCCCGCCTACTGCAAGGTTGTCGCACAGTTCAATGCGACCTGCCCCAGCAGCAATCGCCTGATCAATAAACGTTAAATTCTCTGCACAAAATTCAAAGATAAGCATGACAACTCCATTTTCATAGTCTTAAAATAAGGAGATACTAACCGTCACCTTGGCATTGCCATTTTCTACTCGCGCTTTTGAGATAGTATAACCTGCTTGAGGGATCTCAAGGGTGATTTGATCACCATTCACTGTGAAGGCGCCTCCATTTTGATTGGATTGATCCTTCAAATAGTTGAGAACCAAGGATTTTGGAATCGGCATTTTCCCTAATTTAGCAGCTGTCACAGTCAAATTCATGACATTGTTTTCAACTTGACCGGTCATGGTTAAATCTAGATAGCTATCGACTGGCCCTAAGGAAACCGGAACTTTGACGTGAAGGTCATTGCCATCCATTCCAAGTGCCATCTTTTGAAAGTCAGAATTGTCAAGAGCAGATCCAGCACTTGTTTTTACAACTTGACTCAATTGCACAGAATTGAGACTCAACTCAGTTGAGAGCCCTTCAGTGCTTACAGAAGCATTTGAAACAGCATTTTGAGCCAGTTCAATCAAAGAGCTCCCTGCCTGCACATTTCTCAGCTGCTCCCCTTCAGGAATAGATCCAGGAACCAACAGGATCACTAAAATAATAAATAAAACGATCACCATGCCAATCAGGCGTCTCATCCACTTAAACATCTGCTCCTCCAATACGTGAAAAGTTGTATCCTTATTGTACCTTAAATCCAAAGAAATTGCGACTAAGAGGGGCCTTTAGAAAGCAAAAGAGACCGAGGAAACCTCGCATCTCTCTGTGCATTATTTCGATTTAATGTAGTTAACACCATCTGCTTTTGGTGCAACTGCTTGTCCGAAGAAGGCTGCCAAGACAACCATGGTCAAGACGTAAGGCGCAATTTGCAAGTAGATGGATGGGATACCTTTAAGCAAAGGCAATTGATTCCCGATAACTGCCAAACTTTGTGAAGCTCCAAAGAAGAGACTAGCCAACATGGCACCGATTGGGTTCCATTTCCCGAAAATCATGGCCGCAAGGGCGATAAATCCAGGACCTACAATAGTAGTTACCGCAAAGTTAACAGAAACTGACTGAGCGTATATGGCTCCTCCGATACCTGCTAGGGCACCTGAGATCATGACTCCTAAGTAGCGCATTTTATAAACATTGATTCCCAATGTATCTGCTGCTTGTGGGTGTTCACCAACTGAACGAAGACGCAAACCAAATTTTGTCTTGAACATGACGAACCAAGCAAAGAATGAGAAGAGAATTGCAACCCAGCCGATGATGCTGGCATTGTTGAAGAAAATATCCCCAATCACCGGAATTTTAGATAAGACCGGAATGGATGTTTTCCCAAAGGCAACTTTGATATTATCAGTTTGCCCCTTGTTGTACATTGCTTTAACTAGAAAGACGGCTAATGGAGGTGCCATCAAGTTCAATACTGTACCTGAAACGATATGGTCAGCACGGAAATGAATCGTTGCCACCGCGTGGATCAAGGAGAAAAGTACTCCAATTCCTGCAGCAACAATCAAGGACAACCATGGTGTCAAATTCCCTAAGGTAGGCTCAAAAGTCAAGTTAAAGATAATTCCTGAGAAGGCTCCCATAACCATGATTCCTTCAAGGCCAACGTTAACAACCCCAGCGTGTTCTGAGTATGCTCCTCCGATACTTGTGAAGATCAGCGGCGCCGCATACACAATCATAGAGGAAACAAGAATACTTAAAATCGTTACAATACTCATTAGTTTGCTCCTCCTTTTTTAGCTGATCGCATCGAGATCATCTTTTCGATAATGTAGTGGGCACATACGAAGAAGATAATAGATGCTGTCACAATTTGAACGACTTCTTCAGGGATGGCAGCTGGTTTCATACCAACTCCCCCAATTTGAAGCGCTCCAAACAAGAAGGCAGCAAATGGAATACCAATTGGTGAATTCATCGCAAGAAGCGCAACGGCCATTCCGTTAAATCCAACACTCATTGAGCTAGTTTGAACATAGACATTTGAGTAAATACCCAGACCTTCTGCTACTCCACCGATACCAGCAAGAGCACCAGAAATGATCATAGAAAGGATAATGGTCCGTTTTGCAGACATCCCTGCGTATTCTGCCGCATTCGCATTGAGACCAACGGCACGGATTTCAAAACCAAGTGTTGTTTTCTTCATCAAGAACCAGATGACTACCACTGCGATGATGGCAAAGAAGATCCCGATATTCATTTGTGATTTGTCTGTCAAATTACGCAACCACTCCGTCTGGTAGACAGCGTTGGCTCCTACATCAACGGTTGAGTCCTTGTTTTTCATCAAGGAAGCTGGGAAGCTATGGATCAAGGCATTCCCACCATAGAGAACAATGTAGTTCATCATAATGGTGATGATGACCTCACTGGTTCCGAGATAGGCACGAAGGAAACCAGGAATCGCTCCAATAAATCCACCTGCGATAGCCGCAATCAAAACGGTCATCGGAATCATCAGTAAGCGAGGCATATTTGGGAAGGAAAGGGCAAACCAAGTCGCCATGATCCAGCCTGCAAAAGCCTGACCAGGAAGTCCAACGTTAAAGAAACCGGCCCGGCTAGCTACTGAAAATCCAAGAGCAACTAAAATCAGTGGCCCCATAGCACGGGAAATATTACCCCAACTCTTAATCGAACCAAAGGCTTTCTTAAACAGCAATTCATATCCCCAAATGGCATCATAGCTGAAGGCCCACATAATAATGGCACCCAGGACCAATCCTAAAAGGACAGACACCAATGGAACAGCAATTTGTTTTAAATTCTTATTCATTTGATGCTCCCTCCTTTACTTTTCCTCCTGCCATGAGGATTCCAAGTTCTTGCTTATTCGTCGTTTCTGGGGTTACGATCCCTTGGATCTTCCCATCATGAATAACTGCAATACGGTCAGAAACATTCAAAATTTCATCTAATTCAAAGCTGACAACCAGAACGGCTTTTCCATTATCCCGTTCTTGAATCAAACGTTTGTGGATATATTCAATCGCTCCGACGTCCAAACCACGAGTTGGCTGGCTGACGATCAAGAGATCTGGATCGCGATCGATTTCCCGAGCGATAATGGCTTTTTGCTGGTTTCCTCCAGAAAGAGCCTTAGCTGGTACCACTTCACTAGCTGCACGAACGTCAAACTCTTCCATGAGATTCTTGGCATAAGAGGTAATATTTGGATAATTCAAAATACCATTCTTGCTAAGAGGTTCTTTATAGTAAGTTTGAAGAGCAATGTTTTCAGAGATCATCATATCAAGGACTAACCCATCCCGGTGACGGTCTTCAGGGACGTGTCCTACCTTCATTTCTGTGATTTGACGTGGGCGAAGTCCTACAACATCCTTGCCTTTAATCTTGATTGAACCGGATTTCACCTTCCGCAGACCTGTAATGGCTTGGATCAACTCAGATTGACCATTTCCATCAATCCCTGCGATCCCAACGATTTCACCAGCACGAAGTTCTAAGGAAAGATTCTTAACAGCTGGGACTCCCCGGTTTTCATTCACGACCAAGTTTTCGATCGACAAGACCACTTCTTTTGGTTCAGAAGGACCTTTTTCAGTCTTAAAGGAAACAGAACGACCGACCATCATTTCGGCCAAGTCTTGGTTCGTTGCTCCACCAATCTCGACTGTTTCAATAGATTTCCCACGACGGATAACCGTTACGCGGTCTGAAACAGCACGGATTTCATCCAACTTGTGCGTAATCAAGATGATCGATTTTCCTTCATTCGCCAAGTTCTTCATGATTGTCATCAATTCTTCGATTTCAGCTGGTGTCAACACTGCAGTTGGTTCATCGAAGATTAGGATGTCGGCTCCACGATAAAGCGTCTTTAAGATTTCCACACGTTGTTGCGCACCAACGGAAATATCCTCAACTTTAGCATTTGGATCTACTGCCAAGCCATATTTTTTAGACAAGTCCAGGATATCTTGACTGGCTTTCTTAAGATCCAAAACACCATGTTTAGTGGTTTCAGAACCAAGGATGATATTTTCAGCAACAGTGAAGGCTTCAACCAACATAAAGTGTTGGTGCACCATTCCAATTCCTAAAGAAGCTGCTTTTGAAGGTGAGTCTAGGTTAACAGTATTTCCATTTACCACGATGTCTCCGCTAGTTGGTTCCAACAAACCAGCCAGCATATTCATCAGGGTAGATTTTCCCGCACCATTTTCTCCAAGAAGTGCATGGATTTCACCTTTGCGCAACTGAAGATTAATCTTGTCATTTGCTACAAAGTCACCAAATTTTTTGGTAATCTCACGCATTTCGATGACATATTCATGTGTCATGTAGGTGTTTCCTTTCAAAAATTTTTTATTTCAATAAAATCTGTTAGACAACTAACAGATTTTATTGAGACAAAAATGTCTCACTTTAAAAGAAACGGCCCTTATAGGGAGGGCCGCCCAATCAAATATTATTTTTCAGGAACTTTAAGAGACCCATCAAGGATTTTAGCTTTGGCATCTTCGACAGCTTTTTTAGCATCTGCAGAAAGGTTGTCAGTTGTCAAATCAACTCCACCATCTTTCAAGCTATAAGTAATCACTTCACCGCCAGGGAATTTACCGTCAGCAGCTTTCTTAGCCAAGTCTTTTACTGATTCTCCGACTTTCTTCAAGCTTGAAGCCAAGACAAAGTTAGATTTTTTACCATCTTTAGAAGTGTATTCACCTTCAGCTTTTTGGTCACGGTCAACACCAAGAACCCAAACTTTTTCGTCTTCATTTTTCTTCTCGTTCAAGTCTTTTGCTTCAGAGAAGACACCTGCTCCAGTACCACCAGCTACTTGGTAGATAACATCTGCACCTGCAGCGTATTGTGCAGCAGCAATTGTTTTACCTTTAGCAGAGTCACCGAATGAACCAGCGTAGTCTACTTGAACTTTGATAGATGGGTCAACAGATTTAACACCAGCTTCAAATCCAGCGCGGAAACGAGTGATAACTTCACTTTCCATACCACCTACAAAACCAACTTGTTTAGTTTTTGTAGTTTTCGCAGCAGCGATACCAGCAAGGTAACCAGCTTCGTTATCGGCATAAACAGCAGATGCTACGTTCTTTTGTCCTTCAATACGATCATCAATGATGACATATTTAACATCTTCGTTGTCTTTTGCAGCTTTTTTAACTGAGTCGCTCAAGGCAAAACCAACACCAAAGATCAATTTGTAGTCGTTAGAAACAGCTTCATCAAGGTTTGTCGCATATTGAGATTCATCTGTTGATTGGAAGTAGTCGAATCCGTTCCCTTTAGAAAGACCGTTTTCTTTCCCCCAAGCTTGCAAACCTTCCCAAGCAGATTGGTTGAATGATTTGTCATCCACACCACCAGTATCGGTAATAATAGCAGCTTTCAAATCAGTTTTTGATTCTGAGTTTGCGCTATCTTTTTTAGACGCACGATTTCCACATGCTGCAAGTCCGATAGCAGCGACAGTTACTAGACCAAGGCCTAGCCATTGTTTCTTGTTCATTACTGAACCTCCTAAATTATTGTGCAACATTGTTGCGAAGTATTGAAAGGGTCAAAAGACCGCCTCACAGACCAACTAAGTCAAATCTGTAAAGGAATATGGAAGTAATTCCTTGACCGTCATCACGACCGTCGATTTATCTTTAGATACCAAAGTTACAGGCAGATCAGGCTCAAAAAATTCAGCCATGACCTGGCGACAAGCACCACACGGAGAGATGGGCTTTTCTGTTTGCCCATAGATAATCAGCTCTTTGAACTCACGAGCTCCCTCAGAAACTGCTTTAAAAATAGCTGTCCGTTCCCCACAGTTGGTTAATCCAAAACTGGCATTTTCGATATTGACACCTGTATAGATCTGGTCATCCTTGGTCACAAGGACTGCACTAACCGGGAAATGAGAATAGGGCACATAAGCATGCTGGCTCACTTCTACTACCAAATTGATCAACTCAGTAGTCGCCATGAGCCACTTTTCCTTCCATGATAGCTACACCAGAGGAAGTTCCGATACGGGTCGCACCAGCTTCGATAAATGTAAGAGCATCTTCATAAGAGCGAGCTCCACCAGAAGCTTTAACACCCATGTCTGGTCCAACTGTTTGACGCATTAAGGCTACATCTTCTACCGTCGCTCCTCCAGTTGAGAAACCAGTTGAAGTCTTCACAAAGTCAGCTCCAGCTGACTTAGCAATCTGACAAGCAACGATCTTTTCATCGTCTGTTAAGAGACACGTCTCAATGATGACTTTGACCAGCTTATCACCGCTTGCTTCGACAACAGCTTGGATATCTTCTTCAACTAGTGCTAAATTCTTAGACTTCAAAGCACCGATATTAATGACCATGTCAATTTCATCGGCACCATTTTGAATAGCATTTTTTGTTTCACACGCTTTGACAAAAGGGGTATTTGCTCCCAAAGGAAAACCAATGACGGTACAAACTTTAACGTCTGAATCGCGCAAGCCCTCAGCCGCAAAATTCACCCATGTCGGGTTCACACAGACACTCGCAAAATCATATGCCTTAGCTTCTTCGATCAATTTTTCGATCTGTTCTTGTTGCGCATCTGGTTTTAAAAGAGTGTGATCGATATATTTATTTAACTTCATATAATCTCCTGAGCTACTTAAGATATTATTTCAATAATTTCTTTAACGCTTTCAGCCCCTTCTAGTATTTTAACATTTTTTTTGAATTCTGTAACGCTTTCTTGTGAATTTTTTTCATTCACGAAAATACG
The DNA here is from genome assembly GCF_053010205.1 of Streptococcus sp. W151. NCBI lineage: Bacteria > Bacillati > Bacillota > Bacilli > Lactobacillales > Streptococcaceae > Streptococcus > Streptococcus sp. W151. Next base: position 344,866 of record NZ_JBRKNT010000001.1, on the reverse strand, counting down.
AGCAATGCGTTCCCCTTTTTTAACCTGCTCTCCCACTTTTTTGTCAAATATAATCCCTGTTTCATAATCAAGCGGATCCGATTTGACAGCACGACCAGCACCAAGTCGCATGGCTAACAGGCCAAATTCCATGGCAGGTAAGGCCGCAATGACGCCATCTTGATCTGCTGTTACTTCAAGGACCTGATCTACTTTGACGGAACGATGCAAATCCTCTAAGTCTCCACCTTGTGCCACGACCATTTCTTCAAACTTGGCTAAGGCTTGTCCATTGCTCAAGTGTTCATGAATGGCTTCAATCGATTGATCTACATTGGCCAATTTCAACATGATTTGTGCTAATTCACAAATAAACTCTGTGACATCAGCACGCCCCTGTCCTTTTAGAATATCCAGGGCTTCCAAAATCTCTAAACGATTGCCAATACTGGTTCCCAAAGGTTGGCTCATATCTGTAATAACAGCGATTGTCTTGCGCCCTACGGCATTACCGAGATCCACCATGGTACGAGCTAGTTCACGCGCCTCTTCAATGGTCTTCATAAAGGCCCCTTCTCCAACGGTGACATCGAGAAGGATGGCATCTGCCCCAGCAGCAATTTTCTTACTCATGACGGAGCTAGCAATCAAAGGAATGGTATCCACTGTCGCCGTCACGTCCCGAAGAGCATACAAGAGTTTATCTGCTTTTACGAGTTGGTCGGATTGCCCAATGACCGATAAGCCGATCTCCTGCACCTGCTGGATGAATTCTTCTTGAGTCCGCTCAATTTGGAAGCCTTTAATGGATTCCAACTTATCGATGGTTCCACCTGTGTGGCCTAAGCCACGACCGCTCATTTTAGCAACTGGCACTCCGAAACTTGCAACCAGAGGCACCAAGACTAAGGTTACCTTGTCTCCCACACCACCAGTTGAATGTTTGTCTACCTTGATTCCTGGAATAGCTGACAGGTCAAACTGTTGCCCTGTTTGGACCATCTTCATGGTCATATGGGAGATTTCTTCTGTCGTCATCCCTTTAAAATAAACGGCCATAGCAAAAGCGGACATTTGGTAATCTGGAACTGTTCCAGCCACATATCCCTCAATCAGCCATTCAATTTCTTCTTTGTTTAAGGCAAGACCATCTCTTTTTTTCTGAATGATATCTACAGCTCTCATGATTCTTTCTCACTTCTTAAAATATAATAGCCTTTGTCTTTTTTTACGATCTCACAATTGCCAAACGTCTCTTCCATCTTGGCCTTAGCACTTGGAGCACCTTGCTTTTTCTGAATGACAATGGTCAAGTCTCCACCTGGCTTCAAATGATCAAAACTACCCGTAATCACCTGATGCACCACTTTCTTACCGGCTCGAATCGGCGGATTACTGATCACATGGTCAAAAACCCCTTCAACCGCTTCATAGACATCCGAAGAAAAGATCTGAGCTTCCACGCCATTTCGGCTGGCATTTTTCTTAGCCAAGTCTAGCGCCCGCTCATTGACATCCACCATGGTCACGGCGACTCCCTGTGCTTTAGCTAGAGAAAGGCCAATTGGACCATAGCCACAACCGACATCAAGAACGCTTTCCCCTCCTTGGAAATCCAGGGTTGATAAGAGCACCTGGCTTCCATAATCAATCATTTTTTTACTAAAGACGCCCGCATCTGTATAGAAATTCATCTTTTGTCCCAATAAAACAACAGCCAGATCATGAATATCATGGGCTGCATCTGGGTTTATATCGAAATACATTTTACTCATAAGGTTATTTTATCATAATTCATTCGTTTTTTAAATCGTTTACACGACCTCTAAAAATTGGTATACTAAAGACTACAATAGGAGTGACATATGGACAAAGAATTTCTACATTTTGAAAAAATCAATCGGGAAACCTGGCAAAATTTGCATCGCAAAACCACCCCGCCTCTCTCTCAAACAGAGCTTAATTCTATTAAAAGCTTTAACGACCGCATCAACCTCCAGGATGTGCGTGACGTCTACCTGCCTTTGACAAACTTGATCGGAATCTACAAGCGTTCAAAGGAAGATTTGGCCTTCTCAAAAGGGATTTTTCTTCAAAAAACCAGTGAACGCCAACCCTTTATCATTGGGGTTTCTGGGAGTGTTGCTGTTGGGAAATCGACTACTAGCCGTCTTCTCCAAATCCTACTTTCGCGGACCTTCGAAGGCTCGACCGTAGAATTGGTGACAACAGATGGCTTTCTCTATCCAAATGCTATCTTAAAAGAACAAGAGCTCCTCAATCGAAAAGGATTTCCTGAAAGCTATGATATGGAATTGCTTCTTGATTTTCTCAATCAAATCAAAAACAACAAGAGTGTGGAAATCCCTGTCTATTCCCACGAAATTTACGATATTGTCCCAGATGAGAAGCAAACGATTTTACCGGCTGATTTTGTCATTGTTGAAGGAATCAATGTCTTTCAAAATCCGCAAAATGACAGTCTCTATATGACCGATTTCTTTGATTTTTCAATCTATGTGGATGCCGCAGTCGATGATATCGAATCTTGGTATATCGATCGCTTCCAAAAACTCCTGGACTTAGCACAGAATGATCCCAAGAACTACTACTATCGATTTACGGAACAACCCCTAGAAGAAGTTTTAAGCATGGCCCATCAGGTCTGGGAATCCATTAATTTAATCAACTTGCAACATTACATTCAACCAACCCGTAACCGGGCTGATCTGATTCTCCATAAGGCAACCAACCATGAAATCGACGAAATTTATCTCAAACGCTAGAGAAAATGGCCTTTTAACGGTACTTTTTTAAGGAAAAGCTATTTTAGGCTTGTCAAATCTTAACTTTTCATATATAATGAGATAGTTAGATTATCAATGGAGGTGAATAACTTGGCAAACATTAAATCAGCTATCAAACGCGCTGAATTGAACGTTAAACAAAACGAAAAAAACTCAGCTCAAAAATCAGCTATGCGTACTGCAATCAAAGCTTTTGAAGCAAACCCATCTGAAGAACTTTACCGCGCTGCTAGCTCAGCTATCGATAAAGCAGAAACTAAAGGTTTGATCCACAAGAACAAAGCTAGCCGTGATAAAGCACGTCTTGCAGCGAAACTTGGTTAATCAAGAACAGCATAAAAATCAAGCTCTCCGGAGCTTTTTTTGTGCCTAAATTTTTGAGAGGTGCTTATGAAAATTGTTATTATCGGCTATTCTGGATCTGGAAAATCTACCTTGGCTGGAGCCTTATCTCGCTACTACTCCATCCCCAAGCTCCACATGGATACCCTTCAATTTCAACCGAGATGGATAGACAGTGACCGGGATTGGATGGAGGGACAGATGAAACAGTTTCTTAGCCAACATAAAGACTGGGTCATTGATGGAAATTATTCATGGTGTTGCTATGAGGAAAGAATGGAGCAAGCAGACCACATTATCTTTCTTAATTTCTCTCGTTGGAACTGCCTCTATAGAGCCTGGAAACGATACCGTCGTTATAAGGGACGCGTTCGCGAAAGTATGGCAGCAGGCTGCCCTGAACGCTTTGACTGGGAATTTATCCGTTGGATCCTTTGGGACGGCCGAACCAAGGGAGCTAAAGAAAGGTATCAAACTATTCGTTCCAGCTATCCTGATAAATTCATCACTCTCAAGAACCAAAAAGAATTTGATACATTTCTAAAAACCATACAATAAAAAGGTTAGGGTAAATATCCCAAAACTTTTTAAATTTAAACAAACTATTTTTAAATAAGTTAAACGATTCTGCAAAATATCAAAAATTAGTTCAAATTTTTAAAATGAATCAAGAAAATAACGAAACTTTCCGCCGTGAGAAAAGTACTTGAAACAACAATGTTTCAAGTACTCAGGAGTTTTGAAACCTTAGGTTCAAAACTAAGTCATGGAACTTCTGCGAAGTTCGCTGACGTCCGTACTCACCTAAGGAAAGTTTTTAAGATGACTTTTCCTTCAATAAAAAAGGTTGGGATTAAAATCCCAGCCTTTTCTTATTTATCAACGTAATCGCCACCGGTGAAGCCGTAATATTCTTCTAAACTCAAACCTGAGTCAGCAATCTCTTGGGCTTCTTTTCCGATATAGCGGAGATGCCAGCTTTCTGGCATGTAGCCTGTTACTTTTTCTTTACCTTCTTGGTAACGAACCACAAAGCCATATTTAGCAGCATTCTTGAGCAACCACTTACTTGGTCCAGGTTCGGTTACCAAATTACCACTGGTATCGATCAAATCAAAGGTCAAACCAGTTTGGTGTTCACTATAGCCTGGTCTTGCTGAATAACGATCTGCGGCTTCCCGACCATCTTGATTGACATAGTTTTGATAGAGTCGAACTTGGGTATCGTAGCTACGAAAACCACTATATTGGTCACTGATCGGATACCCCTCTGCCTGCATAGCTGCAATCAATTCATGAAGGGCCGAAACAGCTTCAGGATCTTCACCTGGGTTAAAGTCCGGCGCCAAAGGATAATGTTTGTTGGCGATCATCACCTCACCATATTTCCCTTTAACACTATAGTAAGAACCATTGTAGCTGACACCAGAGTCCACTTTCACATCTGACTTACCAGCTTTTGACGACTCTTCTTTGCCAGTCTCTTTTGACGTATCCTTTGCAGAAGACGTTTCTTTGGAAGACTTGGTTTGCGTTTGCTTGGTTTCTTCTTTTGCAGAAGATTTAGAACTAGTGGATTGAGATTGGGAGCAAGCTGTCAGGGTTAACAAGGCAACTGTCACCAACGTTAATTTGGAAAATCTTGCTTTCATGGGAATCTCCTATGATTCTTTTGTTACGACAATATCCGTGATTACATAACTTGCACCTACTTTTTTCAAGGTGTAAGTCTTGTACTTGCGGTTTTGTGAATCTGGATGACTATCTGTATAATGCACGGTAAAGTCTTCATAAGTTTTGATGGTCACCACACCATTTTCTTCAGTGACACTTTGAATATCCAAAGCTCCTGGAGTATAGTAGTCAATTTTAGCCTTTCGAACACCATCACCAGTTGTGAATTCTACCATGTCTTTGTAGGCTTGACTTTGTGTGTCATAGTATTTAGAGTAAGTGTTATTTCGATTTGAAACGGAGCTAAAGACAGCGTCGCGATACTCTTTCAAGAACTCTTCTACCAAGGTCCGATTTTGTTCTTCTTTGGCTGCTTGCGCTTTCTTAGCATCTTGAGCACTCTTGATGCGTTTTAAAGTATCTTTGGCTAGTTTGAGTTCGATCGGATCGTTTTCACCCTCTTCAATCGTCACCTTAGCCTTTTCAGTTGTGTAGGTTTCCCCATTCATATTGAAGACGGCATGCACTTCAATCTCTTGATAAGGGATGCTGTCTACTTCAAAGGTCGTGCTGGTTCCAACTTCTTTACCGTTGACCACAATCTTCACATCCGTTGGGTTTTCAACTTCATCTGGGAACTCAACTTCTAAATTGCGTTTTTCAGAATTCAACTGCAATTCTAAGTTATTCTTGGTTGCTTTTTTAGGATTGAGATGGATCTTAGAAGTGACATTTCCGACTTCTGTTTTAGCAGTCAATTCCATTTCTTTTGTATTGTAATGGAAAGAACCAAGATCTGTCACTGCATCTTTCTTCAAGGTCACGGTTTTATTAGCAGCCACTTTGAGTTTGGCTTGGTCCAAATTGGTCTTGACCTTGACTTGCACTGGATAGCTGGCCACACGGTATTCTTGGAAGATTCCAAATTTCTTGTCCGCCTTTTCCAAACCAAAGATCTTGTTGCCAGATTTATCCGTATAGCTACCTTCTCCACCATTATCAATGATCTTGTTCAACTCTGTGCCGATATCGACCCCTTGATCTTCCATGCTAGTAATAAAGCTTTCGGCTTCATCCTTTGTCCATTTATCGTTATCGGTTGAAAGCAGGTCTGCTGCTTCGCGATAATCCTTGGTGTCCACTGCCTTAATAAATTTATCTGCAGTCACTTCGACACGTGTTGTAGACTGGAAGTAAAAGAAGGCTGCCACCAAAGCGATTACAAGAACAGCAATGGCAGAAATAATCCCAATTTTCTTCTTAGAAAGTTTCTTCCCACTCTTCGTTTTAGGAGCCTTTGGTTTTTTCTGAGCTGGACTTGCCTCTGTGAAGGTTGATCCCTCAAAGACCTGCGTTTGCTCAGTAGCAAGTGGAGCCGTATACTCTTGAGTAGGCTGTTGAGGGACATATTCCTGTGTTTCTTCAGTTGAATCTGTGTTCACAAATTCTGCTTCAGGAACAGGTCCTGCAAAAAACTCGAAGTTCTGACTTTTAGCAGCGGTAAATTCTTCTGCACTTGGCTTGCGTCCATAGGTTTCTTCAAAATGTTGCAACCAAGCCTGACGAGCTGCCAGAAGTGGATCAACATTCTTCACTTCTTCAACTGGTTCAAGCACCGGTTCCTCGACAGGTGCTAGATTCTCTTCTGGGGCATTGCCTGCGATAGACTGAATTTGTTTTAAATCAAATCCACAGGCTTTCCCAGCCATAAACTCTTCTGGTGACGGTTTGCGACCGATCACTTTTTCAAATAATTCAACCCATTTCTTCTGCATGGATCTCTTCTCCCTCATTATAAAATAGGGAAAGTGGGTCCCCCCACCTTCCATTTTGTGATATTGTTAGAATCCAAAGTTAGAGAAATTTGGAGCACTTGGAATAAATCCAGTAGCTACTTGTTCTAAAATACGAGCATTTACATAAAGAACAAAGATGGCAATGAGAAGCAAGACAACAGATGATGCTACAAGAAGCAAGAATTTGTCTGCTTTAAAGCTCGTCTTGTTCAATCCTTGATGAACCACATAGCATGTTCCAACAAAGAACAAGAAGAAAATAAGGAAGTTCACAAAGCCATAAAATTCATAAACTTTTACAAGACCTACTAAGAAAGCGAGAAGGGCAAGTGGCAAAGTGTAAACAGACAAACGTCCAAATTCTTCAAATGAACGACCGTAACTATATTCCTTATCTTGAAGAACCACACGGCGAACAAAGAATCCAGCTACTTGGAAAGCGTAAATGCTAAAGAAGAGGGAAATCAATGTCAACATAAAGGCACGGAAATCCATTCCATAACCACCTGTAAATCCACTAGCTGTGAAGAAGGTCCCCAAGGTCAAGACAAAGGCAGTCAAGACATACTGTAAAATTCCGTTAAGAGCTTTTGGATTTTCTACAGCTGTTGGACGTTTTAAAGCTGAAAGGAACCAATTCCAATAACCACCAACGGCAACACCAAATTGACTTGGTTGGGCAGGATAAGCTTGTCCTGGTTGGCCTTGGAAAGGAGCTTGTTGATAAGATGCTTGAGTAGGTTGTTGGTAAGCTTGTTGTGGAGCTTGTTGGAAAGCAGGACCATTCGTTGGAGCAGGCTGAGGCTCTTGAACTGGAGCTGCTACTGGTTCTTCTGTAGGTGCAGCTGGTGCTGCTGGCGCTGCAACAAACTCTGGAGCTTGGGGCGCTACGACTGGTTCTTCCACAGGTGCAGTTGGTGCTGCGACAAACTCTGGGGCTTGGGGCGCTTCTGGAACCACTACTTCTTCTTGAAATTCTCCAGCAGCAAGTGCTTGAGCAATTTCTTCTGCACTAGCAGAACGACCATTTACGGCTTCAAAATAATCCAGCCAATCTTGTTTTGACATATTTAATCTCCTTAACTATTGTTCATACTAGGGTATTATACAAAATTTCTGAACCATTTTCAATGAAAGACTGGAAAATCCCTGTAATATCTTTTGAAAAACATACAAATCCTATACATTTTTAGAAATTAGTAAAGAAAAACGCCTCTTTTCAGAGGTCGTTTCTTAGGATTCAAATGCATCCATGCCACCTTGGACGTTGGTCACATCATAGCCTTGCTCTTCCAAAAATTGGCAAGCGCGTGCTGAGCGTCGACCAGACTTGCAGATGACATAATAGGGCTGATCCAACTCTAGTTCTTGGTAGCGATCTGCTAACTCAGATAGGGGAAGAAGGCTGACACCCTTCAAATGAAGCGCATCATACTCTTCCTGCTCACGTACATCAAGAACGTGTAAGTCTCCTTTTTGATATGCTTGGTAAAAGCTTGAAAATGGAATTTCTTTCATGATTTCTCCTATATGGTATGTTATGGAAGGGTTAGAATTTCATAGTTAAAGCTAATTGACTCTAAAAATCGGAACAAGTCTTGGGTTTTAATAAAGATGGTTTTTTCATTGGTATTGGGATGGAAAGTCATGATCTCCTCTGACACAATGTCTTTATCGAAATAGACTCGAATATCTTTTTCATCATTGTTTAATAAACCAAATGGAGAAACCGTTCCTGGCGGTAATTGCATTTTTTCAGCTAAAGAATCTGCTGAAGCCATGCGGATCCGGTTAGCTTCCACTTGTTCTTTGAAATCATCCATATCCAATGGTTTCTTGTCGTCCATGATGAGCAGATAGAATTGGGTTTTCTTTTTGTTGGTCAAAAACATGGACTTGGTCCGCACACCTTCTAAGCCTTCAATGTAAGAATCGGCCTGATCAGTCGTGAATGCAGGTGGGTGTTCCACTACATCAAATTTGATCCCAAGTTCTTCTAATTTGTCTTTAACTTGTTGGTATGCATCCATCTCCGATCTCCTTTATTTTTGAATGATCTGTTGAACTAACGTTTGCAATTCTGGCACCACCTCTGCCTCAAACCAAGGATTCTTAGCCATCCAGATTTGATTGCGAGGGGAAGGATGAACTAGTGGAAAATAGGTTGGCAAATAGTTCTTAAAATGCTGAACCCGTTCGGTTACCTTGCCACTAACCTTTTCATGAAGGTAGTAAGCTTGCGCATATTGTCCAATCAGGAGGGTCAACTCAATATCCGGACACTCCTTGAGAAGTTGAGGATGCCACTTTTCCGCAAAACCTTTGCGAGGGGGAAGGTCACCAGATTTCCCATGCCCTGGGAAATAAAAGTCCATGGGAATAACTGCAAACAAACCAGAATTATAAAAGGTGTCTTCGTCAACTCCTAACCATTCGCGCAGGCGGTCACCACTCTTATCCTTCCAGTAAATACCAGCTTCCTCCGTCTTCATCCCTGGAGCTTGCCCGATAATATTGATGCGAGCAGTTTTTGGTGCTGCAAAGAGTGGCTCGATCCCTTTCTCTGTATATGCTTTATTTTGAGGGTCTGTCATAATAGCTTCTTTAATGGTTTCAATCCTTGACATACGAACTCCTTCTATGGAAAAACTCAGCCAGAAAACCTGGCCGAGTAGTGGATTATTTGATTAATTCGTAGATGGCTTCTGCGTAAATAGCTGCTGCACGATAGAGATCTTCAACATCTGCGAATTCATTAGCTTGGTGCATCGTATTGACATAATCTGGGAACATAGCTCCAAAGGCAACACCACGTTTCAAGAGGCGACCAAAGGTACCACCACCGATCACTTGTTCGTGTCCTTTGAGACCAGTTTGTTTTTCATAAACACGCAAGAGAGTGGATACCAATTCATCATCCATCGGAACATAGTGAGGTGTGTGACCATGGGCTGACAAGCTCACTGTAGCCACGCCTTCGATCTTTTCAAGGATGGCTTTGATGGTTTCAGGATCTGTTCCTTGAGGGTAACGGATATTAAGGGCAATGGTATTGTCTGCTTGGCTTTCATCAAAATGGAAGACACCTGCATTCATGCTCAATGGTCCCATTTTGGCATCTGTATGAGCAATACCTAATTTTTCACCGGCAAAATCTTCGTGAAGAAGCGAAGCTGTCACATGAAGGTAAGCCTTAGCAGCGCCACCAAAATCAAATTGGTTCAACAAGAGCGCTAAGTAGGTTGCACCATTGATTCCATCTTCAGGAGTTGATCCGTGAGCTGATTTCCCAATAATTGTAACAGTATAGGTTTCTTCATCCACAGTTGAGATTTCATACTGAAGCTGGTGTTCCTTAGCAAAGGCATCTAAGAGGCCAGCAAGATCTGGAAGTTGTCCAGAAACGACTGCAGTCGCTGACTCTGGCACCATGTTTTCACGAAGGCCACCTGTAAAGCTATGAAGTTTAGCCTTCCCAGTGTTGTCATTTCCAAAATGAAGGTACTCCGTAATGTTTCCTTTTTCCCCATTGATAATCGGGAACTCTGCATCTGGAGAGAAGCCAAAATCTGGTTCTGGAAGACCCACATGTTTGAAATAGTAGTCCATGTCCCCCCAACCTGATTCCTCATCCGTTCCTACTACAAAACGCACGCGCTTAGAAACTGGAAGTCCTAAGTCTTTAATGATCTTCAAACCATAGTAGCAAGCCATTGTAGGCCCTTTATCATCAGATGAGCCACGCGCATAGAGCTTGCCATCGATAATCTCTGGTTTGTAAGGGTCTGTCTTCCAACCACTACCTGCAGGCACGACGTCCATATGGGCAAAGATCCCAAGCTCTTCTTCTCCTTCACCAAAGGTAAAGTGACCGGCATAATTGTCCACATTCTTGGTCTCATAGCCATCACGCTTAGCAATTTCCAAGAATTTTTCAAGAGCTTTTACAGGACCAGGTCCAAAAGGATGCTCTGCATCTGCCTTGCTGTCATCACGTTCCGAATTGATTTCCAAAAGGCTGTATAGGTCAGCCATCATCTCTTCGCGACGTTTTTCTACTTCTGCTTTAAAGTCAACTGTTGTCATGCATTCCTCCTCTATCTTCTATTTGCTGAATGACTTAGCGTTTTTCAATGATTTCGTCTACTGGCAAGCGGTAGCTAGGTTCTACCTTCTCAGCAGCATAGCCGACCGTAATCAAGACTTCCGGACGGAAACGCTCTTCAATGTCCAATACTTCATTGATTTTTGATTTATCAAAGCCCAAGATAATATTGGTTCCAATACCTTGGTCCGTCAAAGCAAGTACCAAGTTCATAGCCACAAGACCGGCATTCAAAGCTAAGTAATCACTTGTTTGTTGGGCATCATAGCGAGCAAATTCAGCAGGAAGGTTTTGCATGAAGTATTGCAACTGCTCATCTGTGAAGTTCTTAACCCCACCGACACGCGCAATCTTGCGAGCCCGTTTTTGCAAATCGGTATCTGTAAAGAGGGCGATGGTCACAGGCGCTTCCATGACTTGATCGTAGTTTGCACCATAGGCTAATTTTGCCAATTCTGCATTTTTTTGACGAACGACCACAAATTTCCAAGGTTGGCTATTGTGAACACTTGGAGCTAAGGTCGCAATTTCGATAGCTGTCCGTACATCCTTTGGATCGACCGGCTGATCTGTAAAATGCTTGATCGCATGACGTTTTTTGTTGAGTTCTAGGAATTTCATAGTCAACTTCCTTTTCTAATTCTATTACCTCTATTTTAACACAAAATGAAAGAGCTTGCAGGGTTTTACAGCCCAAGATTGTGAAAAAAGAAGCGGACATTTTGAAGATCCGCCTCTTTTTGGATAGATTGAATACACAAGAGATCCATCTAGGATTCATTGGAAAGGTCAAAATAGGCAGCTACTTCCTTGGCATAGTTGTATTTCTCATTTAAGCTAGCTAGCAACTCACTATTATGGCCTGGATAATTATCCTCTCGTCTCAATTCTTCGTAGAGTTCAATATAGGGAAGGTCCTTGTCCTTGGCATCTTGAAGCTCTGCTTCATAGTCGTAAGCCACCTTCCGAAATTGCAGGTTGGTCACTCCATCTGCTTCGACATCGATCAGCGCATACTGGGCCCTGTGGTTTTGAATTGGTTCCCAGTCGAAATAAGGCATACCAATGGTGCCGGGGTTGATGATTTGCTGGCCTTGACTGCCATAGCGGAGCAACTGCTTGTGGACATGACCGTAGATGGCCATATCTGTCTGGTCATCCAGCAATTGATCAAAGTTCTCTGTCGCATTTGCTGGACGCAAGTCTCCACCATAATTCTTTTCTGGCAAGTTGTGGGTCAGGGAAAATCGAATGCCATTGACCTCCTTCTTCTCCACTAGAGGAAGGGAGCGAAGCCAATCAATTCGTTTAGGATCTAGCCCTTCCATAAGGTACTGAGTGAGACGGAGCATCTGGATCTCCTGCGGATCCTCAAGCCCGTACTCGCCATCCAAAGCCTCTAGGACACAATCGTCCCAATTTCCACGAACAGCTGCTGTAATCGGAATCGCATCCAGCAAGTCAAAAAGGTCCTCTCTTCCAGGCCCCGGAAGCAAAATGTCCCCTAAAAGCCAGTATTCCGTCGTGCCTAGAGCACGCGCATCCGCAATCACTGCCTCTAGGGCTCTTGTATCTCCGTGAATATCAGATAAAATAGCAATTCGATGGTTCATTATTAACTCCTTATGATTGATATGGTTCAGAATCTTCCGCCACTTCCATCAAGGGACTTGCTTCTTCCTGCTTTCCTTGTTGGAGCTTGGCTTGCACCGCCTCCGCGACTGCTCGCGGAATGCCGACTGTAACGATCTCATCCACACTGGCTTCTTTGATCTTAGTCAGTGACTTGAAGTGCTTCATCAGCAACTGCTTGCGCTTTGGTCCCAAGCCTTCGATTCCGTCCAACTGGGAGGAGAAGGAATTCTTGGACCGTAGCTGGCGGTGGAAGGTGATGGCGAAACGGTGAACTTCATCCTGGATCCGCTGGAGAAGGAAAAATTCCTGCGAGGTGCGAGAGAGTTCGATGACTTGGAGAGGATCACCGAAGAGTAATTCATGAGTCTGGTGCTTATCATTCTTTTGCAGGCCTGCAATAGGAATATCCAGCCCTAACTCTTCTTGGATGACTTGCTTAGCGATATTAACTTGCCCCTGACCCCCATCGATAACGATCAGATCTGGTGGCGTCAGGCCATCCCGCATAACCCGGCTATAGCGTCTGCGAATGACTTCCCGCATGCTGGCATAGTCATCTGGCCCAATGACAGTTTTGATCTTGTACTTGCGGTAGTCCTTTTTGCTTGGCTTCCCATTGACAAAGACGACCATAGCTGAAACCGGACTGGTCCCCATGATGTTGGAGTTATCAAAAGATTCAATCCGCACTGGGGTCGGAATTTGCAGAAGTTTTCCAAGATTTTCAATAGCCCCTTGGGTCTTCTCCATGGATTTTTCAAGGAGATTGAACTTCTGCTCCAGACTAACACGGGCATTCTTGATGGCCAGATTGACCAACTGCTTCTTCTCCCCTCGCTGGGGCTTGAGAACCTTGGTATCCACTAGGGCCTTGACCGCTTCTTCATCAATATCTTGAGGGATCAAAATCTCATTGGGAATTAGGTGAGATTTCTCCTGATAAAACTGTCCCACATAGGTCAAGAAATCCTCGTCCGGATCATTGTAGTAAGGGAAGAGATTGACATCGCGCTCGATCAGTTTGCCCTGACGGACAAAGAAGACTTGCACACACATCCAGCCCTTGTCTACGTAGTAGCCAAAAACATCCCGGTTCTGCAAATCCTTGGCCATGACCCGCTGTTTGGTCCGCAGGGTCCCAATAGCCTGGATCAGATCCCGATACTCTGCAGCCCGCTCAAATTCCATGTTTTGCGCAGCGGTAGTCATCTTGAGCTTGAGCTCATCGATAATCTTGTCATCCTGCCCCTTAAGGAAATCAGAAACCTCCTGGGCCATGCCCTTGAAATAGGCCTCGTCCTTGTGACAGACAGTATGGGCCATACACTGGCCTAAATGGTAGTAAAAGCAAACCTTGGAAGGCGGATTGGTACACTTACGGAATGGGAAAATCCGATCCAAGAGCCGCTTAATCTCATTGGCCGCCCCTACGTCTGGATAGGGACCGAAATAGAGACCGCCATCCTTTTTGACCTGGCGCGTGATGATGAGACGCGGATAGCGCTCATTGGTAATCTTGATGAAGGGATAGGACTTGTCGTCCTTGAGCATGATATTGTACTTGGGCTTGTTCTCCTTGATGAGGTTGATCTCGAGAAGCAAGGCCTCAATATTGGACTCAGTGACGATAAACTCAAAATCCACAATCTCAGATACCAGGGCTTCCGTCTTAGTATCGTGGCTCCCTCTAAAATAGGACCGCACCCGATTGCGAAGATTCTTGGCCTTCCCCACATAGATGATGGTACCGTTTTTGTCTTTGTGAATGTAACAGCCCGGACTCGTGGGTAGAAGCTCGAGCTTGGATTTAATCAAGTTATTCATACTCTCTATTATAGCAAAAAAGGGAGGCATTGGCCTCTCTGTATTATATCTGTTTTTTTTATATCCGCCTTCACCAAGTCAAAAATAATTATTAAATGGTATATCAGACATCCAATCTCAATCCTTTATCTTCACTTGCCCTTTTTCGTATCCCGAATACCAACTACTATTCGGACTAACATACTCAGGTAATTCCTTTTGTGGCTGATCTCCTGAAAGAGTTAAAATTCCATCATATATCATACAAGAATACTTCTCTGAATCTCTAACAAATTCATTATTTTCAGTATCATATGAGTAAGAATGCTCTGAACTACCTTCCTTTATGGTGATCTGCTCTCCTTCTATTTTTATCCATGATGTTTTATCTAGGGAGGCTGTTTTAGTAGATTCATTTTTTACCGTCAGATAGTATATTCCATCTTTTGATTTCATCTCATCAAGGTTAATCCTGATAATCCCTAAAATCATAAGTGCAGGGATTATCAACAGAAACCATTTCCATTTTTTTGATTTATTTTTCATCAGTAGACATTGCTCCATTTTAAATTTACGTTACTCTCTATTATAGCAAAAAGAGGGATCTAAAAGGATCCCCCTTTAATGATACTTATCCTTTGAAATTGGCCATCTGGAAGAGCGGAATCACATAAGGAACAATAGACATCAGGATAGTGAATAGCACGAAGAACCAGAACCAGAAGGAAGCGAGGGCACGCTGGAAAACTCCCGGCTGAGGTTTATTGGCCTGAATATAAGCCTTGATAGCTGGCCATTTAGTCGCAAGAACCACTATCATGACAATGGAACCAATGGCTAAAACACCGATTTGGAGCCAATTCGCTAGTCCCTCATCCACATGATAGGCTACATAATGCAAGCCTTGGGAAATGGCAAAATTATTGAAAATGTGATAGAAAATCGCCCACCAGATATTGTATTCAAAGGCAATGTAGCCGAATCCTAGACCAATGATACCCGCGAAAAAGAGCTGGTCAAAATTGGCATGGAAGAGGCCGAACAAGATAGCCGTCATGACAATGGCAAAGATTTTGCCATACCGTTCCAAGCCTCGCAAGCCAGCCCCACGGAAGAAGAATTCCTCTGTGATAGGACCAAAAAATCCAGCATACAAGAGCATGGTCCAAGATCGCTCAATCGTATCTCCTAGATCTGGTGTTGGAGAATGAAGGCCAATGGTCTCAAACATGCGCTCAATCACTTGTGTCATCACAGATGAAAAGACTTGAGAAAAGCCAAGAAAGGCGAGAAGAATAAAGAAGACTGAAAGTGTCATCTTACGTCCCTTGTGCTTAAGATCATATTTATAAAGGGCCTTCTTGCGATAGGCATTAAAAAGAAAGAGTCCAATGGAAATAGAGATGAGGTAGGGAATACCAGCCCAAACATTCAGAGTGTTTAGTTTCTCCGTTATTTGACTTGGATCTTTTCTGAGAGAGCCTGCTAGGGTTAAGCCTAAGAGGACTTCCCACAGGACGGTTACTAAGGTCATTACCAAGAGATAAATGGCAAGTGTCCCAGAATACCTTCCTATATCTTTTTTAGGGTCTAATAATCGGTTATATTGGTTCATTTCTTCCTCCTAGAAAATAGATAAAAACTCGCACAGACTCCTTCGTATAAGACAAAGAAAATCAAAAAGGCATGCATAAAGTAGTCTTCTGGTAATGCAAGAATAATCGAATCCACGCGCGGATCAAAGAGCCAAGTATTGTCCCCAGCAAATAAGACCTGATGAAAAAGCGTAAAGAATTGATCAAAGCCAATTATAACAGTCATCACTGCAAGCACTACTGGTAAAACCAGCATCCAAAAGAAGAGACTTCGGTACAAGGCCAGGTAGCCTTTTCTGACGACTGTCCGCATAAACTGGATAAAACCAGGTAGAGTAACCAAGAAAACGACCGTCACCAAATGAAACAGGTACTTGACAGCCTCAAAATGGTGCAAGCCATTTTTGGAAGAGGGGAATTGAGGCATCTTCAACACCCATTGAAAAGGATTGGTCAAGTAGTTCATCAAGACATTAAAATTCTTCATGATGACTGAAGCCGAAAAACCAGTTCGGCTTTGAATCCCCAACCAATGAATCTCCATGGGATAGAGGGCCCATGCTAGGCCAATGGTGAGAAGGATCGTAACTGACAAGATAAAGAAAAATTGGTTGATTAATTTTAAACTTTTAAGCATCAAAATCCCACTCCGCTAGGCTAGAAACGACATTTGTCGGTGCAACTGGTAAGGTTGGTACTTCTTCTGGTTTGGTAAAACCAGTCGTCACCAGAAGGGTCGGAATCCCATTGTCAATACCAGCACGGATATCTGTTAGATAATTATCCCCTACCATAACGACTTCTTCTCTTTCAAGACCCAGGTGTTCAATAGCCTTATCCATGATGATGGCCTTTGGTTTCCCAATGATCACTGGCTCCACCCGTGTTGCTGCTTCGACAAGGGCAATCAGGGATCCTGCTCCTGGCATCAAGCCACGCTCTGTTGGAATGTTCAGGTCCGGATTGGTCCCGATAAAGTGAGCTCCTTTTTGAATGGCCAAGGTCGCAAGAGCAAACTTCTCATAATCCACTTGCCAATCGAGGCCAATCACCACATAATCAGGTGCTTCTTCATCGATGATATAGCCAGCTTCTTCAATAGCATCCTTGAGCCCCGCTTCTCCGATCACATAGACCTTTTTGCCCAAATTTTGGTCATTCATGTAGTCAATGGTCGCAAGGGTAGCTGTATAGATAGTCGAAACTGGGGTTTCAATATTGAAATGAGTGGCCAGCATATCCCGAACAGTCTCTGGTGTGCGGGTTGTGTTGTTGGTCACAAAGAGATAGGGAATCTCACGCGCCTGCAGTTCATGAACAAAAGCTTCTCCTGCAGGAATTCGTGATTTTCCTTTGTAAATAGTGCCATCCAAATCAATCAAATAGCCCTTATAGTGCATTTATTCTTCCCTTTCTGTGTTAGCTTCGTCATGTAACTTCTCTGCATCGACTCGTCCACCAGAACCATATAAGAGCAAGGCTCCAGCATAGAGGACAAATTGTAACACCAAACCTGTAAAATTAATCCCTTGACTTCCCGATTGGGTGAACAAGAAGGATGCTACCATGAGGATCACAATAGTCAATAACAAGCCTATCACGGTTGCCTGATCCACACTGATTTGATAAACCGTGCGTTTGGTGCTCCGATTTTTCCCATCAGACTTAGTTTCTGGTTGCAAATTCTCCACAAAATCCGTCACCAAGGTCGCAGCGAGGCTGACTGTTGTGCTAAAGAGCACGCCTTGAGACAAGCGGTGATAGAAATTGGACCAGAAGGATCCTGATTGGCTAGTAATCCCAATCGAGAAGATCATGACCGGTAAAAGAAAGGCCAAGGTGAAATGGATCCAGACCCGATACCAGCGTACATCTTCTCTTAAAAAGCGACTAAAACTATCTAGATTCAAGCGATAGCGGAAAAATTTATAAATTTCCTCTACCAGGATGATGCCCAAAGCACAAAGAGTCAAGAGCCAATCTC
The DNA here is from genome assembly GCF_053010205.1 of Streptococcus sp. W151. NCBI lineage: Bacteria > Bacillati > Bacillota > Bacilli > Lactobacillales > Streptococcaceae > Streptococcus > Streptococcus sp. W151. The sequence continues at coordinate 327,146 of NZ_JBRKNT010000001.1, read as the reverse complement.
CCAACATGTACAAAGGGTTCTTTTGACGCTTGGCATAGGCCACAACCCGTTTTTGATAGCTTTCAAGCTCCTGTTTTTTATTTTTTAATCTTCTACTTTCCATAAGTCCAACCCTTTTCTTCTACTTCTTCCCACTCGATTTCAGCTTGGGCATTGATCTGACCATCTGAAGTAATTTGGTGCTGAGTTTTCAAGCCCTCTTGTTCATATTGAGAGGTGATGAGACCTCCTGCTAGCACTTCTTTGACATATTTTAGATGAACTTTTTTAGGGACATGATGGGTCAAGAAGTCTGCTCCCATCACCTCAAAAACCCAGTCCAAGTACTTGCTATTGTTGACATGTCCGTTCATATCCAAGTCGTAAAACCGAACCCGGTATTCTTGTTCCACGCCGCCTTCTAATTCTTTGAAACGGGGACCACGGAGTATGATTTTTGAAAATTCAGAGTCAAAGGCATCCGTGATTTCGCTCATAACAGGATGAACCTTGCGTGCATCCCGATCCATCAAGACAAAGGTCGCTACCATCTCAATGATGGTATTTCCTGCTTCATCCTTGATATTAAAAGCCCGATAGCAGAAAAGGCGATTATGGCTCTTGGCATAGGTTTCGATGGTGATCTTTTCATCAAATACAGGGAGACGCTCGATCTTCATATTGTAATCCGTGATAATCCAGACCAGGTTGTAGTTCTCTAAAATGTACATATCACTCATACCCAGCTCAATCGATTGCATGCCCGATACCTGTAAAGACAGCAAGATCAATTGGGGAATCTTAATATAACCATTGACATCGCTCATATCAAACGGAATTTTCATGCTGTATTCAAATGTTTTTGCCATTTTCTACTCCAAAATAAACTTCTCTGCTACAGTGTCTCCTAAAAAGAGACCTTTCTTGGTCATTCGTACAATGTCCTTGTCAGGTACCAAAAGGCCCTGCTGGGTCAATTCCTCAACCACTGATCCATATTGTTGGTCAAAATTCACACCAAACTTTTCTTCAAAACGCTTCTTGGAAACGCCTGTTTTCTTACGTAGTCCTAGAAACATCTCTTCTTCCATCATTTCTGTCTGAGTCAGATGTTCTTCTTGGACACGCGCATTTCCCTTATCAACAGCCTGCATATAGTGACGGATAGGCCCATGATTCTTGTAGCGAACACCGTTAACATAGCCGGATGCTCCAGCTCCCAGACCATAATACTCAGCATTGTCCCAATACATGAGATTGTGTCGACTTTCAAAACCAGGCTTGGAGAAATTAGAAATTTCGTAATGCTCAAAGCCTGCTCGCTCCAACTCCTGAATAATGTATTCAAACATCTCTGCTTCCAACTCCTCTTTAGGTAGAGGAAGCTTACCCCGTCTCATGCGGTTCATAAAGACTGTGTGATTCTCAAGAATCAAGCTATAGAGGCTCATGTGGGGAATGTCAAGGGCAAGAGCCTTAGCGACATTCTCTTTGACCTGGTCCATGGTTTGTGTCGGAAGGGCATAGATGAGGTCAATCGAAATATTGTCAAAACCAGCCAGTTTCAGACGGTCGATATTGTCATAAATGTCCTGCTCTTGATGGCTCCGACCAATCTTCTTAAGTAAGCGATTATCAAAGGTCTGCACGCCCAATGAAACCCGATTAACCGGCGAATCCTTCAAGACCGCAATCTTATCCGGATCCAAATCACCAGGATTGGCCTCGATCGTCAGCTCTTCCATCTGAGACAGATCAAGCGACTTGGTCAGCTCCTTGAGCAGATAGGCTAGCTGATCCGCAGTTAGAGCTGTCGGTGTCCCACCCCCAATATAGAGAGTTCGTAAGTGTGTGATTTCTTCCCGACGAAATTCTTGGATCAAATGCTCTAAATAGGCATCGACCGGTTGGTTCTTAATAAAGACCTTCGAAAAATCACAATAAAAACAAATCTGGGTACAAAATGGGATGTGGACATAAGCGGACGTTGGTTTTGTATGCATACCTTTAATTATACCATAAAATCCCCCCGAGTCCTTAAAGAAAAGGGAATAAGAAGCCAGGAATTCCTTGACAAGAAGGAATAAAAGGAATAGAATAAATTTAATCATATTCGGAGGTAAGGAGATATGAACAACTAAGTTTCGTTAAATAAAATACTTTATTTAGTGGACTGCTTGTTCTATCTCTTTTTGTGTACCCTCTCGCCTATTCTCCAACCATTTGTTGGCTAAATAAGTTTTTTTCTGCTTGGGTTCCACATGAATACAGCTCTACTAAATAGGTAGAGCTGTTTTTTGTCCCAGTAGAAAGGAATCTTATGCTAAAACTATCCCACCTCACTATCCGACATACAAAAGATTTACGAGATCTGGTTCAAGATCTGTCCCTGACTATTCATGAAGGAGAAAAAGTTGCTATTATTGGCGAAGAAGGGAATGGAAAATCTTCCTTACTTCAGGTCCTCATGTCCCCAAAATCTCTACCAGATTATCTGACCATAGAAGGAGAAATCACCACTTCCTTTCACTCCTATGCCTATATTCCCCAAACTTTACCGGAAGCTTTGAAGGGAAAAACCTTGGAAGAATATTTTTTTGGAGAGAACGAGCTAGACTATGCCACCCTCTACAGACTGGCTGATCAATTGCATTTTAATAGCGAGCGCTTTGCAAGCGATCAAGCTATCGGAAGTCTATCTGGAGGAGAAGCCCTCAAGATCCAACTGCTTCACGAACTTTGTTGTCCTCATGAATTGCTATTTTTAGATGAACCTTCAAATGATCTGGATTTAGAGACCTTGGACTGGCTCCAGCAGATGATCCAAACGAGTCCCCAAACCATCATATTTATTTCCCATCATGAGGATTTTTTGACTCAGACGGCGGATACCATCATTCACCTCAGACAGATCAAACACCGCAAAGAAGCTGAAACCATCGTAGAGCACCTAGGCTATCAAGACTACAGTAGCCAGAGGGAACAACAATTTAAGCAACAGTCTCAGCAAGCGGCCAACGATCAACGAGCCTACAAAAAAACAATGGAGAAGCACCATCGCGTCCGTCAGCAAGTCGAAACCTCCTTACGAAATACCAAAGATAGCACTGCTGGACGTCTCCTGGCAAAGAAAATGAAGTCCCTCCTCTCACAAGAAAAGCGCTACGAGCGAGAATTCCAGTCCATGACTTCCCAACCCTATGATGAGGAAATCATCAATCTGCATTTCCCTTCCCTCACTCCCTTGTCTCCTCAAAAACGTGTCCTTCTCTTAGATCAAGAAGAGCTCGCAATTGGGAATCGTGTCCTAGTCAAGAACCTCTCCCTCACACTTCAAGGGCAGGATAAGATAGGGATTATCGGATCCAACGGTGTTGGGAAATCCACTTTCCTAAAAATGATCTGGGAGATCTTACGGAAGAATGAGAGCATCCGCATTGCCTATATGCCTCAAGATTACACTGAACGTCTCCCTCTGACTCAGACACCGGTTCAATTTCTACAGCACTCAGGTGATCGCGAAGAAATCAACACTATTCAATTGCATTTAGCCTCCCTCAACTTTACTTATTCTGAAATGCATCATCCTATCTCTGAACTTTCTGGTGGCCAGCAAGGAAAACTCTTCCTCCTTCAATTAGTACTCACAAGTCCCCAGTTTCTGCTCTTGGACGAGCCTACTCGTAATTTTTCCCCCACTTCCCAACCAGAAATTCGTCGCCTATTCGCAGACTACCCAGGTGGACTGGTTACGGTCTCTCACGACCGGACCTTCCTCAAAGAAGTCTGCCAAAAAATCTATCGTCTGACTGAACATGGTTTCGTAGAGATAGAGTCGCTCTAACGTAAAAAAAGATTGGCCAAAAAACCAATCTTTTACATTTAAAATAAAGTCCTCTTAGAAACTTTCCTTAGGCGAGAACGGACGTCAGCGAACTTCATAGAAGTTCCATGACTTAGTTTTGAACCTAAGGTTTCAAAAATCCCGAGTGAGGCTGGGACAAAAGTCCTAGCCTCTCAATTGTCTTTGCATTGTCGAGCAATACGCAGTGGTTGAGTGGGCTCTACTACGCTGACTTCATCAGCTTTTACAGCCCTACTCAACTGTGCGGAGGTGGGACGACGAAATCGAATTCTAACGAATTACCGATTTCTGTCCCACTCTCATTTTTCATTATCCTTTTCGAAGGTCTTCCAGCGTTTTCTCAAAGATCGCTGGCACTTCTGCCGTAAATTCCAAAGTCTCTCCTGTGCGAGGGTGGGTAAAGCCGAGTGTCCGCGCATGAAGAAACTGACCTTGTCCTTTGAGTGTCTTCTTAGGACCATAAGCAGGGTCTCCAGCTACTGGATGGCCAATATAGGCCATGTGCACCCGAATTTGGTGGGTGCGACCGGTCTCCAGTTGCAACTCTACTAAGGTGTAATTTCCAAAGCGTTCCAAGACTTGAAAACGGGTCACTGCAGGTTTTCCTTTAGCCGTCACTGCTTGTTTTTTACGGTCCTTTTCACTGCGACCAATTGGTGCTTCGATCATGCCCCGATCGTTAGGAAGATTTCCATGGACAATGGCCCAATACTTCCGGAGAGATTTTTTGTCTTTTAGTTCCTCTGCTAAGGCGACGTGGGCTTGGTCATTTTTTGCGACCATCAAGAGGCCTGACGTGTCTTTGTCAATCCGGTGGACGATTCCTGGACGCAATTCTCCATTGATCCCTGAAAGGTCCTTGACATGGTATAAAAGGGCATTGACCAAGGTTCCACTGGTGTGGCCGGCACTCGGGTGAACAACCATGCCTTGGGGTTTATTGACGACGACGACATCCCGGTCCTCATAGACGATGTCTAAGGGCAGATCTTCTGCTTCATAGCTGACCTCTTCCACTTCTGGGACTTCATACTGGATGATGTCTCCTTCTTTGACCGTATACTTAGCTTTTTTCACAGTTTCATTGACCAGAACTTTTCCTTCTTTGATCTGCTCATTGGCTACAGCTCGTGACAAGGGAGTTAAATCCGCCAAAGCCTTATCCAGTCGCGCACCGGCTACTTCGATTTTAATTTCCATGCGTTTCCTCTTTCAACATCAGGATCAGGAGCAAGAAAACTCCAACTGTCAAATAACTATCTGCTACATTAAAAATGGCAAAATTCATAAAATCCAGGTGGAACATATCGACCACAAAGCCCTGACGCAGGCGATCGATAAAATTCCCCAAGCCACCTGCAATCACCAAGGTCAAGCCCGTCACCATCCAAAGCGACCCCTTGAGGTGCTTATAAAGATAGTAAAAGGCCCCCACCATCACGACTAGAGTAATGAGGGTAAAGAACCATTGCTGATTTTCAAGAAGCGAAAAAGCTGCACCTGTGTTTTGAAGATAGGTCAGGCTGACCACATGGGGAATAAAAGACTTAACGACACCCAGTGGAATGTTCTTGACTACATACCATTTGACCAACTGATCCAGTAGGACCAATAGCACGATTGCTACCGGAACCATTGTTTTTCTCTTCATTTCTTACCTCTTTTGATCAAAATACTCTACCATGACCTCGACAAACTTCTCTGCTACAGGGGAGAGATCCATCTCTTCGCGTTTGACATAGACCATTTTATTGTCCAAGTTGTCTTCTAAAGGAATCACGGTAATGCCATTCACTGACTGGCTATCTAAAAAGCCTGATCCTGTCGCATAAGCATCTGTCCGCTCCAAGATCCCATTCAAGGTAGCCCGGTCGGTTACATTGAACATTTGGGAGCTTGAACTGGTATCGACAAAGTTCTCTGAATAATAGAGGTACTCATCTTTTTCTTGGGTAAAGCGAACAGTTGGCAACTGAGCTAGATCTTCCATGACCAGTTTTTTCTTCTTAGCCAGAGGGTGTCCCTTGCGAAGGTAAATATGAGTCTGAAAAGGAATTAAATCCACCACTTCAAGCCCTAATTTATCGACCCGTTGCATAATCCCCTTGGTATTTTGACGGTTTAGATAAATAATCCCCAACTCACTATGCCCTTGAGCCACTTCATCCAAAATTTGGACCGTCGTTGACTCAAAGATGCGGAAGTTTTTATTTTCCGGATAGCGGATCGAGAATTCCGTCATCAAAGGCGGCAAGAAGTCATAGTGTTGACTAGAGATAGAGAATTCTTTCTTCTCTTCTTCAGGACTGGCATATTGATTTTGAAAAATATCAAACCCTTTGACCACATCCTGCGCTTTTTCATAAAATTCCATTCCCCGACGGGTCAAAAAAGTCCCAGAACTGGTCCGACGAAAAATCTTAAAGCCCAATTCTTTTTCCAGATCTCTGACGGAGATGGACAAGCTCGGCTGACTCACATACATTTTTTCAGCAGCCTCACGAAAAGTACCACTATTGGCAATCGCCACTACATATCGTAATTGTTGTATATTCATTCTATTTTCCTTATTACAGTATCGATCTATTATACCATAAATTAGGGGCTGAAAGAAGAGATGGGGTTAAGAGACCTTCATCAAGTGAAAATAAAAAAAACTGGAAGACCTTCTCCCAGTTTTTTGAATGTTGCTTTAGGAGGCAATCATCATTTGAATCTTATACGCGTTCTGTCCAAGGTGTTGCTACTTTAGCCAAGACTGCGTTCAATTCTTCAATATTTTGACGCCCTTCTGTACGAAGCCATTCACGAGCAGCTGCTTCTCCATCTTTGATGTAGGCTTCTACTGAACCTGCCCAAGTCGCACGTCCACAAAGAACACCATTGAAGTTTGCACCTGATTCGTGGGCAAAGACAAGAGTTTCTTGGAAGAGTTTTGCAGATATACCTGCACTGAGGTAGATGTATGGAAGGTTGGTTGCTTCTTCTTGTTCTTTGAAGAAAGCAGCTGCTTCTTCACGACTATAGACAACTTCTCCTTCTCCAAATCCTTCCACGAAGTTCACATTAACTGGGACTTCCACTTTCAAGACATCGATATTGAAACGAGGATCTGAGAAGACTTTCATAGCCTCAATCACCTTACGAGGTTTCACTTTCGCATATTCAGCAGAGGTTGCATCTGCAATTCCTTCATCATAAGCCAAGATTTCAAGGAAGAATGGAATGTCTTCTGCAGCGCATTCAGAACCGATGCGTTCGATATAAGCTTGTTTTTCTTGGTTGAGTTCATCTGCACTGTCTACATCATAGTAGAGCAAGAATTTCACAGCATCTGCACCTTGTTCTTTGATGCGTTTTGCTGACCAAAGGTTCAAGCAGTCAGGCAAGCGTTTGGTGCTAGACGTATCGTACCCTGTCTTTTCGTATGCGAGCAAGAGTCCTGCATCTTTGTCCAAGGCTTTCGTAGCTGGCAAACCATATTCTGGGTCCAACAACATAGAGGAAGCATATTTGGTCAATTCATCTGCTACAAGGACTTTCAATTCTTCCATTTGTGCTACAGTTGGCTCAGTGTCTTGGTATTTGGCCATCAAGCGTTTCAAAGCCCCACGTTGGTCGAAGGCCAAAGCTGAAATGACACCGTCTTTTGTACTAAGACGTTCCAAATAGTTGCGTTTTTGTTCTGTTAATACCATTTTATACCTCTTTTACTATTAATTGTTGATACAAGGCATCATAGTGCCCCATGTTGACATGTCCTGTTTGTGCTTCTTGCGCATTTAACATTCCAAGAACATTTGCTTTCTTGAGCAAGTCTGCGTCACTCTCATGATGATAGAGACCAGATGCAATCCCTGCAACAGTCGAATCACCAGATCCGACTGGATTAACGACATCAATCTTAGGAATATCTACCTTATAGAAGACATCCCCGCGCTTAGCGAAAGCGCCATTTGCACCAAGGGAGACAACCACCCATTCGATGCCATCAAAGAGAGAATCCTGAAGAACTTCTTTTAAGTCTTCCACATTCTTACTCACTTTTTTTCCTAACAACTGAGATAATTCTTCATTGTTTGGTTTAATGACCGTAGGCTTGACAGCTGCTTGAATGGCAGCTTCTAAAGAAGCTCCCGAGCAATCGAGTACGACTGGTTTCCCAGCTTCGCTTGCAATCTTGACAAGGCTAGCATAGTAGTCCACTGGTAAACCAGCAGGAAGACTTCCAGAGATGGCAACAACTTCTACTTGTTCAACCAAGTGACGATAATGGTCGAGAAAGTCTTGCCCTTCTTTCTCAGAAATGGTTGGACCTTTTTCTAAGATTTCTGTTTGCTTGCCTTCGTGAAGGATGGCGATACAATTACGTGTATCTCCAGCAATTTCAAAGAAACGTTCCTCTATCCCTTCTCCTAAATGATCGAGAATGAATTGCCCCGTTCGACCACCAAGTAGACCAGTCGCTGCCACTGGATCCTTTATCTCAGAAAGTACACGGGTAACATTGAGACCTTTCCCACCAGCTGTCTTACTCACCTCAGCCACACGATTGACTGTATCCAACTGGAGTACATCCAAAGGATAAGAAATATCAATCGAAGGGTTCATCGTGACCGTTAATATCATACGTCACCTCTTAGTCGTGGTATTCACCACGGTCCCATTTTTCAAGGAATTCTGTAAAGAAATCAGCATCCGCTTGATGAGCATTATGGGTTTCCACATGTTGGATCTTAGCGATCAATTTTTTATTTTCTTCAGTTGGTTTGTATTCAGCATGGATGAATGCTTCAATGATATCGCACATGAGCAATTCACCAGTAATTTTACCACCAAATCCGATGACATTTGCGTTCAATTCTTCTTTTGCATAGAGAGCAGTTGTCATATCGCGTACCAAGGCAGAACGGATACCAGGTACTTTGTTAACAGCATTGTTAATCCCAACACCCGTACCACAGATACAAACACCAAGATCTGCTTGGCCACTTGCTACGGCTTCACCGACTTTCTTACCAAAGATTGGATAGTGGGTACGTGTATGGTCATAAGTTCCAAAGTCGAGCACTTCGTATCCTTTTGATTTCAAAAAATCAGAAACAGCCATTTTTTCATTTGTCACAATGTGATCACAACCAATTGCAATTCTCATTTGAATTCTCCTCTCATTAGCACATCTTATTCAACATATCAACACGGATTTGGTGACGGCCACCGTCGTATTTACCATTGACGAATCCTTTGGCAATGTTCTTGGCCAATTCATCCCCAACAATTTCAGCACCCATGGTAATTATTCGAGAATTGTTGTGGCCACGTGTCATATAAGCAGAACGTTCATCTGAAACTTCTGCTGCCACCATTCCCTTGATTTTAGTCGCAACCATAAATGGACCAGCTCCATAAGCATCAATCACGATTCCAAGATTTTGATCGTTTTTGTTCACTTCGCTCGCAACTGCAAGTGTCACATCTACAAAATCTTGACCTTCAGCGGTTACATCTACAACATCGAAGTTTTCTTTTACAAGAAACTCTTTCACGAGATCTTTTAATCTTAATCCTGCAGCATCTGCACCAATTACAATAGACATGTCCTGTCCTCCTTTTGTTTGTTTCAGCAAATATTCCTGTTGCTATTTTTTCACAAAGAAACAATTTCTTACTTTTGATATTATATTACACCTATTTTGAACGAAAGTCAACATTTTATTGTTTATTTTCGAACATTTTTTTAAATTAAAAACACCATATCTAGAAAAGATATGGTGTCAGTTTTCAAACTACATGAAACGATTATTTTGCATTTGCTGCGTATTCTTCGTTACGTTTGATCATTTGTTTTCTGTACCAAGCGAAGATTCCGATATAGAATGCCAAGAAGACAACTACACCAAGGATCGCTTTGATATCACCAGTTGTTGCGTTACCGATTGTCCAACCGAGCAATTTTTCAACTGGTCCTTCAAGAGTTGAGTGAGTGATCAATTGAGTAGAAGCTACCCCTTTAGGGAAGGCATCAACACTCTTAGCCAATTGAGTTGCAAATGGTGCAATCAATGTACCTGAAAGAAGGAAGAGTGGCAAGAGAAGGCTTCCAAAGATGATCATACGGATCAATTTACCGCGTGTTACAACCAACAAGGCTGGAGTTACACCCATAGCGATGATACCAGCAAGTGGCAAGATACCATTTCCGACTTTAGAAAGAAGCACTGCTTCGATCAACATGATTGGTGCAAGTACGTTGGCACAAGCCCAGATTTCAGCACGACCAGCGATAAATGGCCAGTCCAAACCGATGTTGAATTTACGTCCTTGAAGACGTTTAGTAGCAACGTTTGTAATACCTTGTGACAATGGTTCTACCGCTGCGATGAACCAAGAACCGATCAATGAGAACAATTCCAAGCAGACACCGGCAGTCAAACCAAGGCTCAACCAACCTTTAATAACCAATTCCCATTTGTCAGCATCTTGCACACCAGCAACTGGATGTGGAGTACCCATGATACCGATGACGATACCAAGAAGGAAACCGATAAAGAATTTAGATCCCCAGAAACCGATCTTCTTGTTCAATTTAGCAGCATCGAAGTCGTATTTATCAAGACCCGGGAAGAATTTGTCAAAGATTTTATCCAAGACCATGATGATTGGGTTCATCATGTAGTTCATGTGAGTAGATGTCATAGGTGATGAACTTGGTGCATTCAACAAATCATCAAATGTTGGTTTCATCAAGTCTGAGTTGATGATTTTCATAACCCCTACAAGGACAACGGCAAGAGTGGCAACGAAAAGTGAAACTCCTTGGCTGACACCGTTGTTGTCCGCATACCATTTGATCAAAAGACCAGTGATAGACAAGTGCCAGATATCAAAGATGTCGACGTCAAGTGTATCAGTCTTCTTGATCGCAAGCATGATAACGTTGACGATCAACATAATCAATAAGAAGTAAAGTGTCCAGGCAGATCCCCAAGTAATGGTCGCAAGAGGCGCCCAACCAACGTCTGTGATATTCAATTGAATACCAGTATTCTCAACGAATTTTGCAAGAGATGCTGAGAAAGCTCCATTCAACATACCGATGATAGCACCGATACCAGTAAGGGCGATGGCAAGTTTAATACCACCTTCAAGTGCTTTAGAGAATTTCACTCCAAATAAGAGAGCCAATAAAGTCAAGACGATCAACATGATGATCGGAGCACCCATGTCTAGGATGGGTTTGAAAAATTTATTGGCAAAATCAATAATGCCATTCATAATAAATCCTCCCGATTTATGAATTTTTTGTAATTTACAGCATAAAGTGTTCCCAATTTTAAAATTAGATAACGCTTACAATCACGTTTAAAAAAATATTAACTTAATCCATGTTCTTTAATGGCAGCTTCGATGTTATCAAAGACTGGCGCACTCATCGCTGGAATACGGAACAAGATTGGTCCTGCTTCTACCACTGGAATACCAGGATCGAATCCCAAATCAGTCGCAGCAATTGGAGTAAAGATATCATAACCAGAAATCAAATCTTCATTGACGTCTTTGACCATGACAGCGTCACAACGCACATCATAACCACGGTTTGACAACTCTTCTTCCAACGCATTCTTAATTTGGTGGCTAGAGTTAACGCCTGCACCACAGGCAGCTAAAATTTTAATCATTTGGATGTCCTCCATTATAAATATTTACGAATGTTTTAGGAAATAGTTTCCGTAATGTATTGATAAAGCTTATCTTCACTATCTAATTTTGATAGAGCTTCGAGATTTCCATTGGATGTAAAGAAATCCATCAGCTGGGCCAAAATATTGGTTTGGCTTGAGCTCGTATTATTGATAATGAAGAATAAGAGTGAAACTTGAACTTCCTTATCTGGAGCAATCATATTATGGAAGGTTACGGGTTGATCCAAACGAACCACAACCACATTCTCAGTGAGATTATGGACAATGTCTGTGTGCGGGATCGCCACATTTGGTAAGTCCTTACCAAGAAATTCCATGTCTAATCCAGTCGGGAAAGACTTTTCACGCTCAATCAAAGCGGAACGATAGGTTGGTGTCACAATCTGTCGCTCTTCCAATAAGCTTGCTACCTGCTTAAAGAGATCTGTTTGATCCTTGGCATGTAGGCAAAACACAAGATCTTTGTTAAAGAGTTGATTTAACCCCATTGTTGCCACCTCCTTATCTAACTATTTATTTATAGCTTCAGTATATCACTATATTGATTGATTGTCAATCTTTTTTTGTCTAAATTTGTTCATTTTTGTTTATATAACACTCTAAAGCGCTTTCTATCCGTCATTTTCCAACATCATTAAATCAGTAAAAAGAGAGTGGGACAGCTTCAACAGTCTGGGAGACTGTTGAAGGTTGCAGATAAAGGAAACATAGTTTCCGTCAACATAGGGCATCTTTGAAGCTTAAAAAGCGAACAAAGACTTAGGATACTTGCTTCGCAAGTTCTATCCGCCACCTCAACCACTGCGTCTTGCTCGACAATCAAAAGACAATTGAGAGGCTAGGACTTTTGTCCCAGCCTCTGATTTTATATGATTTTCGTATACAAGCCGTATTTGTCTTTGATCTTCTTTGGAATACTATCATCAGTAATAATGGCATTCAGGTCTTCCACTCGATAGAAACTATAGAAAGAATAGCTATCAAACTTACTGTTATCTGCAACCACATATTTCTCAATTGCATTGTTTAGAATAATAGCATTACCATTTCCTTCTTCTTCATTGGCTGTGGAAACATGATGCCCATCGATGCCATTGACCCCGATGAAAGCTTTAGAAACCTTTATTTCTTTCAAGAGTTTATTGGCAAATTGCCCGACAAAAGTTTGTGTCTTCACCCGGTAGCGACCACCAACTAAGATCAGGTCATAATTTGGAAAATCCTTTAGCTTTTCAAAAATGGGGAGGGAATTGGTGACAATACTGATTTCCTTTCCTTCTAAATAGTCGCCGATAAAATCTGTTGTCGTACCAGACCCAATAAAGACGGTATCCCCATTTTCGATCAACTCTGCACATTTTTTTGCAATGGTTCGTTTCTCATCAATATTGATGAGATTTTTCTCACTGTGAGAAGCCTCTAACAAGCTATCTTTTACCTTTTTGTGGGCTCCACCATGTACACGAACTAAAAGACCTTGTTTTTCAAGATCGATCAGATCGCGACGAATGGTCATGTCTGTCACCCCAAAGAGTTCCTTGAGTTCTTTGACTGATACCACACTTTTTCGATCCAGTTCCTGAAGAATTTCAACATGTCTGCTATCTTTCATGGTACTACTTCCATTCCTACTATATTTGTCTCTATTATACTACATTTTTCAAAAAACACAAATTCAAACATTATATTAACAATGGTAAACATGATATTTTTAAATAAATAAAAGAAAAAAGCCTTCTGATAAATCAGAAAGCTTTAATTTTGCTATTTCTAGCTTCCTCACCTTTGGATCAGGCTCGGGACAAAAAGGTTTAAAAACCTTTTTATTTTGCGATTGGGTAAACAGAAACTTGTTTTTTATCGCGACCTTTACGTTCGAAGCGTACTACGCCTTCAACTTTTGCGAACAAAGTATCGTCTCCACCACGTCCAACGTTCACACCTGGGTAGATGTGTGTACCGCGTTGACGGTAAAGGATAGATCCACCTGTTACAGTTTGTCCATCAGCTGCTTTAGCTCCAAGACGTTTTGCTTGTGAATCACGTCCGTTTGATGTAGAACCTCCACCTTTTTTGTGGGCGAAAAGTTGCAAGTTAGCAAGATTCAATTTCAACATAATTGTTTTCCTCCATGTTAGTTTTCTGTGATAACTCTTGTTTGGACGAACTCTGAAGAGTTCTCCGATAAGTTTGCCATCCCTAAGAAAAATGATTCAAAGAATAGTTGGGTCATTTCTCTTTGATGTGGTGGAATATCTGTCGGGATAGTGACCCGAAGGAAGCCACCTTCTTCTTCGTTTAATTCTAGATCCGGTTCGTAGCCTGCAAATTTCTCAACAGAGTTGATAAAGTTAATGGCTAGAGTCGAAACCGATGCACACACGACATCAAAGCCATATTCACCGCTTCCAGCGTGCCCAGTGATTTCTGCACTCCTCAGCTCGCCATCTTCGGCTCGTTCAAAGACTGCTTGTATCATGTGTTCTCCTAAAAATTAAGCGTTGATAGCGTTGATGACAACTTTAGTGTAAGGTTGACGGTGACCTTGTTTACGGTGGCTACCTTTTTTAGGTTTGTACTTGTAAGTAACAACTTTCTTTTGTTTTCCTTGTTTTTCAACAGTTCCAACAACAGTAGCTCCTGAAACAAGTGGAGTTCCGACAACAGTGTTTTCACCACCAACAAGAACAACTTCGTTAAATGTAACTTCTTGACCAGCTTCGACGTTCAATTTTTCAACGTAGATAGCTTGACCAACTTCAACTTTAACTTGTTTTCCGCCAGTTTTAATGATTGCGTATGTGCTCATTATGCACCTCCTATGTATTTTTGGGTTTCCCCGTATTTTGTGAAGACTCGCCTAGCATCGTGGGACGAACCACTTAAGCTCAAAGGATGAGCGACGATGATCGAGCGGTTGCACAGGCATGTGCATAGTCAACTCTCTAAGTATATCACTTCTATCAGACAAAGACAAGTATTTTTGCGCTTTGAAAGCGAATTTTCTTTGAAAAATTTCTTTTAAGTGTTTAAAAGAATTAAATAGCTACTAAAGCTCTTGGCAATCTTTATAAAAGTATTATTTAAGATTCTTTTTTTCTTTTATTTGTTCCTTTGGTGAATGATGTCAAGCATCATAAAATTCATGGAGCAACTGGATCAATTCTTGCTGTTGTTCTAGTAAGTTCTGACCGATGGTAGTTGACTGGATGAGGGTACGGTCCTCCAGGTCTTCAATCACCTTCTTCAAGGACGTTTGCTCAAATGGCGAATCTACAACCTTTTGAATATCTTGGAAGGGCTGATGGGTGACAAGTTGAAAGCCATAGGAATTATTAAGGAGTGAATAACCTGCTGTACCTGTCTTCTTTTGATAAGCTTCGCAAAGCCCCCCATCAATGACAAAGAGCAGTCCTTCACCTCGAATGGGTGATTCCCCTTTTCCTGTTTTAACCGGTGTATGGCCATTCACAATACGAGATAAGTTGGTTTCAAGACCAAATTCCTCTAAAAGTAATTGGCAAATCTTTTTTGAATTTCGATAGCTAAAATACTCATTTTCTACTTCCTTATGCGTTTCTGGCTCTTCAATAAAATACCGTTCAAAGGTCGTCATCTTATTCTTCCCAAAGAGGGGAGACAATGGCCCTCGCCAGCAATACCATACTAAATCCGTTGAAAGGTCATCCCCAACCTCTTTGTTTTTTGCTGCAAGGCGAATATGATATTCGAAAAAATCTAGTAATTCTTTCCCCGCATACTGAGCTTGATGAAGCACTAGAGGTTGAAATTCCCCAGAAGGTTTCAAGGGTATACAACCATGAAACAGCAAGTGGTGATTGTAAATCTTATACATGGATCCCTTTTGCATTAAGAGCTCCATATGTTCAGCCATTTTGGGAGATCCTTGGAAGGAAGACAGCATACTAGCTACTATTTGTTTTTCCTCTATGCTTAATTCTGAAGGATTTGCCCGATCTATGGTTTGGAAGCAGGTGTTTTGCAAGGAATAGTTCTTCCCGTCAATGGTGATAGAGTTCTTCCAATAATCAATTTTATCCAGCAGGATTTGATTGTCCATCTGAAATTCTGGCCGTCTCTTCATCAATTGAGTTTCTACCTTAAATTGGAGAATGGCCAGCGCTTGATGAACCTTTTCCAGTTGCAATATTTCTTCAGCTGTAAATTCATCCGCCCTTGTCCCTAGGATGGGACTAAACTTAGGATTGGCTTTGTAGGTCTTATCCGCAAATAAGCTTAAAGAACGAATGTTTAAACCATAGGCTTTTTCGATATCCCATAAGTAACCATAACGTGCTGCAATGCGCAATACATTCAATAAACATGCCTTGGATCCAAAGTAAGCCCCCATCCAAATGATATCGTGATTGCCCCATTGAATGTCTAAAGAATGAAAATCAAGGAGCTCATCCATTACCTGGGCACTTCCAACCCCTCTATCAAAAATATCTCCTACCACATGCAGGTGATCAATCAATAAGCGACGAATACTGCTGGCAATTCCCAAGATAAAGGGATCCGCTTCTCTTAGTTCAATAACATAACTTAAGATCGTATGGAAATAAGAATGTTTATCAGCTAGTGTAAGATCACTATAGATCAGTTCTTCTATGATATAGGCATATTCCTGGGGCAAGGCCTTTCTAAGTTTGGAGCGGCTATATTTAGCTGCCACAAAACTTAGTAGAGTTAAGAGCTGAGAAATCGTTGATTTATACCACTCTTTCTCCTTATTCACTTGTTCCAAAACCCGTTCTGGATAAGATACGAGAGCTGACAGTGTATTCTTTTCCTCTTGTGTCAATGAAGCTACAAAGCAGTCATTAATTTTTTCATTTAAAATTCCAGCGCAACTCCTCAAAATATAATCAAAAGCTGCAAATTCTCCATGAATATCACTAATGTAAAGCTCTGTCCCTTTTGGTAGGTTCAAAATGGCCTCAAGATTAGTAAGTTCAGTAATGACTTTTTGACGAGAATCAAATTTCTCTAGTAAAATACGCTTATATTGCTCCATATCAACTCTCCAAGGATTCTCTATTTACAACCTCATCTACGCTGATTCAAGAATCAGTTCATCTTCTTCAATTCCTCTTCAATTAGGAAAGCTGTCTCTTCAATCGATTTATCTGTCATATTGATGATTTGAGCGCCAAATTGTTTAAAGACCTTCTTGGAATAATCCAATTCTTGATAAATTTTTTCTAAATCCGTATAACTTGTTTCTTGCGTTAATCCTAAAGAATCCAAGCGATGGCTTCGAACTTTCATTAATTTTTCAGGCTCACAGATCAGACCAATCAAGCGTCGAGAATCAACCTTATCTAAGACCTGAGGTAAAGGAACTTCAGGGATCAAAGGCAGATTTGCAACCTTGTAGCCCTTATTGGCCAGGTAAATACTCAGGGGAGTTTTTGAGGTACGGGAAACACCAAGCAGGACCAAATCGGCTTCTAAAAACCCCTGAGGTACCTTACCGTCATCATATTTAACAGCGAATTCAATTGCTGAAATTTTCTTAAAATAATCACTGTCTAAGCGGTGCAAGGTTCCTGGAACTTCTATTGGTCTGGTACCAGTCTTTTCTTCAATAATTTCAAAAAATGGATACATGAGATCCAAATAAGCCAAAGCATTTTTTTGGCTAAATTCTCTGGCTACTGATGCTAACTGACTATTGACTAAGGTGCTGATGACAAGTGCATTATCCTTCAAGGCATCATATAAGATATCCAAGAGTTCCTCTTCTTGATTGATAAAAGGGAACCGATAACTATTATTAAAAATGATATCTGGGTACTGTGCGGTAACTGCTGACAATAATTTTTGGGAAGTCCCACCCAAAGAATCTGAAATACTATATACAATGATCTCTTTTTTCATATTTATTCCTCTTCACTCTTCAGTTCAGCATTTCTTGCTTGTAGAATAATGTAATCGAGCAAGGCTGATTTGGTCACCGTTCCAACAACTTTTCGATCATTCTCTTCATCGACTACCGGTAAGGAATCGATGGCATGATCTTGCAGGAGAGCAGCCGCTTCTAAGATGTTCATGTCTTTTGTACAGGTAATGATATGGGGCATTCGAGTCATACAAACTGCTACAGGAGTCGTCTGTATACTCGAATTGAGAGATGCTCTCAATAAATCTTTACGGGACATAATTCCCAGTAAGAGCTTGTCTTCATCGATAACATAGAGGACATCGGCATCATACATAAAAAGGGTAATAATCGCATCTTGAATATAGGAATCATGGGTGACTAAAACAGGAGAGGTCATGATCTCTGCCACTTCTTTTTGAAAAGTATCAAAAAAGTAAAGCGTTTCGAGATCTAATCCAGAGTAGGTATAGCCAATTTTTGGTGTAGCTTTCAAAATACCAACCAAGGTTAGAAAGGACAAATCTGGACGCAGGGTCGCCCTTGAAATATCCAATAACTCAGAAATCTTCTCTCCACTTAAGGGCTGATGCAATTTTACAATTTCAACTATTTTCTTTTGACGTTCACTTAATTTCAAAATTTCCTAGCCTTTCTATTTCTATCTCCATAATGATTATATCAGACCTATCCAAGGAAATATTCACACTATATCCATTCTTCACTTTCAAATAATCATCATTTTTACTGAATATTATAGCAAAATAATCCAAATAGTCAACATAAAAAGAGGTATGTTTTATTTGACAAATATATGTGATGTATATTACAATGATTTTGTCTTAAATATGACACATATTTAGTTTTTTGGAGGCTTATATGACAAAATGGATTTACTCCTTCGAAGAAGGGAGTGCGAAGGACAATGATCTCCTGGGTGGGAAAGGGGCTAATTTAGCGGAGATGAGCCATTTGGGACTACCCGTTCCTCCTGGATTTACCATCACTACTAAAAGTTGTATCCACTATCTTGATCATCCTGACTTCTTTGATTCCTCTTTAAAAGAGGAGATTTTGAAAGCGGTTGCCCAATTGGAAGAAAAAACGGGTAAGTCCTTTAGAGGAGAAGATCCTCACTTACTCTTAGTCTCTGTCCGGAGCGGAGCTAAATTTTCGATGCCTGGGATGATGGATACCATTCTCAATCTTGGTCTCAATGATCAACGGACTCAATTACTAGCCAAAGAAACCAATCTTGATTTCGCCTACAACTGCTATCGCCGTCTACTCCAAATGTTTGCTGATGTGGTCTATGGCATTGATAAGGGACTTTTTGATGAGCAACTAGCTACATTTGAACAAAAACAGAATAAAAAGGCCCATGATTTTGACCTGGCCCAGCAACAAGAATTGATCCAGCGCTATAAAGATCTCTACGCCAAACACAAGAAGCAATTTCCTGAGACCACTAATGAGCAACTCTATGCAGCTATCCAAGCAGTCTTTAAATCTTGGAATAACAATCGGGCTAGAATTTACCGGGAGCTTCATCAGATTCCTCATGATTTAGGAACAGCTGTCAATGTTCAAGCCATGGTCTTCGGAAATAGTGACGAAGCCAGCGGAACAGGGGTTTGCTTCACTAGAAATCCTGCAACTGGGGAGGCGGAACTTTTCGGTGAATTTTTGCTGAATGCTCAAGGGGAAGATGTCGTCGCTGGTATCCGTACGCCCGAGCCGATTGCAGCCTTAAAAGAGATCCAACCAGAAACCTATCAGGCTTTCAAAGACTATGCCAAGATCCTTGAAAACCACTATAAGGATATGCAGGATATTGAATTTACCATCGAGAAAGGCAAGCTCTACATCCTACAAACCCGAAATGGAAAACGAACAGCCAAGGCTTCCTTAAAGATTGCTTTAGATATGGTGGATCAAGGTCTGATTAGTAAGGAAGAGGCACTCCTCAGAGTTGCCCCTGCTTCCATCAGTCAACTAATACACCCAGTCTTTGAGGAAACTGCTTTAGAGAAAGCTCCTTTCTTAGCCCAAGGTCTACCAGCTAGCCCAGGTGCAGCTACTGGCCAAATCGTCTTTACTGCCGATCGAGCTAAAGAAATCCATCAAGAAGGGAAAAAAGTCATCCTTGTAAGACAAGAAACGTCTCCAGAAGATATTGAAGGGATGATTGTCAGCCAAGCCATTGTCACTAGCCAAGGGGGTATGACTTCTCACGCTGCTGTTGTAGCTCGTGGTATGGGAACTTGCTGTGTCGCTGGTTGTGGAGAGTTGACCATTAGCGAGGAGAACAAAACCCTTTCCTGTGGCAGTCTAGTCCTAAGGGAGGGAGATCTGATCTCCGTCGACGGCTATTCTGGCCGCATTTATCGTGGCGAACTTCCAACTGTCCTAGTAGAAAATAACCAAGACCTCCAGCGCTTGCTTGCTTGGGCAGATGAAGTCGCCATCCTTCAAGTTCGAGCCAATGCAGAAACAGTCAAAGACTTAACGACAGCAATGAACTTTGGGGCCAAAGGCGTCGGCCTAGCCCGTACGGAACACATGTTCTTTGAACAAGAACGGATTCTCGAAATGCGTCGCCTCATCTTAGCGGATTCCGAAGAAGAAACAAAAGAAGCCCTCAATAGGCTCCTAGACTTCCAGGAAAAAGATTTCTTCCAAATGTTCCAAACCGTCCAAGACAAACCAATGATTGTTCGCCTACTTGATCCACCCATGCATGAATTCCTACCTAGGGATTCCCAAGAAATTGCATTATTAGCAAGCAAACTAAAAAAATCTCCTGAAAAACTTGCCGACCGCATCGAAGGTCTGCAGGAAAGTAATCCGATGTTGGGACACCGGGGTTGCCGTCTCGGCATAACTAAGCCGGAAATCTACAAGATGCAGACAGAAGCTATTTTTAGAAGTGCTATCAAATTGCATCAGCAAGGTCAAACGATCAAGCCGGAAATCATGGTTCCTTTAATTGCTGATCAAAAAGAATTCGAATGCATCAAAGAGTATCTCGTTCAACATATTGAACATCTTTTCGAGCAGTATGGTCAGGAGCCATTTCCTTATGAAATTGGTACCATGATTGAACTACCCCGCGCCTGCCTAACTGCTGATAAACTGGCTCAAGAAGCCGATTTCTTCAGTTTTGGCACCAATGACTTAACCCAGATGACCTATGGCTTCTCTCGGGATGATATTGGAAAATTCATTGGCCACTACAAGGATAAGGATATTCTTTCTTTCGACCCTTTCCAAAAAATTGATAAGGATGGCGTCGGTGAATTAATGAAAATCGCCATCCGCAAAGCACATCAGGTAAAACCAAACCTCGCTATCGGTATCTGTGGCGAAGTTGGCGGAGATCCTTCTTCTATCTCCTTCTTCCAAAACATTCAAGTAACTTACGTTTCCTGCTCTCCTTACCGGGTTCCTGCTGCTAGACTAGCCGTTGCTCAAGCAGCAATTCAAGCCAAAAACTAATCTGTGCTTACTGAATATTTCTTGTAACCCTCTATATTTTAAAGGATCTAGCCTTCCCATTACAGACTAGATCCCTTTCTTTCTGTTGCGATCAAAAAGCCCCTCAACCTAAAAGACAGTTCTAGGTTCAGGGGTGATTGAAGTCTTATTATTTTTTATCTCCATCCTCTTATCAGTTGCTTTTAAATTTGAAGTCCTTAAAACTCATTTTAGCTTTCGACGAATCAGTCATGCTATTCAATTTTTCTTCTTGTTCTTTGGTGATTTTAACAGGAATAGCTGAAACCATATTCGGTTTTAAAACACCTGATTCGTTGATCTGATAGTCTACGGTAATATTTTCAAGAAGCGGTGCTCCATCATATTCCAAGTTCAGAACAAAAGAGGCGTCTCGATCAATGTTTGTAGTGGTCCGATTTACCATTAAGAATAAGGCAAAGCGATTTTCCTCATTTCCAAACGTATAACCTGGGAAAAAGACAAATATTTTACCGGCATCTCCGAGCGTCGGATGTTCCTTGATAAATTTCTCAGAGGCTTCCAAGACTTCGTTTTCCTGGTCTTTATACTTGTCGGCTCTAACAAATGTGAGAGGTTCTTTTTTACTACTAGTTGATTGGCTCGTCTTCTCTTCTTTTTTCGGGCCAGTAAAGGATACTTTAACACAGCCTGTCAACAGAAGCAAACTCGTCATTAATACGATAATTTTTTTCATTTTCTCTCCTTCTAGTTCTTTTTAAAAAGAGGCTGGAAAATCCCAGTCTCTATTATAATAGATCCTCAATCAGGTCATCGACCTCATCTTTTTCTGCTTTTGGTGTGATCTCTGTTACGATGATGCCTGCTACAGCTCGTTCGACCAAAGCTTCCACATCCATGCGTTGTTCATACTGCTCCGCATTCTTAAGTTTTGGATTGGTCTTTGGACGGTCAGGCGCAAAAATCGTACAACAATCTTCAAATGGTTGAATCGAGATTTCAAAGGTATCAATCGCTTGGGCGATGTCAATGATCTCCAACTTGTCCATGGTCACCACCGGACGAATGATCGGCGTATTGGTCACTGCATTAATAGCCTGCATACTCTCTAGAGTTTGACTAGCCACTTGTCCCAAGCTCTCGCCATTGATAATAACGAGACCACGTCTTTCCTCACGAATCCGGTCTGTAATGCGCATCATAAAACGTCGAGTCAGGGTCATGAGATAAGCTTCCGGCGCTTTTGCCTTAATTTCCTCTTGGATCTCTGTGAAGGGCACCTCGATAAATTGGATATTGCCCCCAAACTTGGTCAACTTGCGTGTTAGGTCTTGCGCTTTTTTCAGCGCACCAGGACTTGTATAAGGAGGACTCGCAAAGTGGACCGCTTCGATATCCACGCCACGCTTCAAGGCCAAGTAACCAGCTACTGGAGAGTCGATCCCACCAGACAGCATGAGCATGCCCTTGCCAGAGGTCCCGACAGGAAGACCGCCTGCTCCCTTGATGGTTTCATAAGAGATGTAGGCTGCTTCTTCTCGGATTTCGACTTGCAGATTGATATCTGGCTTTTTCATCTGTGCCTGAATGGTTGGGATCGCTTCAAAGACAGCGCCACCTAGAGTTTGATTGAGCTCGCGGCTATCGAGCTCAAAAGTGTGGTCACTCCGCTTACTTGAGATTTTAAAGGTCAGGCCTTCCTTGTAAATCTCCTTCATAATCTCTTGTACAGCAGCTTTCAAGGCTGGAACTGATTTTTCAATCTTGTAAACGGGTGAAAAATTTTGAATCCCAAAGACCTGCTTGAGCGATGCTGCCACTGGTTCATAATCTGTTCCGTGCAGATAAGCATGCGCCCGATCGCGGTCTGCGATCACCTTGACAGCTGGATAAATAGATAAAACATCTTGAATATTATTGCGCAATTTGTTGATAAAACGCATGCGGTTCTTCCCTTTAGTAGAAAGCTCTCCATAGCGAATCATAATTTCTGAATAGGTTAAGGTCATATTGATTTCCTTCTATAATTAACGTACTTTTCGTGTTTGCTCGTAAATCAGTTTGAACTTGGTCAAGAATTGCTCGACTTGGCTCATGTCATTTTCAAGATCGAGACTCAATCGGACTGCTGTCTGGGCCATACTCTTGTCCACTCCCATCGCAATCAAAGTACCTGCTGGTTTTCCAGCTTTGGAAGAGCAGGCACTGGTCGTCGAGATGTAGATGTCAAACTCTTCAAAGGCGTGGACGACTACTTCTCCTCGAACGCCCTTGATTCCAAAGGTCAAGATGTGAGGCGCAAAGTGATCCTCACCAGAAAAGACGGTGACATCTGAATAGTTAGCCAATTCTTGACGAATGACTTCTTTCATTTGCTGAGTCTTGCTGGCAAAAGCTTCTTGGTTTTCAATAGCCAAGCGTAGGGCTTTTGCTGTCGCTGCGATTCCCGCTACGTTTTCTGTCGTCGACCGCATTTCTTTTTCTTGGCCACCACCTGTTAAGAGGGGTGTGATCTTTTTGCCTTCTTTGATGTAGACAAAGCCGACTCCACGAAGGCCATGGAATTTATGACTAGAGAAGGTTGCAAAGTCCACGCGCTCTGGTAGATAGAGCTCTGTTGCCACCTTGGCCAAGGCTTGAACCGCATCGACATGGAAACTAATGGTTGGGCGATCCTCAAGGAGTGCCGCGATGTCATGAATGGGCTGGATGGAGCCAATCTCATTGTTGACGGCCATGATAGAGACCAAGGTCGTATCTGGACGGAGAAGACTAGCCAAGGCATCCACTTTGACAAAGCCACGCGC
Source organism: Streptococcus sp. W151 (assembly GCF_053010205.1). Lineage (NCBI taxonomy): Bacteria > Bacillati > Bacillota > Bacilli > Lactobacillales > Streptococcaceae > Streptococcus > Streptococcus sp. W151. Next base: position 303,410 of record NZ_JBRKNT010000001.1, on the reverse strand, counting down.
ATCCACTGGAGCATAATCCACTTCGAATCCCTGCGTCTTTAACCAAGCAGCGGACTCCTTGATAGCGGGATGCTCGATGTCAGAGACAATGATATGCTTGCCATAAGGGGCTTTCTCAAAGGCGACACCCTTGAGAACCCAGTTGTCTCCTTCCGTCCCACCAGACGTGAAATAAATCTCCTCAGCTTTCTTACCAATTAACTCCGCAATCTGTTTTCTAGAAGCCTCTAAAATACGAGTAGCTTGACTACCTAGATTGTGCAAACTAGAAGGATTACCCCAGATCCGATTCGCTACTTCCGTATAGGTCGCAAGGGCTTCCGGATAGGGTTTGGTCGTTGCTGAATTATCAAAATAAATCATGTCTTGAACATCCATCACTTTCTTTTTACGTAACTTCTATTTTATCATTTCTAACCGCTTGGGACAAGGATTTGATCACTAGACCTGGTGCAAAATCACTCCCTAAAATTCAGTTCTTTTTAGACATTTTTCAGAAAATGACTTATAATAGGAAAGTGTTAAAAAAAAATTCATGATAGAAAGAGAACCAATATGTCACAATATTCAAGAAGTAACAAAAACCAAAAACCTGAGGAAAAAGTCGATACCAAACCATCTCGCGGTGAAAAGGTAAAACAAGGTCTATCACTATTTCAAACGGTTGTAGCTACAATTGCTAGTCTTTTAGGGATTATCGTCACTTCTATTACGATTATGAGTCTGCTTAATAAAGACAATCAAAAAACAGAAGATAAGCCATCTAGCAGCACCAGCGTCGTCGTGGTTCACGATAAGAGTTCTGACTCTACCGCGACTGACACCAACACAAATACCAACACGCAAACCGATTCAAGCAATACAGAGACAAGTTCTCAAAAAGAAACCAATAGCTCATCTGCTGCAGACACCAGTTCATCTGCTGCACAAGACCAAGGCTCCACCGCAACAGACAGTGGCGCAGATACAGCATCATCTGGATCCAACTAAAAAATCAGTAAGGGCAACCTTACTGATTTTTCTTAGCTTCTGATTTCCATTTTTTCTGATGTTTATAGAAAGCATCGATCTCATTGTCATACTCCCATTTGAGCTTTGAGCGCTCTTCCTGGATTTGATCCAATTGCTTATATGGAAAGTTCATGGGCCTATCACGATAAGTTGATTCAGCTAATGAACCATATAGATTGTCAAAACTGCTCAAATTCCAATTACTCAAATAATCTTCCCCCTATTCTAATGTCGGATCCTATATACATCTCATCTAGATTCAATGTATTGTCCTCATTAATTGGGATATCTACTCCCCAACTTGATTCTTCAATATTATTTATACGTCCATAAACACTCATATAATATTCAGGAGTTGTCAGTCCACCATCACCCCATTGTGTCTGATCCCAATCAATCTGAACGGATTCAACTTTTGAATTTTTTGCTTTGACTAAATCAATAACCTTCTGTTCGTGTTCTTTTAGATAGTCAAGTTGTTCTTTTTTTATCTCTTCTTCTGATTTTTTTACGACTTTCTTTGAAGAAGAGGCCGTTATCTTCTGCTCCGGCCTTTTGGTCAGGGTCATGATTTTTCCTCCAAAAAAAACGAGTCCTAGGATCGGTAACAGAATAATCAAAAATAGTTCCAGTCCTCTCTTCATCTCTTCTTCTCCAATCCTTCCTTTCATGACTGAATGGGCCAGTCACTTTCTTTACTATTATAGCATCTTTCATTTGAATCTCAATCTAACTCACTAGTTAGAGACTTTATGCAGTAATAAAAAAGGAACCCGGAGGTTCCTTTTGTGTTATTTTCGATACATCTTGACCTGAAGGTAAAGATCGTTATAGACTCCAAGCAATTTCTTGCCTAATTGTTGATAGACTTCCAAATGGTCCAGTGTTTCATCGCTTGGATAGAAGGCTTGGTCATTTTGGATTTCTTTTGGCAACATGGCTTTGGCTTTTTTATTTGGCGTTGAGTAGCCAACATAAAGAGCATTTTTCAAAGCATTTTTAGGACGAAGCATAAAGTTAATAAAGGCATATGCTGCTTCTTTATTTTTCACGGTTTTTGGAATGACAATGTTATCAAACCAAAGGTTGCTGGCTTCGGTTGGGACGACATAGCGAAGATCCTTATTGGCATCCAGCATTTGGCTAGCTTCTCCTGAGAAGGTAACCCCAATAGCTGCATTGTTTTGGATCATATAGCCTTTCATCTCATCGGCCACCAAAGCTTTGATATTTGGCGTCAAGGTGTAGAGTTTATCTACTGCCTCTTGCAATTTCTTGGGATCCTTTTCATTGAGGCTATAGCCCAAGGTATTGAGACCAATTCCCATCACCTCACGCGCCCCATCGTACATCATGATGTCATTTTTGTACTCTTCACGCCAGAGATCAGCCCAATGTTCCGGAGCTTCTTTGACCATCTTAGTATTGTAGACGATCCCCAAGGTGCCCCAGAAGTAAGGAACGGAATATTGGTTGCCCGGATCAAATGATTGGTTCAACAGTTTTGGATCAATATTTTCCATCCCTTTGATCTTGGATTGATCCAATTTTTCAACCAAATGCTCATCCATCATCTTGGCAATCATGTATTCACTCGGAATGGCAATATCGTAGGTCGTGCCCCCCTGCTTGATCTTGGTGTACATGGCTTCGTTGGAATCAAAGGTATCATATTGCACCTGAATTCCCGTCTCTTTGGTGAATTCCTGGAGCAATTCAGGATCAACATAATCTCCCCAGTTATAGATGACTAGCTTGTCACTATTCTTGGTATTCATGCTGGCTTCGATCTGGTGGCTAATTCCCCAGAGGATCAAGATCACCATGACAATCCCTGTTAGGAATGAATAGAGTTTTTTCATGCTGCTTCCTCCTTTTCACGGGTGATAAAGTAATAACCGATGACCAAGAGCACACTAAAGAGAAAGACAAGGGCTGACAAGGCATTGATGCTGAGGGAAATTCCCTGACGAGCACGTGAGTAGATCTCTACAGACAAGGTTGTAAAACCATTTCCGGTTACAAAGAAGGTCACGGCAAAGTCATCAAGAGAATAGGTAAAGGCCATAAAGTAGCCCGCAATAATGGCTGGTGTCAGATACGGCAACATGATCTCTTTGAGCATTTGCACTTGAGTAGCTCCTAAGTCATAGGCAGCATTAACCATATCCCGGTTCATTTCCTTAAGGCGCGGCAAGACCATCAAGACCACAATGGGAATCGAGAAGGCCACGTGACTAGCTAGAACTGATAAGAAACCTAGCTGGTACTTCACCGTCGTAAAGAGAATCAAGAAGCTGGCCCCGATCATAACGTCTGGCGCTACCATAAGAATGTTGTTGATGGAAAGCAATGGTCCTTCTAACTTCTTCTTAGATTGATAAATATAAATGGCTCCAAAGGTTCCGATCACCGTCGCAATCAAGGCTGACAAGAAGGCCAACAGGAAGGTCTCTGACAAGATCAGCATCAGGCGACTATCTGCGAACAACTCGTTGAAATGTTCAAGTGTGAAGCCTGTAAAGGCATTCATATCTCCCCCTTTATTGAAAGCATAAAAGATCAAATAGAAGATAGGAAGATAGAGAATCAGAAAGACGAAACCTAGATAGAAATGAGATACTTTTTTCATCGTTCTCTCCTTTCTCTCGTTGCCCACATGGTCAAGAGCATGGCAAGGATCAGAACAACTCCGATGGTAGAACCCATTCCCCAGTTTTGTGTTGTCAGGAAGTGCTGTTCAATCGCAGTCCCTAAGGTAATGACGCGGTTTCCACCGATCATCCGTGTCAACATGAAGAGACTCAGACTAGGAATAAAGACAGACTGCACACCTGAACGGACTCCATTCATGGACAAGGGGAAGACCACACGACGGAAGGTATCCCAACGATTGGCTCCCAAATCATAGCTGGCATTGATCAAGTTTGGATCTAAGTCATCTAAGACATTAAAGATCGGCAAGATCATGAAAGGCAACTCGATGTAGCTAGCTACAAAGATAAAGGAGAAATCGGTAAAGAGGATCTGCTGGGGAGCGACTCCGAGAAAGCTTAAAAAGCTATTAATAGAGCCGTCTTGACCAAAGATTCCGATAAAGGCATAGGCCTTAAGCAAGAGATTGACCCAGGTTGGCAAGACGATCAACATCAACCACAACTGCCGGTGTTTGAGCAGCGTCAAAAAGTAAGCAGTCGGGTAGGAGATCAAGAGCGTCACCAAGGTGACGATTCCGGCATAAAGGACCGAATTAAAGCTCATCTTTAAATAGGTCAGATTTTGCGAAGTAAAGAACTCTTTGTAGTTTTCAAGTGAAAACTGCCCTTCAACGTTGAAAAATGATTGAAAGATAATCATGACTACAGGAGCCAAGACAAAGAGAAAAATCCACAAGAAATAGGGGAGGATAAATAGATTAGAGGTTGTTTTCTTCATCTCTCTCCTCCTCAATGGCATTAATCAAACCAGCTTCTTGCTCTTCCACTTCAACGTACTCTTCAATCCGCGCATCGAATTCTTCTTCGGTTTCATTGAGACGCATGACGTGGATGTCTTCTGGTTCAAAGTCTAGCCCGATGACTTCTCCCACGATGGCCTTACGAGTAGAGTGAATCATCCACTCATTTCCCAAATCATCATAGGCAATGATCTCATAATGCACCCCACGGAAGAGCTGGGTGTCCACCTTTACTTGGAGCTTGCCTTCTTCAGGAAGAGTGATGCGCAAGTCTTCTGGACGAATGACGACTTCAACTGGTTCATTTGGACGCATCCCCCCGTCGACCGCTTCAAAGCGTTTGCCATTGAACTCAACCAAGTAGTCCTCGATCATGCGACCATCTAGGATGTTGGATTCCCCGATAAAAGTCGCTACAAAGTGGTTGATCGGTTCATCATAGATATCAACTGGTGTACCAGATTGGACGATCTCTCCTTCATTCATGACAAAGATCCAGTCACTCATGGCAAGGGCTTCTTCTTGGTCGTGAGTGACAAAGACAAAGGTAATCCCCAAGCGTTGTTGCAATTCTCGCAACTCATACTGCATGTCTGTCCGAAGTTTCAAGTCAAGTGCAGACAAAGGCTCATCTAAAAGGACCACTCGTGGTTCATTGATAATAGCCCGTGCAATAGCTACCCGCTGGCGTTGACCACCCGATAATTTTTGGATCGAGCGTTTTTCAAATCCTGCTAACTGGACCATTTTCAATACTTCTGAAACTCGACGTTCGATCTCAGCCTTGTCCAGCTTTTTCAAACGAAGGGGGAAAGCCACATTTTCAAAGACCGTCATATGCGGAAACAGGGCATAGGACTGAAAGACGGTGTGGACATCCCGCTTGTTGGTAGGGACATCATTGATCCGTTCCCCATCAAGGTAGACATCTCCAGAGCTAGCATCCAAAAGACCGGCAATAATATTCAGGATAGTTGATTTTCCTGATCCAGATGCACCGAGCAGGGTATAGAACTTCCCTTCTTCCAATTCAAAATTGATATCCTTTAGGACAACGGTTCCGCTATCTTCAAAGACCTTTGTAACATTTTTAAACTCAATAATTGGTTTTTTCAATTCACATAAATTCCTTCTTTACTACGATTACCAAACTGCTTTTCAAACGAAAACGCAGCGGCTGACAGGAAGTCCTGTCAGACCACCAATACCTCTCGGGGACTTATTAGACTGCCCCACCTATTTACGGTATCGATAGGCACTCACCCCCTTTCCGACTGATGCCATCGATGTTTACACTATCAACTGTTCTTCAATACTAACGTTCTTAGGCTTGGCCGATAATGCGAACTTCTGGTTCTAAACGGACGCCTGAGTGAGCTTCTACTGCCTCAATGACATGGGCGATCAGATCTTCGTAGTCCTTAGCTGTTCCATTGTCGACATTGACCATAAAGCCAGCATGCTTTTCAGAAACTTCCACACCACCAATTCGATAGCCTTTCAGACCTGCTTCGCTAATTAATTGACCTGCAAAATGACCGACAGGACGCTTAAAGACAGATCCACAAGAAGGGTATTCAAGGGGTTGTTTCAACTGACGAAGATGGGTCAACCGATCCATCTCCTGTTTGATTTGCTCGTGATTGCCTGGTGACAAAGCAAATTTGGCAGAGATGACGACAGCACCTGTCTCTTGAATCTTAGAATGACGGTAACCGAAAGCTAGTTCACTCGCTGACAGAGTTTCGATTTCCCCGTCTTTGGTCAAGACCTTACAGGACACCAGAACATGAGCAATCTCTCCTCCATAGGCTCCCGCATTCATAAAGACAGCACCACCAACACTGCCTGGAATGCCACTAGCAAACTCGAAGCCTTTCAAACTATGGTACAAGGCCACATGGGTGGTGTCGATGAGTTTAGCCCCTGCTTCTGCTTCGACCACATAACCATCCACACTGATATCTCGCAAGCGATCAAACATAATGACAAATCCCGGTATGCCCCCATCTCGGACAATAATATTAGAAGAATTCCCCAGGACCATCCATGGAATATTCTCCTGGTTCGCAAAGCGTACAATTCGTTTTAATTCGTATTGGTTGCGAGGAAAGGCCAGAAATTCAGCATTTCCCCCAACCTTTGTATAGGTATAATATTTTAATGGTTCTTGAAAACGGATATCAATCCCTTCAAGAATTTGATTCATTTCTTCAATCATCTTTCTGTCTGTTCTCTCTCTATATAAAATACAAACTATTATACCAAATTTTTGACTATTTTTCGACCCTAAAAAACAAAAGAAGGCCCATAGTATTCAGGCCTTCCTTTTACCATTTATTATGCAATTTTACGTGCGATGGTACGATTCTTTTGTCCATCCAGAGCTGATTTGACTGAAATCCAAGCACCACCAAGAGTAAAGACAGCTAGCAAGCCTAGATTCAAATAAAAGTTATCTGGGACGTCCCCTTGGAATGTCGCTTCATTGAGAAGCGACCAGGTCATACCAAATGGCAAATCCAGTTCACTCATAAGCGCCAAAGTATAATCTAATTGGTTGACCAAAAAGACGGTCAAGACCATCAAAATTGCTGAAACTACCACACCTTTTTTAGTCAATTTTTTACCAAGAATCTCATAACCTTTGATGGTACAAAAACCGAGGGCCGCACCTGCCAAAACAGACACATAGCCGAGACGTGCTACTAAGAGGGCAACTGCTCCACCGATGATCACACCGATCACGGCCCCTACAATCCCTAAGAGGAAGTTTTCTTCCCGCGCTTCATAAGCCTCCACCGTGTCTTGCATTTCTGCTTCGTAGGCTCTAAAGGTTGCATCATCGATTAAAAAGATCGCATCACCGATTTGATAGAGGCCGATCGGTTCTTCCTCACCCGTCTCCGCATTCACTTGCACAAATTGGTGGTTGAGTAAGAAATCAACAATATCTTGGATAGCTGTCCATAAGGTTTCGACAGCCTTCCCTTTGGTCATCCCACCTTTGACGACGATCGAGGTCAAGTAACCATCAAAAGAGATGGCATTAATGGCTTTTGATTGTTCTTTTAATTCATTCCAAAGAATCTCACCGTCTTCGATTAAGTCTCCTTCGGAACCTTGTTTCACACTAAGTGAAATGGTAAATACATTCTTGGTTTGAGCTCCTTCAATGACTAACAAGAAGCCTTCACGCTCCCCGTACATCACACGAGCTTCGCCATCAAATTTCAGACCAAGATCGGTAGCAATACTATATAAATATTCTGGTTTCATGTTTCCCCCTAGATTTTCGGGAAAGCTTGAGCTTATCCCCATACAGTTCCCATTCTACCATAGGAGAAGCAAAAAGGACATATACAAAAGTATACATCCTTTTTTCAATTGTGTTACATTCAGTCTTATTTCTCAACACGAACGCCAAATGTGTCGATTTTAAGTTGGAAAATCTGACCATCTAGCCTGAGGTTTTCGAGAGCTGCGACAAAGGCTGCGGCATGCTCCGGTGCCAAAAGGTTCATGATTGTTGGGCCTGCTCCTGAAAGATAGGTGGCATAAGCATCGTGTTGATGCGCAACTTCTTTTACCTGAGGGAACTCTTTGACCAAGGATTGACGGTAGCGCTCGTGGAAATGATCTGACTCAATGGAGCGACCAGCCGTCAGCAAATCTCCCTTGAGGAGAGCTGCGATGGCCACATTGGCTACACTACTAGCTGCAACAGCTTCCTTATAAGACCATTCTTTCGGTAGGACATTGCGACTATCGCTGGTCTTCAATTGGTAGCTCGGTACAAAGGCCACCAGATCACAGCTTGGGAAGTCAGCCGTAACATATTGGACATCCTCACCAATATAGCTCGCAATGACCATATTCCCAAAGATAGCTGGAGCTACATTATCCGGATGCCCTTCGATCTCGGTCGCGATGCGTAATTTCTCAGCATCTGATAGCTGGAGATTGGCTAATTGATTGGCCAATTCAATCCCTGCTACAATGACAGAACTAGAAGAACCAAGACCACGCGCCAAAGGCACTTCACTGGTCATCTTGATATGATGTGGTTGAATAGCTGGGGCAATCGACAGGGCTGTTGAGAGCAAGAGGTTTTTCTCGTCTGTCGGAATCCCTGCTCCTAAATCATGCTCAATCAACCAAGCATCTGCTGGTTCAAGCACTTTAATGGTCAAATAACGAGTAACGGCAATCCCAACAGAATCAAATCCGGGCCCTACATTGGCACTGGTTGCTGGAACAATAATCTTCATGCTTATTCTCCCAAGACCTTAAAGGTATTCAAGAGTTCGAAATTCGGCTCTGAATCCAGTTTTTCAACCAAGTTCTTGAATTGTGTCTGATTGACTTGGTGGGTAATGATAACCACACTTGCATAGTGACCATCAGAGTCTTCTTGGAGGATTTGTTTGAAGGAAGCTCCTTCTGCATTAAAGATCTCCGCGAGACGCAAGATTTGACCAGTCGCATCTGGTGCCTTGATTGAGAAGTAATAATTGTTCTTCACATCTTCAGGCTTAGCCAATTGAAGAGGACGACTGTATTCATTGAAGGCTTTGCCGATCGTTCCTTCTTTTAGACGACGGACAATGCGAACGAGGTCGGCAACGACACTTGTCGCAGTTGGTTTTTGACCAGCACCAGGTCCATAGTACATAGACTCACCAATCCCGATGGATTCCACATAGACCGCATTCATGACGTCGTTCACACCAGCAAGTGGGTGTTGTTTTGGAAGGAAGGTTGGTGTCACCTCTGCTGCAATCCCTGATTCGGTTTCAACGATCGAGCCGACCAGTTTGATCACATAACCAAGGCTTTGAGCGACAGAGACATCTTGAGGAGTGATCTGGCTGATTCCTTTGTGACCTACTTGGTCAAATTGGATGTTCATCCCAAAGGCAAATTGACTCAAGATCACCATCTTGTAGGCTGCATCGATCCCTTCGACGTCATTGGTTGGGTCACTTTCAGCGTAACCAAGGCGTTGCGCTTCTGCTAAAGCATCCTCATAAGTCCAGCCTTCTTCGACCATTTTGGTCATCATGAAGTTAGAAGTACCATTGACCACACCAAGAACCTTGGTCACCTTGTCGGAAGCTAAAGAATTCACCAAGGTCCGAAGGATGGGGATCCCACCCGCTACGGCAGCTTCATAATAAAGGGCCACTTGGTGTTTTTTAGCAATCTCTAGCAGCTCACTTCCATGAACAGCAAGAAGGTCTTTGTTGGCAGAGACCACATGCTTACCTGCTTCCAGAGCACGGGTGATAAAGGTCTTGGCTGGCTCTATCCGGCCCATCAATTCAACCACGATGGCAATCTCTTTGTCTTCAATAATCTCATCGACATTGGTCACAAAGTTGTAGTCATGACCAGCCGCTTGCAAGCTTTCCTTCTCCGCATCATCGCGAACCAAGACCTTGGCGATCTCGATTTCATCTTGAGCTGCCTGGGTGATTTTTTCATGGTTTTCTTTTAATAAAAATGGTACGCCACTAGCAACAGTACCAAATCCTAGTAAGGCAATTTTAACAGACATCCTATGAGTCTCCTTGAATTTTCTATAATAGCTCCATTATAACAAAAACTTGGGCTTTTGACAGCCAATTGCCTTAAAAAGTCTGAATTTTCATGACAGGACCAGTTTGTAGCAAGTTCTGGAAAAAAACATAGAATTTGTGGTACAATATAGAAAATAATGAAAGCGGTGACACCATGAGTAAACGAAGAGTACCTAAAAAAATCAAAGCCCTACTTGGAATTAACGCCTTCCTACTGGTCTGTATCTTTATTTGTAGCTTTCTTCTGATCAAACGGATCACTCAGCCGAGTGACGGAAATACAAGTAGCACTGCTGTGACACGTTCTCTCGAGGAGGATAGCTCCTCTATCGAGTGGACCCGAGTGAAAAAGCCGGTCAAACTGCCCATCCTCATGTACCACTCTGTGCACAATATGGCTGAGTCCGAAGCTGCCAATGCCAATCTAATTGTCGATCCAGAAACCTTTGAGAGCCAACTAAAGGCCCTGAAAAAAGCGGGTTACTACACATTGACACCAGAGGAAGCCTATCGCATCCTCGCTAAGAACGAAGTGCCCAAAGGAAAGAAATATGTCTGGTTGACCTTTGATGATGGCGTCGAGGATTTCTATACCATCGTCTATCCGCTTCTTAAGAAATACAAGATGACGGCCACCAACAATATCATCACAGACTTTACCCAAAAGGAAAAAGAAAATGTCCTGACCTTTGACCAAATCAAAGAGATGAAACATGCTGGCTTGACCTTTGAAAGCCATACGGTCAATCATCCAGACCTAGCCAATTCCAGCCTTGAGACCCAAAAGAATGAGCTAGTCGCTTCTAAACGCCTGCTGGATAAGGTGCTGGATCAAAATACCAGCGTTATCGTCTACCCATCTGGTCGCTACAGCCAGGTCACGATCGACCAAGCCAAGAAAGCTGACTACAAACTAGGCCTCACCACTAAAAATGGACTCGCCAGCTCCGCTGATGGCCTCTATTCCCTCAAACGAGTTCGGATCCTTCCAACCACTACAGGAGAGGATCTCCTAGCCATGATCCAAGAATAAAGAAAGACCCCTGTCTGAGATCATTTCAGACAGGGGTTCTTGTTAGAGTTCCTTCTCTAGTTCATTTAGAAAGGTGATTAAAAATTGGTGGCGACTTTCTGCCATTTGTTTAGCAGTCTCCGTGTTCATTTCATCTTTTAAGAGGAGCAACTTGTCATGGAAATGTTGGACGGTATCAGTAAGGGGTCTCCCTTTGTGGCCACCATAGGAAAAAGTTCGCGCAATTCCTACAGCTCCTATCGCATCCAGGCGGTCTGCATCCTGGACAATCTTGCCTTCTAAGGTTTCTGGATGTTTACCGCGATTTTTGCTGAAAGAAACAGCATTGATTACCTTACAAATCTGGTCGATTTGGTTTTTAGGAATATCAACCTCTTTTAGAAACATGCGAGCATTCGCATTATTCTCTGTTTGAAACAATTTATCATCATCAGCATCGTGAAGAAGAGCTGACAAGCCCACTATCTCCAGATCACATGGACCTTCTGCTTGCGCGATTCTCATAGCATTGATATAGACGCGAAGGGTATGCCCCACATCATGGCCATCCGCTCGATCAGCAAATAAGGTTTTAACATACTGCTTAGCAGCAAGAATTCGTTCTTCGATCATCGTTCTTTTCCTTTGAATAATCTGTGTACAGTTCTATCTATTCATTTGAGCTAGTTATGGAGAGGGGGAAGTTTACTAAAAACCACCTCTCGGTGGTTCTTACTTCTTCTTTTGTGGAAAGAGGGGAAGGCCAAGGGTCGCGATCTTCTCAGCGGGTATCTTCATGCCATCCTTGATCCATTTGGAGATCACAGAGACGATGGCGGAGCTCCAGAAAGAATTGAGGTAGCTGGCAGCACCATTTGATGAGCTGCCATTTCGTTTTTCTAAAAAGTCATAGACTGCCTTGGTCAAGAGCCGTTCAAAATTGTAATCAATGGCCAGGCTGATAATCTTGGCCTCTTTCTTGACTTCCTTAAAAAGATAGACCCAGACTTGGTAGAGATCTGTCTTGAGGTTGTAGCCATCTAAAGACTTGGTAATCTTTGCGATACTAGATTGAAAGATAGACTCTAGAATCTCTTCTTTTGATCCATAATTGCGGTAAAAGGCCGCGCGAGAGACCCCAGCACGCTGAACCAGCTCAGAGATGGTGATCTTTTTCAGATCTTTTTTCTCCAATAGTTGCAGGAGAGAGATTTCGATGGATTCTCGTGTAATCGCATTGTTTTCTTGGTTAAATCGTTTGAGATTTTCCAAGGATTTCTCGGATATTTTTCTTTCTGCCATAACATTTACTTTCTATCTGTCTCACCTGATGATATCTGCTTGGATAGCACTGTACTTCATGATATAATTGTAAAAGAAGACAAACTACTTGTCAATGTACATTTTTATACAATTATGAGGTATGAACTGATGAAATGGAAAATTATTGCGGATTCAGGATGTGACTACCGCTCTTTGGACAACCTTGCACCAGATACAGAGTTTGTCAGTGTCCCACTGACCATCCAAGTGGGGGATACCATCTATACAGATAATGCCCAACTCAATATCGATCAGATGATGGAGGAGATGTACGCGACTGCGACTGCATCTAAGTCTGCCTGTCCAAGTCCGGATGATTATATGAAGTCTTTTGAAGGGGCGGATAATATCTTCGTTGTTACCATCACAGGTACCCTTTCTGGTAGTTACAATAGTGCTGAGGTGGCCAAGAAAATTTATCTGGAAGAGCATCCGAATACCAATATTCACGTCATTAATAGCTTGTCAGCTGGGGGCGAGGTGGACCTGATCGTTCGCAAGCTCAACCAGTTGGTTGCTGAAGATCTGGATTTTGATCAAGTGGTCGAAGTCATCACAAAATACCAAGAAAAAACCAAGTTGCTCTTTGTTTTGGCCAAGGTGGATAATCTGGTCAAAAATGGGCGTCTCAGCAAATTGATCGGAACGGTTGTCGGGCTCCTCAATATCCGTATGGTTGGGGAAGCTAGTAAGACAGGTACCCTCGAGTTGCTTCAAAAAGCACGGGGCAAAAAGAAAGCGATCAAGGCTGCTTTTGATGAATTAATCAAGGCAGGCTATAATGGCGGACATATTACCATTGCCCACCGCAACAATGAAAAATTTATCGAGCAATTCTCTGAATTGGTTCGTGAGAAATTTGCCCGTGCAAACATCGAAGTCCTTCCTACTTCTGGACTTTGTAGTTTCTACGCCGAAGAAGGCGGGCTCCTCATGGGGTATGAGATTTAAGTTACCACTAAAAAGAGGCTAGGACAAAAGTCCTAGCCTCTCAATTGTTTTTGGATTGTCGAGCAAGACGCAGTGGTTGAGTGGGCTCTACTACGCTAATTTCATCAACTTTACAGCCCTACTCAACTGTGCGGAGGTGGGACGACGAAATCGAATTCTAACGAATGACCGATTTCTTTCCCACTCTCTCTTTTTATTCTCCGATCTCTTGGTAGAGAGTGCGGATTTTTTTGCGGTAGATGGCAGAGCTGATTCCTGCTCCGATTAGCAGGATGACGCTATAAAGGATCACAGCCAGCAGGGTGCTGACGGAATGATAGGTCCAAATGAAGCTAACAATGATCAAGAGAAACATCACAAAGATAAAGACAATCAAGAGGATAGACTGAAGAGCTGCATTTCCACGATGACGAGTCATCAACTCTGTGATATTGGTCCAATTGGTACTAAAATTTTGAAAATCTTTGACATAGTCTCGAATGCAGATCGGAATGGTGGTTACAAACCAGATCAGCAACATGGCAAGGATGGCCAAGGGATGCACGCCAAAATAGAGACAAACACCAACCAGAAGAAGGACAGGAAGGATGGATTGCACCAAATAGAGCAACCAAAACTTCATAAAGAGATAGCGCTTAAAATCAATAGGGAGCGATCTCAAGTACTCAAAGTTTTCACGCTCCAGCGAAATACCGATACTGGTCAAGCCTCCAAAACTATTGAACACACCGATCAAGATGGCAACAAGGGTCAGTGGCACCAGATACTGGGGTGTCAAGTAAGGACTGAGGCCTCCTATATTCTTCGATGCTCCTGCTGCTCCACTGAGGAGAAAAATATATGGCAGAATGCTCATCATCAAGAGAACTTGCACCATAAGGGTTCCATCGCTCAAGAGTCTGCGATGATACTGAATGACAAATCGTCTAAAGGAGTCTTTTTGGCCAACCTTGATGCCTCTCACGCGCTCTTTGACGGTTTGGTTGGTCGCAACTGCAAGAGCTGCATCATAGAATTGTGGGATCACGATTTTGCGAACTAAGCCGATCAATACCAAAAGCACCGCTATCCAGCCCAGAAGGCCGAGGATCGCTCCTCCATCAAAAGGATGGAGGATGAACTGATGAAAGGCCGTAAAAGGTGGAAATAGAATGGGAATATCTGCGCCCCCCGTCACTTCTACCCGATGGGTCTGGACTAGATTGAGATAGAGATAAGCTCCTAGACTCAGAAGAGAACCAATTCCGACCATGATGTTGGAGACCAGGGTCGTGTGTTTTTTGAAAAAGAGGGTCTTAGTGATCAGATGGGATAGGATGATCGTCGCTAAAAATAGAACGCCTAAGAGAATTAAGGCACAAAAGAGGCCTAGCAGGATCCCTAACGGATTGAAGCTGCCTGCTTGGACAGGCAGGATCAGAAAATAGCTGACCAAGGGAAGGATAGCCATGAGAAGGGTCAGGATGACCGAGATACTCTTTCCAGCAATGACTTCCGCATCTGAGAAGGCATAGGGCCGGTAAAACTGCAGGTCCTTGCTTTCATAAAAGACATTGTAAAAGCTCATAAAGCCTTGAGAAATGGTCATCAAGGAAAAGAGGGCGACCATATTGACAAAGAAGGCTGGTTGGTTTACAAAATCATAAATGCTAAAGAGCAAGCCAAATATGACGAAATAGACCAATCCTAAAAAGAGGTAGTTGAGCACCGATTTGCGGGCAACATTGAGTTTGACGTCCGGTTTTTTGGCCTGTTTGGCACGTAATTTTGCGATCTGGGCTGGCTGGCTTGCATAGATGATATTGACATTGACCAGCTGTTGGATGATCTTAAGACGCATGATCGCCACCTTCTTCCTTCCGCCCCGCTAGACTGAGATAGATACTTTCCAGGCTTTGTTCTGGATGTTGTCCCTTCAATTCCTCGATCGTCCCATAGAAAATGAGATTTCCCTTTTTCAGAATAGCAATTTTATCACAGAGTTGTTCGGCCACTTCTAAGACGTGAGTAGAGAAAATAACGGTCTTTCCGCGATCCGCATGTTGGCGCATCATTTGTTTTAAATCGTAAGAAGCCTGCGGGTCCAACCCGGTCATCGGTTCGTCCAAGACCCAGATATCTGGATCGGATAAGAGCGCTGCAATGACGAAGACCTTCTGACGCATCCCATGTGAAAAGGATTCAATCACTTCATAGCGGTGACTCTGAAAATCAAAGATCGTAAGAAGCTCTTCCAAGCGTTGATCACAGTCCTTCTGACTCATATCATAAGAGGTCGCAACCAACTCCCAGAATTCATTGGCTGTGAGACGCAAGAAAAGATCCGGCGAATCCGCCACGTAACCGATCTTCTTTTTGATCGCAAGCCGATGGCTATAGAGGTCCTGCCCGTCCACTTCAATCGTCCCAGTGCTTGGGGTGATGACACTGACCAGGCTCTTAATCGTCGTTGACTTTCCGGCTCCATTATGTCCAATCAGTCCGACAATTTGCCCATCTTCGATGGTCAGATCCAAGTGGTTGAGGGCAATGTGCCCATCGTAATCTTTGGTAACTCCGTGGAATGTAATCATACTAACTCCCTTTACGATCCTCACAGGGATCGTTTTTCTTATTCTGTTGATAAGCGATCATCGAAATGGTAGAGCAATTCTAGCAGATAGGTTGGAATGGTATCCAAAAAGTCTTCTTTATAGACCCGCTCTCCTCGCTTATGCAATTCTTTGCCCCAGGGCCCGAGATTGATCGCTGGAACCTGAATTCGAGCAATTTTATCCAGATCCAGATCATAAATTTGCGCCGGAGTGGCGAGGCTATCTAGGACGACTTGATAAGAGGCTACATCCTTTTCCAAGGCACAATAGCTGGTGTCATTAATCCCCATAAAGTATTCCTCGACTTTCAAGCTATAGCCTCTTTGGTCCAGATACTGGCAGTAATCTGCGATCAGGGACTCGATCTTGATTTCTGTATTGCCCAAAAAGCGGCAATTCATGGAAGGATAATAGGGGGGCGCAAAACCAATGACCACCATGGGATCCTTATCTCCAAGAAACTCTAGGAGTCGCTGGATTTGCTGGATCGCAAGGATCTGGTAGCTGGTTCCATTACGAAAATCGTGTTCGGACTTTTTGTTGGAAGCTTCCCTAAAGGCTTGGTAGCCCTCTATACCTTGGCAACGTTCCTCTAGTTCTTGATAGGTGATGACTTTTGGCCTTGCAATCATATGGTCTTGTCCAGCCTGATCCTGCAAGTGTTCATACTTCTTGTAAAAGTCATCCAAGGCCTCCTGACTAAGCTCATAAATCCGCTGTAGGAGCTCTTGGGGTGTTTTCTTCAAATGAAGAACACTAAAATAGCCAGCCGCATAGAGCACGGTCGATACATCGTACTGCTCCTTCAAATCTCTGAGATAGGACCAAGAAGGAAGGGGAGACGTTTCCCCAAGCGCCTGATCTGCCAGATCGGGATGAAGATCTAGCTGGCTTGCGATGGCCACTAAGAGCGACAAGGCATTGATCCCTTTAAGGGGCTCCTTCATATGGGATAAGACACCTTGCGCCACAACGACTGGCATGAGTTTACCCACTGTGCCAATGTGAAGGACTTTTTCTTTTTCTAGATCCGATTCAAAGGGCTCCGAATCTACTGCTAATACATAATCCAGATCAAACTTTTCCTGCAAATCTATCAGGAGCCCCAAAGCTCCCCGCATCCCACGTGAATAGGATTCCTCGTCTCCAACAGAGAGATAAAGAAGATTGACCTGACCTCCTGAGGGATCCGCTGCATAAGCTTCTAGAACCCCTAATTGAAGGGCCAAGGCTGCTTTCATATCGCAAGATCCTCTGCCAAATTTCCAATCCCCAGAAGCTAAATCAGCCTGCATAACTGGTCGCATATCCAGTGTTTTCAAGGCTGCTGCTACTTTATCAGAATCGAGCGCGATCTCTGCCAAATTTCCATAGTCTTCAAGATCGACTGTATCATGGTGGTGAAACAGGATAAGAGTTTTTTTCTTGCCTTTATCAAGCAAGGCCCAGTTGACCGACCGATGCATGTGATCCTGTGGCACCTGATAGCGCCCAAAGTGGTCCGGATGTTCCTTAAAATAGGGGATCTGGGCAATCCGTTGATCCAGATAGGCTTCGATTCCTTGCTCTGTCTCCGTGTTGGTGAAGCTTGGAATCGCCAAGGCTTGGGTAAAAATCGCTTCGATGCTCTCTCTATTGGTGGTTTTCACTTTCTCTCCATCCTTCTTTTCTATTATTCATCTTTGTGAGCTTTGCCAAGTGACAAAAGGCTGGTGAGCATGAGTCCTAGGAATCCAAAGAGAGTCCAAGGACTTGTTGCTTGACCTGTTTTGGGAAGGCTTGGTTGGCTTGTCACTTCTATCTTGTCATTATCAGCTCTTTGAGCCAATTCTTGTGCAGTTTCTTCTTTTTGTTCCTTACGGAAGTCCATCAGATCCCGACCATGGCTTGGGTTTTGAGGAATTTCAGAAGCAGCTGGATTGTTTGGCGTCATTGGATCACTTGGAACAATTGGTTTTTCTGCTTGATCTACTGGACTTGGATTTTGTTCAGGATCTACTTTTGGATGGATGGTTGCAATTGGTAAGATCCGATCTGCCAAAGTGGCATACTCTGTATCTTTTTCACTCGGTTGATAACGGAACAAGAGAGAGCGACTATCTTCTACGATTGGAATCGTTGCAGAAATAGAATCTGTCTTGAAGGTCACTTCATAAGGATCTGCAAAATAGATGTAATCTGGATCGTAGGTGTGCAAACTCAAAACCAGTCGATGACCTTTTTTCACCGTATAAAGATTTGGTTGCAGATACATGGTGTAATCATGATATTCATTTTCTTTCAGATTGATAGAATGACTAGAACTTGCTGAGTCATAGCGAGATGCTGGATTGGCCAAATTCATCCACCCACGCGCAATCACCACACTCTTAACCTTGTGGGTCTTGTAGCGTTTGAGAGGCAGAGTTTCAAGGTTGCTACCATTCCAGTAGCCTGTCTCATCGATCGTTTCCTTTTCTAGTGTGCGTGTACTATAACCGTCTTTGTCATAGGTGATTTCTTCTTTGACCACATCAAAGTCTTCGTCTGCGACATCCATCAGGGTCGCACTGACATGGGCATGGTTTTTGTCTCCTTTTACAAAAGCAGCGCTAAAATGAACAGGGATATGACCTTTGATGGTTACATCTTGATCCACCGGTGCTGCATAGGAAGCGGCTACTTCTGAAGAATGGAAGGCTGCATCTTGGTTGCGTGTGGTCCAGTTATTTCCGGTACCATAGTAATCACCAGTTACTGTCACATCCTCCCGTTTGGAGTAAATTCGAGCGGAGATGGCATTATTTGTATCCCATTTATCAAATCGACGCCACTTGCTTGGATCCAGATTGTCCTGAGCCGTTACTTGTGGAAGATTTTCAATCCCATTTTCAATCCCATAGAGGTAATGACTATACCAGAGATTCATTAGGTCATTAAAGGCTTGGCCTGCGACTTCTGTCCCTGACCAACGAGTAGATGGATAGATGTGATTGCCTTGGTGGAGCAAGACCTTGGGATCAATCCCTGCCTTCTTATAGGCTTCCAGCATAAGTTCGAAATGTTTAGGCTTGACGTTATCATCATTGAGCCCTTGGATAATGAGAGGGGCCGCCTTTAAGTTACTTGCATTTAAGGTGTAGTCGCGTTTGGCATATTCTTCGTTGTAATTATGACCATCCTTGTGCTGGAGTTCATTGAGCTTGGTGATATAGGCTGCATAGTAATCCTTGACCTTGTCCCAATCCTCCTTATCAAGGATTCGACCTGAGGTATAGACAGAAAGCCAAGAAAGATCATTAGAAGCTCCGGTATCAAGAGGAGATCCTTGGCTATTGAAATGATCATACCAACTAGCAATCCCTGCAGCTGGCACAATGGTCTTGAGGCCTTCTACTCCAGTAGACGCTACACCAAATGTCGTCGTACCTGCCCAAGACAAGCCTGTCATGGCGACATTGCCGTTGGACCAGTCTGCCTTGACTTCGTGGTTGCTAGTCTTATCAGAGTAAGCTTTTCGTTTGCCGTTAAGCCACTCCACGATATTCTTGTAAGCTGCCACTTCAAGGTCAGAGCCGGTCGTATTGATTCCATCTGATCCTTTTGAGCCCAAACCACTGCTGGTCACTACTGCATAACCACGAACCAAGAAATAATTGTACCAGTTGAGATTTTCATAGTCATAGTGTGTATAGTCATCCGAGCTTTCACGAGGATTGACATAGTACCATTCTTTTGGATCGGTCGCTTTGGCTACTTCTTCTGTCGTAACCGTTTTACTGGCTTGGCGTTTGGCAGGTGTTTCATAGAGCTTGGCCATCTCGAAGTTTCCACCTTCTTTCAGGCCAATCCCTTCTAAAGTCCGCTCTTCGGTCGTCCCTGTTACATAAGGGCTAGCTTCAAAGATACTCGCAGCCTTATAGTCCCCATTGACAGCAGCTTTTGGCACCTGTACAAAGGTCTTTACTAAATCAGGTTTGCCGTCCCCATCGGTATCATAGTCAGTTTCAACATAGACAATATAGCGGACGATGTCACTCTTGTCATAGGAATAATGCTCAATATCATCCCCAGGTGAAAATGGGAAGATGGGCTGTGCTCGTCCATTCAAAAAGAGAGGGGTCTTTCTGTCTGCGCGGTAAGCGGCACGGAGCTGTTTGGCTACATCAACCATCGAAGTGAGATCCGTAACTGGAGCAGAACCCTCCACTCCTTCCTTGACCATTCCAAGGCTCTTAGCAAAAGCCAAACGGTCTTTATCGGTAGACCCGACTTGATTTTCCTTGGTCGAAGCCCAGTTCAATAGTTGATTGACTGCCTCCGTCACCGTAACTTCTTTTTCACGATCCTGGTCGGTTACAGTCGCACCAGTAATTTCAGCCAAGTCTCTTTGGGTTACTTTTGGAGTCTCGCTCACCTCTTGACTGCGAACGGTAATTGTAGCAGATTCAGGGCTTGGCAGATTGGATAGGGTTGGCGCAACAGTTGGAGTCTCCACTTCTGCTGGACTTACAGCAGGTTCTTCATGTCGCTCAGGTGTCGGGGTAGTTGTTAGAGTGGTTGGTTGGGTAGAGACGAGCGCCTCTTCTACTTTTTCAGGTTGTACGTTTTCTTTGTTGTCTCCTTGTGTTGAGCTCACTGTTTCAGTAGCTTCAGGAACTGTCGTTGGAGGGGCCACCGTTTCCTCAGAAGTTGTGCTGCTTACTTGGTCTGCTTGCACGTGCTGGGCGAGTACAGCAGGACTAATCAGTAAACCTGTGACGAGTAGAGAAACAAAAGTTGTTTTTTTCATAAAATGGTCTCCTTTCACCATTTTCAAAGTCAGTCCTAGCGGAACCTGACTCTATGATGTTTTATTATCACTTCACTTCTTTCATGTATGTTTCATGTATGCGATTTCTTTATAAAAAGGTCTTGCTTCCAGTACAAACGTTTGTCGCATCCAACTATTTTTGGTAAAATAGGACCATTCACATGAAAGAAGAAATAACGATGGAAAATCAAACCTTAATGCAATATTTTGAGTGGTACTTGCCAGCTGATGGCAACCACTGGACGCGCCTTGCAGAAGATGCGCAACACTTAGCAGACTTGGGAATTCGCAAAGTCTGGATGCCACCTGCTTTTAAAGCCACTTCCAACAATGATGTTGGCTACGGCGTATACGACCTCTTTGATTTGGGTGAGTTCGATCAAAAAGGGACGGTTCGCACCAAATATGGCTTCAAAGAAGATTATCTGCAAGCCATTCAAGCCCTCAAAGATGCGGGCATTCAACCAATGGCCGATGTCGTTCTTAACCACAAGGCTGCAGCAGATGGCCTAGAGGAGTTCGAAGTCGTTGAGGTCGATCCCATGGATCGAAACCATGTCCTCACCGAGCCATTCACCATTCAAGGATGGACCAAATTTACCTTTGATGGCCGAAAGGGAGCCTATAATGACTTCCATTGGCATTGGTACCACTTCACCGGTACCGACTACGATGCTTCTCGTAATAAAAATGGGATCTACCAAATCCAAGGGGACAACAAAGGTTGGGCCCATGGGGATCTGGTGGACAATGAAAATGGAAACTACGATTACCTCATGTATGCCGATATCGATTTTAAACACCCCGAGGTTGTAGAAAATCTCGATCAGTGGGCGGAATGGTTTATCGAAACGACTGGGGTAGAAGGTTTCCGTCTGGATGCGGTCAAACACATCGACTCCTTCTTTATGAAGAATTTCATCCACAATATCACCCAAAAGTACGGTGAAGATTTCTACGTCTTCGGTGAATTTTGGAATGGGGATAAAGAAACTAACGATGAATACTTGGAAAGTATTGATTATTTGTATGACCTGGTCGATGTAGCCCTCCACCATAACCTCTTTAGAGCCAGCCAAGAAGGTGAAAATTTCGACCTTCGAACCTTGTTTGATGGAACACTGGCCCTACATCATCCGGAACAGGCCGTCACTTTTGTCGATAATCACGATACCCAGAGAGGCCAAGCCTTGGAATCGACCATCCAAGAATGGTTCAAACCTGCAGCCTATGCCTTGATCTTACTTCGCGAAGCTGGTTTACCATGTGTCTTCTATGGTGATTATTACGGTATCACAGGTAAATTTGCGCAAGAAAGTTTCCAAGAGGTACTCGATCGTCTCTTATGGGTTCGGAAGGATCTTGCCTACGGGGAGCAAACGGACTACTTCGATGGTCCAAATTGCATCGGCTGGACTCGATCAGGAACAGAAGAAGCAGCACCGATAGCCTGCTTGATTTCGAATAACCAAGCTGCTACTAAGATCATGGAGATCGGAACAGCCTATGCAGGCCTCACCTACTATGACGTCCTAGAAAATTGTACTGAAACCGTGCAAGTCCAAGAAGATGGGACCGCCGAATTCCCAGTGGCAGAAAGCTCTGTCAGCGTCTGGGTCGCAAAAGATACAGAGGGCCAATAACCAATAAATGTGATTTTCTCCTAGGATCTACATGTTCCTAGGAGAATTTTTTCCTGTAAAAATTTTATAGGAAACACAGCTTCATTTTAGCACGATAAGAAAGCGCTGTCAATGGGTAGCGTGTCTATTTAAAAGCAATAAAGAGCATCAAAAAAACTCGTTTTCCAGTTTGGAAAACGAGTCTTCTTTTTAGCTCAATTCTGCAATGATTTCTTTCAATTGCGCTTTCGTATGAACTCCAGCAACTTGTTTGACAACTTGTCCATCTTTTTTAAAGAGAAGAGTTGGGATCGACATGATACCGAATTGACGTGCTGTATTTGGATTTTCATCTACATCCATCTTACAGATTTTCAAATCATCTTCATGTACTTCTTCTGCCAACTGATCCAAGATTGGAGCTTGCATGCGGCATGGACCACACCAAGTTGCCCAAAAGTCAATCAAGACAAGTCCTTGGCTGGTTTCTTGTTCAAACGTTGCATCTGTGATTACGTGTGCCATAATTCCTCCTTTTTCAGTAGGCATCTACTGATTCTGCATTTCTACTTTTATTTTACACTAAATGATGCCATTTTAGAAATATTTGCTACGGGGACTCCTTAAGCATCTTCTTTCTTCTTGCGCCTAAAGATGAGGCTAGAAGCTGTCAGGGTAAACAGACCTAAGAGACCCAGAGTATCTTCTTTGCTACCTGTTTGTGGAAGCGTATGGTCCGTATGCCCTCCTTCTACTGCAGGAGTTGGAGCTTGAGGATCTTCTGCCAATCCTGATGAAACAAATTGAGGGCCATAGGATACAGCTAGAGCAAGGTGAGGGTGCTCTTGAGCAGCTGATGCGGTCTTCATCTCAACGACCTTCTCAGGAAAATCTTGGCTTGGTTGGACAAGATGTTCTGGGCTTGGAAGCGTATATTCTTCCTTGTAGTGCACTTCTGGTGCTACTAGAGCAGCTCCTCCAACTTCTGGCAGGTTTACATAGTCTGTATCGCTTGCACTTGGTACATAGCTTGCCTTTTGGGCGCGGGTCTTTTCGACAATTGGAATCGCAGCCTGGATAGAATCTGTCTTGAAGGTCACTTCATATGGGTGCTCCACCGTTAAATCAGATGGGTCATAGGTGTTAAAGACTAGAGCTAACTTGTGACCTTTCTTAACTGTATAGAGATTTGGTTGGAGATAGACCGTATAATCATGGTATTCCCCAACTTTTGGCTCGATGCTTGCGCGTGAGCTGGCTGAATCGTAGCCAGACTCAGGGTTAGCAAGGTTGATCCAGCCTTTTGCGATCACCTTGTACTTGGTCTTGATGGTTTCGTATTCGGCTACAGATAGATTGCTTAAATTGCTTCCCATCCAGAAACCGTCTGCTGTTTTATCTTGCTTGACGCTACCATTTCCTACCACGTCAAAGTCCTCATCTGCCACGTCTACCAAGAGGGCATTGAGTTGGAAATTCTTTCCTTGACCTTTGGCAAGAGCTGCCTTGAAATGAACGGGAATGTGGCCCTTGATCGTAGTGTCCTCAGTGACATCAGAAACAAAGGTCAGATTAGCCTTAGAAGAGGCTTTGCTGACTGTTTCATTACGGTTAGCGATCTCAACACCCGCAGCCGCATAGTCACTTGAAATGGTTTCTTCCAAGCGTTTCGACTGAGCATTCAAGAAGAGACGTTGACTGCTCTTCCAGTTATCATAGCTGGTCCACTTACTTGGATCATAGTTGTTTTGAGCTAGAACTGCTGGCAAACTTTCGACGTGATTGTCCACACCATAGAGGTAATGGGTCAGCCAAGTATTGAGTAGGTCATAGAAATCTTGGCCCTTGGCTGTGATCCCATAGCCACGAGACATAGCTGCTGGATAGACGTGGTCTCCTTGGTGGAGATAGAGCTTGACATCTTGTCCCGCTTTCTTGAGCGCATCGTACATGAGTTCAAAGTGTTTGGTTTTGACATTGTCATCATTCAAGCCATGGACGATCAGGGCGCTGGTCTTGAGATTTTCTGGATGAAGGGTATAATCCCGCTCCTTCCAGACATCACTGTAGTTGCGATCATGAGCGTACTGGTCCTTGTTCAATTGGTTGATGTAGTTGGAATAGTTTTGCCAAATCCCTGCCCAGTCTTCTTGATCCAGCATCCGCGTGCTAACGTAGAGGGAGAGCCATGAAAGGTCACTATAAGGTGCATTGCCAAATTGGGTCCCTTGGCTATTGAAATAATCATACCAAGAAGCAATCCCTGCTGCTGGAACGATAGTCTTTAGGCCTTCTACGCCAGTCGCTGCCACACCAAAGGTTGTGGTGCCAGCCCAGGATAGACCGGTCATTGCGACATTGCCACTTGCCCAGTCTGCCTTGATTTCGATATTGCTAGTCTTATCGGTGTAGGCTTTGCGTTTGCCATTGACCCATTCGATGATATTCTTGAAAGCATTGATTTCGAGGTCAGATCCGGTTGTATTGAAGCCTTCTGATCCCTTGGTCCCAAGTCCAGCACTCGAGATAAAGGCATAGCCTCTGACCAAGAAATAGTCGTACCAGTTGAGATCTTCGTAGTCATAGATATACTCGTAGGGACTGTAGTAGTACCAATCCGATGCTTTGGCTTTTTTCGCTGCTTCTACTGTCGTCTCACTGCCAACTGGCTGTCTCTTTGCAGGTTGGCTGTGCAGTTTCTTCATGTCGTAGCTGCCATCTGTCGGAAGCCCCAGACTTTCAAGGGTCACGTAGTTTTCATCGAGTGTTCCTGCTACGTAAGGACGCGCTTCGAGAATAGTTGCTGCCTTAAAATCGCCTTGCGCGACTGCTTTTGGTAATTGAACAATGGCTTTGACCAAGTCTGGCTTGCCATCTGCATCGGTGTCGTAGTCCGTTTCGACATAGACTGGGAAGCGGACAATTTGGCTGTCCTCATATTTGTAGTCTTCGTCTGCTTTTTCTCCCGTCGTATAAGGGAAAATAGGCTGGGCACGACCATTTAAAAAGAGCGGACTTTTCTTTTCAGCCCGGTAAGCATCATAGAGTTTCTTAGCTGTTTCGTACATCTTGGCCAATTCTGGCTGACTGACCTTACGAGTCAGATCTTCTGATGTTTCAATCAAACCTAAACTCTTGGCAAAGCGTTCCCGATCTGCTTGGTTTTGGCCCAATTGGCTTGGATCCGTTGCTGCCCATTGAAGCAAGCCATTAACAGCGTCTTGAACTGTCAACTCCTTAGAGGTCTGATCCGCTGCAAGGGTCGAACCTGTGACTTTTGCCAAATCCTGACTTGTTGCCGGTGCTTCTGAAGTAGGAGTGGATTGAGGTGCAACTTCCCTGTTTGTTGCTGCTGGAGTTGCTACTGGAACAGTTGGATCACTTGGGGCTGTGTGGGCTTCTCTTGTAGGAGCTACGTGATTTGCAACTGCTGTCCGATCCAGCGATGCCTCACTTGAGCTTGTCCCTTCTTCACTAGAGCTAGTACTTGTGTCACGTGCTGTCGGTGACACCTCTGTAGCTGGAGCATGGACCACTTCTGTCGATGGAGCTAACTCTTCTGTCTGCTCATCTGCTGCTGCTACTTGGTGCAAAACCATTGGCGCGATCAGTAAGCTCGATGCGACAATGGAAACCATTGTTTTCTTTTTCATGTCAGTCTCCTAACTTTTTTGTAATCAACACTCCCATTATACTATGTAAGCGTTTTAATATCAAACAGATATTCATCTGATCCACAAAAAAACCGAGGCATCAGCCTCGGTTATCGATCCTTATTTAACGTGTTTCTTAAGATCTTCTTGTGCTTTTTTATTTGACTCTGCTTGTTCTTTTTGCCATTTTTCAAGGGCTTTGTTGTAGTCAGCACTTGTCACAGCTTTGTCTTGGAGTTTCATTCCTTTGTAGATCACGTGGTCTTTTCCTTTACCACCAGTCCATGCAAATGGAGCTGAGAATGGTTCGATACGTGTCAAGAATGGACGTCCAGTTGATGAAGAAGTTGGCATAACAAGGGCGCTATCAGTCAACCAAGCTTGCGCAGCCGCATATTTTTCATAGCGTTTGTTGACGTCTTGTGTTTCTGCACCAGCATCTTTGATCATCTTTTCAAAGTCGTACAGACCAACTTTTTTAGCTGCTTCATTGTTTTCACTTGGGTCAAATCCAAGGAAAGTCTTAGTATTTTCACCAGATGAAGCTTTCAAGATATCCATGTAAGTTGATGGGTCTTGGTAGTCAGGGCTCCATCCAACATTATCAGAGAGATCCCAGTCTTCACCAGCCGCATTTGGCGCAAAGAGGGTCACATTTTGAAGGTCTTCTTTCGAAAGCATTTGGATATCGATGACGACATTTTCTTTACCAAGCGCTTCTTCAACTGATTGTTTGAAAGATTGCACCCGTTGAACTCTTGATGGAGTGGTTTGGTCCACAGGCATATCGATGTGAATTGGGAATTTCACACCTTCTGCTTCCAAGGCAGTCTTCGCTTTTGCAAACTCTTCCTTCGCTTTCTTCGCATCGAAGAGACCGTTTTGACCATCATCTAGTTTAGTAGATTTCCACTCATCTCCATAGGTATCCAATTGTGTTTTTACCATTTCACCGAAGGTCTTGCCATCAGCTTGGACAAATGTTGGTGGAATGTAGAGGTTACGGATGATCTTACTTGCTCCGTCTTTTCCGTTCAATTGAGCAGCATAAGCTTCACGGTTGAAGGCAAAGCTAATCGCTTGACGGAAGTCCTTGTTCAAGAGGGCTTTCTTAGTAGATTGTTTTTCTTCATCGGTCTTCTTAGCTGTGTGTTTGTAAGATTGACGGTCGATGTTGGTACCAATGACATAAGAAGCAGCATCTTGAGGAGTGTAGGTGATTTCGTCTTTAAATTCTTTGGCTTGCTCTGAGTAACCAGATCCAGTTGGGAAAAGTTTTGCCAAGCTAAGAGCATTTTCACCGAATGATTTCGCCAATTTACTTTGGTCTTGTCCATCGTAGAATTCCAATTTTACATCTGAGACGTAGACCTTGTCTTTATCCCAGTAGTTTTCATTCTTAGTCATTTCGATAGAAGATTTTGAAGTAAAGCTCTTCAAGATGTAAGGACCATTGTAAAGAAGGGAGCTAGTATCACTTGCTTGGGCGAATTTATCCCCTTTTGATTTCACGAATTTTTCGTTGACAGGGAAAGTGATCCCAAGTGTCAATTTAGAGTTCCAGAAAGATTCTGGTTGGTTCAAAGTGATTTGAAGGGTATGATCATCAACTGCTTTAACTCCTACAGCTGAGAAATCTTTATTTTTACCGCTGACGTAGTCATTCAAGCCTTTGATAGAATCTTGGATGATGTAGAGCATTTCTGATTTATTATCAGCTGCATATTTGATCCCTGTGACGAAATCTTTGGCCGTGACATCTGCGTACTCTTCGCCTTCTGAATCATACCATTTAGCATCATCACGAAGTTTATAAGTATAAGTCAAGCCATCTTGGGAAACCGTCCAATCTTTTGCAAGAGACGGAATCAAGTTACCGTATTTGTCATTTTCAAACAAGCCATCAATCAAGTTTCCTGTGATATCGTGGGTTGCTGCTTTACCAGATGTGATATAGTTCAAGTTTTCAGGTTCCGTCTCATAGACATATGAGAATTTTTGGCCGTTGTTTGAGCTAGATGATTTCGAACCACCAGAACAAGCCGCTAGGATACCTGCTGAAAGGAGAGCAACTCCCGCAAGTGCAATGACATTTCTTTTTTTCATGTAAAACTCCTTAAGAAATTTTAAGTTTATTTTAAGATTATACCACAAAGATTTTCAGAAGAAAAGGAATTTTCAGAAAATTTTAGTTTTTTAAAAAAACTACCCCGGAGAGTAGTTTTTCCTTATTAATCTACTAATTCGCTCTTGAGGTAGGCATCGACCATGCGCTCTGTTGCGACTACAGAATCCAAGTGGGTCCGCTCATATGAGTGGCTAGACTCGATCCCTGCCCCGAGAAGAGCGTGTTTCACTTCTGCTCCTGCGCTCATGGCTGCAGAGGCATCTGATCCATAGAAAGGATAGATATCCAACTTATAAGGGATTTCTTGGGCTTTTGCCAAGGCCACCAAATGCTGACGGAATTCGTAGTGATACGGTCCTGAAGCGTCTTTGACACAGATGGATACCGTGTATTCATCCGTCGCTTGGTCATCTCCCATAGCCCCCATATCTACTGCCAAGTATTCTACCACTTCAGACGGGATACTAGAATTGGCCCCATGCCCCACTTCTTCAAAGACTGAAAAGGCAAAGGTAGTCGTTACTGGCAATTGGATCTTCTCTTCCTTGTAAACGCGCAGAAGATTCAAGAGAATCGCTGCACTCACCTTGTCATCCAAGTGACGAGATTTGATAAAGCCGGTGTCTGTCACAATGGTCCGAGGATCAAAGCTGACAAAATCACCCACTTCAATGCCAAGGGCACGGGTTTCTTTCTCATTGGTCACTTTTTCATCCAGACGGACTTCCATATTGTCCTGAGTCCGCTCGACAGTTCCCGCATCCTTGTAGACGTGGCAAGAAGTCTGATGGACCAAAATTGTCCCCGAATGAGTCTTTCCTGTATTGGCTACATGGACTGTACAATTTTCCCCTTCAATCATATTCCAAGGGAAACCACCGATACGGTCTAGCTTGAGGCGACCATCTGCTTTCACAGCGCGGACAATAGCCCCCAAGGTATCCACATGGGCTGTGACGTAGCGTTGCTTGTCTGTGATCACACCAGGCACGGTCACATTCACGCCTCCCTTAGCCGTCCGAGTTACTTCATACCCAAAGCCTTCAATGGTTTTGACCAAGTAGTCTGCGATCTCCCGTGTAAAACCGGTCGGGGAAGGAATGGCTGTCAATTCCTGTAAATAAGTCACTGTCTGATTCATAATGCCTCCAAATGTGTTTTTCTTTATTCTAGCATGAAATAGGTGGAATAGCTAGAGGAGAGGTTACAGGGTGGACTATTCAACATTAATCATCTATGGTCACTGGAAAAATATCTTCCCCTCTTTTCATTCTTTCTTCCATTTCTTTCCATTCCATCACTAATTTATATAGTTCTTCAGTTGGAATAAAACATGGTTCACCTAATATTTCTTCCTCAAATTGGAAGTAAACTTCTGTTATTTCTTTTCCAACTTCGATCCCCAATAAATTACCATCAAAAGCGTACTCTTTCATATTTCCAGAAATGACATTCTCCAAAGCTTCGCGAACATCCGAATAAAAATCAGTAACTTCTGTCATCATAAAGGTTGTTAAAATTTTATAATTTTCTCTGTTATATAGGACGGTGAGTTCTATTTTGTCGTCGACACTATTGAATAATTTATATTGTCTTTTTAACATTTGTTCTAGCTTATTTCTAATCCTCAAGAATTGAAAAATTATATTTGTTTTTGTATCTCTGATTGAAGCGGACAATTAAATTCATAGGGTCTTTTTTGGTTAATCCATTATCAAAAGTTATACTTTTCGTTAACTCTTCCCGAAATTTTTGTATCCCAGATGCTATTTCAGCTACTAATTTTGAAGTATCAATTTTAAAAGTGGCAATACCCTTATCTTCCATAAAAAGTATTGAATCGAAAAATAATATTGAAATATACAAATCCGTAGCTGAACTCTTTGTCAATTTAATTAAAGAGTTCTCTAATAATAATTGAATGTTTTTGATATCACTTTGATTATAAAAATATTCAAACAGTACCTGATTAATATCTGTAGGAAAAACGTCTGGAACAAAAGTTGGAGGTTCAATTCGATACTTTTGTCTTCCGCGAAGTATATCTTCAACGTTTCCTTCTTTTATAGCTTCTATAATTTTTATTTCTTCCTTCAATTTAGTTTATTTCTGTTTCCTTCCTTCTTTTTTCTCCATATTTAGGATCAATAATACTAAATAAGCGAATTTGTTCTTCTTCAAAAAGAGTACCATACCGTTCAAAATCACCATTAGCATTCGTCCATGCATTCTTTGATGCTATTCTAGTAACATATGATTGCAAAAGATAATATAGAATATCGTCCTTATTATCAAATTTTTTCTTAGAATTTATTTTACCACGTTCGATGCCAACAATGTAGTAATGATCGCCCTCTAAATAAATAGTACGTCCTTCTGGTAAGAATAGAGATGGTTTTTCTTCTGTAAATAAATCCGACTGATTCAGATTTGTCTCCCCTATTTTTAATAGCAATTCCATTAATTCTTGTTTTAACTGCATTATCTCCATTAGCAACCTTTTCAATGATATCTGCATGTTCTTTTTACTAAACCAGAAACTTGTTCCAACCTAGCCTTTATAAGTTTTCTCGTTCCAATAAATAATTAGCAATAATCCCATTTAATTCGGCAATAGTCTCGTTGGTCTGTTTTCTTAGATCAAGATCATTATCCCAATAGTAAATATCAGATAAGCCTCCGTGTGGTGGAAAAAGAGCTTTATACATTGTTAATTTATCTCTTAAACTCATTTCCTGATTCGTGTTTACTTCTTCTTTTAAAATCTGTAACTGATTTACCTGTGTTCCAATGTTTTTAATATTATATTTGTCAATGATAGACAATAAATTGTCAATCGTTTCTATAATGATTTCTTTCATACTATCGTTCATCATTTAAAAATCCTTATCACAACTAGTATTTTTCTGAATTTTTTAAAAAGGAACTTGCTAAGAACTAACTTCGTTCTTCATTATAGCATAAGCAATAGAAATTTTATCAAGTCGGTGTGTTTAAATGGCAAACCATTATTTTTCATGCAGTTAAAAAACTCAAGCCAACTGACCTGAGTTTCCTTCTTATGGATCAATGTAACCATCTGGTTGGCGGGCCTACCAAAGTAAAATAGCTCAAGAAGAGAAACTATCTGCCCCACAAATCTTATCTAGAACTCGTCTGAAAAACATACGAATTCGTATTGATTATACGATAAAGTAATCTCTGCTTCTTTAACATCTTCATCTATCCATTCTTTTTTCCTTAACAATCATTAATTTCTCCACAACATCTAAACCAAAAAAGAGCAGCAAACTGAACTGCTCTCCATTTTGTTTATTTTTCAACCATTCCGCCCTTGATCAGACTATCTTTCGTTACTGAATAACTAACTGTTTTGTCATCTAGCGGATTAAAGCCTGGGACGATTTCTTTTAATTTATTAAAATCGATTTTTGTGTAATCAATGGTATTGCGGATATAAAAGATTCCGTCCTTGTATTCTGATGTTAGTTCAAATCCGTGGCCCATCAGATCTTTGAATTTTTCTTGGCTCTTGGCAACGGCTTCTTTCATGGTTTCAAGAGGGTTCTCACCAGGCACTTTTGAGACGTCGTAATCGTCAACTTTTTCTTGTACTAACAAGGTATCGCCCTTGTAATACAAGGTGATAGTTGACTTACCTGCTTCATCACTCGTTTCGAGAACGGTTTTTTGTGCACCTGCTAGTGCATCCTCTTTTTTGCTTTCATCAGTTGATGACTCTTTTTCCTTTTCTTTAGCAGATGATTTGCTTGTTGCTTTACTGGTCGCTTTAGTAGATGATTGACTTGTAGATTTTGTAGTCTCTTTTTTTGCGCAACCAGCTAAAAGAAGACCTGCTGTCAATAAGACGGCTAACATTTTTGTGGTTTTATTCATTTTGAATACCTCACTTTTTTATGATGGTTAGGGAAATGACTGACGTCTGAAACCAGTCATTTAGTAAGAACAACTGTAGATATAGATGTTATAAGAAAACCCTCAAAAATGATGTTTGCAGTCGCCTCCTTATCGATCATTGTAGCCATCTGGGTGGCTGGAATGCCATGCCCAGGCTGTTTGGATGATGGTTTCGATATTGTCAAATTTTGGTTGCCAGCCG
The DNA here is from genome assembly GCF_053010205.1 of Streptococcus sp. W151. Taxonomy (NCBI): domain Bacteria; kingdom Bacillati; phylum Bacillota; class Bacilli; order Lactobacillales; family Streptococcaceae; genus Streptococcus; species Streptococcus sp. W151. Next base: position 271,165 of record NZ_JBRKNT010000001.1, on the reverse strand, counting down.
AGGATCGCACGCGCCTTCTCAGAGGATGCGATCAGGGTATCTGGATCTCCTGGTCTACGATCAGCAATCTCAAGTGGGATCGGATGTCCCGTCACCTTGCGGGCTGCTTCAACGATTTGAAGATTAGAGAATCCGGTTGATGAGCCCAGATTAAAGGCGGTAGATGGGTTGCCATTTCGGAGATACTCCACCGCTAGCAGATGGGCATCTGCCAAGTCAAATGGATGGACATAGTCCCGAACATTGGTGCCATCTGGCGTATTGTAGTCATCTCCAAAAATGGCGATTTTTTCACGTTTGCCTTGCGCCACTTGTAAGACGATCGGCAGGAGATGGGTCTCTGGTCCATGGTCTTCTCCGATCGATCCATCTGGCTTAGCACCCGCTACATTAAAGTAACGAAGAGGCACATACTTGATGCCGTAGGCTTGATCGGCCCAGCGCATAATAGTTTCCATCATGAGCTTGCTTTCGCCATAAGGGTTGATTGGTTTTTGTGGAGTGGTTTCAAGAATCGGAATCTCTTCTGGAATACCGTAGGTGGCAGCGGTTGAAGAAAAGACGATGTAGTGCACCCCACATTCATGCATGACTTCCAAGAGTTTGACCATGCCAGCTGTATTGTTGTCAAAATATTTCAATGGATCTGCCATAGATTCCGCGACTAGTGAGTAGGCCGCAAAGTGGATGACCGCATCGATATCTGCATGTTCCTTAAAAACCCTGCGCATGAAGTCTTGATCCGCTAGGTCTCCTTGGTAAAAGACGGCATCTGGATGCACCGCTGCACGGTGGCCTGTGACCAGGCTATCGATCACGACGACTTTTTCCTGTCCTTCATTGACCAAACGGTCTACCATGTGGGAACCGATATAGCCAGCTCCTCCGAGTACGAGTATTGCCATTTGTTTTCCTTTCACTTCTTTATCTTCCTTATTGTACCAAATTTCTGCCTCTTCTCCACACTTAAAGTGTCGCGACAAAGCGTCTAAAGGCTGCTTGGCCTTCTGCTGTTCGCTTGTAGACACCGGCATCTTCGAGCACGCGCGCAAAGATCTGACCGACTGATTCACGAACAATAGCTTCCGCCTCTGCTTCTTCTGTAATGGTTGGGTGAGTGGCTTTCAAGTCAGCTGCCCAGTCCTGGTGGTAATTAGCTACAGTGCATTCTCGACCGAGCAGATAGTCTTGGACCTGCTTAAGCTCTTCCTTGAGACGAGGAGGCAAAATGGCCAAGCCCATGACTTCGATCAGGCCGATATTTTCTTTTTTGATGTGTTGCACATCCGCATGTGGGTGGTAAATGCCATCTGGATGCTCTGGTGAGGTTTGGTTGTCACGGAGCACCAAGTCCAGTTCATAATGCCCATCACGGATTCGTGCAATGGGGGTAATGGTATGGTGGGGCTGACCGTCGGATGCCGCTAAGACTTGAACAGCTGGATCCGAGTAGCCACGCCAGACTGTAAGGATATGGTCTGCCAGAGCAATCAATTGCGCCTTGTTATCTGATTGCAACCGGAGAACCGACATGGGCCAGTTGACAATTCCTAGTGACACCTCTTCAAATCCCGGAATGGTAAAGCTTTCCTCAACAGGAGCCAGCTCCATAGGGAAGGTATGTCGCCCCCCTTGGTAGTGGTCATGAGTCAGGATAGAGCCCCCTACAATGGGTAGATCTGCATTGGAACCTGCAAAATAGCCTGGAAAAGTCTCTACAATGGTCAAAAGTCGCTCAAAGGTTTTGCGGCTAATGGCCATAGGAACGTGTTGGCTATCGAGGAAAATGCAGTGTTCATTGAAGTAGGCATAAGGGGAATACTGGAAGCCCCAGTCATGACCGTCCATATCAAAACGAATGATCCGATGATTGGCACGGGCAGGATGATCTAGGCGACCTTGATAACCTTCATTTTCAAAACACAATTGGCAGGCTGGATAATGACTGGCTTTCGCAAGTTTAGCCGCTGCAATGTCTTTAGGATCTTTTTCAGGTTTTGACAGATTGATGGTGATTTCAAGAGAACCGTAGGGAGTTTCTGCCTCAAAGGCGATATTTTGAGCAATGGCTTCTACTTTGATGTAGTCGTTGCGCTTCGAGAGGGCATAGAAATCAGCAATCGCGTCCTCCTTGGACTGACGGTAAGTCTCCCAGAAATGATGGTTGACCTGACTAGGACTGGGGGTGATCCAATCCATCAACTCCGCACCCAAGCTGTCTTTTGCGGCCATGCTATCTTGGATCTTGCTATTGGCAACAGCGATTTCCACCAGCTGCTCTTTGAGTGCGATCACATCTGAGTTATGAGCTGGCGCGTCTAGCCCCTCTTCTCCGATGCGACTCATGACACGATTTTTTAGATAGATCCGATCCATCTCTTGGTAGTCACTTACCGCAATAACGGCTGTGACAAATGCATCTAATACCTGTTCTGTCATCCTATCTCCTTTTTAATCAAGCACCCGTGTTCCTGCAGCAACCTCTGCAATATAGAAGCTTGGTGCATAGCCAACTACTTCCTCATAACGTTTGCCGACAGCTTCTTTAAAAGCCTCAACCTTATCTTTGTTTACGAGGGCGATGGCGCAACCACCAAAGCCTGCTCCGGTCATACGAGCACCTAAGACGCCGTCTTGTTCCCAGGCTGTATGCACCAAAGTATCCAATTCTAAACCAGTCACTTCGTAATCATGCTCCAAAGATACATGTGAAGCATTCATGAGACGGCCAAAGCCTTCCAAATCACCTGCTTCAAGTGCCTTGCGAGCTTGGAGAGTCCGTTGGTTTTCAAGAACGGCATGGCGAGCCCGTTTGATGCGATTGTCATCTTTAATCAGGTAACTATAGGCATCAAAGGACCAGAGGTCTAATTCCCCTAAGGTTTGGATAGCTAGTTTTTCTTGGAGTTCAGAGACGGCTGTTTCACATTCTGCACGGCGTTCATTGTATTTTGAATCCGCTAATTCCCGGCGTTTGTTGGTATTCATGATGACCACGACATTGTCTTTAAGGTCTAGCGGTACCAAATCATATTCTAGGGTGTTGGTATCGAGATAAATAGCCCGTTGATCAGCCCCCATACCGATGGCAAATTGGTCCATGATCCCAGAGTTGACTCCGATGAAGTGATTTTCGGTTTGTTTCCCGATCTTGACCAGTTCTAAGCGGTCTAACTGAAGATCAAATAGTTTCTCGGCGATGACGCCAATCAAGAGCTCTAAGGAAGCTGAAGAAGAGAGGCCTGATCCATTGGGAATATTTCCGTAAACATAGACGTCCATGCCGCTATCAATGGTGTGACCAGCTTCTTGTAAGAAATGAAGCACGCCTTTTGGATAGTTGGTCCAGTTGTGCTCTTTTTCAAAACGAAGATGATCCAGTGGGACTTCAATGATCCCCTTGTCTTCAAAATTGCCTGAGAAGAAACGCAAGACCTTGTCTTCTCGCTTTCTTGCAGCCCCGTAAGTACCAAGCGTAATGGCTGCTGGGAAAACATGTCCCCCGTTGTAGTCTGTGTGTTCACCGATCAAATTAATCCGTCCTGGTGAAAAGAAGGTATGATCAGCCTTCTCGCCAAAGACAGCCTGAAACTTTTCTTGTAGATCTTGAGACGTGATTGATGTAGTCATGAGAAACTCCTTTTAGTTTTGTAAACGTTTTTATACTTTTATTATAATCGATTAAAAGTAAAACTTCAAGTATTTTTAGTAAAATTTTATTTAATTTTTATTTTGACTTTAAAAAGCATACAATATAGGTTTTTGTCCTGTTTCAATTCCTATTCATTTCTTTCTATTTCAAGTTAATTTTAGTAAATTTTTACTAAAAAATCTCAATTGGGAGATCACCCAATTGAGATACTAAATCCCTTAATTTTTCTTTCTCGGATAGACAAAAGATCCAAGGAAGGTTAAAAGGCTGACACCCATGAGGGATAGAAGGTTTTCTGTTTGACCCGTCTTTGGCAATACCGATGATGCAGGGCTTGCTGAAATGGTGGCATGAGCCTGATCCGTGTCATGTGACACAGAAATCGGAGTGACTTGTGGACCATCAAGAGGGCTTGTTTTTTCTTGCTTGCTAACAAGGACCTGTGTTCCCGTCTTTCCAACCTCTACTGGTTTTGTCTGATGAGCTGGATCTAGAGCTGGTGGAGTTGGATCTTGGGCTTCTGGTGTCGGTAATGGAGCAGGTGCTGGATAAAAGAGACCATGACCAATGCGGTAGGCGTACTCTGTTTCCGACAGTTTTCCATCTACAATTTTTGGAATATCAACTGGTAAGGTACCTACGTGTTCCTTGCCATTGAAGATGACTTCCACTCCTGCAGGAATATTTGGACCAAAGGCATTGTCTGGTCTGAGGGATTCCGTTGGATCCATTCCCTTATTTCCATAGACTGCTAAAATGGCTTTAGCCGCTGGATAGTTGGCTACATCATACGGTTTGGAGATCGAAAGGATAGCTGCCTTCTTCTGCTTGGTGTTGGCATAATGGATGATCTCTGTTGGGATCTTGGTCCGCCAGAAATCTTTATCCAGTTGCCCCTCATAACCGATTTCTGAAATCACCACGATATGGGTTGCTTTCTCTAGGTCTTCTTTTAGACTATCAAGGGTGGATGCTTTGGTGAAGTTCTTCGCCACAAAGGAGGTATCTTTTGGAAGCACCCCATCCGCTATTAAGCGACGCATGCCCAAATTTAGTCCAGGGACTTCATTTTCAAAAGCTCCTAAGAGTAAGACATGATCCCCTTTTTGGACCTTAAATGGCAAGGTATTGTCTTCATTTTTAACAACCGTCACCGCTGCTGCCGCAATCTTGCGTTCCAAATCACGATTCAGATTGGATCCTACTGCTTCTTCTGCTTTTTCAGGCGTCCGAGCACTCGGATCAAAATTCAGGACCCCACGTTTTTCTTTGAGGGTGAGGATCCGACGAACGGACTCATTTAAACGTTCTTCTGAGATGTCACCCGTTTGCACCGCACGAACTACTTCATCGACAATGGTATCAATCTTGGTCAAATCGGTTTTACTGCGAAGGGTCGTTGGCATCAAGACCAGGTCAACTCCTGCTTTGATCGCCATCTTCACAGCTTCGACCTCACCGAAGTTCTTAGCGATGGCGTCCATTCCCATAGCATCGGAGACAATCACACCCTTATAGCCGTATTTCTTCCGTACCAAGCCCGTTAAAATATCATCTGAAAGTGTCGCTGGAACATAGATTTTCTCACCGGTTTCCTTTGACACAACCTGATCTTTTTCAATTTGTGGGTATTGGATATGGGCCGTCATCAAGAGGTCTACACCAGCATCCATGGCTTTTTTGAATGGAAGGAGTTCTAATTTTTCAAGTTCGGCAAGAGATTTATCCACCAAGGGGAGACCTGTATGGGAATCAACCGCTGTATCTCCATGACCTGGGAAATGCTTAGCAGCTATGGCCACATTGTAGTCCTGAATTCCCTTCATCATTGGAATTCCTAAGTAAGCAACACGGTTTGGATCAGAGGAGAAGGAACGAAGCCCAATGACAGGGTTTTGTGGATTATTATTGGTATCCAATACAGGAGCGAAATCAACATTCAAACCTAAGGCAGAAAGTTCGCGACCGATAATTTGACCAGCTTCTGTCGCTAACTTTGGATCATTAGTAGCGCCAATGGCCATATTCCCAGGGAGAGCTGTCCCACTACCCAATCGATAGACGATCCCTCCTTCTTGGTCGATCGCTAACAATAGTGGAATCTTCCCATTATTTGCCTTGTTTTCAATGGCCGCCTTTTGCATATCTTGTGTCAGTGCCAGTGTTTGCTTGGTTTCTTTGACGTTTTCAGCGAAAAGAATGACACCTCCAAAGTCATGCTTATCAATAGCTTCTGCCACTTCAGCATTGACCTTCGTGAGATCTTGTGGCGACTCCTGACCAGCCTCCTGCCACTTACGGAAGTCCGGCATAATCATTTGAGTAACTTTTTGCTTGAGAGGCATGTCTTCCAGCAGTTTTTCCACTTCAGGTGATGCCGTCTCCCTTGTTGTTTCTGTTGGCGATGCAGCAGGGACCGCTTCACGGTCAGTCGTAGCCGGTGTCTCGGTTCCCCCTCCCTGATTTTCTGTGGAGGTTTCTGGAGCTGGAGAAGCTACAACCTCTTCGACTGTTGCTGCCGGTTCATTGACTTGATCCGACGCTTGAGCTGTGTCTGCCTTTGCTGTTTGGACTGATAATAAAGCAAAAGCCGCTAATAGGGTCGCAGATGGATACATGATTTTTTTCATAAAGCGACCTCCTTTCCTTCAATAGATATTGTACCATTGTTTTATAGTTTTATAAACGGTTGCAAGGTCCTTGTTTTAAAAAAGGATAAGCGTTTTTTCACTTATCCTTATCTAGCTTCTTATTTTTTAAAATATGATTTCTTGACCGTTTTCTGTCACTTGGTAAGTCCCATCAGCAAGATTGATTTGGGCTCTTGCTGTGGCGGTCTGGTCTTTGTTTTGGCGCGTGATGACAATGGTATGTTCATCTGGTGTTTCCACTTCAATGCTTCCTTCTAGGTCAAATGCTTGCGAGTTGTTCCGGAAACTAAAGAGCTTGAGAAGGGATTGCACGACCGGTCGCTCTACTTCTTGAGCAATTTCTTCATTGCTGTAGTAATGACGGTTGATATTGCGGCCTTCCTTAGTGTTTTCTAAGAGTTCCAAATCATTCTTCCCAGCTAGGAATCCAACATAATACACTTGTGGAATTCCTGGCGCAAAGGCTTGAATCAAGCGGGCTAGGAAATACTTGCAATCATCATCTCCAAGCGCTGAATAGTAGGTCGAATTGATTTGGTAGATGTCCAAGTTGTTGTACTCTGCTGTTGAATATTTGCGTTTCACATTCGCTCCTACTTTGTAGAGCTCATTTGATGCATAGTCAATTTCTTCATCTGTCAAGATATCCTTGACATCAACCACCCCAATCCCGTCATGGGTGTCGAGTGTCGTGAATTGCTTCATCGGACTCATCTTCAACCACTTAGCAAGGCGCTCCACTTTTGAGCTATAGAGGGTATAGAGGGTCACCATTGGAAGGGCAAAGTCATAGACATAATAGTCGTGATCGGCAATCTTAAATTGGATAGAATAGTGTTCATGAATCTCTGGCAAGAGCTCAGCACCGTAGCTGGCTGCCATATCGCGCACCTTATCCAGCAAGTCCCAAATGTCTGGCTCCACGAAGAAATCATTGGTGTCCAATTTCTTGACTGCATAGGCAAAGGCATCTAGGCGAATGAGGTCACAACCATTGCTCGCCAAATGTTCGATGGTCTTGCGGATAAAGTCCATGGTCACTTCCTTGGTCACGTCTAAGTCAATCTGCTCTTCCCCGAAGGTATTCCAGAGATGCTCAGTCGTCCCATCCGCAAAGGTAATTTCTTGCTTGGGAGCTCGATCCTTGCGCTTATAAATCAAGTCTACGTCTGCTTGAGTTGGACGATTCTCTGGCCAGAACTTGTCCCAGTTGAGAAAGAGATCCTTGTAAGCACTTTGGTCATGCTTTTCTTGATAATCTTTGTAGTATTTAGACTGGCGGGAAATGTGATTGATCATAAAGTCAAACATGAGATAGTACTTTTCGCCCAGGCGTTTGACATCTTCCCAATCTCCAAAGGCTGGATCCACTTGATCATAGTCCACAGGCGCAAAACCTCGGTCTCCTGTAGATGGGAAAAATGGCAAGAGGTGAACACCACCTACTGCATCCCCAAAGTGTTTCTCCAGATTTTTATAGAGGTCCTTGAGGTCATTTCCCAAGCTATCTGAGTAAGTAATTAACATGGTTTTGTTTTGAATTGGCATAATGGTTTCCTTTCCTTTATTTGAAAGCCAAGTCTGAAGAGACCTGGCTTTCTTGAGTTTTTCTATTTTAAGAATGGCTTTCTAGGATACGATTGAAATCAGCAAGCTGCATCGGCCCTTTGTATCTGAAATTGAACGCGCCTAAGCTCTGTGTGAAAAAGATGAATCCTCCAAGAAGTCAAGTCTTCTTATTCAGATTCCCTATTTTCACTGTGAGCTTTTAACGGGCTTTGTATCTTGTTATTTCACTGCACCGTTGCTCATTCCTGCTATGATATGGCGTTGGAAGAAGAGATAGACAATGGTGATACTGATAATGCCGACCACGTAAGAGGCAAAGCTTGGTCCGTAGTCGTTGAAATATTGGCCTGCGTAGTTGTATTGGAACAAAGGCAAGGTCCACATTTTGGAATCCCGGTTCAAGACAAGGAGTGGCAACATGAAGTCATTCCAGAACCAAAGGGCATTGATGATCATGGTTGTCGCATGCATGGGTTTCATCATTGGGAAGATGATGCGGAAATAGGTTGTAAATTTATTGGCACCATCGATCTCTGCTGCTTCATCCAAACTTTCTGGAATAGAGATCTTGATATAGCCCACATAGAGAAAGAGGGTCTGTGGAATCGCATAGGTTAAGTAGAGCAAGATCAAACCAAAGGTGTTGGCTAAACCGAGCTTGCTCATCATGACGGTAATCGGGATCATGATGACTTGGAAGGGTACGAAGATTCCAAGGATTAAGAGGGTATACATGATGGTAAAGGCTTTTCTCTTACTCATATTGCGAGCAATAGAGTAGGCTGCCATCGGGATAAAGATCATCACAGCAAGGAGGGACAAGACCGTGATGACGACTGAGTTCCAGTAATAGCCTCCAATACCATCAGCCAAGAGGCGACTAAAGTTGTCCCATGTGAAGTTGGTTGGAAAGCCAAAGAAATTATCTACAATATCCTTAGTTGGTTTGAAAGAACTAAAGAGGGTGGCAAGGAGTGGCACTAAAATCAGAACCGATCCTAGAATCAATAGAATGTATTTGCCAATCAAGGCTTTTCTTTCATCTTGTTTCATCGTGCTTCTCCTCTTAAATTTCAAATTTCTTAGATACTCTCAATTGGATGATCGAAATCACTACAATCAAGAAGAACAAGATTACGGCAATGGCATTGGCATAACCGAATTGGTTGTTTTTAAAGGCATAGTTATAAACCAAGAGCCCAAGTGAGGTTGTGGCATTGTTTGGACCACCACCGGTCATGGCAAAGACTTGGTCAAAGGCGGTCAACCCTCCTTTTAGGGCTAGGATAAAGACCATAGAGACACTTGGTAGCAAGTAAGGCAATTCAATGTTCCAGAATACTTGCTTGCTAGTCGCGCCATCAATCCTTGCTGCTTCTGTAATCTCAGTTGGAATAGATTGCAAACCAGCTAGGAAGATGATGATGGGCATGGCCACTCCTTGCCAAAGAAGGACAAAGACAGCCGCAAAGATGGCTCCCCACTTAGTCCCGAGTAGACTGGTTTGGAGAAACTCAATGTGAAGGGCATTCCCAATCGCTGGAAGACCATAGTTAAAGACTTGCTTGAAGATCAAAGCCACTGTCAAACCAGACAAAACGGCAGGGAAGAAGAACCAAGCACGGAAGAAGGTTTGGCCTTTGATTTTAGAGTTCAAGACACGCGCAATGAAGATCCCAAGAGCAATCTCCCCAACCACCATGGCAATCGTGATGATCACCGTAAAGCCAATGGCATTCATGAATTTTGGATCCATGAAGAGGAGCTTAAAGTTGTTGAAACCGACAAATTTGTAGTTATAAGTCAATCCTGTCCAGTTGGTAAAACTGTAAAAGGCTCCTTGAAACATTGGCACATAGAAGAAAATTGCTTGTAATAAGAGGGGGATGACCACAAAAGCCCATGCCCAATATTTTTGTAATACTTTTTTCATAGTCTCTCTACTCCTAATCCACATCCGCTTTCATCGGGTTAAAGAAGGCATTCAAATCATTGACCATTCCTTGTTTATCACCTGTCAAGACATAGTTCATGGTCAAGGTATGGAAGTCTGCTTCACTGGTCCAGTATTGTTGCAACCAAACCAAGTGACGATCCGTAAAGGCATATTTGGTCATACCAGCAAGCGGTGAATCTTCTCCTGCTTGTTTGACCCCTTCGATCGCTGTTGGAGATCCGTCCACATCGTAGTATTTTTGCATGACTTCTGGACGGGTCATGTATTCTACAAAGGCATTGGCTTCTTTTGGATGTTTGGTAGTGGCTGAGATAGACCATGCCAAGTCTCCTGCACCAACCGTTAAGCTTTGTCCTTTTTCTTTTCCTGGAATCATGAAGGTTCCAACCTTAAATGTCGGTTTTTGCTCATTAATCGCTGTGATCGCCCAAGACCCATTTGGTGTCATGAGGACATCCCCACGTGCGAAAGCTCCGATAACGTCTGTATAGCCGGCACCTTCCCAGTTCTTTTGCTTCGAACCTTTAATGCGAAGAATATCCATGACCTTGATGTCATCTTTCATAATCGGATCAGTCAATTTAATGGCATTTGGTTGAGAATAACGAAGGTATTGATTGGCTTCTTTCCCTCCACCTGCTGCTGTCGCAAAGGCTAATTGATTGTAACCATTGAGGGTCCAAGCATCTGCACCTGCAATTCCAAATGGTGTTTGTCCTTTAGCAACGATGTCTTTGACTAACTGTTCAAATTCATCCCAGGTTTCCGGAACCTTCAAGCCCAGTTCTTCGAATTTATCTTTGTTGTAATAAATTCCATAAGCATTGGCTGTAAAGGGAACGTTGTAGACTTTTCCGTTCACGGCATATTTTTCAGCATAGCCATTTTTCACGCGTTTCATATAGTCTTTATTGGACAAATCTTCGAAGACACCTGCTTTTGCCCATTCTTGTAGTTCGATGGACTGTGGGTAAATATTAACCACATCTGGCACATCTCCTGCGAGGACACGTGTTTTCAATACTTCACCACCGTTCGGTACATTGACAACTTTGACCTTGACCTTTGGGTTTTCCTTTTCAAAATCACGCGCGATTTCTTCCAAAGTTTTAGTCATTTCTTTTTTCTGGTTGAAATACTCGATGGTCACTGTGCCATCCGCCGATTTTCCATCGTTGGAGCAAGCACCGAGCCCAAACAAGGCTAAGCCTGTAGTCGCAAGAAGTCCGATTTTTTTATACCATTTCATTTGGCTGTCTCCTTTTATTTTTTGACAAAAACATATTGTTTAGAGAGAAAATCTCCCTGAGGAAGAACGACGGTTAAGCCCGCATACATGAGCTCGGCTCCTGAATAGACTTGGTTCGTCCCTTCTAAGCTATAGAGCGCCTCTTCTTCCAATCCTTTGAGTTTCAAGGTCGGCTCGATCTCTTCAACTGTTGATAAGACCCTTACATAGGTTACAACCGTGCGGTCTTGATAAGTAAACTGGACGGCTGCTTGATTGGCACCTTGACTAGGGTTCATTAGGCGGTAGTGTTGCCCGAATTGGACAACTGGTCGAATCATTTTATAGTGAGCGACTTGAGCTGCGATGGTAGCCAACTCTTCTTGAGAAAGGCTGGTCAGATCCAATTCATAGCCTAGATTTCCCATCATGGCTACATGGCCACGCGTTTCTAGTGGTGTGATCCGTCCCATCTGGTGATTTGGCACCGCTGATACGTGAGCGCCCATAGAAATAGTTGGATAGAGATAACTAGATCCATACTGGATGGGAAGTCTGGCCATGGCATCCGTATTGTCGCTCGCCCAGACCTGTGGGAAGTAACGCATCATCCCCAGGTCATTACGACCACCACCACCGGAGCAAGACTCAAAGAGAATGTGCTCGTATTTCTCCGTCAAGTACGAAACCACTTCATAGAGACCCAAGATATAAGCATGGGATTGCATCTTGGTTTCTAGATAGGTTTTCCCATTTCCAAGCTTGGTGATATTGCGGTTCATATCCCATTTGATATAGTCGATCTCATGGTTTCCAAGCAAGTCATCCAAGACCTGCTTGATATAAGCTACTACTTCTTTATTTGAGAAATCAAGCACTAGTTGATTCCGTGAATAGGTGTGTTCGTAACCTGGGACTTGAATAGCCCAGTCCGGATGTGCCCGGTAGAGGTCGCTATCAACAGAAATCATTTCTGGCTCCACCCAAAGGCCAAATTGAAGTCCCTTGTCATGGATGCCTTGGATCAATTCTGCTAGGCTTCCTCCTAATTTTTCTTCATTGACGGTCCAGTCACCGAGGGCCCGATTGTCATCATACCGATTGCCAAACCAGCCATCATCAAGAACGAAGAGTTCAATACCCACTTTTTGAGCTTCATCTGCTAGCTCCAATAATTTGTCTTTCTTGAAATCAAAGTAGGTCGCTTCCCAGTTGTTGATCAGAATTGGACGTTCTTTATGGGCAAACTGGCTAGGAATGATATGGTTTTGGACAAATGCTTGACTCTCTTGACTGAGACCGGTCAATCCCTTATGGGAGTATGTGATCATGGCCACTGGCGTATCAAAGCTCTGATTTGCTTCCAATTCCCAGGCGAAGTTTTCAGGATTGATTCCTAGTCCGACCCGAACTTCATTGACTTGATTTTTCTGAACAAAAGCTTCAAAATTTCCACTGTAGAGCAGTTGGAAAGCCAGAGCAGAGCCCGCATCTTCTGTCACTTCATGATCAGCAAGAATAAGAGCTGGGGTCTGGGCGTGTCCAGAAGCACCACGGTTGGAGCTGATGGAGAAGATTCCTTGCTCCACTTGCTGACGGCGGACTGTTTTTTCTCTCGCATAGGCCCCTTGAAGGGTGATGACATCATAGTCACCTGCTGGGACATCTGCCATCACACTAAGAGCCTTGTGAATCACGACGGTTTCGTCACCATAGTTTTCAATCTTAGAAAAGCTAGTGATAGTAGCCTGATCCTCGTAGGCGGTGTAGTAGAGGGTCAAACGAAGGGCTGCTTGATCATCTTCAAAGACCAAGGCCAAGGTTTCAGCCTGATCTACCGAGTAAGGATTAGGAAGACCGGTCGCCTCGACACTACCAGAGTAGATATTGGCTCCGACATAGAGGAAATCCGTCACCTCTGTGGCTCCGTGCTGGATCTGGATCGACGGTTTTCGAAAATCTCCTAGTCCGTGCTGGCCCAAGACCTGTCGCTGGGTATCCAAGCTAAAGGTTCGATTGTCAGGTGTGAGATTTCCTGAGAAAGCATGGTCCTTCTCATGCACTGTATTGGAAAAATGATAAGACGGGATCGGACGCCCCAGATGCTTAAGCATCAGGTAGCCATCGCGATTTTCAAGGATGAGGCTCAATCCCTTACTTTCTACATAGAACAAATTCTGTTCAATACGAATTGCCATATCTTCCTCCATTGGACCCTAAAAATATCACTATGTATTTTTATATTCAGTTCCAATATCTTTCTTTTTTTACATGTCTTTATTTTACTTGATGTAAACGCTTCCGAAAATAGAATTTTGTTGGGCATATATGGTAAAATGTTAGGTAGGAGGTTTACCTATGTTAGTCTTTTCAGAATACCAAACCGACACCATTGATCTAGCCCTTGATTTTTACGGATACGAAGATTGCCCCAAGAATTATGAATTTGGTCCTAGCTTTCGAGACAATTTTGTTCTGCATTTTATCACCAAGGGAAAAGGTGTCTTTCACATCAATAAAAATGAAATCCATTTAGAAGCCGGGGATCTCTTCCTTCTCCCTAAAAATATGGTGACCTACTACCAGGCAGACGCAGAAGATCCTTGGTCCTACTACTGGATTGGGATTAGTGGCACCAAGGTGAGTGATTTCATGCGCTTTTCAACCTTACATGCCAAAGGTTTTCTAAAGAAGAATGAGGTGGACACAGAGCGGATCGGGCTGTTTATGGAGCAACTCGTCCACAAGGCAGAGGCTTCAAAGATGACCACGCACTACCAACTCCACCTTCTCTCTCAGATCTATGAACTGCTATTTCTTATCAGTGAAGTGGCACCCGATATCCATCGGAGCCATCCATCTCCAACCTATCAACTCTATCTGACTTGCAAACATGTGATTGAGACGCATTACGCTAAAGAACATCTCAGTATTCAAGAGATCGCTGATGACCTCAATGTCCATCGCTCCTACCTAACAACTGTTTTTAAGGAGTTTCACCAGATCTCTCCCAAAGAATTCCTGCACTCGGTCCGCATGCAACGTGCCCAGCAGTTGCTGACCAATACAGACGAAAGCATCAAGATCGTGGCTTACTCAGTTGGCTTTTCAGATCCCCTTTATTTTTCAAAGGCCTTTAAGGCTTACAGCCACCTGACTCCTAGCCAATATCGTAGCAAACATAAAATTTAGTAAAAATTTATTTCTTTTTACTAGCATTTAGAGTATACTGGAAGTAGAAATCAATAAAGGATGAACCATGGCAACGATTAAAGACATTGCAGAAAAAGCAGGCGTTTCTCAGGCAACGGTCTCTCGCGTTCTCAACCAAGATGCGACCTTATCGGTTGGCGAAGACACGCGCAGTCGGATTCTTCGCATCGCTGAGGACCTGCATTACCAAAAGAAAAGCCGCAAAACAGCGCCTCAACCAGTCGAAGATTCTCATAAAATCGTCATCTTTGAATGGTACACGCGTGAAGAAGAATTAGAGGACCTCTACTACTATGCCATTCGGATGGGCTTGGAGAAACAAGCCCAGGAATTAGGCTATGAGATCTTTCGTATCTTCAACAAGGACGATTGGTCTTTGATTCAGGAGGCAGACGGCATTATTGCTCTTGGGAAATTCAGTCCCAAGACCATTCAAGATCTAGAAAGCTATGGCAAACCCCTGATCTTTGTCGATAGCAATACCCTCTATCTGGGGCATTCTTGCGTGACGACAGATTTAGAAGATTCTGTTATCACCGCTCTCGAGCATTTTCTTGAGCATGGCCACAAGGAGATCGGACTCTTGGTCGGGCAGGAAGAGACGGCAGATGCGACACCGCTTCAGATGGATCCTCGTCAACGAGTCTTTCAACAGTTTCTCACAGAAAAAGAGCTTTATGAGGAGCGCTATGTCGCTGTCGGCCAGTTTTCAACTGAGTCGGGCTATCAGATGATGGAGCAGCTGATTCAAGACTTGGGAGAAGACTTGCCAACTGGCTTTTTCATGGCCAGCGATGCCATAGCTGTTGGGGCCCTTCGGTCCCTTCAGGAGCACCAAATCGCTGTGCCTGATCGCGTCAGTCTCATTTCCTTCAATGATACCTCGATTGCTAAGTATGTCTTTCCGGCCCTCTCTACAGTAACCGTATACACAGAAGAAATGGGCAAGCAAGCCATTCAGCTGTTGCGGCAGACCTTCCAAGGGAGTCAACCAAGTGTTCCCTGCATGGTCAAATTAGCCACCAAACTGACGATTCGAGACAGCAGTCGCTAGGAGGTCTTAGTCTTATGAAAACACACGAAATCCTCTTTCAAACCCTTTCTCAGGCAGATGATTATGTCAACGGGGAACAGTTGGCAAAAGAATTAGGTGTTTCTCGCACCTCCATCTGGAAGGCTATTCAGCGCCTGGAAAAAGATGGGGTCGTCATCGAATCCCTAAAAAAGAAGGGGTATAGACTGGTCTCAGGTGATATTCTGCTTCCTGAAGTCATCGCAAGAAATACCCAGTTGACCGTTACTTTGAATGAAGAATGTCATTCTACCCAATTGGACGCAAAATTAGGCATGGAAGCCCATAAAGAGGGTAGGGCTCTCTACCTGGCCAAGTCCCAATCTGCCGGAAAGGGCCGCTTTGGTCGCGACTACTACTCTCCCGATCAAGGCGGCATCTATATGTCTCTTCATCTCAAGCCCCAACTCCCACCTGCGGAGCTCCCCCCTTATACCCTCATGGTCGCAGGAGCCATCTATAAGGCTATTAAAAATCTGACCCTGATCGATGTCGATATCAAATGGGTCAATGATATTTACTATCGCTATAAAAAAATTGGGGGAATCCTAACCGAAGCTATCACATCCATCGAGACTGGCCTTGTCACGGATGTCATTATCGGAGTCGGTCTCAATTTGGCTATCTCTACTTTTCCAGATGAGCTAGAAAGCAAGGCTGGTTCCTTATTTGAAGGCCCTTGTCCCATCACCCGCAATGACCTCATCAGCGAGATTTGGAGGGAATTTCTTCATACGGATATCGATGAACTGGTCTACCTCTACAAAGAGCGCTCCCTTGTCTTAGGACGAACTGTCACCTTTGAGCAGAACCAGCAGACCTATCAGGGCATAGCCAAAGACATCTCCGATACCGGCCAACTCTTGGTCCAGTTAGATAAACAGGAAGAAATCTGGCTCAATAGTGGCGAAATTTCCCTCAAGCAGTGGGATCTATAAAACAGAGCTCACAACTCAAAAAAGAGTCTGGGACAAAACGCTGTCTCAGACTCTTTTGTGTGAAGATATATCAAAAATTTTTAAACCATTTCTTGATATACTCTAAGCATATATCCAGTAAGAATTTGATAAATAATAATACAATTCCAATCTTCACAAACATGTAATATTTAAATGTGTCATCAAATTCATGCACACGGATCGGAAAGGTGAAGATATTAGACGGATTGATAAGAAAATATAGTGAGATACAAATAGATAAAACCAACGCCACTATAAAAATTTTTTTATGTAATTGCATTTTCTACCTCTTCCTTTCTTGTTTGACAACATTAAATACCAATCACCAATTTTATATAGCCTGATTAATTCTTTCATTCCCCTTTCTAACAGGCTATTTTATAGTTCTTACACCTTCATCATATACCAATTTCAAAATAATACAAGTCTGTTTTTCTAATTATTTTCATGATATAATAATAAAGTTTGGATGTTAAACATAAACTCAGTAACTATTCCAACAAACTCTATAAAATTAACTTTTTAGATAGCACCATGATATATTTAAGCTACTAAACAGTTCAATTCAGTATGTTTTTTGCCCCACTTTTAAATCATGATATTGAAAATACCTAAAAGTACCTTATCAACAGGAAAAAGCCTTGAGTTCCAAGGCTTTTTTGCTTTGTTACCGATCCACCACTTGCGCTTCAAAGTGGGCTGGTTTATCGTCTACATTGGTGATGGTGATCTTGTAAGGCTTTTGTTCCGTCACCCCAAATACTTCCTCTACTTCCCCTTGAACCACTATTCCATCGTTCTCTAAATAGATACTCTTACTTTTGTCATTCGGCAAATCTTTGCGCTCTGTTTTGTCTTTTAAAAAATTGAGCTCCGTTATTGTTTACTTTTCAACATTATAGACTATATTACTATCTTTCATCCCCCAACCTTTTCGACCGGACAGTTTTAACTTAGCATCATCTAATTTTTTAAAATGGAGTTCCGAATTATACTCCAACTGGTCCGTATTGGGATAAACTTTTAATGTAACGCTTTGACCAGGCTGGAGGGTGTAGCTTCCATAAGTAAAGATCGAATAAATAAACCAAACTGCAAATGAAGCATATAAGAAGCCAATAATCTTTCTTAAACGTTTGTTTTTAAAACGACGTAAAAGTAGGACAAGAGAAATAATAAATATCAGGGGTGTTACCATTTAATTCTTTCCTTTCTTATACTCATCAATGCAAGAATACATTTGTTTATCTATGGTATCAATTACTCTTTACTCATTCAATACGCTATCTTTGCAAGTATAGTTTCTAGAAAATAATAAGTTAGCACAACATTGAAATCTACCTGTTTTTCGTTTGGAATTTTATGGCACAGAGCAATCAATCGATCTTTATTCATATAAAACCTCTATTAATGACTGAACGTTTTCGAGAATATGAAACTCTCGAGCATACTGGTATAGTTTTCGGAGATTTTTCTCTGAAGATTGAATATATCTTTTACAAAAATTCTATCTCTGCTTCCCATAATTTATCAGTATTGGCACGAGTAAGCTCTATTTTAAGACCCACTTTAGCTTATTTTATTCAAAAACTTTTCTACTATACGTTTATTCATCTAATCAATTAGATATTAATAGTCTCTCCAATCGATAAAACTGTATAGTTTGCGTCTTCGACTTCTTTATTGGTCGTATTGTAATGACTATAGTCTTCAATATGAATTGGATAAATATTTTTAGGTTGAAGTAGATCATTCATTTGGTTTAGCATTTTCAAATCCATTGTAAATGGTCCACCAAACGAATCAGATTTTACAGCACCTAAATTAGCAAAAATAGCATCTATATTTTTTGGAACACTTTTTGTTAAATTTGAATAGAAAATAGTATCACCCGTAAAATAAATCACCTTAGTTTCTGATGAACTTGCAATTGATATTTGATAACCATTAACTTTACCAACTATTTTTTGCATAATGAAATTACTAGCATGATAGGCTGGTAAGGCTTTGATAGTAATAAGATAGTCACCGACAGAAAACTGCTTTTCTTCGCCCCATTTTAAAACAAAGTTATTTAAGCCAGATAACCCATTTAAGATTTTCTTATTAGGAGAAATTACAGTTTTACCCTTTAAATAATTTCTTCCTACATTATCTAAATGATCATGATGACCATGAGTTATTAGCCATACATCAACTTTATTAAGAAGAGACTTATCATGATTGACATTAGTTTGTTTCTCGGACACAAATCTTTTAAACTGAACTAAAGCTCCTTTGGGAGATAAATCAGGATCAATTCCTATATAAAATTTATTATCAATAGAAAGGACTCCACATGCAACTCCACAATAAGTAAACGAAATAGACATAATACCTCTTTTATTTTTTTATAACGATATTTGTTCAATTTATAAGTTGAAATAAAATTAATTATCAGTTTAATCCACATTAATAAAACAACAGCTACTACCATTGATCAAAAGTTCAAATTCACAACAAGACTAGTATACCACAAACTATATGCACCAGCTTTGATTAAACCACAAGAAAACCACCTCGAGGGTGGTTCTTTTTTTATCAATCGTCGAACACTCCGCCTGTGAGTTGGTACATGAGGTAAATATGCTCCAAGGTTTTTACCTTATCCATATGCTCCACATCTTTTACGCCTCCCAAGGCTAGTAAAGGAACAAAACCGAAACACTCATCGTAGGCCAATTCACCATGTTTGGCAACAGCTTTTTTGTAAAGTGGAATATCGAAATAATCGTCTTTGAAATCTTCATCATCAACATACTCTATGAAACGATCCATACGCTTAATCATAATATCCAAATCCTGAATATTATATTGGACAATTCCTACGTAGGCGTTCTCTTCCTAAGTAATAATATCTCCAAATGCTGTTACGAACATAGGGAAAGCGATATCTCCTCTGAAATAGCTATCTCGGAGAAGCTCAAGATAATCCTCTGGATTAATCAACTTCAAATAACCATCTAAAAAGGTTCCCAGACCATCCTCTTGCCAAATCTGTAGCAACTCAGTAGGAACTTGATCCTTATACTTTTCAATGACTTCTTGGGGCATATCTGCCTCTTTGATAAAGTTTTCTAACATGTTATCCTCCGATTTGGTTTTTAGCATCGTTTCTCTATAATCCCAGTATAGCACAAACCATATGTATCAGAGTCTACATAACAAGAAGAATAACAGTTTCATAGGCATGTAAGTATCTAAAAAGAATAATGCTTTTGAAACACTCTACCAAACACCATCCCCCTATTATCCCCCCACTTGTGGTATGATGGTAGAGTATGTTTAGGTGCCGAGCTACTCGAGCACCTCCGTGCTAAAAGGAGAACGAATATGAAAATCGCATGGAATGAAATTAAATACCAACCCAAGAAGTTTATCCTGATTGAACTCCTCATTACCATCCTCATGTTTATGGTGGTGTTCTTGTCCGGTCTAACAAATGGACTGGGGCGTTCGGTATCGGCCCAAATCGATAACTATGGGGCCCTTCACTACATCCTTTCGACGGATTCAGAAGGGATTATCCCCTTTTCAACCATTACGGCGAAAGATGTAGATGAGGTCCAAAAGATAGAGGGGATGGACTATTCCGGCTTGTCCATCCAGCGGGCAACCGTCTCAAAATCAGAGGATTCCAATACCCTGGATATCACCTACTTCGCGACCGATCACAACGAAGAAGAAATCCTCAATCCAATCATGGAAGATACAGACCTCAAGATCTCCGACTTAAAGAAAAACGAGGTCATTTTGGACAGTTCTTTCAAAGAGGATGAGGGGATCCAAATCGGTGATCAAGTGATCGACAAAACTTCTAAGCAAAAACTCAAGGTCGTGGGCTTTGCGAAAAATGCCAAATACGGCTATAGCGAGATTGGCTTTATCAGCTCGGAGACCTACACAGGCATGCGGCAAAAAACAGATCCAAGCTATCAATGGCAAGCCCAAACCCTTGTGACCAAGAAGAGCATCACTTCTAACGATCTATCCAGTAACTTAATGATGGCAGATAAGAAGCAAGTGATCGATAAAATCCCTGGCTACAAGGCTCAAAACCTGACGCTACGGATGATCACGTGGGTTCTCTTGCTTGCTTCTTCTGCTATCCTTGGAGTCTTCTTCTATATCCTGACCCTGCAGAAGTTGAAACAGTTCGGCGTCTTGAAGGCCATTGGCATGTCCATGAGCCAGATCACCTATGTCCAACTGTCCCAGCTCACCATCATCTCCCTCATCGGAGTGCTACTGGGACTTGGCTTGGCAACTATGATGGCGCCATTATTACCGAATAGCGTCCCTTCCTTTATGACCCTGAAAGACAACCTCACCATCTCGGTTAGCTTTATCCTGACCTCTATTTTGTGTGGTGCCTTATCCCTTGTCAAAATCAAAAAAGTAGATCCAATCGAAGTCATTGGTGGAAATGGAGAATAAGATGGCTATTATTGCATTAGAAAATATCAGAAAATCCTACGCCGATGGCAGCCAGATGCACCATGTCCTCAACCAGCTGAATTTAAGCGTCGAACCCAACGAATTTGTCGCGATCTTGGGTCCTTCCGGATCTGGTAAATCCACTCTCTTAGCCATCGCTGGCTTACTTTTGTCAGCAGACGAGGGGCGGATTCGTATCGCTGGCCAAGACTTGACCGGCCTCAACCAAGGCCAGTGGACACAAAAACGTCTGGAATTGCTCGGCTTCATCTTTCAAGATCACCAGCTCCTCTCCTATATGAAAATCGGTGACCAGTTAGAACTGGTAGCCAAATTGAAAAGAGAAAAGGACAAGAAAAAACGCCAAGAGGAAGTCAAAGCCTTGTTGGCAGATCTGGGCATCGAAGCCTGTTACCACCAATACCCTAATCAGATGTCTGGTGGACAAAAACAACGGGCAGCCATCGCGCGGGCCTTTATAGGAAATCCGCAGGTCATCTTGGCTGATGAACCAACGGCTAGCCTAGACCCGGATCGAGGGCAAGAAATCGCCCAGTTGATCCGAAAAGAAGTCAAATCCAAAAACAAGAGCGCCATCATGGTCACCCATGACCGCTCCATCCTGACCTATGTGGATACCATTTATGAATTAAAACACGGCCAATTGCTAAAGGTCGAAAAAGTTGATTAAATACAAATAGCGAACAAGAGTTTCTCTTGTTCGCCATTTTTTTATTCTTGAGGAGCTTTGGGCAGTTCCATACGGAAGCGTAAGCCCATAGCCGTTTTATCAAATTGATAGGCCAGTTCTTCATGGTCTAGCAAGTGTTGGACCACGAAGAGTCCCAGACCACCTTCCTTCTTCTGGCGGCTAGCGGTCATTGGCATCTCAGCGGTCTCTACCATTTCTTGACTGGTATTTTCAACAGCCAAGTGCGTCCCTTCTTCTTCGAGCCGGAGCTGGATCTCTCCACCGGCATCCGAATGCTTGACGGCATTACTAATGACATTTGACAGGACCAATTTCAGAATCGCTGGGTCCATATAAACTGCTTTGTCAGGGATTTGGTTGTCAATCGTGAGCGCGCGGGATTGAGCCAAGACCTTGTACTGGTCGAGGATCTGCTCTAAGACCTGATCCAGCTGGATCCACTCCTTGTCTCCGGCCAATTCTTGGACAGAGGACAGGGACAGGATTTCTAGGACGATCTGGTTCATCTCATCGACGATATCGAGGGAGACCGACAGATAGCGGTCCCGGTCCTTGTAGCGACCGATCTTATCCCGCATATTTTCTAGGATAATCTTCAAGCTGGCCAGAGGCGTCTTGAGCTCATGCGAAGCTCCCCGTAGGAATTCCACCTTCATCTGCTCCAACTTCAGATTTTCCTGTTTCTGCTGCTCTAGATTGTCGATCACCTCTAAAAGATGATGATAGAGGTCGTTGATCTGTTGCTTGAGAACGCCGATCTCATCCTGAGAATGAATGGGAAGACTGGCTGTCCGATCCAGCCGTTTCATCCGCTTGGTCATCTGCTTGATCTCAAGGATTGGAGCAGAAATCAGGCGGGCATAGAGATAGGAGGCAATTAGTGACAGAACAAAGGAAGCAAGGAGACTATAGGGAAGAAAGCCCAGACTGATGTCCCGCGCTTCCTTTTGCGAATCCACAGTTGCTAAGAATTGCAAGGTCAAGTCCTTCCCCTCTTTGGTCTCAATCTTTCGCTCTTCAATGACCAGCGAATTATTCTGGCTATCAGGGTTCAGGAGCAGGTCATCCTTAACCTCTAGGGCATTTTGTTTTTCCTTGCCCTTGATCGAGACCTTGATATCATTGGTCTTGGAATAAAGGTCGATGACCGACTCAATGGTCCCTTCTGCCTGACCCTGGAAACTCTTAGCCAGGGCTTGCGATTTCTTCAAAATCGTCTGGCGCTGGGACTCGATATAGGTCGATGGAAAAATAAAGTAAACCGAAGCATGGAGAAGGATGACTAAGCTACTAAAAAGGGCAAAGGTGATCAGAAAGATTTTTGCAAAGATACTCCGTTTGGTCATGGTCTCTCCAATTTATAGCCGACATTGCGTACCGTAACGATACAGTCCAGCTCTAGTTTTTTTCGTAGTTCCTTGATATAGACATCGATCACACGGTCAAAAGGAATCTCCTCCGTCTCCTTCCAGACGGCATCGAGAATCTGAGAACGGGTCCGGGCCTTGCCCTCATGCTGGAGCAAGTATTCCAAGATTTCCAACTCCTTGGCATTCATGGAAATGGCTTTGCCTGCTAGGCTAGCTGTGTAGCTCTCAAAATCCACCCGTGCCTCTCCATAGGTGAAGACCCGGGAAGGTTGAAGCTTTTTAAAAATAGCTTCGATACGGACCTTCAAGAGGGACAAGGAGAAGGGTTTTTCCAGGTAACCATCTGCCAACTCTCCAAAGGCTGTCAACTTATAGTCCTCGTCATGGAAGGCCGTTAGCATCAAGACAGGGACTGAGCTAGTCTTGCGAATAGTCTTGAGGACTTCCAAGCCATTGAGGATAGGAAGCTGGATGTCCAGCAAGACTAGATCCGGCGTCTCTCTGTGAAAGAGATCCAGGGCCTCCTGCCCATCGCCTGCTTCAAAGACTTCATAGCCACATTCCATGAGATAGTCGCTCATCCCTTCGCGAATCAGGACTTCATCTTCTACGATTAGTATCTTCATACACTTTCCTTTTTTCTAAGAAACTTCTTCTACCTCCTATTATACCCTATTTCTATTTTAGGAAACAATCTCTTATTCGACATCCACCAAGAGTTCCTTTGGTTTCTTATGCAAGAGCCATTGAGAAGAAAGGATGGATACGAGAATCAAGAGAAGCCCACCGACTAAAACAATCACCATCAATTGACTCGGTTGGATGTCCATATGGATATCTGTCAGGGTCTTACTGAAGCTTTCTGCCTCAGCTCCTCCACCAAGGTTGGCTGCAGAGGATTCTTGAGCCATTTGTTTGGCAATGCCACTGGTGACGTTTTTGAGTACGGTATCTCCGACTCCTTTGGCAAGAAGACCTGCGACTCCATAGGAGAGGAGGAAGGCTGGAATGGAAATCATGACCAATTCTGCCACAAATTGCCCTGCAATCTGTACCTTAGAAAGCCCTAGAGCCAGCAAGATACCCACTTCTCTGCGACGGGCAT
Organism: Streptococcus sp. W151; assembly: GCF_053010205.1. NCBI lineage: Bacteria > Bacillati > Bacillota > Bacilli > Lactobacillales > Streptococcaceae > Streptococcus > Streptococcus sp. W151. The sequence goes on along the minus strand of NZ_JBRKNT010000001.1, from coordinate 247,201 downwards.
TGAGCCACAAAACAAGGAGAAGAGTGAGAAGCAAGCTAGCAAAGATGAGGCTGCCGATAAACAAGTAGTCCGCCACTTGGAACATACTGCTGATGGATTTTTGCAAGGCTGGGTAGTTGGAAGAGCTCTTAACCAAGTCAAAGTAATTCCATGGGATATCCAAGGCTTTGATTTTTTCGATCAAGGCATCCAGATCCTGATCCCCCTTGGCAAAGAAAGTCGCATCTTCATAGGTAGCTGTTTGGACAGTATTGCCATAGAGTTTGGCAGCTGTATCCAAGTCAGAAATGAGTGTATCTTCATATAACTCTTGGGCGTAAGTTAGAGGAGCTTGGTTTTTCCCAGAGAACAGACCCTTGATGGTCACTTCGACGGTTTCATTAGCCCCTTTTTCATTGTCAGCATCGTAGAGATTGGACTTGAGTCGCACCTTATCGCCTACCTTGAGGCCATTCTTTTTCGCCAAATCTTCGTGCATGAGGATTTGGTTTTTGTCTTTATCCGTCAGGTGCTCCCCTTGGACCAGCTTGTAGGCTCCAGAGACAAACTTATCTTCTTTTGAAGAGTCATTGACCCCTGTCACCATCAAGGTATTCTTGAAGTGCTTAGCCCGCTCTGGAGATTGGTTTTGTAAGGTTTCTTCGGTCTCAATGATCTCGTGGTCTAGGATATCCGCGATGGCATTGATCCGCTTGATGGAGGAGGTGATCCCCTCTACCTGGCTGATTTTTTCGATATCTTCTCCTCTGAGATTCCCAGCTCCGCGAGGGGTTCCCGGATTGGTCCTGCGATTGATCTGCATGGAGAAGCTATTGGTGATGGATCCCAGACTTTCCGATGAAGCTTTTTGGGTTGCACCCTTCATGGAGAGTCCGATCAAGCTCAAGGTCCCCATGAGGAGAATGATGGCAAAGAGCAAGAGAGACTTGGGCCATTTACGTGTGATATAAGCAAAAGCATTTCGCAACATAGCATTCCCTCCTTACTTACTCTTCTCAACGAGGCTACGGCGACTCAATTCCAAGACCACATCGGAGGCCTCTGCCACTTCCTTACTGTGGGTGACGACAATGACACATTTTTGGCGTTCCTTGGCCAACTTCTTCAAAATGGCAATGATATCACCTGCTGTCTGTTCGTCTAGGTTTCCCGTCGGCTCATCAGCCAAGATGACAGGTGCTTCTGAAACGAGCGCACGCGCAATGGCCACCCGTTGCTGCTGCCCTCCGGATAGTTGGAGGACATTGCGTTTGATTTGCGTTTCGTCCAATCCCAATTCCAAGAGAATCTCTTTCCCTGCTTGTTTGTTGACCAGGCGGACATTTTCAAGTGGCGTCAAATAATCAATCAGATTGTAATTCTGGAAAACCAAGGAAACATGGTGCTTGCGATGGTAGCTAGACCCTTTGGTCTGGATGTCCTCCCCATCAAAGAGAACCTGCCCCTTCTTGGGATTATCCAGACCAGCTAGGAGGGAGAGGAGGGTTGATTTCCCAGCTCCTGACTGACCGATAATGCTGTAAAAAGTCCCATTTTCGAACTGATAGTTCACGTCTGAGAAGATCTCTTCTTGGTAACTTTGATAGCTATAGGCTACATGTTTGAGTTCTAACATAGGTGTCATTTCTCCTTAACTCATTTTTGTTAATATTTCTTTTGGACTCTTGCGCCAGATCAAGCTGGTGGTTGCACCGAGCGACAATAGGATCAAGCACAAGAGGCTAGCATAGGCGATTCCTAAGGAAAGGCCTTGAGGGATTTGGTTGAGCAAGTCTAGGGTCTGCTGTTGACCTGTCTGTCCGACAAACTGCTCTAAGAAACGATGGCTGACCATCCGCCCGATGAGAAAGGCTGGGATCACTGCTAGTAAGGATACCAGCACCACCTCCAAGAGGAACTGTCTAAAGATCCGGCCCTTGCTCTTCCCAATGGATAAGAGCACCCCGATTTCATGGATCCGCTCCCGTGTCCAGAGACTTAGTAAGAGCGATAGCGTACCTGCTCCTGTCACCAGGAGGACGATCATCATGATCCGTACCAGGCCTTCTAAGGTCTGAGAGGATTCCTTCATCTGATCAAAGGCCTTGCGATCTTCGACCACGCGTAGCGATTGCCAATCCAGATCCAAGCTTTTGACTTGCTTCAAGAGAGCATCGATTTTCTCAGGATCTTTGACCCCAAAGGTGACCTGGGTCACTTCTTGCTGACTGAGACCTAGGAGCTTGGTCGCATCCTCATAAGGGAGGTAGACTTGATTCTCACTCAGATCAGAGGTCATTCCTGTGAATTTTTCCTGTTTCTTACCCGAAAAGATCCCAACGATTTCAAAGACTTGCTCTTTGGCAGGAGTTTCTCCCATCTGAAAGCTGGATAAGGTCAACTGATCTCCGACCTTAAGCTTGTTCTTCTTAGCCAACTCTTCGTGGATCATAATCTGCCCACTCGCCTTATCGGATAAGTGTTTGCCTTGCACCAGTTGGAAACTGCCACTTCGGAAATCCAGATGCTGGTCTGTCTTCTGGGTAAAGACAGCACCTAGTGCTTGCTTGGCTTCCTGTCCCAGATCATCCCTTTCTACCGACTGCTGTCCCGTCACCGCTTCTTTACCAAGAATACGAACGGGACTTTCATATTGAGGAACCATGGATCCCACCCCGTCCAGTTGCCGCACCTTTTCAGCTTCCTTCAGAGCAAAGGGCCTATCCCCTTGTTTACTGGTCAGAGCAAAACTGGTCCCCGCCGACTGTTTGATATGGTCCTCCAGTCTTCCTCCCACTTGCATCAGTGAAAAACAGAAATACAAGCAAGAGAGGATCAAGAGGAGAATCAGAAAGAGGACCAGATTCCTCGTTCTTTTTCTAGAAATATAGGCGATTGCCTGTTGTAAGAGCATGATCTTACCCTCCATTTCAAGGTCCATAGCGATGCAATGTGGACGCTTTCATCATTTGTTGCTTTCATTATAGAGGAGAAATGTGAAATGTTTATGAAATAGAAAAAGTTTCCTAGATTTTCTAGGAAAACTGAGCAGTGCTTCAGAGTCACTTCATCTACAGACATAGAAAAAACCTTTGAAAAAAGATTTCTTTTCAAAGGTTTTATTTTCTTTTCTTCTTAATTTCTTTTTCAATCGCACTAGCAATTTTCTCCACCATATAGGCCGTTTGGAGATTGCGTAAGATCAAGAGGGCCCAAAAGAATGCAAAGAGCATCTGACCCGCCATGGTCGCTTCATTGAAAAAATAAGTCTCCATAGCAGTAAAGACTGCTAGCACTGCAAATTGTTTTGTATTCATATCCTCATTTTACCATGAATCAGTAAAAAATTCATGTATTAATCGTCTTGGAGGGTAATTTTATCGGATAAGAAGGTAAATTCCTCCGGGATGATGCTTTCCTCTTCTTCCACCACTTCCGCTTTTTGCCCACGTGTCTTAGCTGAAAATTCTGCCCGAATTTGCGTCCATTCTTCCATCGAAACAGCTAAAATCTCTGGCGAGAAGCCCGCAGCGTTGCTAAGGATATTTCCAAACATGGTATTGAGGTTGTCCCGCTTCATGGTCTGTTCAGCATTAAAGGCAGACTCAAAGGCTAAAATAGCGTGATTTTCATTGGCAGCGACTGGCTGGGATCCGATTAAGAGGGCCTTATCCGCACCTGCCAAGCTCTCGATAATTTCCCCCCATGCATTCTGAAGACGGATCAAGTTGGTCCGTGCCAACTCTGGGTTTTCGACCGCCTCTTGTAAAATGGCGTTGACCTTATTTCGATCTGCCCGATAGCCCTTGTTCGACTTAGTTGGACGAGTTACTGCTGGTTTTGAAGCAGGAAGACTGCTACCTGATTGTGCTAATTGTTGCTTGAGTTGAGCGACTTCCTTCTTCAAGTCTTCCAGCTGAGAAAGCACATTAGAAGGAACCTCCACAGCAACTGACTTAGAAATTTGACCCGTGCTTTCAGCCAATTTAATGGTCATCATTTCAGTATAGATGCGCGGTTGCAGACTATTTTTGATGTCCGCTAGACTAGTCGTCGCCTGGTCAATCAGAGCAAAGAGACGAGCTTGATCGGCTGCAAGGTTGGCCGCAAACAAATCACTAGCATGGGTATTTTCTCCACCTGTTTGGACAATCAAGAGATCTCTCAGGTATTGAAGTAAGTCCGCGACAAAACGAGCCATATTCTTGCCATTATCAAAGATAATCTCAAGTTGGTCCAGCGCAGCCGTCGCATCATGGTCCAAGATGGCAGCCACGTACTGGTCGAGAGCGGCTAGGCTAATGGAGCCCGTAATCTCTTCAGCGATCGCTGTCGTCAACTCACTACCCGCAGTCAGACTCAGGGCTTGGTCTAAAATCGACAAGGCATCCCGCATCCCACCTTCAGCGCGCCGGGCGATGATCTGAACCGCATCTCCTTCATAGGCAATCCCTTCAGTAGCTAGGATGTTTTCCAAATGCTGGACAATATCTGGCAGTTTGATGGATTTGAATTCAAAGCGTTGGACCCTAGAGAGAATAGTTGCAGGAATTTTGTGCAACTCTGTCGTAGCGAGGATAAAGACCACGTTTTCCGTTGGCTCTTCCAGCGTCTTCAACAAGGCATTAAAGGCCCCTGTCGAGAGCATGTGGACCTCATCGATAATGTAAACCTTGTGCTTGGCTAGACTAGGAGCATAGGTCGACTTGTCGCGAATATCGCGAATTTCATCGACCCCATTGTTAGAGGCTGCATCGATCTCGATGACATCTTCTAGACTCCCGTTGGTAATGGATTCACAGATATAACAGTCGTTACACGGCTCCCCATTGACTTGATTGGGACAGTTCATGGCCTTGGCAAAGATCTTAGCCACACTGGTTTTCCCAGTTCCACGAGGACCAGAAAAGAGATAGGCATGACTGATCTTGTCCTGCTCCACTGCCTGTCTCAATGTCCGTGCCACCACTTGCTGGCCGACCAATTGACCAAAGGTCTGGCTACGGTATTTCCGATATAAAGCTTGATACATTAGTTCTTAACTCCAAACATCTTAAAGTCCCAATTTGTCTTTTCGATCAAGATGGTGACAAACTCTTCCAAATATTTTTGATCCAGCTGATCGTAGTCAGAGACGCATTCTGAGTCCAGGTCCAAAACCCCAAGGAGCTGGCCGTCCTTGACCATAGGCACCACAATCTCACTCATGGCCCGGCTATCACAAGAAATATAGTTGGCATGTTGGCGCACATCATCGACAATCATGGTTTCTTGCTTCTGGGCCGCTTCTCCACAGACACCCTTTCCAAGTGCGATGTGGACACAAGAGACGCCCCCCTGAAAGGGTCCCAAGATCAATTCTGACTGGTCATACAAATAAAAACCCGCAAAGACAGAACGTGGCAGGGCTTGATTTAAGAGGGCACTGGCGTTGGACAAATTAGCCAAGGCATTGCTTTCTCCTGTTAAGAGAGCGTCTAACTGGGCCAATAAAAGTTGGTATTGTGATTCTTTTTCCGAATGTTTCATACCTTTCATTATACCAAATCTTTGCCCAAAAATTAAGCTTCAAACAGCAAAAGAAAAGAGAGTGGGACAGAAATCGGTCATTCGTTAGAATTCGATTTCGTCGTCCCACTCTCACTTTTCTCACGGCAGAAAGTTTCAATATATTCTGGATTCATTTTAAAAATGAAATTTCAGTTTTATTTCTTTGCAAAATCATTTTATCTATTCATGTCGTCGATTGAAGTGAAAGACTTCAAAATACTGAATGGCCCGGTAGATTAAAAAGATGGTCAAGATGATGGCCACCAGCCAAATCGTCTTTAGTCCATAAAACTGGATCAAGTAGGTCGAAAAGATGGCCCCACAGACGAAACTCCCGATCAGGCAGGTCATAAAGATGGCTTCCCAGAGGAATTTCATCTCCCTGTCTCTAACAAAATTTCCATAAGCTACCATGGTTTTCTTGAGATTTCCGGTCATAAAAGAGTGGTTGTAGGCATAGCCATCTACTTCTCCAAATGAGGTCGCTACGATTCCTAAACTCAGGCTAAAAAAAGGCACGATGAAGACATTTTTTACCGATGCTGGTAAAAATCCTGTCACCAAGGTCGTGAGGATAAAGGGCACCAGGGTACTCAAGCGCCAGACTGAATTGTCAATCAAGCGACGTAAAACCGTCATCAAAAAGATTCCCAGCATAAAGGCCAGCATGGTGGCTAACTTCACTTCTACATCTGAGATCTGCTGGCCAATCAAACCAACCGATAGAAAGACCACATTTCCCGTCTGGCCTGCCGCCAAAGTCCCACCCCGACAAATAAAGGTATAAGCATCTGAAAAACCAGCACACATGGTCAATAAACAAGCGAACGCCTTGGTCCGCGAATGAAACTCCCTTTTCATTTCCATTCTCCTTAGGAAAAAGAGGGAGTGGTACCAAATGTTTAAATAAACATTTCCCATACCACCCCCACAAAGTTGATTGAGAACTCTTCTGAGTCTTTTAGCGAATGAAGAGTCTCATCAACTACTGAGACATTCCGTCACTCCTCATATCCATAGACACTTGGAGATCACTTGCTCTCTTTCTCCTTTTTTTATTTTCCCTCACGCGCTTCGTTGAGGATTTTTTCAATCTTGGTTGTGATCAAATCAATCGCTACCGTGTTGGTCACTCCTTCAGGAATGATCACGTCCGCATAGCGCTTGGTTGGCTCAATGAACTGATGGTACATGGGTTTCACCACTCCAAGGTACTGCTCAATAACGCTATCGAGACTCCGTCCACGCTCCTCCATATCGCGCTTGATCCGGCGAATGATCCGAACATCATCATCCGTATCCACAAAGATCTTGATATCCATCAAGTCTCGAAGGCGCTTGTCTTCAAGGACCAAGATCCCTTCCACGATAAAGACATCTTGAGGTTCCTGACGATAGGTCTTGCTGCTGCGTGTATGCTCTGCATAGTCATAGGTTGGGATATCCACTGGACGACCTGCCAAGAGTTCATTGATCTGCGCAATCATCAAGTCCGTATCAAAGGCAAAAGGATGGTCATAGTTGGTCTTGATCCGCTCCTCAAAAGTCAAATGACTTTGGTCCTTGTAATAAGAATCATGCTCAATCATGGCAATCTTTTCATTCGGAAAATTAGCCAAAATGGCACGAGACACACTGGTCTTTCCACCACCAGAACCACCAGTAACACCAATAATAATAGGTCTATTTTGCATTTTCTACTCCATTACCTCTAATCGCTTGAAAAGGTCCTAACCTCTCCACTACATCTTATCCATTTTACCATATTTTTGCCTAGACATGAATAGTTTTTCAATAAGAAGTTTGGAAACAAAAAGGACCTTGCGGTCCTTTGATTATTTCACTTTTTCTAATTTTGCGGCAAATTCATTCCCACCACGTAAGACGAGTATATTTTTTCCACCGTTGACAGGTACGAAACAATAATTTGAATTAGCTTGTATATAGACTTCCTTCGCGCTCTTCACTTGATAGCCTTCTGATTTCACCGCTTCTTGAATTACTTCAAATGTATGTTCGATCTCTTCTTTAGAAGTCGTGTCTCCATCATACTTTTCTGAATCAGCTAGAGAATAGAATGCGTAAGCCTTGCTATCGAAATACTTATCACTAATAATTCCGTGATCTGAAATCTGAACAGTTGTATTATCTCCTTCTGTCACATTCTTCCATTTTCCAACCATGGCCTTTGGTGTTTCAACCTTGTGATAGACCAAATTATCTTCAAAGTTTCCTTTGTATGACTTATAAGTTTTCAAGTCAAATAAATCATTTCTTAAAATAATATTGCTTCCGTCTTTTTGGAGCAAGTTATAGCGTGTGTTCCCCCCAGACTTAATAACAACTATTTCCGTCGTCTTCAGGTTAAATTTCTTATCAACATCCGCAAGTGAATGCAAGTCAGTTGCATTCAACAAAGAAAGTGCTGTATTAAATTCTTTTTTCGCTTCATTGCCCTTGAGAACCTTTTTGATGGTCTCATCGCCATTGACTCTTTGTTTCTTTCCGCTTAGTTCATAAGTGACCGGACTTGAATCCGTATCTCGCAACCAAACGCCATCTACACTTGGTCCACCTGAAAAGAAAAAGAACCAAGCAAAAGCAATCACTGCGACAAGTCCTCCAACTGCGCCCCCAATCTGTGCTTGTTTATTGAATTTTTTCGGTCTTGGCACAGGTTGCAAGGTTTTCGCAGATGGTTGCGGTTGCACAAAAGCCGTAGACTCTTGTGAAAGAGGTGCGCTAGGTGCAACAGGTACTTCTTGAGCAGGAGCCTGCGCTTCAGTTGCTGGAGATGGTGCCTCAGTTGTTGGAGTCGGCGCTTCTTTTCGCTCTACGACAAACTCCCCTTTTTCACGCGCTTCTTGAAATTCTTGCATACTTGGCTTACGACCATTGATCGCTTCAAAGTATTCAACCCAATCTTTTTGATTCATAATATCCCCCTTATTGATTCATCACAAAAACTAATCATATTATACCACAAATCAATGGTATATTTTGTGATTTTCAGAAAATAAAAGAAAAGGACCTTTCGGTCCTTTCATTATTTCACTTTTTCCACCATCGACTTAAAATTATAGTCTTTATCTAGAACAATAACCTTCTTCCCTCCATCGACAGGCACAATGTAGGAATTGGTATAAGCCTCTTTATATACCTCCCTAGCACTTTTCACTGTGTAGCCTTGATTTTTAATCTCTTTTTGAACCTGTTCAAACTCAGTATTTATTTTATCATCCGAAGAATGAGAATTTCCACTCTTATCATTGATACGATCAGTATCTACAAGTGGATAAATGGCAGTGACATCAGTATTAGATGCGCCATTTTTCGTTATTTGAAAAACTAAATGATCATCATTATTAGTCACATTTTTCCATTTTCCAACCAAAACATCAGGGTATTCGATTTTTTGGAAAACGGCTCTTTTCTTAAATTCTGACAAATTGGATTTATAATATGCTAGATCATCCAAATCATCAGAGAATATGACATTTGTCCCATTGGACTGAAGCAAATTATAAAGTGCTAAACCGTCTGTTTTAAAAATGACCACTTCTTTGGTCTTCAAATGAAACTTTTTATCCACATCCGCTAGCGTCTGTATATTCGGTAAGTTTAATGCCGAAAGTTTCTGAACAAATTCCTTCTTAGCTTCTTTTCCTTCGATGATTTTTTTGATCGGAAGAGTTGTATTGACTTTCTTTGTCTTTCCATTTAGTTCATAAACCACAGGCATCGAATCCGTGTTGCTCAGCCAAATTCCATCTAGACTTGGTCCACCTGTAAAGAAAAAGATCCAAACAAGAGTGATTGCCGTAACAATAGCAACGACTGCAAGACAGAACTTTGTTGGTTTATTGAAAGACAATGTCGATCTTTTTGGTCTTGGAACAGGATTCAAAGTTTTCGCTGATGGTTGCGGTGGGACAAAAGATGTAGACTCTTGTGAAAGAGGGGCGCTAGGTGCAACAGGCGCTTCCTGAGTAGGTGCCTGTGCTTCAGTTGTTGGAGCTGGTGTTACTGGTGTAGGAGCAGACACATCCTCCTGTTCGACTATAAACTCCCCTTTTTCACGCGCTTCCTGAAATTCTTGCATACTTGGTTTGCGACCATTGATCGCTTCAAAGTATTCAACCCAATCTCTTTGATTCATCATCACTTCCCCTTTTCATTCAGTTTAAAAACTACTCTTATTATACCATAAATCAATTCCCTATTTAGTGACTCTTTTAGAAAAGCAAGAAAAAGTCCAAGCAATTTTCTACTTGGACTTTCTTCCTTATTTCAAAACTTTTTGTGTTTTCGCGTAGTTAGCTTCTACAGCTTCTTTTTCAGCCTTCCACCAGTCTTGGTGGTCTGTATACCACTTGATAGTGTCTTCCAAACCTGCTTCGAAGTTGGTGAATTGTGGTTCCCAACCCAATTCTTCACGCAATTTTGTTGAATCGATGGCGTAACGCAAATCGTGACCAGCACGGTCTGTGACACGGTCGTAAGCATCTTTTGGTTGACCCATTTTTTCAAGGATCAACTCAAGCACTTCCTTGTTGTTTTTTTCACCATCGGCACCGATCAAGTAAGTTTCACCGATACGTCCCTTGGTAAGGATGGCCCAAACACCAGTTGAGTGGTCGTTAGTGTGGATCCAGTCACGAACGTTCTTCCCTTCACCATAAAGTTTTGGTTTAATACCAGACAAGATATTGGTGATTTGACGTGGGATGAACTTCTCGATGTGTTGGTATGGCCCGTAGTTGTTTGAACAGTTTGAAATGGTTGCCTTAACACCGAAGGAACGAACCCAAGCCTTCACAATCAAGTCTGAAGCAGCCTTGGTTGATGAATAAGGTGATGATGGGTTGTATTTGGTTTCTGCTGTGAATTTTTCACCAGGACCTTCACCATGTCCGGGAAGATCTTCGCGCAATGGAAGGTCACCATACACTTCGTCTGTTGACACGTGGTGGAAACGAATATCGTATTTACGGGCAGCTTCCAAGAGTGTGTAAGTACCAATGAAGTTGGTGTGGATAAATGGTGATGGATCATTCAATGAATTGTCATTGTGGCTTTCAGCTGCATAGTGAACAATCGCATCAGCCTTAGCAGCCAATTTATCAACCAATGCTGCGTCAGCAATATCACCAACAACCAATTCAACACGGTCACCAAGGATTTCTTCAATGTTGGCACGGTTACCAGCGTATGTGAGTTTGTCAAGGACAGTCACATGCACGTCTGGATGGTTGTTGTAGACATAGTGTACGAAGTTTGAACCGATGAAACCAGCGCCACCGGTTACGATGATGTTTTTGTATTCAGTCATTTTTTCTCCAAATAGTTCTTTCTTTGGATTGTTCCTTTAGCTAGTGAGGGACGCCAGCAACCCTTCGGTTTCATGGCTAAATCCGGAGCCGAAGTCTCCGAATTCCCTACAAGATTCCCTCAGGGAATCTTGTTTTCACTAGGGCAGGAACAATCTGATAACGCTCCTTGCAGTCGCGATACTGCTGGGCAAAGTTCGTTCTTACAAATCTTCTGCTTTTAGGGGTTTGACGTCTTTGAGCAGTGGGTGATTCTTGTCTGCTTCTGAGACTTCTGCTTCTTCCAAGTTTTCCCACTGGATGTCTAGGCTTGGGTCTGCGTAATTAACAAATGCATATTTTGGCTTGAGCTCCAATGCCCAGTAGTCATTGACTAAGTAGGTATAAGCCACTTTATCCGTCAAAACTTGGAACCCATTGGCAACGCCACGAGGGACAAAGATTCCTTTTGAAGCATCGATCACAGTTTGGTAGGTGTTCCCAAAGGTCTCACCTTCACGAAGGTCTACCCAAGTTCCAAGAACCTTTCCTTCATCTGCAACAGAGATGTACTTGTCCCAAGGTTCTGCATGCAAGCCACGCAAGACATGCTTACGAGAGAATGAAATGTTATTTTGCAACTTACCTTCCGCAAAGAAGCTTTCTGGAAATCCAAGAGGAAGCATCTTCTCTTTTTGGAAGTTTTCTTTAAACCAGCCACGGTTATCCCCACGGACTGGAATATCAAACTCCATCAAGCCTGGGATCGCTTCAATCTTGCGGGCTGCTAATTCTTTCTCGAAAAATTGTTCTGTCATTAAGCTTCTCCAATCAAACGGAGCAAATATTGTCCGTATTCGTTTTTCTTCAGCGGTTGCGCCAATTCATAGACTTGCTCTTTAGTGATATAGCCCATACGATAGGCGATTTCCTCAAGGTTAGCTACTTGGACATTCTGAAGACGTTGAACCGTCTCGATATATTGAGAAGCCTGCAAGAGACTTTCATGAGTTCCTGTATCCAACCAAGCAAAGCCACGGCCCATGAGCTCAACAGAGAGATCTCCACGCTCCAAATATGCCTTGTTGACATCGGTGATTTCAAGCTCTCCACGAGGACTTGGTTTGATATTTTTGGCAATCTCTACCACATCATTGTCATAGAAGTAAAGACCTGTCACCGCAAAGTTCGATTTTGGATGTTCTGGTTTTTCTTCGATTGAGATGGCATTCATATCCGCATCAAACTCTACCACACCAAAACGTTCTGGATCTTTGACTTGGTAACCAAAGACAGTCGCGCCTTTTTCTTTCGCTTCTGCCCGTTGCAACATCTTGGTTAAGCCATTTCCGTGGAAGATATTGTCTCCAAGAACGAGGGCAACATGATCATCCCCAATAAATTCTTCTCCAATGATGAAAGCTTGCGCCAATCCATCTGGGCTTGGTTGCTCAGCATAAGAGAGGGAAATTCCTAGTTCAGAACCATCTCCAAGAAGCTCTTCAAAACGAGGAAGATCCTGCGGAGTTGAGATGATTAAGATTTCTTTGATCCCTGCCAACATAAGGGTTGATAAAGGATAGTAGATCATCGGTTTGTCATAAATGGGCATCAACTGTTTGGAAGCGGCACGAGTCAAAGGATACAAACGAGTACCTGAGCCACCAGCTAAAATAATACCTTTCATAATGTTAGGCCTTTCTACGTAGTCATTACCCTTATTTTATCATGTTTATATAAAAAAGTCACCTTGCATTTGTGTTACAAGGTGATGACAGGATGTTGGTGCTATAGTCTCGTTAACTATCTTCATTATCGTGATTCAAATAGGGCACTTGGACTAGGACTCCCTAATATCCACTTAGACACTGATCACTGCTCCTTCACTGAACCATCCGAATAAATGACTCTTACTCTCGATATAGTAGTGCCTCTCCTAGAATCCATAAAGCTCTGAAATTCTTCATCTTTATTAGTATAGACCCCTATCTTAATGTTATTCGCATCTTTATCATAAGCTAGTACATGTTCCTTAGAGCTCCCGTCAGAAAATGTGATTTTCACCTCAGCTCCCCATGCGTCTGAAGGAGTGGAGCTATACGAAGGATTCATAATCTCAATCTCCTCCATTCCCTCGTAAGAATTTTTCAAGGTCTTTACAAGGCTGACTTCATACTCTCTGTTGCGTCTCTTTTCCTCCAATTTTTTGTTCATATGAAACAAAGAAATCCCAACTACCAATAGGAGAGCAAATGCGATAACCATCAAAATCCTTTTTCTTTTTAAACTTTGTTTTTACCATAAGACCTTTCTCCTCATTACTTTAGATACATGTTTATGCTCATTCTGAAATGCATCTGATGAATTTTTCTTCAACTATTTTATCTCACACACAATGATCCTAATCAAAAAGAGAGCTTGTCTAATGCTCTCCTTTTCTGTTCCTTATCCAAGAGCTACGTCTAGGATCATCATAATGACAAAACCAACCATGAGACCGAGGTTCGCAACGTCTGTGTTGCCATTGGTCTGCGAATCTGGGATCAACTCTTCGACCACTACAAAGATCATAGCACCTGCCGCAAAGCCCATCATGATGTCCAGTAATTTGCGACTAATATTCTTGAAGAAAAAGACGATGGCTGACCCGACAATGGTACAGCCCCATGTAAACAATCCTGCGATAAAGGCCTGCAAGACCACGGATTGTGATTGAAACCAATTCATAACAACTCCCATTTTCTTGTTGATTCAATTGTTCTATTCTACTATTTTTATCCGAATGAAGGAAGCTATTTCGAAAAAAAGAGAGTGGGACAAAAGTCCTAGCCTCTCAATTTTCTTTGGATTGTCGAGCAAGACGTAGTGGTTGAGTGGGCTCTACTACCCTGATTTCATCAGCTTTTACAGACCTACTCAACTGTGCGGAGGTGGAACGACGAAATTGAATTCTAACGAATGACCGACTTCTGTCCCAGCTACTTCTTCACATATTGTTCAACTGGGTAATCCGCTGGATCTAAACGCAAGTTTCCTCCTACCACTAGTTGCGCTAGATGCCAACCAATGAGGGGACCGGTTGTAAGACCAGATGATCCCAGACCGCTCGCCACATAAAGGCCTGCTTGATCGGGAAGGGCTCCCCAAAAGGGCGAGAAGTCACTGGTGTAGGCCCGGATACCCACGCGCTCCCCCACGACTGCCGCTTGAGCCAGTTCTGGATAGTAGGTCATGGCTTCTTCTTCCATTTGGTTCAGCAGAGCTACGTCCACACTTAGGTCGAAGCCCATCTCATTCTCATGGGTCGCTCCCATACTGATCTTGCCTTTTTGGAAGGGAATGATATCCAGTTCCCCTTCTGGCATGACCACAGGATAGTCATCCGTATCTAAGTCTAACTGATAATCCCGCAACTGTCCTTTTTGCGGACGGACATCAACTTGGTAGCCAAGTGGTTCTATGATTTGACCCAACCAGGCTCCTGTCGCTAGGATGACTTGGTCATAGCTCTCTCCTGCTATCTGATAGCCATTGTCTGTGACTGAGAGAACAACCTCTTCCTTAAACACTCTTGCACCACTGGCTTTAAGAAGAGTTTCCGTCAGAAGTGCTCCCTCTACATGGGCACCACCTGAGGCATAGAGGAGCTGGTCAAAGCCTTGCAGACCTGGGAATTGCTGGACCACTTCTTCTTTGGTCAAGATCGCCAAGTCTCCAATCAAGGGTGATTCTTCCCGACGACTCAGTGCCAACTGATAGAGTTCGTCTAATTTTTCTTCCTTCTTTTTGAGGAGATAGACCCCAGTCTGCTGGTAAAAGTCTGTTTCGATTCCGTCATTGGCCAGATCCGCTACTAATTCTTGGTAGAAATCAGCTCCTAAGCGGGCCAGGCGATACCAGGCCTTATTCCGCCGCTTAGAAAACCAAGGGCTAATAATACCAGCCGCAGCTTTAGTCGCCTGGCCAACTCCGTAATCATAGACGGTTACATCCACTTGTGCTTCTTTGGATAAATAATAGGCTGCAGTGGATCCCACGATCCCTGCACCAATAATCGCAACTTTCATGATCACCTCTTAGATATGGTAAAAAGGATTGGTGCTGGCTTGACTGCCCAGCACTTCGATCTCCCAGGCTTCTTCAGACTTCCACTGGTTGAGTTTTTCGACTAGTTTTGACACAAAGAGAACTTCGATATGGTGACCTGGATCCAAGGCTAGGAGCCCATCACTCAGCATATCCTGAGCTGTGTGGTAGTAGATATCTCCTGTGATATAGACCTCTGCCCCCTTGACAAGAGCATCCTTGTAAAAGGACTGACCACTTCCGCCACAGATAGCGACACGCTCAATGACCCGATCCAGATCCTCCTGGTCATAACTGACCAAGCGCAAAGCATCTAAGCCAAAGGTTTCTTTTACCTTTTCAGCCAACTGTCCAAAGGTTTGAGGGCGCACCTGACCGATGCGGCCGATTCCTAGACCTTCTCCTGTCAGGCTGAGGGGCTCTGTATTTTCAATTTCTAAAAGCTGGCAGAACCAATCGTTCAATCCATCTGGGACAATATCAATATTGGTATGGCTGACGTAGACCGCAATATCGTGCTTGATCAAGTCAATATAGATCTGATTTTGAGCCCGATCGGCTACCAAGTCCTTAATAGGACGGAAAATCGGCGCATGCTTGACGATGATCAAGTCCACCCCATGGGCGATGGCTTCCGCCACCGTCTGCTCCCGAATATCCAAGGCTACCATGACCTTATGGATGTCTTTTTGCAGGGTACCTACCTGTAAGCCACAGACATCTCCCTCCATGGAAAGTTCTTGAGGACAGTAGGCTTCATAGCGTTTGATGACTTCACTTGCTAGCATGCAGAACCTCCTTGATTTGTGCGATGCGCTCTTCTAACGATGCTCTGGCGGATTGATTCTCAACTGGGACCTGCTCCAAGGCAAAGGCTAATTTTTCCACTTCCTTGGACCACTTTTGGACAAAGGCTGGAGCTTGTTCCCGCATCAAATAGGGACCAAAACGCAGTTCCTTGGCTGTCAACTCTTGAGAACCATGCTCGACCACGAGGATCTCATAAAACTTCTCATTTTCTTGCAAGATAGCTTCATCAACAAGGCGAAAATCATGATCTACTAACCAAGCCCGCAGTTCATCTTCCCGATTATTGGGTTGCAAGACCAAGCGGGAGACACCGGCTAATTTCTCAAGACCTGCTGCTAGGATATCTGCAATCAAGCGCCCGCCCATTCCTGCGATGGTGATGCAAGAAATATCATCGGACAGTTCAAATGCAGCCAAGCCATTAGCTAGGCGGACCTCAATCTTGTCCTCTAAACCATTATCGGCGACATTTTGCAGGGCAGACTGATAAGGTCCCTCAACCACTTCCCCTGCAATAGCAGCCTCAATCTTGCCTTCCTGTAAAAGAGCGATTGGGAGATAAGCATGGTCACTTCCCACATCTAACAGACGAGCTCCTTCTGGGACAAAGCTGGCCACCAAGTCCAATCGATTTGATAATTTTGTAAATTCCATGTGCTTCTTTCTATACTTTTATTCCACCCTTTAGTATACCATGTTTGCAGCATTAAAAAAAGGCGCGACGGCGCCTTTTCCTTATGCATCGATTTCCTTATATTCTACTTCCAAGCCTCGTTGCACTGCTGGGCGATTGGCAATTTTCTCTGTCCAAGCCTGCAAATGCTTGTATTCCTTCACATCTAAGAAAATTCCTGCTCGGTCCCAGACCTTGTCTTGGGCCAGTCGGCCATACCAAGACCAGATGGCAATATCTGCAATGGTATAGTCCTCCCCTGCGATATAAGGTTTACTTGCGAGCTCCTTGTCCAGTAGGTCCAATTGGCGTTTGGCTTCCATGGCAAAGCGGTTGATGGCATACTCGATTTTTTCAGGAGCATAGTGGAAGAAATGGCCAAAGCCCCCACCTAAAAATGGCGCAGCCCCTGTCTGCCAGAAGAGCCAATTAAGCACTTCTGTCCGTTTAGCAGGATCTGTCGGGATTAATTGTCCAAATTTCTCTGCTAAATACAAGAGAATATTGGCTGATTCAAAGACCCGAATGGTTTGGTCACCTGATTGATCCAACATGGCTGGAATTTTCGAGTTTGGATTGATGACCACAAAGTCACTGCCGAATTGATCCCCATCACCAATCTTGATGCGATAAGCGTCATAGCCCGCATCCACACCCAACTCTTTTAGTTCTTCCAGCATAATGGTCACCTTGATTCCATTTGGGGTTGGAAGGGTATAGAGTTGGAAAGGCTGGTCGCCTTTTGGAAGGCTTTGTTCAAACCGGGCACCTGCTGTTGGTTGGTTCAAACCTCCCCAGGCTCCTCCCATTTGACTCGGCGCTTCCCATACTTCTGGTAATTGATAATCTGACATCTCTGTTCTCCTTTTTCTAAGCTAATACTAGCATATCAAATCCAGGTGCTAGTTTCAAAAATCTGCTACGCTAGCTTTACTTGACTTTTCTGGTCAAAATGATAGTATAGAAAAAATACAATTTTAAGGAGAAAACCATGTCCATGATCGATTTTCATAGTTTGGCAAAGACGGAACTCCACTGCCACTTAGACGGTTCCTTGTCTCTTCCGACTATTCGTCAGTTGGCAACCCTGGCTAATATTGACCTCCCTGCTAGCGATGAGAAGCTCAAGCACCATGTCACCGCACCTGCCCACTGTGAGAATCTATTGGACTATTTGGAGGCCTTTGACTACATTCGTCCCCTCCTTCAAACCAAGGAAGCCTTGACGCTTGCGGCCTACGATGTGGCTAAGCAAGCTGCTCTGGAAAATGTTGTCTACATCGAGGTCCGCTTTGCACCAGAATTGTCCATGGACCAAGGACTCACCGTCCCAGAAACCATCAATGCTGTCTGCGATGGTCTGCGCCAAGCCCAGAATGAATTTGGCATTACAGCCAAAGCCCTTGTTTGTGGCATGCGCCAGTCGGATCCAAAACTCACCTCCCGCATCCTGGTAGAAGCCAACCAAGTTAGGGATCAAGATTTTGTTGGCTTTGACTTTGCCGGGGATGAGCACAACTATTCTCCAGAAGATATTCGACCTTTAATTGAGCAAGTCAAGAGTTACCATCGGCCCATGACGCTTCATGCAGGTGAGTGTCATTGCCCACACTTTGTTGCCCAATCGATTGCTTTTAGCATCAAACGTAATGGCCACGTGACAGCACTATCTCATGAACCAGCCTTACTCCAATCCTTTATTGACAATGGGGTCACTGGTGAACTCTGCTTGACCAGCAACTTACAGACAAAAGCAGCACCGACTATAGAGGATTTCCCTTATTTGAAAATGAAGGCAGCCGGTGCTCGGATCAGTATCAATACCGATAACCGGACAGTATCTGATACCGACCTCACCAAGGAATACGCCCTCTACCATCAACATTTCCAAACCAAGGAAGCTGACTTTTACCAGCACAATGTCGATGCCATCCAAGCTTCCTTTGCTAGTGATGAGGAAAAGCAATCACTCCTTACCAAGTTAGAAAAAGCCTATGCAGACTACTTATAAACGCAAAAACTAGCGCCTTATGAAAGGGCTAGTTTTCTGTTTTATTTTGATACGGATTCATACACAGCCATATCCTCTGGGGTCAATAAGCCAGTGTAAAAGCCATCAACATTGATTGCTGCATACTTGGTTAAGTTCTCATAGGTTTGTATGGTATGAACATAGACCCGTTTTCCAAGCTGATGTACCTGTTCGATAAACTTAGGGGTTAATCGAGAATCATCGATAGATATAGTTACTGCTTCAATTTCCTTGTTCTTGGAAATAAAATCCAGTACCTCTTCTGCACTATCTGGTGAGGCATACAAGGTATAAATGACATGTTTGAAAGGATAAATCGCTTCAATTTCTCCAAACATATCCTGATGATAAATTTGTGGAATCACACGATCCAATAGTTCTTTGTCCCGCTTATTTGCTTCTGAAACAAGTTCTTTAAATTGTGTGATCCTATCTTCCTTAGGGATTTCCATTGATTTGGTATCGGTAATCAACACCATATCCCGATTGATCAGCATTTGATCAAACACATCCCCTATCAGCATAATCGTAAAGCGACTTGGCGTTTCTGGAGAACCATATCCTTGAAATTTCTTCCATTCTTCCGAAGAAAGAGCAATACCATCTTTGTTTCCATAATGGTGCCAATCGTGGACTGCAGCCAATTTCTTGTCACTAGTCAAATTAAAATCCATTTCAAACAAGCGATGGCCGAGGTTGTAGTTTTGCCTTAAAGCCTCTAAGGAGTTGGTATACTTCGTATTGTACTCCTTCCCCCGAACTGTTCCTCCGGCGTGGGCTACCAATCTCGGAGAAACCTTTAGCCAATCTTTCTTACTAACCTTGGTGTAATGCACAAAGCCATATTGGTCAGATAGCTGGCCATTGGTCAAGCTTTCAAGCGTTTCCTTATCCACATAGGTTTTCTCCCAGAAAGTTGTCTCTTGATGAGACTTAAAACGATAGTGATTCTTATCAAATACTTTTATTTTTGCATTCCACTGGATGTCAATGGTCACATTGGCCTCTTTTTTGCGAAAGCCTGTTTTCGTTTTAGTATAACCAGCCTCTACCAGACTCTCCTCTACTGGGTACAAGCCCGAAGCTAATAGGTTGGTTCGTACGTAGTAAAAGCTGACCACGCCAAACAATAAAAACAATCCGACCACTAACATAGTCGGATATAGACATCTAAATCGTCTGGGTCTTTTATTGTCTCCCCGTTTCATTTGATCAATTGTCTCCTCTCAATCCTTCCATAAATCCATGGCTTTCAAGAAATCGTCTGATACGGTCACATTGCGTGGATTGGCCTGTTCACGCTCTTGCAGTTTGGCCTCAACTTGGGGCAGACTGTTGATACCTTCACTGCGCCAGTTTCGCAAAATGGCCTGGATATATTTCCAGTGAGGCTTGCCATTAAAGACAGCTTCTCGTAGCGCTGCCTTGATCACATCTGGATCTGTCTGATCCTCGCGCACGGTCTTGGTCAGGTCTTCAATCTCAAAAGGTGTCAAAAGTCGTCCCAGTTCTTGTTGGAAGGTTTCCACCAAGTCCTTGATGACATTTCCCTTAGCAGGCGCACTCTGTGCCTTCCCTTGTGTTTGAGCCTCTAAAATCTCATCCAAGCGTTCCAGGGCAATGGTCGCATCAAAGATGGCCTCAATTTCTCCATTGAGCTCAATGGTCCGATATTGAAGAAGTCCCTTGGTGGTCAAATTGGACATAATCCGATTGACCTCTGTCACCGTTTTTCCCAGATGGCTAGCAATCTGATTAGGAGTCAAGGTCTCTTGACCGGTCGTATTTTGAAGGAAGAAAAACTGCCAAACCAAGTAGTCATCTGCTTGGTCAAACAATTCATGATAATGAAAAAGCAAGGCACTTGGAAGAACCAAGTTGCCATACTTAAATGCTTGTGAATATGTCATAATTCCCCTTTATAGGTAACCATAAAATGAAATATCTTTTTCCAATTCTTCCAAGCGGTAAGGTGTTTCTTGATAAACCGCATAGTTGATCCAATTACTAAAGAAGGTTGTTGCAGCTAGATTCCAGCGAATGCGAGGCTCTGTACTGGCATCATCCCCATCAAAGTAATTCTTAGGAACATCCGGATCCAAGCCTGCCTTGACATCTCGGTTGTATTCCTTAGCCAGCGTATCGCGATCATACTCCAGATGGCCAAAGCTATACACCTCACGCATGTCTGGACTGGCAATGATGGAAAGGCCAACTTCATTTCCTTGCGCGATCACCTGAAGATTGCTCTTTTCAAGGACTTCCTTCAAAGGAACATCCGTATAGCGAGAATGAGGGGCAAGGAAGCGATCGTCAAAGCCTCTCATGAGAAGACTTTCCGGACGCACCACTGTTTGGTCATAGATACCGGATAGCTTGTCACAGAGCTCTACTTTTTGAATCCCATAACGGTGGTAGAGACCAGCCTGAGCTCCCCAACAGAGGTGCAAGGTGGAAAAAACATGACGCTTGGCCCATTCAAAGACCTGGGTCAACTCATCCCAGTAGTCCACTTCTTCAAAGTCCATCTTTTCAACAGGCGCTCCTGTCACAATCAAACCGTCATAGTAATTATCCTTGATATCCTCAAAGGTCTTGTAGAAGCTCTCCAAATGTTCTGCCGCTGTATTCTTGGACTCATGGCTCGCCATATAGAGGAACTCCACATTGATCTGCAAGGGTGTGTTGGCCAAGAGTCGTAAGAGCTGGGTTTCTGTCGCAACCTTGGTCGGCATCAAATTAAGAATGAGAACATTCATGGGCCGAATATCCTGGTGAGTCGCCCGAACATCATCCATGACAAAAATATTTTCTGAACGAAGGATATCAACTGCTGGTAATTTTTTATCTAGAGTAATTGGCATAAAAAGCTCCCATCTTACAAGTTCTTAACTAACATTATATGATAGGAGCTTATAGTTTTCAATTATGGTTTTTCTGTAGCCAGTTATAGTATTAGACTATATTAGTAATGCATCAAAACTTTGTAGTCGTAATCGCCGATCGCTTCGCGACCTTTCAAGTCGTCCAACTCGATCAAGAAGGCACACCCTGCAACGACCCCACCGAGTTTTTCGATCATTTCGATGGTTGCTTTCACCGTACCACCAGTCGCCAAAAGGTCATCAACGATGAGAACACGTTGACCTGGTTTGATAGCATCTGCGTGCATGGTCAAGGTATCGACACCGTATTCTTTTTCGTAGTCAGCTGAGATGACTTCGCGTGGCAACTTACCAGGCTTACGAACAGGTGCAAATCCAATTCCCAATTCAAAAGCGACTGGACATCCAACGATGAACCCACGCGCTTCAGGGCCAACGATCATATCGATCTTCTTATCGGTCGCGTATTGAACGATTTCACGAATCGCATAACTATAAGCATTGCCATCTGCCATCAATGGGCTGATATCACGGAAGGTAATCCCTTCTTGTGGATAGTTTTCAATGCTTGCAATGTAATCTTTTAAATTCATGGTTAACTTTCTTTCATAAAAATTTTTACATTCCATTATACCATGAATTCTACTAACGTGCATCATTTTTGCCAAATCATTTTCCCAAGCTCCCGCGTCAAAAGCAAAAATCCCACATCCGAAAAAAGATGTGGGATTGGAAACATGCTTACTATTCTTCTATCAATTTATCGTACTCGATTTTCATATCTCCCAAGTTTTTCAGGGAATAACGGGAGCTTCCATTTTTGAACCAGGTACCAAGGATGTATTGCTCGGCCACTTTCTTACTTTGGTTTTTCAACCAAGTGCGGTCTTTACCGTAGGTGGCAAGTTGATCAAGAAGTTGCTGGCCCACGTAGGTAGTATCTTCTTTAGAAAGGTAGACCTCCTTCTGGAAAAATAGCTTTTTAGATGAGTTGTATTTAAATATAAAACCAAGTGTCACACCTTTTTCCAATTGAAGATCATACATATAGGTCCAGTTGGGAGTTCCCTTAAACATAATCACGGACAGTTCTTCGTTAACATCGACAATTCCTTTAGAATAGGGGTAGGTCTGAAAATCCTCGTCTTCTTTCCAGATACTATCGTTTCCTATCGTTTCTGTATACGGCTTAAACATCACATAGCGCATCAATCCACCATTTTCGGAGTAGTTGATTTCTTCCATAGGGTTTTTCATGCTCAGGTAGATTCCTACCCAATAAAGAGCAAAAAGTAGATGGGAGTGAGCCAGAGAAACTGTTTTAGATGTTTTTTCATAAGGCCTGTCCTGTCAAATAGTCGTAGATTTCGCGAACCGTTCCAAGGGCCATCAACTCCTGTTCTTTCACTGTTTGTTTGAGATTTTGGTAGATGGTGCTTTCAGCGATTTCCCGTTTTTCTGCTTCTTTATTGACCTTCATGATGCCATTTTCAATGGTCACAAAGCCCAGCTCTTGGAAGATCTGGATCATTTTAACCAAGAGGATCTGCTGGATCTTGAGATAGGCTGCTAGGTCTTTTAGTTTGTAGCGGACATCGAACTCTGGGTACTGGTAGATGGTTTTATAGAGTTTGGCATACTGGTCCCTGCTCCCGTACCCTGTCAGATAGTAGGCTTTGGGGATCTCATTTTTGAAATAGACAGCCTGGAAATCATGCTCTTGAAAAATTTGCCGTAAGGACTCTATATTCTCAGGGATATTTCCAACCACTACAGCAGAAGCATCCGCTAGATCAGGCAGTTCTTGGGTAAAGTCGAGAACAGGAACACCTGCGGGGAGACTGGCATTTTTGGAGCGGATATTAAAGAGCTGGACTCCGTCCACACGCGCATCGACCAGCATGAGCTGAAGGGTCGTTTGGCCATTCCATTGGTTGACAGACAATTGCACAGCTAGCTCAAGGTCTTGCGCCTGGGCAAACTCCGCCTCTAAGCTCCCCAAGCCAAAGGCAACCACCTCAAAGGTCGCATCTTCTTGAGAAATTTTGAGTTTCAAGTGGGTATTGCCGGCTCCCATTGAGCGCGCTCCTTCTACCTTGAAATTACGGACTAGAAAGACGGGCTTTTTATTGTCCATGCCAAAAGGACTCAAGCGCTCAAAGCTTTTCAAGGTCTCAAGCGTTAGTTCTGTTAGATGCAGTTCCTCATCGATCGCTAAGCTAGACTTGCTGCTGAGATCTATCTCTTGCTCTGAAATATAGTCGGTAAGGGCCTTAGACAAGGCAGGGAGTTGGTCCACCTCGAGCGTCATCCCTGCTGCACCGGCATGTCCTCCAAAGGCAACAAAGAGCGACCGGTGAGGATCGAGAGCCTCAAAGATATTGACCGACTCAGGACTCCGAGCGCTTCCTTTAGCTCGTCCATCCTCGATACTTAAAACAACGACCGGCTGATGAAGCTCTTCTAATAAACGACCGGCAACAATGCCAAGAACCCCAGGATTCCAGCCTTCCTTTGCCAAGACCTGGGCGGACAAGCTCGGATCGACCATGGCTTTGGCTTCGTCATAGATACTTTGGACAATCTCTTTGCGTTCTTCATTCTTCTGATGAATCATGAGGGCAATCTCGTGCGCTTCTTCATCGTCAAAACCAGTCAGTAGTTCGATGGCTGGATTTGGGTCATCGAGGCGACCAAGGGCATTGAGACGAGGGGCGATCTGAAAGCCAATTGTTTCTTCATTGACATCCTCCGGACGAATCCCAGCGATCTCCAAAAGCTCCTGCAAGCCCATGCGCTGGGTATGTTGGAGAACCCCCAAGCCGTATTTGACCAGAATTCGATTTTCATCTGTCAGGCTCACCATGTCAGCGATGGTCCCGATCGCGACCAAATCTAAAAGATCAACTGGTACTTCCTCTAGGAGGGCACAGGCCAACTTAAAGGCTACACCACAGCCTGCTAGATAATGGAAGGGATAGGCCGCATCTGGATGCTCTGGATGGATGATCGCATAAGCATCCGGCAAGACTTCCGGCATAGAGTGGTGGTCTGTCACGATGACATCCACTCCCATCGCTTGAGCCATGGCAATGGCTTGATTGCCCGCCACGCCATTGTCCACCGTGACAATCAAAGAAATACCTTGCTGCTCGATAAAGTATTTGTAGACACTCTCATTGGGACCATAGCCGTCTGTGAAACGGTTGGGTAGGTAGACTTGCACCTCTGCTCCCATCTGCTCCAAGGTTTCCTTCATAATGGAGGCCGAAGTCATCCCGTCCGCGTCATAGTCTCCGTAGATGAGGATCTGCTCATAATCTTCGATGGCCCGTCGGATGCGCTCCACAGCTTTCTCCATATCATGGAGCAAATAAGGGTCGTGTAGCTTCTCCAGCTTGGGTTCTAAAAAGTCTTCTAAATCCTCTTTGGTTTGAATGCCACGCTCATACAGCAAGATTGCTACGGATGCTTCCAGGCCTGCTTTTTTGGCAAGGGCTAAAAAGGCCTCATCTGCACTTGGCGAAGCTAACTGCCAATCGTATTTTGAAGTGATCATCTAGCTTTTGGTCTCCTCTTTTTCTTATCTGAATATTATATCATGAAAGGCGAAAATGGCGGGAAATAAAGGGTCAGACAGATCTTGAAACAAAATGAACAACAACCTCTATTTTTGTTGCATTTGGCTTGACTTATAGGTATAAAAGCTTATAATCTTTTTTAAATATGTGATGGGATGATTATTCTGTTAAAGTTTCGAACGTTTATTATCGTTTTAATATTACTAAGCTTGTCATTTCCATTATTTTTCTATTTAAACAAACGTAATTAGAGGCTTTGATGTGGATCTGATCGCTGAGGTCGTTACTTTTAGCTAACAGATCGTTTATAGATCCATCATCAAATAAGGCGACTAGTTTCAAGGAGTAGAAATTAGAAGCCTTTCTGTTTTAGGATATATCACTATATAGAAAAATGGGAGAAGGCATGCAAAAGAAAGGAAATGAGGCCAATTGAAATCTCTTTATAAAAAGATAGTTGCATTTGTAGCTATCATCGGTGTGGTAGCCTTAGGCTTGTCTGTGATCAAACCTGTTAGTGCTGCCACTGTTTCACCAACTGTCACCAACTTAAAGGCCCAAGCAAGTGGACAAAAGGTTATCTTTTCATTTGACTGGGATTTAACAGGAAAATCTGTTAAAGAAGGAGATACCTTTACCATTGACGCTCCAGAAGGTGTCAATATTACGGAAGTTGCAACGCAATCCCTCCAAGCAAATGGAGCTGAAGTCGCAACCATTTCGATGACAAACAAAAAGATTACTTTTACTTTCAAAAAAGCCATCGAATCCATGAACCAAAATGTAAAAGGTGGCTTCTCATACAAAGCAGAATGGGATAACACTCCAGGAAACCCTGGCAACAAAACAGCTACTTCAAAAGTAGGTTCTGATTCAGTGGTAATCACTCGTCCTGATGGACCTGGCGTATTTGAATCTGTATTGAATAAATACAACCTTACAGGTGACTATGTATCTAAGGAATTCAAATTAGATGCATCTGAAAACTATGCCTGGATGAAAGTTGGAGATGACTACTATCTAACAAAATGGTTCATCCGTATCAACGGAGATGGTAAGAAACAAGCCATCACAAACCCTGTTGTATCAGATAAAATCCAAGCTCCAGCTGTAGATTACTCAAAAATCACTTTTGCTCCTGCTGCAAATCACGCTGCAAGTGATTTCTTCGTGGGAACTTACTTGAAACCATCATTCACATTAAGAAAAGGTGGACAAGTGGTGGCTTCTGGTTGGGACTTCTGGAAACATGTGAAATTCGATGCTGACGGTAATGGATTTACCGTGAATTTGTCAGATGTCAGCGATGTATTTAAAACAGCATCTAGTGATGAATTAATCGTTGAATACCAAACATTAATTCCTAAGACAACCATTCGCGTTGACAACAATGCTACATTGACAGCTGATGAAATCACAACACCTCAAACTGACCCAGCCTTCTGGAACAACACTGAATTGAAGTTCTGGGTGAGCGGTGATAAAACTGTCACTGTTCAAAAAGAATGGGTTGGTGACGAAGAAGCTGACCGTAAAGATATCACAGTTCAATTACTAGCTGATGGTCAAAAATTAGACGGTCTGACGAAAACTCTAACAAAAGATTCTGGTTGGAAAGCTGATTTCACTAACTTACCTGGTATCAAAGACGGTAAGAAGATTGAGTACTCCGTAGTGGAAACAAACACACCTGATGGATATACTTCAAAAGTTGAACCAATCAATGATTCGAATGTTATCAAAGTTGTCAATACTTCAAATAAACCAAAAGTTACTGAAACCACTGCAAATCTTGTTGTTAAAAAAGCTTTCGAAGTAGCCGGCGATCAGGAACATACACAACTTCCGATCACAGAAGGTCAATTCGAATTTGTCTTGAAAGACGAAAATAACAAAGTAGTCGAAACTGCCAAGAACAAAGCAGATGGCACTGTTAACTTTAAGTCTCTGACTTTCAATAAAGAAGGTACTCATACTTATACCATCACTGAAAATAAGGGTACAGATGCTAGTGTCAACTATAGTACACAAAGCATCACTGCTACTGTCGATGTGAAGAAAGATAACGACAAACTCGTTGCTACTGTCACTTACTCAGGTGGAGATGGTGAACAAAAAAATACGATCACCAATACTCAAAACAAACCAAAAGTTTCAAATGCTAAGGTAACCTTAAACCTTAAAAAAGCATTTGAAGGTGGTGAACTCAAGGGCGATGACTTTGAGTTTGTTGCAAAAGATTCAAACGATAAAGTTGTTGGCACAGCTAAGAACCAAAAAAATGGTTCGATTACTTTTGATAACATCACTGTAGACAAAGCAGGGACATTCAACTATACCATCACTGAAACAAAAGGTACGGACAAAACCATTACCTACAGTGAGCAAACCATCACAGCTACGGTTGTAGTGGTTGAAAAAGACAAGGCCTTGGTTGTAGAAAAAATCAACTACTCTGATGGTCAAACTGCTACAGATACGTTCACCAACAAAAAAGAAGCTCCTAAAACAGAAAGTACAAAAGCTACTCTTCAAGTGAAAAAGCTCTTTAAAGAAGGTGAAACAACCTTACCGTTGACAGACAATCAATTTGAATTTGTCTTGAAAGAAGGAAACACTACCCTTGAAACTGCCAAGAACAAGGCAGATGGTACTATAACCTTTAAGGAACTTTCTTATACTGCAGAAGGAACACACACTTACACCATTACCGAAAACAAAGGTACGGATGCTTCTATCAACTATAGCACACAAACCATCACGGCTACTGTTGCTGTGAAGAAAGATAACGACAAACTCGTCGCTACTGTGTCTTACTCAGGTGGAGATACTGAAAAAGGTGATACCTTCACAAATACGAAGACACCTCCGACACCTCCAACGCCTGTCCCTCCAACAGTGAAACCAACGTCAGCTCAATTCAAGGCTAAAAAAGTATTGGCCATCAATGGTACAAGCAATCGTACATTGAAAGCAAATGAGTTTATTTTCCTTCTCAAGGATCAAGCTGGTACGCTCATTGATACCAAGACAAATGGTGAGAATGGGGATATTCTCTTCAATCCAGTAAGCTTTAATGAAGCTGGTACTTTCACCTACACAATTGCTGAACAAAAACCAGCTACACCGGAATCCGCTATTACTTATGATGAAACTGTTCATACTGTAACAGTAACTGTCACAAAAGATGCAACTGGACAATTGAATACGGAAGTGCAATACGACGGTAAAAAAGATGCTCCTACTTTTACCAATACGTATACACCTCCGACACCTCCAACTCCAAGTGAAAAACAAATTACCACAAGCAAGATTATAGAAGGTCGTGACCTTCAAGGTGGTGAATTTAGCTTTAACCTCTTGGACAAAAATGGAACTGTTCTTCAAACAAAACAAAATGCTGCAGATGGTACAGTGACATTTGATGCTATCGCCTACACGGAAGCGATGATTGGTACTCATCAATATACCATTAAAGAAGTCGTACCAGCTGATCAAGCAAATATCCAATATGACGAAGGTCAAGTGGATGTCACAGTTACTGTCACAAAAGATGAAGCGGCAAACGCTATCCAAGCAGTTGTTTCATACGGTGAAAAGAAAACCTTTATCAACAAGGTGATCCCACCAACTCCACCAACAATTGATATTCCTGAATTGAAACTTTACACCCTTAAGGTTCGTAAAGTAGATGAAAAGGGTGATTTCCTTGCTGGTGCAGTATTTGGACTCTTTGAAGCAGATGGTGTTACACCTGTTGCAAACCCATATGGACAAGGCCAAGCGCAAGCAATTTCTGGTCAAGATGGACTTGCAAGCTTCGTTGGATTTGAAGCGAAAGATTACGTGATCAAAGAGCTCTCAGCTCCAAGTGGTTACCAACTTTCAAATGAAGTTATCAAAGTTTATGTAAGCGACTTTGCTGCAGCTAGCAATCTTGAAGTTGATAAAGGAAACGTGGTGAATAAACTTCTTCCACCTCCACCATCAACAGATATTCCAAATATACCATCACCAAGTAATAGCAAACCTAAAACTCCATCACCAAATGGAGATAAACCTAAGTCTAACGACAAACCTAAATCTAGTGAAACTCCTAAATCTAGTGACAAGCCTAAAGAAAGTAAGCGATCTCTTCCTTCAACAGGAACTGAAGATCATTTAGGACTTCTTGTAACTGGTTTGACAATCGTCGCTACAGCTATTGCTTCTATGACACTTAAGAAGAAAGAAGACTTCTAAGAAACGTGAAGAGAGTGGGACAGAAATCGGTAATTCGTTAGAATTCGATTTCGTCGTACCACCTCCGCACAGTTGAGTAGGGCTGTAAAAGCTGATGAAATCAGCGTAGTAGAGCCCACTCAACCACTGCGTCTTGCTCGACAATCCAAAGAAAATTGAGAGGCCAGGACTTTTGTCCCAGCCTCTTTTTTTGTATCTGCTTCTCTTATTCTGGTTTGTTTTGATCTTCATAAAAAACAACTTTCCCTTCTTTAACTTTGAAGGAGTAGCTGAGCGTGTCATCCGAATCATCTTTATGATTGGAATAGTAGAAATTATAGGCACCATCTGGTAATTTACTCGCATCTAGCTTTTTAGCTGCCGCTTTTAGATCTTGCTCCTTAACGGATACGGCATCATCTATATAAATGGTCATATAAACTAACTCTTGGTCAATTAGAGTCTGAAAAGGAATCTGATAGTAGCCGGCAAAGTCCTTCTTTCCTTCTTTTAGATTTTGGCTAGCAATGGCATCCAACCTTGCCTCTTTCTCTTCTTTAAAAAAGTCCCCAAAGAAACTAATGAAATGAATAGGGAGACCGATCTTTTGCTTCTTTAATTGTTTCTCAATTTTATCTTCCAGTTCTTTAATCGATTTCTGCTCCAAAAAAGCTTTCTTATATTCTGGAAGATGGTCATTATATGAATCTGCCCAGTCATCCGCAAAAGTTGTTTTCTGTTCTAATGACACCGTTTGATCATCGTAGGTTTTCTCAGAGTAGGTGTAGCTTACATGATACTGTGGGAATTCCAAAGCAGTCCAATCAAGTTTGTTTATGGTAACAGTTCCATGCAGACCAACTTGAGCAAGCTCACTACTAACAACTTCCTTAGCCTTTTTATAATCACTCGGTTTCATGATCTTACAGCTAGAAAGAAACAGGCAACAAAGAAAAAGTGGCATCCATGCGAATAGTTTAGAATAGTTGGGCTTCATAGCCTGACCTCCTTATGGAATAATAGTGGCTTCTTATCATTTCTTAAACTAACTAGTTTTTACAATAGGTTAGCTAAAAATTAGGGTATTTCTCTATTTTTGAATAACCCATTTTGCATCACCATAAACAACCGTAAATGGTCCATCCCCATCTGTTAAATAGTTAATTTTATATATACCAGATTCTCCTGCTTCAAGGACTGTTGGCTGTTTGTAATTTAAAGTGTTATTCAACATATAAGCAGATTTTGCATGGCCATCATAGAGATCTACATTTGTATAATCTGGAGTATTTTCAATACGGAGAGGTGTTGTATTCGATAAGGTGAATTCGACGATCAATCGATGTTGTTTTTTCGATTTATCGATACGGTCTTGATCATCCTGAACATCAAAATTTGGATCGTCTGTTACACTATTTAGTGTAACTTCTAAGCCATTAGCAAATACAACTGGCTCTCCAAGTGCATAACTTTTAACAGGATCTTTTGGATTAAAATTCTTTAATTTTTCTTTTATCTTTTGTCCATCACTATTATTCCCTGATGGAATCGTCCAAAAGATATTATTTTCATCTTCCTTACCATACTGATTTTCCCCCTTCATTTGTTGAGGGATTTGTGTAAGAATAGCCAAATTTTTTGAATCTATTTGAACATCACCTTGATCTGTTACTTCCATTTCAACCGTGATTTCTGTAGTGTAAATCTCACCATCAGTATAACCAGATGATGAGGTTGCGTCGAAATTTTTATTAACTAACTGTTTTAAAACTGTCGAAAGCATAATATAGGAAATATGATCATCTCGATTTGTCTCATTTTCAGCATATCTCTGATGCAATTTATCAAGCCAATCATAAAACATTTGATTGAAATTCGTTCCAGAATATTTATCCCACCTCGATAAAGGCTCTGGGAAGTATTTTGGTACCTGAATGTGAAGGAATACTTTGTTGCCCTTAACTGCATAGCCTTTTAATTCATATTTTTTTTCAAAACGTAGTGCATTCGTCATGAGCTTTAAATACATCGGACCATATATTTTGAGGGGGTACTTCTCACCAAGATATTCCACATAAGTATTTGGATCAAAAGTACTACTGTTTTTTTCAATTTTAGGGATAATATAATCGTTCCAGAGTCGAGTATACATATCCTCTTGATTTTTTGCCCCATTGGCCTTGATAACAGTGTCTATTCTACTTTGATCTACATAGACTCCTTCAACAACCTGCAAAGCTTTTTGAACTCTTCCATCTTCATCGAGAGGAGCTTCATTTTGTTGCAGACTATATATAGAGATTCCATCGCTATCATCTGGCTTCATATATTGTGGAAGTTTTTCAAACGTTATGTATCTGCTACTGTTCTTTGCATTCCAATCGAATGATGCTGCGGGTCCTGTCTTGTCAAAATGAATATTTGTTTGATCGATTTTTTTCTGTACTTCTTTATTCGAAGAACCATGTTTTTCTACAGTTCCTTGTTTGCAGGCACTCAAACATACTGGTATAAGTACCGAACATAAGACAAGGCCCCATTTTATTTTCTTCTTCATTTCATCTCCTCCTAATCTCTTCCTCATTTTACCATCAAACTCCCCTTTTGTCAGTCAAATAGATAAGAGGCTGGGACAAAAGTCCTAGCCTCTCAATTGTCTTTGGATTGTCGAGCAAGACGCAGTGGTTGAGTGGGCTCTACTACGCTGATTTCATCAGGTTTTACAGCCCTACTCAACTATGCGGAGGTGGGACGACGAAATCGAATTCTAACGAATTACCGATTTCTGTCCCACTCTCTTTATTTCATATAAATCATCCCTGTACAGGCTTGCTCTGACAATTCGACAAAGCCCAGGGACTGGTAAAAGGCTAGATTTTTCTCGCTACGTTCTGTGACGAGGAGCCGTTGATAGACATTAGGAAAGGTCGCTAAAGCCTCTTCTAAGAGTTTCGTGCCAATGCCTTGGCGCTGATGATCAGGTCGCACCAAGAGATCCTGCACAAAAATGACAGAGTGACCATCTCCTACCAAACGAATGTAGGCTACGAGCTCTTTCTCATCATAGACGGACAATTGCCAGAGACTGGCTTTAACGGCTTCTTCTAACATGCTTGGATTGTTGGTATAATTAGTCCAGCCGACTGAGCTGTAGAGTGCGACTAGGTCTGTCATCGCTGGAATTTCTTTTTTATAATGTAACATCTTAACTCCTTTTTAAGCTATAGTGCTGGAAGAAGGCGATCTCCCTGTAAGGGGACTCTTGGCAAACGGCCAGCTCCATCTTGAGCATCGACTCTCGCCAGCCTTCTTGTCCTTTAAAGCGATTGTCCTGCAAGGCATAAAAGATACGAATTCCTTGGTAGTCCTGAACTTCGAGGGCTAGGTCTTCGACTGCTCTATCTAGATCATAGGCCTGGGCCAAGCCCATGGAGTGGGTTTCCAAGTCCTGACCTGCTAGGAGATCGAGCGCTTTCTGAGTATCATTCTCAAAGACGACGGTCTGCAGGACGCGTCCGACTTCATTGTGCTTGACGATAGAGAGCAGACCGCCTGGTTTCAAGAGACGGGAAAATTCTTCAAGAACCACCTTGCGATCCTCTACATACTCTAAGACATTGTGGCAGAGGATGACCTCAAAGCTAGCATCTTCAAGGCTTGCTAACTGGTCCAGACTTCCGACCAGTTGCTGGTAGGGATGGTTCTTAGCCCGCAAGGCTACCATTTCTTCATTGGGTTCCACAGCAAGGACTTGATTGTCTTGCGCCAGGTGGTTAGCCACCAGGCCAAAGCCACTGCCAAAATCAAGCACGCGCTTGTCTTTGATGTCCTGTAATTGCTCAAAAAGAATATCATAATAGATCTGTCCCCAGGGTTGCTGGAGATTTTCTAAATAAGCTTGAATATTGGCGGCCATCTGGCTCCTCCTATTTGTAATTGAACATCTTGCTGGCGAGCTTGTCCGAGATGCGAGGGAAAAGAGTATAGAGCTTGTGGGTCAGGTTCAAGAGCCAAGGCAAATTAAGCTCGCGTTTTGGTTTTCCAAAGTTTTTAACGATCTTCTTAGCCACAAAGTCTGGTTCCAAAATGTATCGGTCCACAGCCTTGACATAGGTCCCGTCTGGATCTGCCTGGTCAAAGAAACTAGTACGGATTGGACCCGGATTGACCGTCGTCACATGGACACCAAAGGGCATGAGTTCCAAGCGCAGGGCATTGGAAAAGCCAATGGCCGCAAACTTGGTCGCTGAATAGAGGCTGGATTTAGCAGTTGCAACTAAGCCCGCCATGCTGACGATATTGACAATGTGCCCCTTGCCTGCTTCCTTCATGTGCGCACCAATCATGCGTGAAAGGTTCATTAGGGCAAAGGTATTGACTTCAAACATGGCATGAATTTGCTCATTGGTGATCTGATCAAACTCTTCAAAGATTCCATAGCCAGCATTGTTGACCAAGACATCGATCTTCCCATAGCGCTGAGTCAGCTCTTCTACCAAATCTTGGACGGCTGAGGAATCTGTGATATCCAGCCCGATGCATTCGGCCTGAGGATGGTCGGCATAGAGGTTTTCCAGTTTTTCTTGATTTCTGCCTAAGAGAATCAGCCGGTCCTCAGGGAGGAGTTTGACCATTTCCTGAGCCAGGCCTCCACTCGCTCCTGTGATGATGATGGTTCGCATCTTAGATCTCCACTTCTTCTAGATCTTTGACCACATGGACCTTGTCAAAAATAGTCGCAGCATCCTTGCGCAATTGGCTAATGTCTTTTGATAAAAAGCGGGCACTGATATGGTTGAGAAGAAGGCGTTTGGCGCCAGCTTCACGCGCTACTTCTGCCGCCTGCATATTGGTCGAGTGTCCGTGTTTACGGGCAATCTTCTCATCGCCCTTGCCATAGGTGGACTCATGGACGAGGACATCGGCATTGACCGCGAGTCTGACACTGGCATTTGTCTTACGTGTATCGCCTAAGATGGTGATGACCTTACCAGGTCGAGGGGCTGAAATATAGTCGGCAGCAATGATCTTGGTGCCATCTTCTAATGTCACATCCTGCCCATTTTTAACCTGGCCAAAGAGTGGTCCAAAGGGAACCCCTGCCGCTTTGAGTTTATCCGCATCCAACGTTCCTTCGAGGTCTTTTTGCATGATGCGGTAGCCCACACAAAAGATGGTATGGTCCAAGGCTTCTGCATGAACTGTAAATTTATCCGTTTCTAAAATTTTTCCTAGAGAGTTTTCATCGAACTCATGAAAATGAATACGGTAAGGCAGACGAGAACCCGATACGCGAAGACTGGTCATCACAAAGGATTTGATCCCTGCAGGACCATAAATATCCAGATCTGTCTGCTCCTCATTGGCCTGAAAGGCCCGACTAGAGAGGAAACCTGGCAAACCAAAAATATGGTCTCCGTGTAGGTGTGTGATAAAAATCTTGCTAACTTTTCGGGGACGAATGGTCGTTTCTAAAATTTGATTCTGTGTCGCCTCGCCACAATCAAAGAGCCAGACTTCATTAATCTCATCTAGCAATTTGAGCGCTAGGCTCGATACATTCCGGGCTTTTGAGGGTTGCCCAGCTCCCGTTCCTAAAAATTGAATGTCCATTGTCTACTTTCTATCTATATAAATCATGGCCGTCCGGTTCTCTGAACGGAACGAAAGGTTGCCTGGGTAGGCTTGCGCTAGCTCGAGGAGCTCCTCTTGGTTATATCCTGACAGTTTCAAGCGTCCATCTTCCAAGGTCATCAAATCCGTCAGGGCTGAGAGGGCTTCTGTTTTAGTGACCACTTCTGGGCCGGCCTCTTGCAGACAGATCTTGCCATCTTTTTCAAAGACCAAACAATGCGGAAAGATCTCTGCGATTTCGAATAAAATCGAAGGGGTGATTTCCGCCGCTGGATGTTCAGCAAAGACACAGGCTATCTCCTCATTTAGGTAGGCCAAACCGTAAGACTGACCTGATAAGTTGAGGCGGATAAAAGGCTTCCCTTCATCAAAACTTTGCTGAACTGTGAACAGGTCAAATGCCCGGCTCAAGTCCAAGAAATAATCCATGGCCACCTTGGGGCTCTTCTTTTGGTAGAGCTCAGCGAAATAAGCGTTGATCACACTTGGTGGAGGCGTAATCACACGGAGCCGCAAGTCCTCAGGGATGGTGCTTAAAAGATTGGTCAGATAGACCCGATCGAGACTGGTATAGCCTCCATATTTTATTGCTAAATCAACGTAATCCGTCATAAAATTCTTCCAACTTCCACTTATTTTTCTCTGCGATATAGCCTTGAATGACCTCGACATCCTCTTCAAATTCGCGCTGGTCAATGATCGCGACCGTCTCTAAGTCATGTGTCCGATAGGATTTTGAAAAGGGAACGCGAATAGTAAAGGGAACAAAGAGTTCTCTCAGTTTTTCTAGGAACAAAGCCTGAAGGTCCTCTCGAGCTGTCTCAGAGCGCGCTGAAATCAGGCTAAAAGGTGTCTGGGTTGGGGTAAAGTCCTCTACTTTATCCGCTTTGTTATAGAGGGTTAAGCGAGGAATCTCCAGCATATCTAAGTCTTTCATGATAGAGAGCACGGTCTTTTCATGCTCTTCATGATTGGGGTCAGAAGCATCTATGACATGGACCAGGAGGTCTACATTCTTACTTTCTTCCAGGGTCGACTTAAAGCTCGAAACCAACTCTGTCGGCAAGTCCTGAATAAAGCCAACCGTATCGGTCAGGGTCACTTGCAGATTGCCTGTTAGGTGGATGCTCTTGGTTGTGGCATCTAAAGTCGCAAAGAGTTCATCGGCTTCATACTGGCTCTTACTGGTCAGCTGATTCATAATGGTCGACTTTCCTGCATTGGTATAGCCGATCAAACCAATCTTGAAGACAGGTGATTCCAAGCGTTTTTCACGAAGGGTTTCCCGGTTCTTTTCAACAGCCTTGAGCTGGCGCTCGATATCGGTGATTTGATTGCGAACGCTCCGGCGGTTCAACTCCAACTGACTTTCCCCTGGACCACGAGATCCAATTCCCCCGGCCTGACGGCTGAGCATGATCCCTTGACCAACAAGGCGTGGCAAGAGGTATTTAAGCTGGGCCAAGTGCACCTGCAACTTCCCTTCATGACTCCTAGCCCTCATGGCAAAGATATCTAGAATCAGCTGCATCCGGTCAATGACCTTAACCCCAAGGATTTCTTCTAAATTGACATTTTGCCGGGGCGTCAGGCGGTTATTGACCACCACTGTCGTAATCTCATCTGCTTCGACCATCTGAGCAATTTCTTCTAATTTTCCTGAGCCGACAAAGGTCTTAGTATCGTACTTCTCCCGCTTTTGTGTATAAGAGCCCCGGACATCTCCACCGGCTGTTTTAGCAAGGCTGGCCAACTCCTCCATCGACATATCAAAATTGTCCATGCCTTGTAGTTCCACACCGACCAAAAGGATGCGTTCTTGTTTCTTTTCTGTTTCAATCATGCTGTAAAAACTCCTTTACATCTGCAAGAACCTTCTCCTTGAAGTGGGGGGCAGAAATGGCGTAAAAGGTCACTTCCATCCGATTTCGAAACCAGGTCAGCTGCCGTTTGGCAAAACGCCGGGTGTTTCGCTTAAGAGTCTCACTGGCTTCATCAAGGCTTTGCTCCCCCTTAAAGTAGGGAAAGAGTTCCTTGTAGCCAATCCCTTTACTAGCTTGCACATCTGGATAATGGTTATAGAGCCAACGCGCTTCATCCAGTAAGCCCTCCTCTAGCATGCGATCTACTCGACGATTGATGCGATCATAGATCAAAGAGCGTTCATCATCTAGACAGATCAGATAGGGTTCATAATGGGTCTCTTCGTTTGCTAGGTCTTTCCCAAAATGCGCAATTTCAAGAGCCCGCATAGCCCGACGACGATTGAGCTGAGGAATCACAAGTCCTTGCTCCGTCACCCTTTTGTACAAGTCTTCATCCGAAAGCAAGTCTAATTGAGCCCGATAGGCCAGAATCTCTTCATGGGGAACTTCACCACCAAGATGATAGCCTTCAAGAAGGCTTTGGATGTAGAGGCCTGTCCCACCTGCAATGATGGGGAGCTTGCCTCGGACTGTGATCTCTTCAATCGCAATCTTGGCTTCTCTTACAAAATCAAAAGCCGAGTAAGACTCGTTCACCTCCCGCACATCGATCAAATGATGGGGAGCTGCAGCTTGCTCTTCTGGCGTCGCCTTGGCTGTTCCAATATCCAGCTTGCGATAGACTTGCTGACTATCGCCACTGATGATTTCACCATTGAGGGCTTGCGCCAAATCGATCGCAAGAGCTGTTTTTCCAACAGCAGTCGGTCCCACAATCACAATTATCTTGGTTTTCATCGTTTTTCCTTGCAAAATTCACGTTTTTTCGTTACCATATATTATAACATAAATATTTAAAGTTCAGAAAAGGAGAAATTCTCATGGCTAAAGGATTTGGTAAAGGTTTTGTTACTGGTGTTGCTGGTACAGTTGCGGCTGTCGCAGGTGCAGTTTACACATTCAAGAAAAAAGTAATCGAGCCAGAAGAACAAAAAGCAGCTTTCATCGAAGAAAACCGCAAAAAAGCAGCACGTCGCCGTGTCTCACACTAATCCAACAAAAAGCTCGGGGAAACCGGAGCTTTTTTTGCTGAAGAAAAAAGTCCATTTTGGAAAATTTTCTTTTACTGGTAGGTTTTGTCAAGATAAGCTAACACAAGTAATGCTAAAAGAATTAGAATGATATATTTTATGTTTATTCAAACATTACTGAAATTTTCCGCCGTGAGAAAAGTGCTAGAAACACGATAGTTTCTAGCACTCGGGAGTTTTGAAACTTTAGGTTCAAAACTAAGTCATGGAACTTCTTCGAAGTTCGCTGACGTCCGTACTCACCTAAGGAACGTTTCTATGATGACGTTTGTCTTCAATCTAAAAGCTCCGGTTTCCCGGAGCTTTTAGATTGAAATTTCACCGTTCTTTGATCATCTTCGTTGCGATCTCCAAGAGTTCCACTCCCATCTGAAAATGCTCGTCTAACAAATCATAGACGGCATCTTCAGACAAGACACCACAAGGAAGATCGGCTGGAAAATCAGCTTGATTGGACAGGTCCAAGTCATCAAAATAGGCCTGACTACTATAATAATCGCGCAGTTGGATATAGCTTTCTTGATGTTCTCTTAGCTGATCCACTGCTTTTTTGGTTTCTTCCAAAGTCTTAGCATAGGCGTTCAAATAACCTTCCATCCTTTGGATGCGTTCAATTTTTTCCTTTGCAATTGTCATGTGTTACTCCACTTTCACCACTTCTAGATGAGGGCCACCTAAAAGTACTAGATATTTTTCAATGTGCTCTTGGCCATAGGAACGGCGAAGAGCTTCTGCATAGAGATCGAGCTGATCTCGGTAGCGTTCGACCAATTGGCTAGGGAACTTGTAGTGATCTGTCTTGTAGTCAAAGAGCAGGATCCGATCTTCTAGCACGATATACCCATCCAAGATCCCCCGCACGACAAAGTCCTCTCCACTAGCTGGATCTTTCTTCAGCATGGCAAAGGGGGCTTCACGATGAACACGAGGGGCTTCTCTTTGAAGTAAGGTTCCCAAAGGCGTCTCATAGAAAGCGAGAATGGCCTCTAGCTTGATGCGCGCTTTGACTGCTGGTTCTGCTTGGACTTGCTCCAAGGCTTGACGAAGTGTATCAATAGTGATTTCTTCTTCAAGAGGCACGCGCTGCATGAGTTCATGGACAGCACTACCAACTTGGGCTCCCGTCACCGCTTTTTCTTGACCAAAAGTTGGAAGCTCAAAGTCCGGCGTTACAGGCTTGGCATCCATGATTTGGACGCCATTGGCCTCCATGACCGGCTCGTAGAATTTCTTGATCTGACTAGGAGTACGGACACTTGGCAAATGAATGGCCGGAGCATAGAGCTGATTGAGACGATCAACATTTTCCAAGATATCCAAAGCCCGACGAATATCCTCTGACTGGCGGACATCCTTGAGCTGATCCAGGCGGGAATCCTTCTCCTTCTCTAGTGACTCAAGCTGATCCGGTGTCAGATCTTCGTCTGTGACAAAACGCGTGTCATAGGCCAGGGTATTCTTGGCAAATACATCTTGAATAGCAAAGAGCCAGTCCTGATAAGAGGTCCATTCTTTTCGTTTTTCCGGATCCAGCTTGCCATTGCGACTGGTCCCCCAATCGGTATCGCGCAGTTTGTCCTCACGGCCTTTTCCGACCAGATAGAGCTTGAGCTCGGCTCGTGTCATAGCAACATATAGAAGACGCATCTGCTCCGAAATCGTGGCTAATTTTGTTTCTTCCACATTGCCCTGGTAGCAAGGCGTTTCGATCTGCAGGCGGATGGTTTCAGGGGCGGCTGGATTTTCGGTCTCAACTGGCAGCTTGGCAATGTATTTAAAGCCAATCCCTTTTTGACGGCTGAGGATGATCGGCCCCGATTGATCCTTGCGGTTAAAGGCCTTGTCCATATTGAGAATAAAGACATACTTGAATTCCAGCCCCTTACTCTTATGAACCGTCATGAGCTGGACGGCATCTTTGGGTGCTGCCAGAGGAACGCTAGCCAAATCGTGTTCATTTTCGATCACCTTATCGATCATGGCTATAAAACGCGACAAGCCCTTAAAGCTAGCTTTTTCGTAATCATTGGCCCGAAGCGTCAAGGCATAGAGGTTGGCCTGGCGCTGGGCGCCATTTGGAAGGGCGCCAACATAGTCGTAGTAATAGCGATCCTCATAGATTTTCCACAGCAAATCATAGAGCGAATGGGTTTTTGCCATAGCACGCCAAGAAGATAAAACCTGGAGGAAGTTCTCGATTTTAGCTAGGAGCTTGGCATCGATCAGACTTGCATGCTCTGCAGTTTTTTCAAGGGCTAACTGGACCTTGTGGTAGAAGGCCACTTGCTTTTGCTCTGGAAGCGTCTGCAAGGAAATCCGCGCCAGCTCATCTTCATCAAAGTCAAACATAGGGGATTTCATCAGGGCTACTAAGGGATAATCATGCAAGGGGTTGTTGATGGTCCGCAAGGTATCCAGTATGACCATCACTTCCAGCGACTCTAGATAATGCGCTTGTCCGCTATCTGCCACAATCGGAATCTGGTACTGGTCAAAGGCTTCCAGAATCGCGTCATTTCGCGTTCGAGTCGCAGTCAAGAGAGTGATCTCTTTAAAGGGTACTTTTTCTACCCGATGGAGGCGTAAAATTTCTTTGATAACGAGAAGAATTTCTCCCTTGGAAACCGTCTCGAGTCCAGAAGCAGCTTCCTCATCTTCGGCCTTTTCTTCCTGGTCTTGGCTACCATCATAGAGCAAAAATTCAGCCCGATGTTGTGGCAAGGCCATCCGCTGCTTGTCGCTTCCTGCAACTAGATAGTGGGTTTGATTGTAGTCAATCTCTCCTACCTCTTCGTCCATCAAATGGCGGAAGACATCATTGGTCGCGTCCAATACCTCCACATGACTCCGGAAATTTTCCTTGAGGAGGATCAACCGCCCTTTCGCTCCTTCTTCTTGATAGGCCTTAAATTTGTCATTGAAAATCTGTGGATCTGCCTGACGGAAACGGTAAATGGATTGCTTGATATCCCCCACCATGAAGCGATTGTGGCCATTTGACAACAAGTCCAACATCCGTTCTTGGGTATGGTTAGTATCCTGGTACTCATCGACCATAACCTCGTGGTAGCGCTCCTGAAAGGCCTGTCTCACCTCTGGGAATTGTTCTAAAATTTGAATGGCAAAATGACTGATGTCTCCAAATTCATAAGCTTTTTCTTGGATTTTTCGCTCCAGATAAGCGCGAGCAAAGTCTCTGATAAAGTCCCGCAGCATAGAGAGCATGGGGCCTTCTTCTTGGTGAAAGGTTTGTTGAAATTCCAGCTGATAGAGCTGATTTTCCAAGTCTCTGAGGCGATTGATATGTATGGTTTTGTCTTGGTTATAGGCCGTAACTAGCTCTTTCAGCTCTTCCTTACGGGCTCTATTGGTTAAAGCACCCCCATTTGAAGCCCGGCTAATCGCAACGACCGCCTTTAGGACAGAGGTCAGTTGCTCTTTATTGGGGCGCTCTGAGAGACTAGCAATCTGATCCAGCACCTCTTGCACCGCTTCCAAATACTTGGCCTTGCCAAATGCTTGGCCTTCATTGGACAAATGAAAGGCAAAAAAGCTCTCTGCCTCATAAAGAGCCTGCTGGATGCTCTCCATCAGGGCACCTTCAACCTGTTCAAAATCGGTCTCTTCATAGCCTTTTAGGAAATGCTCCTCCAACCATTTTTCCGGATCACTGGTCGACTGAAGAAAGTCATAGATCTGGTAGACTTGCTCTTTAAACAAGGATAAATTTTTGCGCTGTCCCGTGAAATTCTTGACCATCTGAACAAAAGCTTCTTGGTTTTCCCCTTGGTAATAGCAGTCAAAAACAGCTTGAAAGACTTCATTTTGCAAGAGACGCTGCTCACTGGCATTTTGTAAAATCCGAAACTGGGGCGCCAACCCAAGCAAATAGCCA
The DNA here is from genome assembly GCF_053010205.1 of Streptococcus sp. W151. Classification (NCBI taxonomy): domain Bacteria; kingdom Bacillati; phylum Bacillota; class Bacilli; order Lactobacillales; family Streptococcaceae; genus Streptococcus; species Streptococcus sp. W151. The sequence continues at coordinate 205,530 of NZ_JBRKNT010000001.1, read as the reverse complement.
TAGCGCGTTAGGACCTTTTGGGTAAAGGAGTCCATGGTTCCGATATCGCTAGTGGCGACATCTGCGATTTGACGGGCCAGGTGTTGCTTGAGTTCTGGGTCATCGCTCGCTTGAAGGGCTTTTCCAAGTTCACTTTCCAAACGCTCCTTAAGCTCTCCTGCTGCCTTGACCGTAAAGGTCGAGATAAAGAGCTCCTTTATCGAAATGCCTCGCTGGATCTGATCCAAAATCCTTTGCACCATGACAAAGGTCTTCCCTGAACCAGCTGAGGCCGATACCAAGATATTGGTCCCCGAACTATAGATGGCATCGATCTGTTCTGCTGTTCTCTTTTGCTCCTTGGTAGAGGCTGCCTCTTGGGCCTGAAGGGCCTTGATTTCTTCTCTTGTCAAAAATGCTTGTTTGATCATTTGTTCAAGACCTCCTTCATCTTCTCGATCCAAGCAGCTTTCACCTTTTCACCGCGTATTCCTTTTTGGTCTAGTTTGGTCAAGAACCGTGCCTGACCGAGGTGACGATCGGCTTCAAAGCCTGTGATGGATTTAAACTGCTCCACATATGGTGCGATATTGCGCCCATTTTCACTATAGGGATTGATGGCAAATTGCCCTTTGAGAATCCCTTCTGCTGCTGTTTTATAGAGATAAGCGTTGTACAAGAGGAGCAGGTCCAGCTCTTCCTTACTCAGCATCATGGCCTTGTTCTTATCATAGGCCTCGCCCAGATAAGGCGCCTGATCTGCCATAAAGAGCCCCTTGTACTGTTGACTTTTCATAGTTTGGTTGATGGCGTCCTCGACTGTCCTAGTCTTTTTCAGATCTACTAGGGGATCTCCCATTTCCAAATACATGGCTCCGAAAATCCCTTGCTCCGCTTGGTATTCCTTCAGATCCTGAATGGCAGAAAGATAGGTTGGCAATTGAGAATTCAGGCCATTAAAGAACTTGTCATAGTGGAATTGCGTCAAGCTCGACTTGTAATCCACAACGCCAAGAGCTCCCCGATTACTTAACTGGTCAATCCGGTCCACCTTTCCCCGTAGCTGCAGGAGACGGCCATCAGACAAAGGATAAGAGGTGTGGGCACTCCCTCCAAAGAGAGTCTCCTCACCAATGGTCTCGATGCCATTTTGCTGGGCGAGGACCCGCCCCGTTGTTTTAGCGGTATCAAGAAGCAAGTTGCGAATAAACTCGGTCTCTCCATTTTCTCCATACAATTGCTGGAACTCTGCTTCTTGGCTGGTTTCTCGAATCGCCTCGCTTAAGCGCTGATCAAAAGCTTGATCGGAGCTGTCTTTTAAGACTTTTTCAAAGATTCGGTGCAAGAAATTCCCATGACTACGAGCGTCTGGTCGGATGGTCTCATCCTCTTGTAGCCCTAAGACATAGCGCAGATAAAAGGCGTACTGGTGCTTGTAGTATTCATTCAAGGCAGAAGCAGATAAGGTCAAGGCTTTGCCTTCTGGGTAGAGCGCTTGAAGGGTATCCGACTGGAGTTGGCGACTCTTTAATTCCGTTGAAATCTGAGGAATCTGAATGCCTTCCGCTTGCAATTTCTTTCGCAAGACCCGTACGGCCACACCCCAAAAGCTGGCTTCTTCAGCAGACAACTCATTAGTGATCTCTTCTTGATGGAGTTCGATCACGCGCGCTAAGAGGGCTCGGTAGGTCCCGATGTCATCACTCGAAGCTTGCGCTTGTTTGGTCGTCCACTCGATGGCAATAGGCTCCTTGGCCAATTCTAGAAGATAAGGAGAGACACTATCTTCCGTTTCATTCACCAAGCTAGGGGCAGATAGGACCAGTTGTTCGGTCGCTGCATTGAGGAGCGAAACCGCCACAAAGCGATTCTTCTTGAGATTTTCGCTGGTCACCACCTGGAGCTCTGCTCCTTCTTGGGTGGCCTCATTGAGCTGTTGTCGTTCTTCTTCACTGAGAAGCGAGGTATTCTGTGCGATCTTGGGAAAACGTTCCTGGGTCAACCCGATCGCGTAAACATAAGGGGCTGTCAAGGGCTCAATCAAGTCATAGGACTGAACCGTCACTACATCAACTGTAGCAGGAATTGTCCGGTATTGTGACAATTGCATGCCGGATAAGACAAGAGCTAAAAAGTCATCCACTGTCAGTTCTTGGTCCTCAAAAACCAGATTCAATTCTTCTAAGACGTGGAGGAAGGCCTTCCAAACTTGGTCATAGCGTTCCTGCTCTTCCAAAGCTAGATCCTTGATCAAAGCTTGTAGATTCTGAGAAAGCTGAGCCTCTTGCAGAAACTCTGTAAAGGCCATTAAGAGTTGGGAAACCTTTTGTTTGCGCTGTGAAAAGAAAGGAGCTAAAGGTTCTGCGACGCGTTCTCGGAGGGCATTGAGTGCTTCTAGATGAAACTTACCCTGACGATTGCTGGTAAAAGGCTTTTGAAATTTTGCAGCACCTTTTACTTCCGCAAAGCGAAGATACTGTTCAAAAACATCGACTTCTGCTTGCGCCAGATCACTATAAAGACCCGTTTTCAACAGATTGATGATATCTTCTGTCTGGTAATTGAACTGCTTGATCCGCCCTAGCGATTCAATGACCTGAATCAAGGGATGATGGACCATGGCTTCGCTTTTTCCCAAATAAAAGGGGATCTGATACTGTTCAAAAATGGTCTTGAGTTGCAGTTGATAAGCTTCTACATCTCCTAACAAGACCCGAATATCCCGATAGCGTGCGCCGTCATGAAGACGTTGGCGGATGGATTTAGCGACAAATTCCAACTCTTCTTTTTGCGTATTGGTTTGCCAGAGTTGGACAGCGGTTCGATCTTGGTTCTCCAGTTCATATTCCACTTGTGAAAAATCGTAGCGCGCTTCTAACATGCGGGTCATGCGACTAAAGGAATCTTCGATGGCTTGCCCACAATATTGAGGTTGGACCTGAAAAGTCTTAGCTAGCTGGAGCAGAAAGTCAACACTAGCCTGATAGAGATTACCCTCTCTAAAGGTTGCTCGATAGGCTTTTTCACTGGCATAGACCCCGATGACAATCTCCACTCCTTTTCGGTGAAGGAGACCAATCAAGGCCTCTTCTTCCGCAGAAAAACGCGTGAAGCCATCGACGACGATCGCCACATCCTTCAATTGCTCTTCCAAGTGCCCCTCTTCAACCTGGTTGAGGAAAACGGCAATCTTGGACTGGGATTCATACTGGTGCTGAACCAGCATCTCGGAGACAGCTTCAAAAATCGCCAAGAGGTCCTCTCTTTTTTCAGCTTCCTCGAGCAATTCCAAATCTGTAAAATCCATCTGGGCTGTCTGTAATTCATGGTAGAGCTGAACCAGTTGCTGGATAAACTGAGGATCCTTGCGCAGGGCTCCGTAAACTTTAAGATCCTGCTCCTTCATGTGGGAAAGGGCTTTAAAAAATAACATGCCTAGTCCGATGTCATCTAAGGCTTGCTCCTCAAAAACCTGATTCAGGATGAAATAACGGGCCATTTGAGTAAAGCGCGTAACGGTTATGGCAAAAGAAGCCTGACCTTCTAAATAGGACAAGACCTTGGCTTCTTTTTCAAAGGAAAGAGAGTTAGGTGCAATGTAAAACACACGCTTGCCATCTTCTACTAACCTTACGGCTTCTTGCGTCAGGACCTGGGTCAAGGGGGTCCGAACATCCGTATAGAGTAATTTCATCCGATCCGTTCTCCTTTGGGCACTTTCTTGAGAGCTTATTATCTCCTTATTATATCATTTTCGCAGGAGGGACTAAAGCAAGAAGTCATGCTCCTCTTGCCCCAATTTTAGGACATTTGTGCTACAATTAAAGCTAAAGAAACAGAAAGGATGATCCCGATGACCAGCATTTATGATTTTTCTTTAGAAAACCAGCAAGGGGAAGAAATTTCTCTTTCCCACTACCAAGGTAAGGTTCTCATCGTGGTCAATACAGCAACAGGCTGTGGCCTAACCCCGCAATACCAAGGACTGCAAGATCTCTACCAGCGCTACCAAGATAAGGGGCTTGAAATCCTAGACATTCCCTGTAACCAATTTATGGGACAAGCACCAGGAACTGCAGAAGAGATCAATAGCTTCTGTAGCCTCAACTACCAGACCACCTTTCCACGATTCGCTAAAGCCAAGGTCAATGGTAAAGAAGCCCTTCCTCTTTATGACTGGCTCAAAAGCCAAGCAGCTGGACCACTGGGCAAACGCATCGAATGGAACTTCGCAAAATTTGTCATCGACCGACAAGGCCAAGTCGCCCAACGCTTCTCCTCCAAAACAGAACCAGCTGCTATGGAAGACTTGATCCAAGAATTGCTTGAAAAATAAGCAAAAAAAGGAAAGAATGATGTTTGAATAAACGACATTCTTTCCTTTTTCTTACTGTATTCATCTATTCAGTCCAAGCTTCAAGAAGGTTGTTTGTTTGACTGAACTTTTAATTGAACCAATAAGAGATCGTTACTTTTCACTTCCCTCTTTCTCACTACTGTGTTTTTCTTTATACTTATCGGAATCCTTCGTAAAGAGTTTCTGGGGTAAATCAACCAACCAATCAAAAAGACGGTCGCCTACAAATTGAATAGCTAGAAGAATTGCAGTTGCCACTATAAAGCATAAAATGATGTAATTATCAACATTTGCCATTTTTTAGCCTCCCTATTTTCATACCACTATCATTGTCTATTCATCTTGAGTGTTTTCTGATATCTTAGTTAATAATGCATCTATAATAGCAGGTGAGACTTTTCTCTCTTTTAAAGAATACATCCCCTTAGGCTCAAAATGCATTTGCATATTTAATAATTGTTTCCCATTTAGAAAGATCATACTACTAAAGGAACTTTGTACCGTAGTATCATGCTGACCATAGATAAAACTTCCGTTATCTATCTTTGGATCTATATAAGGAATATAATAGATTGCAGTTCTACTAGAAGCTGATTTTTTCACCGCTGGAAGTTCGTTTTGTTGGTAAAAAGATGAATTTAAATAAGTATCTAATAATTCTTGAGCTTGTCCAGAATTCTGGATATGAAATTTTACTTCCCCTCGATTATACGCACCCAATGTTTCAATACCTGTATGGTCATATACATAAGCTTTGAAATTCAAGCCACCAACTTGTTTGTTATCTTTATCGAAAAATACATATGTAACAGATACGCTTTTTTCGGAATCATCATAATCCCAAACACCTTCATCATTTAGTTTAACACTAGTTACGCCGTATTGCGACATCACTTCTTTCACATCCTTATCGGACAATATTTTCTCAAGATCTTCTGCTGTTGTGAATCTAAGGTTGTCTTCTTCACTATCACTACTAGTTTCAGAGCTCATCGAATCGCTAGTACTAGGGCTACTACTCTTTGAAACAGTCGATTTCGAACAAGCACCTAAGCAAGCCAATACTAAAATACCAACACCTATCATTTTCAGTTTTTTAAGTTCCATTTATTTTCCCTTTTTCATTTATATAAAATCTCTCAATACCTTTTTACAATTGGGATTGAGTGTGGTGCGTAACGACTGTTACCCTATACATTTAAAAACAATAGCCACCTATCTAACACAAGATCAAGCTTGTTGAGATCAAATTTTCCAAAATCTTCCCATTGTTATGTAGAATGTTTTACACAAAAATCGTACACTATCATAAAATTACGCTTTCATTTTACCACCTTGTCTTATCTTTGAAAAGGATTTTTTAGAAAATATTTGGTAAGGCTAAGCCTTCTTACCCTTTATATGTAATAAGGCAGTCATACTTTGTATTATGGTGATTTTTAATGTTTCAAAAAAGCCTGAGCCAACGCTCAAGCTTTTTTGGTTTAATCAATTTCAAGTCCACCGGTGTAGAGGCGATAATAGGTGCCACGTTCTGCCATCAAGGAAGCATGGTTGCCTCGCTCGATGATGCGTCCATGGTCCATCACCATGATGACATCGGAATTGACAATTGTCGACAGACGGTGGGCAATGACAAAGACTGTCCGACCTTCCATCAGGCGGTCCATCCCTTCTTGCACCATCTTCTCTGTCCGAGAGTCAATCGAAGACGTCGCCTCGTCCAGAATCAAGACTGGCGCATTGGCAAGGGCTGCACGGGCAATGGCGATCAATTGTCGTTGACCATTTGAAAGACCAGCCCCATCATCCGTCAAGACCGTTTCATAGCCCTGATCCAAGTGTTTGACAAAGGAATCCACATTGGCAATCCGAGCTGCCTCAAGGATCTCCTCCCGCGTTGCATCGGCACGGCCATAAGCGATGTTTTCCGCAATCGTACCAGTGAATAGATGGGTATCTTGAAGAACGATTCCGAGGGAACGACGAAGAGAATCTTTCTCGATCAATTTGATATCGATCCCATCATAAGTAATCATTCCGGATTGGATATCATAGAATCGGTTGATCAAATTGGTAATGGTGGTCTTACCCGCACCGGTTGCACCGACAAAGGCCACTTTTTGACCTTTTTCCGCATAGAGATTGATACCTTTTAGGATCTGCTTTTTCCCATCATAGGAGAAATCAACATGGTCAAAGACCACATGCCCCACCAGTTTGACCAACTGGTAGCTGCCATTTGGACGAGGGTGTTTCCAAGCCCACTTGTTAGTTTTCTGATCGGTTTCAACCATTTCTCCATCGACCAGTTCATAATTGACCAGCGTCACTTTTCCAAGGTCGACCTCTTCTTCTTCATCCAAGAGATCAAAGACACGATCTCCACCAGCCAAAGCCATCAGGACAAAGTTCAATTGTTGAGAGACCTGAGCAATGGGGCCTGTGAAGGAACGGTTCAATTGCAAGAAGGCCATGAGACCACCAATGGTTAAACCACCGATGCCATTTAAGGCGAAAAGTCCACCGACCAAGGCTGTCAGAACAAAGGAAACATTTCCCAAGTTCCCAAGAATTGGCATGAGGACATTGGCGTAGCGATTGGCCTGGTAAGAGGATTCAAATAGTTGGTCATTGATACGGTCAAAATCCTCAATGCTTTCAGTTTCATGCACAAAGGCCTTGACTACCTTTTGACCAGACATCATTTCTTCAATAAAGCCGTTTTCAATCCCCAAGTTCTTTTGTTGGGCCCCAAAGTAACGACCTGACTTGCTAGAGACATTCTTGATAACCATAGTCATGATAAAGACCATGACGAGGACAATCAAGAACAGCAGCGGACTAACGGTCAGCATGGTAATCGTTACCCCAAGGATGGTAATCGCTGAGGATAAGAGTTGAGGAATAGATTGTTCAATCGCTTGGCGAAGGGCATCAATATCATTGGTATAGATGGACATGATATCCCCGTGTTGGTGGGTATCAAAGTAACGAACTGGCAGTTTTTGCATACGGGCAAACAACTGATTTCGAAGACTTCTAAGCGAGTCTTGAGAAACCGTCGCCATAATCAAGGTAAAGCCATAGTTAGCAAGTACCCCGATCAAACAGATCAAACCAACCCGTGTCAAGAAGGACAAGAGCGGTCCAAAATCATGGCTGTTGGACGAAAGCATAGGCTCCACATAGACATCGACCAAAGACTGAATCGAAGCTGTCACATTGACCGTCGCAAGAGACGATAGGACGATCAAGATAGAGGAGATAATTAAGGATAACTTGTAGTTTTTCCAAAGGAAGTCGAGCAGGCGAAGGATTGAGCCTAGATTTGCTTTTTTCTTAGTTTTCATCTGCTTCTCCTTTCCCTTGTGTTTGCATTTCATATACTTCTTGGTAGATGGCATTGGTCGCAAGCAATTCCTCATGACGACCGATGGCATCAATCTGACCATCATTCATCACGACGATGCGATCCGCATCTTGAATAGAGGAAATCCGTTGACCAATGATGATTTTAGTAGTCTCTTTCAAGTTGGTGGCCAACCCTTGACGAATCAAACTATCTGTCTTGGTATCGACCGCTGAAGTCGAATCATCCAAGATCAAGATCTTCGGATTCATGAGAAGGGCACGCGCAATACAGAGACGTTGGCGCTGTCCACCGGAGACGTTGGATCCCCCACGCTCAATCATGGTATCATAACCCTCTTTGAAATCTTGAATAAACTCATCGGCTTGGGCAATCTTACAAGCTGCGATGATCTCTTCATCCGTCGCATCTTTATTTCCCCAGCGCATATTCTCTTTAATAGTACCAGAGAAAAGGACATTAGTTTGAAGAACCATCGCCACTTGCTTACGAAGGGAATCAAGGTCGTATTTTTTCACATCGTGGCCTGCTACTGTCACCCGACCAGACTCAACATCGTAGAGACGAGGAATCAACTGTACTAGGCTCGATTTCCCTGATCCTGTTCCTCCCAAGATGCCAATGACTTCCCCTGACCGAATGGAAAGATTAATGCCTTGCAAGACATGGGTCTTGTCGCCATTTTCATCGGTATAGGCAAATGTCACATCCTCAAAGTTGATCGATCCATCTGCAACTTCTTTGATTCCATTTTCTGGGGAGACAATCGTCGCTTTGGTCGTCAAGACTTCATTGATCCGCTCGACAGAGGCCATAGAAATTGACAGCATGACAAAGATCATCATAAACATCATGAGCGACATGAGAATGGTCATGGTGTAGCTAAACATAGAGGTCAAATTCCCAGTAGAGAGTTGGCCACCAACGATCAGATGTGCCCCAATCCAAGAGATCAAAAGGAAGGAAGCATACATGGAAAGCATCATAGCTGGACTACTCAAGACAACGACACGGATAGCTTTCATAAACATGTTATAAATCAAACGCGAAGCCTTCTTGAATTTAACCGTTTCATCCGCTTCCTTAACGTAGGACTTAACCACCCGCATATTAGTGATGTTTTCTTGAATGCTGTTGTTGAGATTGTCATAAGCTTCAAATACTTCTGTAAAGAGCGGATACACAATCTTCATGATGATGCTTAAGACAGCCGCCAAAAAGATGGTTACATAAACAAAGATCATGGCCATTTCTGGATTGATCATGAAACAAGCTACAATGGCAAAGATCAAATTGAGCGGTGCCCGCACACAAATCCGGATCACCATTTGATAGGCATTTTGCACATTGGTCACATCCGTCATCATCCGAGTAACTAACCCACCTGATGAGAACTGATCAATATTTTCAAATGAGAAGGTTTGGACTTTTTTGAAAATGGCCCGACGAAGGTTTTTGGCAAAACCAGCTGAAGCATAGGCGCCATAACGGGCAGACTGCATTCCACAAAAGAGGGAGAGGAAGGCACAGACCAGCATGAGCCCACCATAAAACAAAATATTGTTCATGTTTCTTTGTTGAACACCCTGGTCCAATAAACTCGCCATGACAAAGGGAATCGAAATCTCAAACATGACTTCAAAGACCATGAACAAGGAAGCCAATATCGAGGGCTTCTTGAATTCCTTGATCTCGGAAATTAAGGATCGAATCATCATTACCTCCAAAGTTTTTCATACTTTTTTCTGCGGGAGAAGCAAAGCTTTTTCCTACCGAAAAATAGGTCAAAACACACAAAATTCCCTGAGGGAAAGACCCTAGGGATTACGCGTTTTTCATAATCTTCATTGTAACCTAAATTGCAAAAAAATGCAAGATTTTTAGACAGCATCCATTTTTCTGTTGATCCAGTACAAAAGAGTCTGGGACAAAAGTCCTAGCCTCTTTCTATTTATTCAGCTAAGAGCACTTCTTTGATGGTTTGTTTTTGGAGTTTTCTGTTGGATAGATAAAAGAGGCTTTCATAAACCACCGCAAAACCGAGCAAGGTCCAAAAGCAAACGTTCCAGTCAAAGTTGTGCTCAATCTTTTCAGGTACCGTGTCTTTGATCACACCAATCAAAATTTCCATGATGCCGTATTGATAAGCCGTCCCAAGGGCAAATCCTAAATAGGCCCAGAAACGATAAGGAGCGAGAATATGACTTTGGCATTCAGGATCGGTGTAGCCAAATGCCTTCATAAGAGCCAAGGTTTCGCGACTTTCTGAGACCACAATTCCCAATGACAAAAAGAGAATCGAGAAAGAAAGGATCAAACCAATCATGATCATCATGGTTTGGATGATGTCATCTGTGTAGTCCCTTAGGCCAAAGGACAATTGAACCATGGCCGCGAAACACATGGAGCCAAAGACCACAAAAAACAAGATCGATTTTCTCCCCCAAATCAGCGACGAAGACAGCTCTTTTAGGAAGGATTTCTCTTTCTTAGGAGCCCTCTTTCTCCTTTTGACCTTGATTGGATTTGGGGATTTTTTCAATAAGCGAAGGGCCGGCGTTTGTAGTTGTCTTCTAGCATAGCCAATCGCAAGGACCATAAAGAAAGTCGTTGGTAGCATCACCAAAGCAACTAAGAGTTGCCAATGAAAATGAATGGTAATGTCTGGCAGAATCCCCTTCTCATTGCGAAAGTCATAAAAATGACCCATCATCAGAAAAGACGCGAAATAGCCAAGAAGTGCTCCAACTCCAAAACTGAGCCCAAAAGCCCAAAATCGTTTCGCCAACTGGCCATTGCTATAGCCCAAAGCCTTTAAAATCCCTAATTGTTCCTTGTGGTCATCGACAAATTGTTTGATATAAAAACACATGAGAAGGATCGACGTCAAGGACAAGACGACTCCACTGACCATGGCCACCATCCAGGAAAGCGAAACCTGGGCATCATAGTAGGTCGTAATCATGGGATTGGTTTTAGAAATCTCCAACTGCTCGATATCAAGATAAAAATTCAAGAAGAGATTGGCCACAAAGACCGCACAAGCCCCAATGATACTGACGACAACTAATTTTCGAATATCTTTTATTGAAAACATGGCTTACCATCCAATCTCATAAGCAGTCTGAGGCTGATCGTTGGTCACAACTTGGGTAATCTTGCCACTATTGACACGAATGATGGTTCTGGCCATATCCGCAATATTTTGGTTGTGTGTCACCATGATTAAGGTAAAGCCCAACTTTTCCTTCAACTTCCAGATATAGTCGAGAATCTTGCGCCCTGTTTCTTCATCCAGGGCCCCCGTCGGCTCATCTAAGAAAAGAATCTCTGGCTTTTTGGCCAAGGCACGGGCAATGGAGACTCTCTGCTGTTCCCCACCAGACAATTCACTTGGATACTTATCTAGCTTATCACCAAGCCCCAAATCCTCGATGATCTGCAAAAAATCATGATTGCTTGCCAGATCAGCCCCCATCTTAACATTCTGTCTGACCGTCAGATTCGGTAATAAATAATACTGCTGAAAAATAAAGGCAATCTTTTCACGTCTGAAAGCTGTCAATTGAGCATCCGTGAGTTGAGACAAATCCTGCCCTTGAATGAGGATATGCCCCTCGTCTACCTTTTCTAATCCGGATAATACGTTTAAGAAGGTGGACTTTCCTGATCCAGAAGGACCTAGGATAACCACATCATCCTGGTCTTGAATCTGCAAATCAATCCCTTTTAAAACCTTTGTTTGGCCATAACTTTTGTGAACATTTTCTAGTTGAATCATTTCTTTCCTACCATTTCTTTGATGAGAGATTGACAAACTTCTGTCAATAAACCAATCACTTCTTCCATGCTGAACTGATAAATACCAGAAGCAACCATAGAGGCCATCCCGTGTGAGTAGATGAATAGATGCTGGTACAAGCGACTAGCCTCCTCTAACGTCAACGGATAGTCTGAGACAATCGAATCCAGAACCATTTGGTAGCTATGATCCTTTATGGGAAGAAAATCTTGAAAGCGACGAATCGGATCTTTGCTAGGATTTTGGAAAAGCAATTGAAAGAGTTGGGGCTCTTTTGAGGCGAACAGGATATAAGCAATCCCGACAGAACGGAAGGGCTTCTCATCATCTAAAGCCTTTCGTATATACTCCACCACGACCATTTCCGCAGCAACAATAACCTCTGCTTGTAACTCAGCCATATTTGCAAATTGCCCAAAAATGACCCTTGGTGTAGCTCCCAGTTTTTCCGCTAATGCTCGAGCCGTCAAACTAGCCAGGCCCTCTTCTCTCACCAATTGTAAAGCTGTCCCAATGATAGCCTCTTTACTAAATTTAACCTTTGGTGGCATAAGACTCCTTTCACGCAACAGTTGTTACGCAACATATGTTGCATAAAGAATACCATAACAAAGTAAGACTTGTCAAGAATAAACTATAAAGTAAAAGACAAAAAACCAGCCCACTAATACAAGTGAGGGCTGGTCTACTAATAAGATTCTAAGGCAAATCATTACCTGCAGCCAAGTAGATTTGGTACCATTCCTTGCGGGTTAGGGTAACGGTTGCTACTTTCCCTGCTTCAAGGACATGCTGGGGCTTGGTGGTCCCGATGACAGCCTGCATCTTACCCGGATAGCGGAGGACCCAAGCAAGGGCGATGGCTGTCGGAGTGACCTGGTATTTCTTCGCCAAGTCATTGAGGACATGATTAAGGGCCGCAAACTCTTCCTTGCCGACAAAATTTCCCTTGAAATAGCCATGCTGGAGGACAGACCAGGCTTGAATCACCATATCGGTTAAGCGACAATACTCAAAGACACTGCCATCTCGCACAGCTGCTTTTGGCCCTTCCATGTTGACATGAAAACCGGCTTCAAAGCTAGGCGTAAAGGCGGCACTCAACTGCAGCTGGTTGACCTTGAGTGGTTGTTTGACAGCCGTTTTGATCAATTCCATCATCATAGGATTTTGATTGGACACCCCAAAATGACGGACCTTGCCCGCTTGCTCCAAGTGATCAAAAGCTGCTGCTACTTCTTCAGGCTCCATGAGAGCATCCGGTCGGTGAAGGAGGAGACTATCTAAACGCTCGATCTGCAGGCGCTCGAGGATGCCATCGACGGAGTCCAAAATATAGTCCTTAGAAAAATCAAAATAGGTAAAGCCGTCTTTGCGAATGCCACACTTGGACTGGATCCACATCTGGTCCCGAAGATCCGGACGGCGCCTTAGAACCTTACCCAGCAGGACCTCACACTGGCCATCGCCATAGATGTCCGCCAGATCAAAAGTGTTGATCCCGATAGACAAAGCTGCCTCCACCAAGGCCTCCACCTCATCTTCACTCATCTGACTGATCCGCATCATCCCAAGAACGATCGTGGACAGACGCTCATTTTCAGCAAACTCAATATAGTTCATGTCCGCCTCCTTTTCTGTAGTTCTATTGTAGTGAAAAGGCTTGCAAAAGTCAATTTGAAATCAAAAAGCCCTCAGCTATAACTGAGAGCTTGTTTGATTAGCGATAGCTGAGAGCACGTTTGATGGTCTTCCATGGTCCGAGGTCATCGGTCTGGAGAATTAAGCTCGCATAGATACGGGCAATAAGCACTGTTCCCACGATGGTAAAGAGGACCGCAATTCCCAAAGAACCCCAAGATTCAAGACCAGTCGCATAGCCATTGATGGTACGGAAAGGCATAAAGAAGGTTGAGATGAAAGGAATGTACGAACCGATCTTCAATAAGAAGACATCACCGGCACTTCCCAAGGTGGTTACCCCAAGGAAGCTAAAGATAACTAACATCATTAGTGGCGAAATCGCTTTTCCTGAATCTTCAGGTCGTGCAACTGTTGAGCCTAAGAAGGCAGAGAGCACTACATACATAAAGATCCCAAGGATAATGAAGAAGACGGTATTGAGCGAGATCGACTCTGCAAGGTGTTGGGTAATCGGAGAGTTTGGAGCGAGAATATCCTTGACAACTGGGATATCTGCTCTAAAGATCCAAACAGCTACTAAACCAATCACATAGACAAAAATATGGGTAAAGATCACACCGAAGAGTCCGAGCATGCGTGCGAAGAAATAGTCGGTTGCTTTGATACTAGAGAAGACCACTTCCATGATCTTAGTTCCCTTTTCACTAGCCACTTCTTGGGCTGTGATACTCGAGTAGAAGATCAAAATCATATAAAGCAACATTCCTAGACCACCTGCAACCATGGTTTGCACCATTTTCAAGCCTTCTTTTTTCTCATCAATTTTTTCTTTGAGAGAAACCTGTTGAGACAAGGCTGTCAGCTGCTCTTTGCTTAGATTGGCACGCGCTAGATTGATCCCTTGTTGGACCTGGCTTAATTTCGCAGCGACAAGGCTTTTCAATTCCATTTTCATGGCTTGATCACCCACATAAGTGGCTTCTAACTGGCCATCTTTTTCATCGACCGTTAGGTAAGCAGCGGCTTTCTCATCCTTGATGGCTTTTTTAGCTGCAGCTTCATCTTTGTAGTCCAAGGTCAAGCCATCGGTTCCTTTGAGGCTTTCTTTGACAGCTGGCACTTCTGTCACCAAGGCCACCTGATTCTTCGCATCTGTAGAAGAATCCGTTAGATAACCGATTCCAACGCCCAACCCTAAAAAGAGGAAGGGACCGAAGACCATGAAGAGAAAACTCCATGATTTCACTTGTCTGATATAGGTTTCTTTCATTACGACAAACATCTGTTTCATACTTCTACTCCTGATTCAAGTTTAAAGATCTCATCAATAGTTGGGGCTTGGTGGTCAAAGGTCGCAAGGTAGTGGCCCTTGGTTAAGCGGTCAAATAATTCTGGACCCGCTGACGCATCATCCAAGATCAGCTTCCAAGTCCCTTGCTTGGTCATGCTGACCTTGGTCACGTGTGGCAGAGCTTCTAGCTCTTCTTTGCTAAAGTCGTTAGAGACAAAGAGGCGAGTCTTGCCATAGCTATTCCGGACCTCTTGGACAGGCCCTGAAAGGACCACCGAACCATCACGGATCATTAGGATATCATCACACAACTCTTCGACATTGGTCATGACGTGGTCAGAAAAGATAATGGTAGCCCCACGCTCTTTTTCTTCAAAGATGACCTGCTTGAGCACTTCTGTGTTGACCGGATCCAATCCGCTAAAGGGTTCATCTAAAATGATCAATTTAGGCTCATGGATCAAGGTGATGATCAGTTGAACCTTCTGTTGGTTCCCTTTTGAGAGACTCTTTATTTTATCAGTCAATTTCCCTTTTACTTGGAGTTTTTCCATCCAGGTCGGTAATTTTTCCTTGACCTCGGCAGTGCTCATTCCTTTTAAGGCAGCCAAATAGCGGACCTGCTCAAAAATCGTAAGTTTTGGCATAAGACTGCGTTCTTCTGGCAAATAGCCAATTTCCTTGTAGGTCTCTTGGGTAATCGCTTTGCCATCTAGACGAATCTCACCGCTGTAGTCCAAAAAGCGAAGGATGCTGTGGAAAATGGTGGTTTTCCCAGCCCCATTTTTCCCAACCAAACCAAGGATATGCCCTTGTTGAGCTGTTAGATCTACTCCAAAGAGGACCTGTTTATTGCCAAAGCTTTTTTCTAAATGTCTAATTTCTAACATGAATGACTCCTTTACTCTTTATAATAACGTTTGGTAATCTTGTATTGTGAAATAAGGATATAAATATAGATGATGGATACAACGAACAAAGCTAAGAGGATATCCGTATTGAAGGCAATTCCAATGATTAAGAGAGCAATGAGAAGGCTCGGCAAGATATAATTGCTTAACTTAACCACCACTTCAAAATTTTCCTCGTAGCTAATCTGTTTTTCCGCTTCATCCATCATACTCATTAAAAATTCACGCACTTCCTTAGCATTGGCATTGCGAGGAATCGGTTTTCCATAAAGCAAATGGAAGGTCTTGCGAAAGAAGATATCCGATAAGAAAAATAGGGCAATCAAAACAAGAAAGAGATAGAGCATGGTAAAAGTTCCAAAGATAAAAGCCAAGTGCCCTGTGGAAGGTCTATCCATATATACCAATTGACTATAAAAGATGATGACTAAAAAGTATGGCAAGATCATAATACCTTTAAAAATGGTCGCTAACCCATACAGTTTTTCCTTCTGGATGTCATAGTGATAGGCTTCGTCTTCGTCTTCTATTTGGAGCATCTTTTGATGGACTTTTCTCGCGCTTATTAGTAAGTCTATCGTGACCATAAACAAGATAAGAAACAAAAGTATTGAGCCCAAAAGGAGTACTTCTTTACTAAAGAAGGATTGGATTTCAAGGGGCTTTTCGGATCCGAACATGCCTGTCAAAAAACCAATGACTCCTCCAATCAAGCCGGAACCTGTGATGATTCCGACATTTCTCCAAAAACGGTAACGAGCGGATCGTTCTTGTTGTTGCTTTTTCATTTTTATTCATCTCCCTCTACTAGACTAAAGACATTCTCCACCGGTTCATTGAAAATTTGGGCGATGGTGATCGCAATGATAACCGAGGGGGTGTATTCCCCCCGCTCCAAGAGACTGATAGACTGGCGCGAGACCCCTGCTAGCTTGGCTAGCTCGGATTGGTTGAGCCCATCGCGCGCCCTCAGCTCTTTCAATCGATTTTTTAAGATCATGGCTTTCGCCTCCTATAGCTGAACACCTTGAATATCTTCGATGCGAACTAATTTTGTCTCGCTTTGCTGTTTATTAATCACACGAGTCAGTTTGACCCAATCTTCATCGATATCCATAATTTCATATTTGGTTCCAAAACCATTTACTGTGACAGTGACCGTTTGGCCTTTCAATTCTTCTAAAAGTCTAGACATGTCTTGATTTCCTTTCACTTGTTTTTCCAATCGTCTAATGCGTTTGTTCAACCTTTTTATCTTCTTTTCTGAGCTTGCATAAATGATAACCAGAAAAGGGATAAATAGAATCCATATGGCTCCCATAAGAAAACCTCCCCTCCTTTCAACTAAAATTATTGTAACACTTCTTTTTCTTTTTGACAAGTATAATTGTCAAAAAAATAAAAATATTTGTCAATAATAGCAGGATGGTTGACATGGATATTTTGAGGTAAGAAATAAAAGGCCCGCATTTGCGCACCTTTTAACGATCCTTTTCTCCCTGCTATGAATCTGAAAAGACTTCAATAGTAAGAAATATAACTTTGGTCGCTACAAGATAATCTTACACGTGTTTAATCTCGATGAAGTCTAAACTAGTAGGACTGGGCTAGCTCTGATCATTTTCATCATCCTTGTTCCCTGCATCTTCCACAAGCCACAGCAAAGTAATGATCAACTCGTCAGCTTAAAAAACTTATCCACCACTCATATCTAGGAGGTTACCATGTCAACTATTCTTATTACCGTCCTTATTTTTTTAGCTGGACTAGGTCTTCGCTCCTACCTCAAGGGAAAAGGATCCTGCGGAGACTGCGAGTGTTCCTGTCCCATCAAAGACGAGATGCATCAATCGCATCGGCATTAGTAAAGAATGGGTGTGTACCAGAAATCAGAAAAGCAAAAAACCATTGGTCAATTGAACCAATGGTTTTTCTATCCTCCTATTTAATTCTCTACAATATTAAAATCTTGGGGAGCTTTGATTTCATTTATCTGGTTAATATCTCGATAAGTAAATTCAAAATGATCCTCATTGTTCACCGTTCTTCCTTCATCATTCTCCAATTTGGTATCTAATTGAATCCTAGCTTCGCTAGGAACTAATTTGCTTTCTTTATTTGAGGACTCTTTCTTCATAGACAAATAAATGTGCAACTTAACGGACTGAATCTCATTTTTCGCTTTGGTGTAAAGCTCACTATCTAACAAAGTGCTTTGAAATTCTCCAATTTGATCAATATCTTTCTTAACATCACCCTTAAATTCAAGATAGATATACTGACCATCGACAGTTTTTTTAAATCGATCTGCATATTTCTCATAGAGTTTCAAAATGAGTTCATGACGCCCCACTTCTGGATCTTTTATATTTTGATATTTTAGGGCTGGTACTGTAACTTCTTCCACTCTATTCCAAGTCCAACTATCGTCTCCCTTCTTTATTTTTTTATACAGAACCCCTTTTTCAGGAGAATATAGTCTCAAAATGGTAGCCCCATATCCTGTAGAACCTATTTTATTGGCAAGGCTTCGAAAATGGTCTGAATCACTGTCTATCGTAGATCCATTTCCTCCATCTTTCGTATAAAATTCATTATATACTTGAGGGTCAAACTGAATTTTCCCATGTCGTAAGGTTGTTTCATACATTAGTGATTGTAAACCTTTTACCTCAAGTAGATTCTTTCGATAAATTTTACTGACATATTCCATATTTTTTGCATCTCTCATGGCTTGGATATACGTTTTCACATCTTTACTCCCACTATCTTGTGTCGTTTCCTTTGAAGGAGTTGTTGCCGGTTGACAAGCTGAAAGGAATAGACAAGCAAGAAGAGATAAGAGAAACACTGATAATTTTCTTTTATGTTTCATATCTTCACTCCTTTTGAACTAAATACCACCCAATTTTTCAACAGCTTCTGGTACTTCTACTTGGATACCAGTATTTTGTTTTGAATAGGTAATCATACACGTTAATTTTTCTTTCGCAAAAGATGAATTAGAAGTACAAGTATAAGTAACACCTAAAGGTGTCAAGTTCTCCTTAGAAACGATGAGGTCTATCTGGTAGCTCCCTTCTGAATTTTCAGAATAACTAACTCCTATTGGAACAGGACCTTGCAACACGTTGTCATTTGGTTCTAGTAAATGATTGACATCCTTACTCTTATAGGTTAAGATATACTGATCCTTTTTCTTGGTCACCTCAAACTTGTCTTTCTGTGTTTGAAAGAAACGAATGGCCTCTTGATTTACCCCGATAGGTTGTTTATTTTCTTGAGAATAAGGAAACATTTCCCACTCTGATGAGTCTTTTGGTCTAGAATACTTATGAAAGGCATCGTAATACTCTTCGTTACTCATACCTCTGTTAGTATATACCCCACGTACCCTCACTGGCTTTAATTCAAAAGAACCTTCAAAAGTCGGAGTATATACTACGTGTGTATCCCCATCACTCGTTGGTTCACTAAATTCTCTCTCAATCTTGCTCTCCAGTTTAATTTTCCCATCCTTGAGGTGTTCAAAAGCATTGAGCCCCTTGTCAATGATTTGTTCTTGACTTAGTTCCTTTGAATCTTCTTTCTTTCGACTTGCCTCCTGACATCCGATTAGGCTAGCCACTGCTAACAAACCAACAAGTGATAGGATAGGTTTTCTCATATTTAGCATCCCCATTCTCCTTCCTTTTTTCAGTAAATCTACTAAATGTTTATTCTTCTATTATAAACCATCCTATAACATTTGTAAATCTTTTCACAAACTTGTAAGAAGATTGTAATTTTTAAAATACAAAACAAAAACAGCTGAGAACATGTCTCAACTGTTTTGAACTACATCTTAACGCACTTCTGCATTGACTTTTTCTTCAAGTGACGCTTGGATTTTTTCCATGTAGCGTGCGACTTCTTCATCCGTCAAGCTATCTTCTGGATTTTGGAAGGTCAGGCTGTAGGCCATAGACTTCATGCCGACTCCTAGTTTTTCACCGGAGAAGACGTCAAAAAGCTTGATGTCTGTTAAGCGTTTCACACCTGCAGCTTGAATGGCATCGACTACCTCTTGGTGAGTCACTTCTGCTTTGAGGAGAAGGGCGATATCACGGCTCACAGCTGGGAATTTGGTGATTTCCACAAAGGCTGCGGCCGGTTGAAGAGCAGCTTCAATAGCAGATAAGTTCAATTCTGCTACATAAGTTTCTGGAATATCGTAAGCCTTAGCGGTTACAGGGTGGACTTGTCCCAAGACCCCAATCACCTGGTCACCAAGTGAGATCAAGGCTGTACGTCCTGGGTGGAGACTCTTGATTTCTTGTGTTGCTGTATAAGTCACTTCAAGACCCAAGCGAGCAAATAGAGCTTCCAAGATTCCCTTAGCATAGAAGAAATCAACTGGAACCGCTGCTGTTTGGAAATCTTTTTCAGCAACTAAACCTGTCAAAGCAAAGGCAAAGCTATTGATTTCGTTTGGCAACTCTTCTTTTGGATTGCCTGTCTGTTCAAAGACTTTTCCGATCTCATAGAGGGCCAAATCTTTGTTCTTACGAGCGACATTATAAGCTACAGTATCCAAGATTCCTGAGATCATATTTTGACGAAGGACTGAACGATCCACAGTCATTGGCCACATGAGCTCTGTTAAGTTACTTGGCGCAGTCGTGAACTCCACGGCTTTTTCAGGAGTTGTCAGAGCATAGGTGATGATTTCTGTCAATCCAGCCCCTTCAGCAATAGTCCGAACCTGACGACGCAATTTTTGTGTCGCTGTCAATTCACCGGCCGTCCCGTCATCTTTTGGAAGGGTTGCTGGTAATTTGTCATAACCATAAATCCGAGCAATTTCTTCAAAGAGGTCCGCTTCGATAGTGATGTCCCAACGGCGACGAGGAACGCTGACTGTGAAGCTTTCTGCATTTCCAGAAAGGCCAAAACCAAGACGACGGAAGACATCTTCGACATCCGCGTAGGAAAGCTCTGTTCCAAGGACACGGTTCACGTCTGCAAGAGTGGAAGAAACTTCCACATCTGAAGTATCCAACTGGCCTGCTGAAACGATGCCCTTACGCACGGTTGCACCCGCCAATTCAGCAATCATGCTTGCTGCCGCATCAAGGGCTTCATTAACGGTTGCCACGTTGATCCCTTTTTCAAAGCGAGAAGATGATTCAGAACGAAGGTTGAGGCGACCGCTGGTCTTACGGATCGATTTGCCATTGAAGACAGCCGCTTCAAGGACAACACGACTAGAGTTTTCAGAGATTTCTGTTGCCTCACCACCCATGACACCCGCAAGGGCAACTGGTTTATCAGCAACCGTAATCACGAGGTCACTTGTTTCTAACTCACGCTCTTCCCCATCCAAGGTAACCAATTTTTCGCCAGCACGTGCTTCACGCACACGGATGTCGTTTCCTTCAAAGGTATCCAAGTCGAAGGCATGCATAGGCTGACCAAAGTAAAGCAGGATATAGTTGGTCACGTCGACGACATTATTGATGGGACGAATCCCTTCGTTCATGAGGAGGTTTTGCAACCATTGTGGACTTGGTGCAATGGTTACATTGTCCAAGATACGAGCTGCATAATAAGGAGCCTTGTCTGTGTCGATGCTGACAGAAAGAGCATCTGCTGCAGCTTGGTCCGTTTCGGTCAAGGTAAAGTCTTTGAAGGTCACTGTCTTGTCATAGATAGCTGCTACTTCGTGAGCTACCCCACGCATAGAAAGTGCGTCTGCACGGTTTGGAGTGATAGAAAGCTCGACGATTTCATCATCCAAGTCTAGGTAAGAGAAGACTTCTTCTCCTGGAACAGCATCCTCTGGCAAGATTTGGATCCCATCTGCAAATTCTTTCGGTACAACGGAGTCAGAAATGCCCAACTCACCAAGTGAACAGATCATCCCAAGGGATTCCAAACCACGGATTTTCCCTTTTTTAATCTTGTAGTTATCTGCGATGCGAGCACCTGGAAGAGCCACCATAACCTTGATACCTGCTTGCACATTTGGTGCTCCACAGACGATTTGACGCGCTTCTTCTTCACCCACATTGACTTGGCAGACATGAAGGTGTGTCTCTGGCACATCTTCGCAAGACAAGACTTCTCCGACGACAATTTTTGAGAGACCATCAGCAGGCGATTCCACACCTTCTACTTCGATCCCTGTAGTTGACATTTTTTCAGCCAACTCTTCTGATGGCACATCCACGTCCACCAATTGTTTTAACCATTTATAACTAACTAACATATGTAAGATACCAAGGGCTAAGCAGAAATCTAGTTATCTTTCCTAGATCTCCATCCACCCTCGTTTTGATCCTTTCATTTTGTGTTTTCCAGCTCGAGGCTAGCTTAGGTAGGCCTAGTAACCTCCCCTTCTCTAGAATAGAAGTTTCTTGTTCCTTCTAGATCAATTTCTTTCTCAACAACCAGTCTGTATCCACGGTATCTCCGGTGATATACTCATGTTCACTAAATCGTTCAAATCCAAAACGGTAGTAAAAATCTTGCGCCTTAAAATTGCGTTCCCAGACACCTAACCAAGCCCACTCAAAGCCACGGCTCTTGGCTTGATCCAGCGCAAAGGTAAACATTTCCTTGCCGAAACCAGCCCCATGACATTCCTTCTTGACATAGATCCGTTGGATCTCAAAGGACTTGTCCATCTCTACTGGTTCCGTCTGCGCTTGCCCCCAGTTGATCTTGAGAAAACCACAGATTTCTTGTTCTTCATTGAGGACAAAATAGGTTTCGGATTCTGGATCTAGCAGATCCTTCTCAATTTGCTCCAAAGAGAGCACAGTAGAGAAGTAATCTTCCAAATCTTCTTCAACAATATAGGGACCAAAGGTATCCCGATAGGTTTCCACTTCTAGGTCACGTAAGGTCTCTAATTGATCGATTTTTACTCTAACTAACATGATTATTTAAACTGTTCTGAGAAGCGAACATCCCCTTGATAGAAGCCACGGATATCATTGATTCCGTAACGAAGCATGGCCACACGCTCTTGACCAAGTCCAAAGGCAAATCCTGAATAGATTGTTGGATCAATCCCACTCATCTCAAGGACGCGTGGGTGAACCATACCAGCTCCCATGATTTCAATCCAACCAGTTTTCTTACATACGTTACATCCAGCTCCACCACACTTGAAGCAAGAAACGTCCACTTCAACCGATGGCTCAGTGAATGGGAAGTAAGAAGGACGCAAACGGATTTGACGTTCTGCACCAAACATCTTTTGCACGATCAATTGAAGCGTTCCTTGAAGGTCGGCCATAGAGATGTTTTTCCCAACGACCAAACCTTCGATCTGATGGAACTGGTGGCTGTGGGTCGCATCATCTGTATCCCGACGGAAAACCCGCCCTGGAGAGATCATCTTCAATGGTCCCTTGCTAAAGTCATGCGCATCCATGGCCCGCGCCTGTACTGGTGAGGTATGGGTCCGAAGCAAGATTTCTTCTGTGATATAGAAGGTATCCTGCATATCCCGCGCTGGGTGATCTTTAGGCAGATTCATCCGTTCAAAGTTATAATAGTCTTGCTCTACTTCAAAGCCGTCTACGACTTGGTAGCCCATCCCGATAAAGATATCTTCGATTTCTTCACTAGTTTGTGTCAAGATATGACGGTAACCACTAGCAACTGGACGACCTGGAAGGGTCACATCGATGCTTTCGCTAGCTAGTTTAGCCTCCACTTTCTTTTCTTCCAAGAGTTTGGCCGTTTCTTCAAAGGCAGCCGTCAACACATCGCGGGCTTCATTAACGTGTTTTCCGATGACTGGACGCATCTCAGCAGATACATCTTTCATCCCTTTGAGGATTTCAGTCAGAGATCCTTTTTTCCCAAGGACAGAGACCCGTAGTTCTTGCATCTCTTTTTCATTTTCAGCAGAGATCTGCTTCAAGGCTGCCAGCGTTTCTTCTCGAAGCGCTTTTAGTTGTTCTTCAATCGTTGACATATTTCCTCCATCATGGTCCCTCTACAGACATAGAAAAAAACCGCGTGCCTCCTCCTAATCGGAGCGTTGACACGCGGTACCATCCGTTTTTTATCTGTAAACCAGACCTTAATTTCTAAATCCTTGCGCAAGTGAATTCACCCAGCTTTCATGCAAAGAGCTTTCAGTCACGGCTCTTCTCCCTGTCGCACTTCCCTTGAGGTACTAGTCTTGCAGATTTCTATTCAATTACTATCTAGTTTATCAGATTTTTAGTTAAAAAACAAGTTAGATGAGACTAATTTCAATAGAAGAAGGAACAGGACGCAATGCATTATCTATTTTCCTGGTCTGCTTCATCTGCTTTCCTTTTCAATAGAAGAGTTGCTGCTTGGTTAAAACCATCACACCAGTTATACCATTTTGCTTCATACTCATCTTGAGGTAAGATACGATGTTTTAAATCCAAAACAGAGGTTATCTTTCTTTCCTCGCAAGCTTGCGCATAGAGAGCATACAAGGCATCGCCACCATCTCTATCAAACTCAGCAGAAATCGTATCCCGACCTGCCAATAAAGCCTGATAAGCCCTGTGATGCCCGTCTGTAATCAACAAATGATCTCCAAATGCAAGAACACTAATTGGATCCATATTGATGATTTCTGCCGACTGATCAAGCATCTGGATATCATGTAACTTCTTTTCTGATAAATATAGTTGGGTCGGATGAAGATCCGTTAGCTTGACTTTCATTTTTTTCTCCTCAAAGGTCCCGATTGAAAGACCTGCCAAAGCCTAATTCTCCCGCCACTCTTGTGATTCGTTTCGTTTTTATTTAATGACTTGTCCAGCATCTTTCAAGACAGATTCTGGAATAGTAATACCCAATTCATCTGCGACTTTTTTATTGATAACAGATTTTCCTTGGCTAAAGATTTCAACAGGTGTGTCTGCAGGTTTTTGACCTTTCAAGATCTTGGCAGCCATTTTACCAGTTGCTACCCCAAGATCATGTTGATCGACAACGACTGAACCAAGGCCACCCGCTTCTACCATGGCTGTCGCACTTGGGAAGATTGGTTTTTTAGCTGTTTTGTTGGCTTCAACAACAGTTGAGAAGGCTGATGCGATGGTATTATCGATTGGAACCCAGATGGCATCGACTTTACCAGTCATGACAGAAACTGTTGAAGCAACTTCGTTTGTTGAAGGTACAGAGTAAGGAATCACCTTGAAACCTGCTTTTTCAGCCAATTTTGTAAATTCTTCTACTTGAGATTTAGAATTGTCTTCACTGGTTGAGTAAAGGGCACCGATTGTTTTTACGTTTGGAGTCAACTCTTTGATCAATTTCAATTGTTGCTCCGTTGGATTGTGGTCAGATACCCCTGTGATATTGCCACCTGGTTTTTTCAAATCTTTGACCAAGTTTGCACCGACTGGATCGGTGATGGCTCCCATGACAATTGGTTTGTCTTTAGTTGCACTGGCCAAACCTTGAGCAGATGGGGTTGCGATTCCAATCAAGACTTGGTTATCCTTGTCTACCAATTGTTTACTCATGGTTGCAACCTTGTTTTGGTCGCCTTCTGCATTGAGGAAGTCAATCTCAACCTTGTCCTTGTCATAGCCTTCTTCAGCTAGACCATCTTGAATCCCCTTGTAGATCAAATCAAGCGAAGGGTGGCTGACCAACTGCAAGACACCGACTTTAGCCTTTTCATTGCTAGTTGCTGCCTTGTTGTCCTTACCTGCTGTAGCTGAATAGATCGCTGTCCCAATGACTGCTGCTGCAATCAAACCAATAATTCCCATTAATCGTTTATTTTTCATTTTACTACCTCTTCTATTCTTTCATTTTCTTCTATTTTTCATCCTCTAAAGAATGCGACGCCATCGTTTCTTCATATCTTTTCTCCCTTCTCATCTAAAACAAAAAACACGCCCACACATAGCAAAAGCTATGTGAGGACGTGTCATCGCGGTGCCACCTCACTTATGGGAAAAGGATAGTCTCTCCCTATATCTCTGTCTTGTCTAGCAACAAGTTGCACGATAAGGTGTGCCAACCGAATTTTTATTGTTTCAAATTCATCTCATCATTAGTCCAATTTCATAAACTGCCGCTACCCACTCTCAGCAACCGTGGGCTCTCTTGAAACTTTCATTTACTACTTTTCTAATTTCTTACATTTTAAAGTTTTCTTTCAAAAATGTCAATACTTTTTCAGTATTTTTTTGGAAACGTTCGCATTTTCTATATTACATCTCCTTGCTTCTTTCTGGGATTTCCGCTCTATTTTTGATATAATTTACTAGAATAACAGCTAGAATGATGAGGAATCCCATGTCTTTTGATGGATTTTTTTTACACCATATGGTCCACGAATTGAAGGCTGAACTCTTAAGTGGTCGCATTCAAAAAATAAATCAACCTTTCGAGCAAGAATTGGTACTCCAAATCCGAGGCAATCGGAAAAACCAAAAACTCTTGCTCTCTGCCCATTCTGTCTTTGGACGGATCCAACGGACCCAGACCAACTTTGAAAATCCTGCCTTTCCTAATACCTTTATTATGGTCATGCGTAAATATCTTCAAGGCGCTGTCATCGAAGGGATTGAGCAATTGGAGAACGACCGGATTCTCGAAATCCGTGTCTCCAATAAAAACGAAATTGGAGATGCCATTTCTGTCAGCTTGATGATCGAAATCATGGGCAAGCACAGTAATATTATTCTCCTAGACCGGACCAGCAATAAAATCATCGAGGCCATCAAACATGTCGGCTTCTCACAAAATAGCTACCGGACCATTCTTCCTGGATCAACCTATGTAGCCCCTCCGAAAACCGACGCGGTCAATCCTTTTACAATTGGAGATGAAGCCCTCTTCGCCCTTCTTCACAAGGAAGAGTTAAGTCCCAAAAACCTTCAAAAATGTTTCCAAGGTTTGGGGCGAGATACGGCTCAAGAATTAGCCAAGCGACTTGAGACAGATGAAAAATTAAAGACCTTCCGTGCCTTTTTCAAGACACCTTCTGAGCCTCGCCTAACGACCAAATCCTTCTCGGCCATCCCCTTTGCAGATGCGACCAGTCAAACGTTTGAGACACTTTCAGATCTGCTAGATGACTATTACCGAGACAAGGCTGAGCGCGATCGGGTGCAACAACAGGCCAGTGAATTGATCCGCAAGGTCGAAAACGATCTTGAAAAGAACCGGAAAAAATTAGCCAAACAAGAAGCCGAGTTAGCAGCGACCGACAATGCAGAAGAGTTCCGCCAAAAAGGAGAATTGTTGACAACTTTCCTCCATCAGATACCAAACGACCAAGACCAGGTTGTCCTGGACAATTACTATACCAACGAACCCATCACCATCCAACTCAATAAGGCTCTGACCCCCAACCAAAATGCGCAACGCTACTTCAAACGCTACCAGAAGTTAAAAGAAGCCGTCAAACATTTGACCATCCTCATTCAAGAAACCAAGGAAACCATTTCTTATCTTGAAACGGTTGAAACGGCCCTTTCCCAAGCGAGCCTGGCTGAGGTGGCAGAGATTCGTGAAGAGTTAATCCAGACCGGCTTTATCAAACGGCGCAACCGAGAAAAAATCCATAAACGGAAAAAACCAGAAAAATACCTGGCTAGTGATGGCAAAACCATCATTTTAGTGGGTCGCAATAATCTGCAAAACGATGAACTGACCTTTAAGATCGCTAAAAAAGACGAACTCTGGTTCCATGCCAAAGATATCCCAGGCAGCCATGTCGTCATTACAGGAAATCTCGATCCGACGGATGAAGTGAAGACCGATGCCGCAGAGTTGGCCGCCTACTATTCCAAGGCCCGTCTCTCAAATCTGGTCCAAGTCGATATGATCGAAGCCAAGAAACTCAATAAACCAACCGGCGGAAAACCAGGCTTTGTGACCTATACCGGCCAGAAGACTCTGCGGGTTACCCCAGAAGAAGAAAAAATCAAAGCCATGAAACTAACAGACTGATTTCAAAAATAAAAGGTTGAGCGACGCTCAACCTTTTATTCTGCTTTATTGATGTCTTCTTTGACCTCATCGACATTAAATTTGGCAAAGAGGTACTGACGGTCTTGGACTGGGAAACGTTGATCCAGCTGATCGATAGCCCCCACCTCTACAATCCCTTCTGAGATGACAAAATCCATAACATGGCCACCAAAGGTGTGGTCATCTGAAATAAAGTGCAAATGGTATCCTGCCACACTCACGCCATGGAAAATTTCTGGTGTCCAAAAGCCGACGATGGTCCCTGTGACATTTTCCCGTGTATACTCTGGCTGATGGGTTGCAACCTCTGCAAACTTCATCTCTGGTGTTGATTTTGGAATCATACGGACATGCATCTTGACAAAGTCACCACGAATCTTAATGGAGCGAAAAAGATTTTCGCCATCGTAATAAGACTCAATACGAGCTTCCAATTCCTCGTCCGTCATTTCAAAGCGTTGACGGAAAATCACTTCTGCTTGGTGAGGAACAACTGCTGCATAAGGAACCTTGGCATCAGGAGAAACTTCGACAATTTCAGGATGGTCGCCTGATCCCTTAGCCTGATAAGCCTTTCCATCTAATACGATCAACTCTCCATCAATAGAATCAAGCGTTCCAACTCCTAGATCCCCATGTTCCAAGAGTTCTCCAATCGTAAATGAACCCCCGTACAGACCCGCCATTAGGGCACCCAAGGTATTGTATTGAAAAAGTTTCACTGGTTCCATGTTTTTCTCTCCTCATTCTATCTTCTACCAGTATATCACAAACTGTTCCGAAACTTCACGATATGGTTTTATTAGAGGCTATCATAGATGGTTTGCATCTGCACATCGTCTGGTACGATCGCCAAATACTGGTTGGCCACTTCACG
Organism: Streptococcus sp. W151; assembly: GCF_053010205.1. Classification (NCBI taxonomy): domain Bacteria; kingdom Bacillati; phylum Bacillota; class Bacilli; order Lactobacillales; family Streptococcaceae; genus Streptococcus; species Streptococcus sp. W151. Next base: position 177,314 of record NZ_JBRKNT010000001.1, on the reverse strand, counting down.
CGTCCTTGTCACATCGCCAGCTTCACGCAACAGATAAACATAGGTTTCGAGGAATTCTGGATTGTCCTTCAAGTCCTCATAGAGCTCTTGGTAGGCTGATACGGCTTCTTCTGTTTTCTCTAAGGCAGCCAAAGCACGGGCAATGTTCCAACGGGTGACAACCGTTTCGACTTCTTCATTTTGCCAATCTAAGACTTCATCAAAACGCTCCTGTTCTAAATAAAGGGTAGTGAGGCGAAGAGCAATCTCTTCGAGATCATCTGCCACTTCTTTAGCTTCCAACAGATAAGTTTCTGCCTGTTCAGGCTGGTGGAGCTCATAAGAAAGCTGGGAGGCAAGGAGCTTCAACTGTGCGTCAAATGGATTCTTCTCAATCCCTTGTTTGGCGATTTCAAGCGCTTTTTCACGGTCATTTTCTGCCTGTAAGGCCAAGGCATACCCGTACTCATAGCCTTCAAAATCAGGCGACAAGGTGTCAATTTGTTTGTAGTAGATCAGGGCTTTTTGGTATTCTTCTTGGTCTGACAATAAGGTCGCTAATTCGTAAGCAATCTGGTCATCAAACTCAATCTCCAGAGCTTTCTCTAAGAAGGGCACAGCTGCTTCAAACTTACCAAGATTGGCATAGGCAAAACCAATCCGTTGATAGGTAGAAATCCCCGTCGCTTCCAAAATCTCCCGATTGTCCAACTGGGCATACTCTTGGATAGCTTCTTGGTAGCGTTCCAATTCCAGATCAATTTCTGCAAGCCCTAATTGAATGATCGGATCATCAGACAGACTGGCTGCTTCAACTAATTTTTCACGCGCCACATCTGCGAGACCTTCCAGCTGATAGAGATCAGCCTTGACCAAGAGACTGGCTACATACCAGTTAGACTCAGGGCCAATTTCTTCTAAATAAGCAAAGGCCTCTTCCGTTTGCCCTTCCTCTGCAAGGATGGTTGCCAAACTCAGATATACTTCTGGATAGGTTTCTGCAATCTGTTCATAAACCTCTTTTGCCTGAGGGTAAAAACCGATACTTTCAAGATATTGACCCAAATCCAATAGTTGCGCTTCACTATCTTCTAACAAGGCCTGTTGAAATTGAACTTCTGCTTCTTCTAGCTCTTGCTGATCAAGAGCCTCTACCATTTGTTGACTATGACTCACTCTGTGTTTCCTCTTCTATTTCATTGTGTTCTTCATACAAGCCACTGACGACCTTATACCATTCAAAGATAGCTCCGATAACAACCTTAGCAGATGCATAGACTGGAATTCCAAGGAAAACTCCCCAGATTCCAAACATAGATCCTGACGTCAATAGAACAAATAAAATGGTAATCGGATGGATATTTAACTGACTTCCCAAAACCAAAGGTGATACGAAACGTCCTTCAATGGTTTGCTCCACTGCAAATACAATTAAGACCTTGATAAACATCTCCGGTCCTGCCACCAAACCTAAGACCATAGCAGGCAACATAGCCAAAAAACTACCTAAGTAAGGGATCAAATTCAAAATCCCCGCAGAGATCCCAAGTGTCACTGCATAGCGCAAGCCAATGATTTTAAAGAAGAGGATAAACATGATCGCTACAACAATGGCTACCGTAATTTGTCCTCGAACATAGTTAGAGAGCTGGGTATTGACATCTGAGAGAACTTGTTCAGCTGATTTCCGAATCTTAGTTGGCAAGAAGCGAACAATATGACCCTTTAAGTTTTTTCCATCTCGCAGAAGATAAAAGACAATAAAAGGCATGATGATCAAGGCAACAATAACTTGTGATGCAACTCCGATCAAGTTGCTGACCCAATTGACAGCCCGCCCAGAGATCGAACTGGCCCAAGAAGTAATGTTTGCAGACAATTCCTTGGTGATCTCATCTAACTGAGGTTTGATATCTGAGGAGACGCGATTGTCTAGAAAATCGTCAATGGTTGCATTGGCCTTCTCCAAATAAGTTGGCAGGTTATGAAAGAAACTCACCACTTGTCGTTGGACAGCTGGAATCACGACAGCCAGACCCCAGATTAAGAGCACTGCAATCAAGAAAAAGACGAAGGAAATCGCATAAATCCGCTTAAGACCTTTTCTTTCAAGAAAGTCGACAATAGGATTGAGCAAGTAATAGAGCAAACCAGAAATAATGACTGGCAGCATGACAGCTCCTGCAAACTCAAAAATCGGAATAAAAATAAAGGTGATCTTACTCAAGACCAAGAGGTTCAGACCCAAGAGTAAGGTAACTAAAAATACGGTAATAGCCTTGTTGTCTAAAAACCATCTAAAAAACCAGGACATACTAAACTGTTTTTCTTTATTATCCACGGAAAACTCCTTTTCATTTCAACATGTATCTATTTTAGCATTTTTTGAGCGCGAAGTTACGAAAAAACTAGTAAAATCAGAAAGACCTCTCCCTTCTTCAACTAGCAATTGCCTTCCAATAGGACCTTTGATATAATAAACCTAACAAATCTTACGAGGTGACCTATGTCTCAATCAATTTATTTCGGTACCTATACCAAAAAAGAATCCAAAGGAATTTACAAGGCAGCATTTGACCCTGAAACAGGGAACTTGAGCGATCTCCAGCTCGTTGCCAATGAGCCTAATCCTACCTATATCGCTTTTTCTAAAAAAGGCAATCTTTATAGTGTAGGAGCTGAAGAGGACAAAGGGGGGATCGCTAGTTTTACACCCGACTTTCAACCACTCAATCACGTTGTTGAAGAGGGGGCTCCACTCTGCTATGTCTCTGTCGATGAAAATCGTCAACTAGTCTATGGAGCTAACTATCACAAAGGGCAAGTTCTCGTATACAAGATAGAGGCAGATGGGCATTTGTCCTTTGTCGATGAGGACACTCACCAAGGAAGTGGTCCCCACGCCAATCAAGCAAGTCCGCATGCCCACTTTGCAGACCTTACGCCAGATCAGTATCTGATCACGTCTGACCTAGGAACAGACAGTTTGCATGTCTATGATGTCAGTGAGGAAGGAAAACTTACCCTGATCAATCAGTACCAAACAGCTCCAGGTGCAGGACCTCGTCACCTTGTCTTTCATCCCCACTACAAGACTGCTTATCTCATCAATGAATTAAATGCTACAATCAACGTCCTATTTTATGACGGTATGGGTGAATTCGAACACTTTCAAACCGTTTCCACACTTCCATCAGACTACGATGGTCAAAAATGGGCTTCTGCTATCAAGCTTTCAGCCGATGGAAAATTCCTTTATGCATCTAACCGTGCTCACAATTCTATCGCTGTATTTAAAGTTGTAGCAGATGGCAGCTTAGAACTCATTGAAATTGTTCCAAGCCAAGGGCTCAATCCACGTGATTTCACTATTAGTCCAGATCAAAACTACCTCATCGCAGCCCATCAAGATTCACCTAACGCAAGCGTCTTCAAGCGAGATCTAGCTAGTGGAAAATTGACTCTCCTATCCCACGACTTCTATGTCCCAGAGGCTGTTTGCACTGTTTTTCATTAAGTCGTTTTAGTTGTCAAAGCTCTAAAAAAATGATTAAATAAATGAGAAAAAGGCGCGAGCCTGATTTCATAACTTATATTTTAGGAGATCCAAGCATGAATCCAATGGACTTATTTAACCAAGTAAAAGAAATGATCGAAAAGAAAGATTTCGACGCTGCAAAGAAATTTGTTGAAGACAACAAAGACAACCTCGGTGACTACCTTGAACAAGCAAAAGGGCTTGTTTCTGGAAATGAAATGGTCAGCGGTGCCTTGGACAAAATCAAAGGCTTGTTCTAATAATACGACTCCGCAACGCTTTAGTTGAGGAGTTTTTGTTTGAGCTGATCGCAAAAAAAGATCCTTGAGAAAACTCAAGGATCTTTTTAGTCTAGTAAACTAGCTTATTTTTTCAAGTTGTAGAATGATTTCAATCCACGGTATTCAGCTACTTCACCAAGTTGATCTTCGATGCGAAGCAATTGGTTGTATTTAGCGATACGGTCTGTACGTGAAAGTGAACCAGTCTTGATTTGTCCTGCGTTTGTTGCAACTGCGATATCAGCGATTGTTGAATCTTCAGTTTCACCTGAACGGTGTGATACAACGGCAGTGTAACCAGCTTCTTTCGCCATTTCAATAGCGTCGAATGTTTCAGTAAGAGTACCGATTTGGTTAACTTTGATAAGGATTGAGTTAGCAGCACCTTCTTCGATACCACGTGAAAGGTAATCAGTGTTTGTTACGAAGAAGTCGTCACCAACCAATTGAACTTTACCACCAAGACGTTCAGTAAGAGCTTTCCAACCGTCCCAGTCGTTTTCGTCCATACCATCTTCGATAGTGACGATTGGGTATTTGTTTACCAATCCTTCAAGGTAGTCGATTTGTTCAGCAGCAGTGCGGACAGCAGCTCCTTCACCTTCGAATTTAGTGTAATCGTAAACTTTGCGTTCTTTATCGTAGAATTCTGATGATGCACAGTCAAATCCGATAAATACGTCTTTACCTGGAACATAACCAGCAGCTTCGATAGCAGCGATGATAGTTTCAACACCATCTTCAGTTCCGTCGAAACGAGGAGCGAATCCACCTTCGTCACCAACGGCTGTTTCAAGACCACGACCTTTAAGGATTTTCTTAAGTGCGTGGAAGATTTCAGCACCCCAACGAAGAGCTTCTTTGAATGTAGGTGCACCAGCAGGTACGATCATGAATTCTTGGAAAGCGATTGGAGCATCTGAGTGAGATCCACCATTGATGATGTTCATCATTGGAGTTGGAAGAACTTTAGTGTTGAATCCACCAAGGTAGCTGTAAAGTGGGATTTCAAGGTAGTCAGCAGCAGCACGAGCTACAGCGATAGACACACCAAGGATAGCGTTAGCTCCCAATTTACCTTTGTTAGGAGTACCGTCAAGAGCGATCATTGCACGGTCAATAGCTTGTTGGTCACGTACATCGTAGCCGATGATTGCTTCAGCAATGATGTTGTTTACATTATCAACAGCTTTTTGAGTTCCAAGACCACCGTAACGAGATTTGTCACCGTCGCGAAGTTCTACTGCTTCGTGTTCACCAGTAGAAGCTCCTGATGGAACCATACCACGTCCGAAAGCACCTGATTCAGTATAAACTTCTACTTCAAGTGTTGGGTTACCGCGTGAGTCTAGGACTTCGCGAGCGTAAACATCAGTAATAATTGACATTTCTTACTCTCCTTATTGAGTTATATTTTTTACTCCTCTATCATATCGTAATTAGGACATTTTTTCAAGAAAAAACAAGGAAATCTACGAAAATTGAGAAGTTTTTAACAAGAAAACGGTTCCACTGTCTTATTTTCTTCCATTTCTCCTCCTTATTTAATTTTTTAGCATTCTTCTACTCTTCTGCTACGCTTTATGCTATACTAAATTTATGACAGATATTAATAAAACGATTTTAGAAAAAGCTGCTGGTCCTACTCGGTTCAATCCTGATGAACAGCGTCGATTTTTGGAGACATATGAGGAGCGTGTGATTGCTTCATATACCTTGGAGGAGGCAAGGGACAATCTCTATTTGGAGCACTATTCTTCAATTCTTACGAACATTTCAGAACGCTTTGAACCTGTATTGGTCAAGATTTCGCCTGCCTTGGATGAAAGTAGCCAACTTCAATATTTGAAAAAAACAAAGGATCTTGGTCTTGTGGCAAGCATTGTTTCAGATGACTGTCGCCACTCTCCCTTTGGTCTCATCATCCATACTGATCATCCATCTGGAATTTCTCCAACCGATATCAGCCTCCAGTATCCAAATTTGTTTGAAAAGAACGAAGAGAGCACAGCACCTGAAAAAAAATCATTTTGGAAACGCCTCTTTGGCTAAAGAAAGAACCAATTGAAAAGGAATTTCCTTTTCAATTGGTTTTTTAGTTTGCTTTCATTTTTAAGAGGTTACCAATATTTCGAGCACAGGAAATCAGATTTTTTTCAGTATGAGTGAGTGCATCTGCCACCTCACAAGGACCTGGTACAATAGAGAAGGCAGCCTCAATATGATGACTTGGGAATGCTGGCAAATCGTACGCTAAGCTACCACAAATAGCAAGCACTGGGATCTTCTCTGGTGTTCGTTTGGCTACCCCGACAGGAGCTTTTCCAGACAGAGATTGGAGGTCCATCCTACCTTCTCCCACGACGACCAGATCCGCTTTTTGAACTTTGGTATCAAAATCAATTAAATCGAGACTTTTCTCAATTCCTGATGAAATCTGACCTCCCGCAAAAGCGACTAAGCCTGCTGCCATGCCACCTCCAGCTCCAACGCCAGCCATAGACAAGATTCGGGGATCAACTAGCTGATAAAAATCCTCCATAGCTTGATCAACTGCTGGAAACAGAAGGGGATTCAATCCCTTTTGCCCGCCAAAGATATAGGTTGCTCCTTGACTGCCACAGAGAGGATTGGTGACATCCGTTAAGACCTGGAGCTCGATGTCTTGTAAAGCTTTTGGAACCGCACTGGTATCTATTCTATCCACACGACCGATCGAAGCTCCTACAGGACGAAGCATATGACCTTGATCATCATAGAAGGCTACCCCTAGTCCGGCTGCCATCCCAATCCCACCATCATTGGTCGCTGAACCACCAATTCCCACACAGATCATTTTAACCCCTTGGTCAACCAATTGCAAAATCAGTTCACCAATTCCTCGTGTCTCTAGTTCTAGTGGATTGCGTTTTTCAGCTGGGATAGAGCCTAAGCCAACAAGAGAGGCCATCTCAAAAAATGCCATCTCATCTTTTTGGTAGTAAGCCATTGAAACAGGCTTCCCAAATGGTCCTGTTACCTGAGTATGCTTCTTGGTTAAATTCAGAACGCCAGCAAGTGTATCCATTGTTCCTTCGCCACCATCCCCTATGGGAAGGAGGTCAAAAGTTGTATCTGGTAGAGCCTCTTGAAATCCTTTTTTTAAGGCTTCTGCTACTTGTTTGGCGGATAAGGATTCTTTAAATGAATCCGGTGCTAGTAGGATATGCATACTGTTTCCTTTCTATGCTGGTCTAGAATTTCAAGAACAAGGCTTAGATCCCTCGTCTCAATACGGTATGGAGCTCGTTCGGCTACGATCGGCTTTGCCATAAAGGCAATCCCGATTCCGGCTGTTTCAATCATAGGAAGATCATTGGCACCATCTCCCATAGCAATCGTCTGACTTCGTGGAATATGATTTTCTCTCGCCCATGTCAGGAGGGAGTCTTTTTTTCTTTCAGGGGTCACAATCTCTCCGAGCACTTTCCCCGTCAGACGGCCATCAAAAGTCTGCAAACGATTAGCACGAACCAGATCAATTCCTAAAGACCTCGCGATAGGATCGATGACTTCATGAAATCCCCCTGAAACAAGTCCAACCTTGTAACCGCTTTGATGAAGTTCCGTGATTAAGCTTTCAGCTCCTGGTGTGACTTCAATCTGCTCCAAAATTTTCGGAAAAATAGAGGCCTCTAATCCTTTCAATAAAGCGACACGCGCCTGTAAAGACGCTTTAAAATCCAGCTCTCCATTCATTGCTTGTGCTGTTATCTCTGCTACTTTTTCTCCCGCGCCAGCTTCTTGAGCTAGTAAATCAATTCCTTCTTGTTGAATCAAAGTTCCATCTACATCCATAACGAGGAGACCTGTTACTTCTTTCATCGCTTTCCTTTCTTATTTCTCCCTTACTATACAAAAATAGGGTTTAAATTTCAAGTTTCAATGATCATTTGAAGATAAAAAAACGACCTCCTAAAAAGTCGTTTTTTTGTTATTAGAAGCGAATTTGCTCCCGAGTTTTTTCATACGAAGTAACAAAGCGATCTGTTACGCCAGCTTCTACCATCTCCAAAGCATCTGAGATGACTTTAAAGGAAGCTGCATAGTCATATTCTCTTTCGAAAATATAAAGGGATTCATCAAAAGCTGCTTGCACATGATCATCAAATGAACGGTAACGGTTTGAGTATTGCAATAACTGCTCGGTTAAAGTAGCATTTTGTACAATTCGATAAGTCGCTTCTTCCAATTCATTCATATCATTTGTCAAAATATCTAACAAACGATTGGTTGATTCGATGTTGATTTTATCCCCTTCCAACTCATCCATCAAAGTCTCTGTATTGTTGCTTGCTGTAAAGAATAATTCCAAGAATTCTTGAGGGATTCCTGGCAAGTTTCGCTTGTCCATATAGCGTTTAATGGCATGCAAACGGTTGGCATAGATGTTGACTTTTTGGCGAGCATTGGCATCGTCTTTTTCAATTTTTGAAAGGGAATCACTTAAGCTGATTTGCTCATCTTCGATTTCTTTCAAGCGAGCCTCAATAGCTTCTAACTCTTCTTCTACGATAGAATAAGCTTTTTGTGTTTCAGATGAATCTTTCAAGGCATCTTCTACCACATTTTCTTGTGAAGATAACTCAGCTTCTAACTCTTTTAATTGTTGACTGAAAGCTTCATTCAAGACGAATGTTTTACCAAGGCGTTCCACTTCTGCTGCAAGGTTGCTATTGTTATCTTTTGCGTGTTTCAAATAGCCAGGCAGTTGTTTCACTAACTTCTTCACGACTTTTTGTGATTCGATTTCACGAGTAAAGATGTGATACAATGCATCGATTTCCTCTTGAATTTGCTCATTTTCGTAAATAGCATTGTCCAATTCAAGCGCGGATACATTTGCCATATTGTTCTTCAAGGAAGCATGCAACTGTTGGAAACGAGATTCAATATCTGTTTCAGTGAAGTGGTAGCCCGATTCCAAAAGCTTGCGGTAGCCACTTTCCAAATCCTCTAATTGGTCTGGAAGTTTTGACTGAAGAGCGGTGACAATTTCTGGCACTCGCTCAACAATTTGTTTTAAGGCCACAATATGATTCTCAGCTGTATCAAGGATTTCAGCTGCTTCAACAGGGTCACCTGAAGAATTCAAGGTGACAAATTGTGAAAACTCAGATTGAATATTTCCAATTTGCTTTTCAATTTCAGGAAGTGCACTGCCATAACGATCTGGATCTGAAGTGACTTCTTTTTGAAGTTCTTCAAACATATCTAAGGTATGAACCACGCGTCCGCTATTTTTTTGTTCTTGCTCTTCAAGATCTGAAAGGGCCTGGCGAATCGCTTTGATATCTTCGTCGATCAACTGGATCTGACTTTCGATATTGTCAATAGCTTGTTTAGCCTTCATGAAACGGAAAGAATTATTGTAGCCTTCCGCCTCAAACAAATTATTTTCAATATCAGCAAATGAATTTAAGGATAAATCTACCCATTTTTGATTCCATTCACGAAATGCAACTTGACTTTGACCAATCAAATGCATGTTTTTTACGGCCTCAACTTCATCGTTGACCGGAAGGTTATATAACTTTTCTTTTCGTTCTTCCAGTGCTGCCAGTAAGGCCTCGTTTCGTTTTCTCAAAATTACTGCAACCACATATCCTACAATCAAGATAAGGGCGACAATAAAGATGAGAACAATTAGTCCACTAGACATATAAAAACTCCTTCATCGTATTACTTGAACGTAATCCTTGTAATTATACCATAAAATATCCATTAATGGGAAGCGTTCGTTGAATTTTATACATCGAGTGTACTATATTCAGCGTTTTCTTCGATAAATTCCCGACGTGGTTCCACGCGGTCCCCCATCAACATATCAAATATCTTATCTGCTTCCGCAGCATCGTCTACTGATACCCGTGCCATTAAGCGGTGTTCGGGGTTCATGGTTGTTTCCCATAATTGGTGATCATCCATTTCCCCAAGACCTTTGTAGCGTTGGATGGTTGGTTTTGAGCGACCTTCTGAGTAGCGTTCCAAAGCTGCAGCTAATTCTGCTTCTTGGTTCGCACCAGGTTGGATATATTCTTTGATCTCACTACCGACTTTGACCCCATAGATTGGTGGTTGCGCAATATAAACATATCCCGCTTCCAAGACTGGTTTCATATAGCGATAGATCAAGGTCAACAGAAGGGTTCGAATATGTGCGCCATCGACATCGGCATCGGTCATGATGACTAATTTTTGATAACGCGCTTTTGTGACATCAAATTCAGCACCAAATCCAGTTCCCATAGCAGTAAATAAACTACGGATCTCTTCATTGGCAAGAATCTTGTCCATACTTGCTTTTTCAACGTTCAAAATTTTACCACGGATTGGAAGAATTGCCTGAAATTCACGATTCCGACCTGATTTAGCAGATCCTCCAGCCGAATCCCCTTCGACAATGAAGAGTTCTGTTTCTTGTGGGTTGTTTGAAGAACAGTCAGCCAATTTACCAGGCAGGTTAGAGATCTCAAGTCCCGATTTCTTACGGGTCACTTCCCGTGCCCGCTTAGCTGCTACCCTAGCTTTAGCTGCTAAAATCCCTTTTTCAACGATTTTCTTAGCGATTTGTGGATTTTCCAAAAGGAAATCAGAAAAGGCATCACTAAAGAGTCGATTGGTAATTTTTACAACTTCTGAATTTCCAAGCTTTGTCTTGGTTTGTCCTTCAAACTGTGGGTTTGGATGTTTAACTGAGATAACTGCTGTTAAACCTTCCCGAACATCCTCACCTGTTAAATTGTCTTCATTTTCTTTTAAGAGTTTATTTTTCTTAGCGTAATCATTGATGACACGAGTGAGGGCTGTACGGAAACCTTGCTCGTGGGTACCACCTTCATGGGTATGGATGTTATTAGCAAAACTCATGACGGTTTCATGGTAGCCCGTAGTATATTGCATCGCCACTTCAACGGTAATATCATCCATTTCCCCATCTGTATAGATGGGTGTTTCAAAGATGACATCTTTATTTTCATTGATGTATTCGACGTAACTAGAGATCCCACCTTCGTAGTGGTAATGCTTTTCCTGCTCTAAGCCTTCGCGCTTATCCGTCAAGGAAATACGCAAACCACGATTCAAAAAGGCTAATTCTTGAATCCGTTTGTTTAATTTTTCAAAATCATACTCAGTCGTTTCCGTGAAGATTTCTGGATCTGGAATAAAGTGAACAGTTGTCCCTGTCCGATCTGTCTCTCCGATGACTTTCAAATCATCCACAACTTGTCCACGACGATACTCTTGGTAATGGATACTGCCGTTTTTATAGACGCGAACATCGAGGGATGTGGAAAGGGCATTGACAACAGATGACCCTACCCCGTGAAGACCACCAGAAACCTTGTAGCCACCTCCGCCGAATTTTCCTCCCGCGTGGAGCACGGTAAAGACAGTTTCAACGGCAGGTCGACCCGTCTTTTCTTGGATATCCACTGGAATTCCCCGACCATCATCGACAACCGTGATAGAATTGTCTTTTTCAATGAAAACTTCAATATGGCTAGCAAAACCGGCTAAGGCTTCGTCAATCGAGTTATCTACAATTTCCCAGACCAGATGATGAAGACCTTCTTTTGAGGTAGATCCAATATACATTCCCGGACGCATGCGAACGGCTTCTAGTCCTTCCAAGACCTGAATCTGACTGGCATCATATTCTTGCGCTTGAATTTCTTGCTGTTTATCCTCTGTCATAATTTCCCTTTTCTATTCAAATATAAACTGGTGTAAGTGGAGCATGGTATCAAATAAATAAGTTGTCATCCCTGCCGCCTTCCCAGCTTCTATATCAATCGGACGATCTCCAATGACCAGACCGTCTTGAATGCCATATTTTTCTTTCAAATAGAGCATCGAGGTTGGATCTGGCTTGCGAGGAAAGCCCTCGTCTGCTGTTACAATCTCAGTAAAGAAGGGAGCAATGCCCGTCTGATCAATAAGGGTCAAAACTTGGCGATCTCGATGAGATACCAAAAAATGACGTCCTCCATGTGCTTGAATCTCTTCTAGTAACTCTTTTGCTCCATCAAATAAAACCGGATCTTGCAAACCTAAGGCTTCTTTTTTCTTGTATTCCGTCCGAAAATTAGGAATATGAGGCGCAAAGGTATGGATTGCATCCTGTGTTGAGATTTTTAACGCTGCATAAACAGAATCATGATCGGCTTGGATGTGAAAGTCCTTCAATGTCGCTACAAAGGCATTTGTGGACGTTTCGTAATTATCCAATAGCGTCCCACCAAGATCCCATATAAAATCATGATAATTCATAGTCAATATTATACCACAAATGGACAAAAAAAATAAGCTAAAACCCTCATTTAGGGGGGATTTTAGCCATTTTTTACGGTCATTTCATTTTAAATCAAATAAAACTCTTTTCACACTATAAAAAGTGATCTATCACCAGAAACCGTTGTGTCCAAAAGAGCCCTTTTATGCATCTCCAAAGACGTCCTGATAGAGCATTCCTTTCCGAAGGCTTTGGGCATCTCCTCCAAAATGATCCACCAAGGCATAAGCTAAGGCTAGGGCTGTTGAAGGACCACGACTGGTGAGAAGATTACCGTCTTTCACCACTGTTTCTTTCTGATAATGGCCATCTTGAATCTCTTCTTCAAAGCCATCGTAACACGTATAGTGTTTATCTTTTAAGAGACCTGCACGCGCCAAAACAATGGGAGCAGCACAAATTGCAGAGATGGTTTTTCCTTTGCCACTTTCTTCCTGAAGGGCTGTGATCAATTCTGCATTGTCCCTCAAATTCGCTGCTCCTGGCATCCCACCTGGTAAGAAGATTCCATCATAATCTGAAAGATCTCCATTCCAAAGGCGATCTACTTCCACTGTAATTTGGTGAGAACCTGTGACTGTTTCTTCCATGCCAATGAGGTCGCAGTCAATCCCAGCACGTCTCAAAACATCGACAATGGTCAAGGCTTCAATTTCTTCAAAACCGTTTGCTAAAATCGTTGCTACTTTTTTCATTTTCATTCCTTCTTTCTAACTATTGCGCCTTTTTAAGGACTACTTTTTTACGGATTGGAACCTCTTCTTCTAGTCCTTTCTTTTTACTACTATGATTATATATTGAGAGTACTAGACCAATACCAATCAGATTACTAATAATAGAGGAGCCTCCTTGTGAGATAAAGGGGAGAGGAATCCCCGTCAAGGGAAGAAGGCCCGTTACCGCTCCGACATTTTCAAAAATATGAAAGACCAGCATCATAATAAATCCGATGGAAATATAGGTATAAAATTGGTTGTTGGACTGGAGGGTGATTTTTAAAATACGGTAAATCAGGGTCACATATAAAATCAACAGCACAAGAGCTCCAACAAAGCCAAAGTCTTCTGCTACTACTGTAAAAATCATATCACTTTCCCTTACGGGAACCAATAAATTAGATACATTAAATCCTTGACCAAAGAGGCCACCACTGGCAATGGCTAGCTGTCCTTGTGCCTGCTGGTAGGTGGTTGTTTGTGCATAGTCAAAAGGATTTAACCAGGCTAAAATACGGTTCATTTGGTAGGTTGGCATCCCTACTTGCTGGTGCAGAAAAGCCCGACCCCCTTCTGATAGAAAGAGAAAGAGAAAGCCTGCTAACCCACCTGCCAGAAGCAAGATGACCGGCAAGATAATTTTCCAGGAAACTCCTGAAACGAGCACTAAGCCCGCAAAGATGGCCAAGAATACTAAGGCCGTTCCCAAGTCCTGCTGGAGGGCCAATAAGGCAAAGACCGGAATAGTATAGATAGTCAACTCTAGAATTAAAAACCAATCTTGTCGTAACAATCGCTCACGCCCCTTATTTCTTTGTAAAAATCGAACAATAGAACGTGACAGCATCAGGATGAAGGGAATCTTCATAAATTCTGAAGGCTGAAATAAGGTGATGTTTCCATAAGCTACCCAGTTTTTTGCTCCTGTTGAAGCCACCAAGTTTGGATTATAAAAAACAAGAGGAAGAACCATCAAGGCCAAGCCTAGTAGGTAAAGAAAGGGAGTGATTTTCCAAAGAAATTTCGTACTAAAAATCGTCACAATCAGGCAAATGATACATCCCACACCAATCCAGGCCAATTGCTGCCCCAAAAAAGGCCACACCATTCGGGGATAATCATGAGAAACTGCCACATAAACGGATAAGATCCCAATCATAAGTAGGGTGAAGACAATTCCAATGATCGAATAATCCAGGTGGATCGTCCAAAAATGATTTTTCTTCATTCACGTTCCTTTCTGTGAGAATCATCAAATTAATTAATAGAACAACATCTGTAGAATCAAGCTAGATCCTGCCACACAAAACCAAGCAATCAAACCTACCAGAAGGGGGGCTGCTCCTGCAGCACGGAACTGTTTCCAAGAAACCTTGCTTCCGATTCCAACCAAGGCCATGGCCATAAAGAGGTGAGAAAGGTCCTTTAGGTAAGGTAGGACCACTTTAGGTACCAGGCCAATAGAAGAAAGAATGGAAGCCACAATAAACCAGATAATAAACCAAGGAATAATTTTCTTTAACATTCCTTTGTTTCTTCCTTGTTGTTTACTCCGATACCATTTTAAACCGATCAATCCCAAACAAACTGGTACAATCATCAGGGCGCGTGTTAACTTAACAATTGTAGCCATTTGCCCCGCTGCTTTACTGTAAGAAAATGCTGCTGCTACAACAGATGACGTATCGTTAATGGCTGTTCCTGACCAGAGGCCAAATTGGAAATTAGACATATGCCATAAATGCCCTAATACTGGAAAGATAAAGACAGCCAAAATGTTGAAGAAGAAGATAGTTGACATAGATAGGGCAATTTCCTCTTCGTCTGCTTCAATGATCGGCGCTGCTGCTGCAATAGCAGATCCACCACAAATAGCTGTACCAAACCCAATTAAGGTCCGTAGATGAGATTTCAGGTGGAAGACTCTCCCAAAAATAATAGCTGCAAGAAAGGCAACGGTTATCGTTGGCAGACTAATCTTTAAAGATGAAAGACCAGTAGAGGCTACTGTTGCAATGGGCAAGCTAAATCCCATGAAGATAATCGAATACTGCAACAATTTCTTACCGGACCAGTTCAAGCCTGGGCGAGAATTCTCAGGTAAGTCAATCAATTCATTAAGTAAAATTCCTAAGATCAAGGCAAAAACACTGGAGCCAATAATGGGAAAGAAATTTCCCAAAAACATGGCACAAAGAGCCAGTACAAATGCAATTGCAAGTCCAAATCCTTTATTTTTCATTCTCTCAATTCCTTTCAAAAAAGTCAGCTGCTTGCTCAATAAGCCGCTCTCTCAATGTCGTATGAAGGGGCAACACCTGTTGCAACCCGTCCAAAATTTGTTTTCCATATCGCTTGGTTACCACCCGCTGATCCAATAAAAGCACCAGAGATTCCTGATCTTGAAAACGGCTGGTTCTCCCAATAGCCTGTTTTAGCCTTAAAATCGCGACTGGAAGACTATAGTCGTAAAAGGGATTTTTCCCCTGTTCTCTGAGTTTTGTATTTAGCTTTTGAACCATATAATCTTTAGGATTGTCAAATGGCAGGCGCGTGATGATTTGAATCACTTCTTTTTGTTGAGAGAAATCGACTCCCTCCCAGAAGCTTCCTGTTCCCAATAAAATGGAGCTTTCTCCTCGGTCAAATCGCCGCTTAATATTGGCTGCATCCCCATTTCGATACTGGGCCAAGTGAGGAAACTTCAAAGCAGCTGAGGTTTCCAATAATAATTCTTTTGAAGTGAACAACAGAAAGATTGGTTTTCTAATAGGAAGCAACTCTTCTACCAGACGACTAATTTCAATTGCATACTCTAAGGAAGACAGGGAAACTACATCTGGAAAATCAATTGGTAGGAGCATTATCTGGTGTTGCTTCAGCTGGGTTGGAACCTGGTAGATTTGTTGCTCTTGGTAACCCAAAAGAGAAGGCAAATTCACCTTTTTACTGATGGCAATGGTCGCCGATACAAAGAGCACAGGCACTTCTTCAGGAACAAAATCCCTAAAGGATAGCAAGTCCTCCACTCCTGCATGAAGATGAAGGATTTGGTGGCTGTCGATCACTTCTTTATCGATCCAAAATGTTTGGTAGCGCTCATCAAATAATTCTCTTAGATTCTTTAATGAGTCTTTTTTTAATTCCGATACATCTTGGCGTATTTTGGCCACTGTTTGATCGGATAAGACTGCTGTTTTTCCTTGCTGGACTTCTTTGGAGCAGGCATTTAACTCAAATTGAATACTCTCCAACAAACGCCGTTGCAGAAGATCTTTCTCCTCTTCAATTGCGTGTTGCAGGCTCATTAAAAGAGATTGCAAAGTTTCTTCTCTCTGTGAAAACTGCTCTAAAGCAAAGAAGAGTTTTTGTGCTTCATCCACAACCAGAACAGACTCTTGAAGCAGACTTTTGTCATCTTCAAGACGTGTTAAAAGATAGGCATGATTGGTCAGAATCACCCGGCTAGTTTTTACTTTTTCTTGGCCGCGACGCCAGAAATCTTCTTGATAAAAAAGCGAACGCTTCGACAATTGGCCATCGTGACATATTTCAGAGACAAAATGGACATGACGATAGAGCTGGCCAATCTCACTCAGCTCTCCAGTTTCTGTCATGGTTAGCCAGACCAACAGTTGCATCTTAAAGCGTCGGATCACCCTATTATCCGAATCACTCTGTAAGGTCTCATAAAACTTATCAAGTTGAATGTAATCCTTGGGGCTTTTTAGGCTATGAAAAGGGATTTGGAAAAGCTCCTGGATGGCCTTTCCTTCCTTTTTCATCATTTGATCCTGAAGAATTTTAGTCGGAACACTCACAAGGATACGCTTAGTGGTTTTGGCCAAAAGCGTTAACAAATAGGCATAGGTCTTCCCAATTCCTGTCGGAGCCTCTATAAAACTTGGAAGAGGCTGATGCAAACTTTCCTCGATATAGGCCACAAATTCACTCTGCTCCGGATAAGCCTCCATTCCCAACAACTGCATATTGAGTTCAAATTGTTCAGATAAATGGTAGCTTTCCAGGAACTGCTGCGACTTTCGCAAATAGAGTCCATGAACTTCGAATAAATGAGACGGCAAAAAGTGGCTGCTGTCTTCCAGTACATCTTCTATCAAGAGTCGTGATTCATAAATCAAACAATCTGCCATCGAAAGAAGGTTTTCGATCAATCCTCTTGGTAAGCTCGCAATTTTTTCCCTTAACTTTAACAGCAACTGGGCTGTAGCCATAGCATCCGCTAGAGCAGAGTGAGCATGGTGCAACTCAATTTCCAGTTCACTCGCAAGTGCTCCTAAATTGTAACGTTCTAAAGTAGGATAGAAGATTTGAGACAATTCAACCGTATCAATCCTAGGAGTTGTCAGCTCAAAGCCTTCCCAAAAAAGAGCTTCTGCCAATAAATTCGCATCAAATTTGACATTATGGGCCACAAAGATGGCATCTTCTATTAACTCAAAAATTTCTTTTGCCACTTGTGCAAACTCTGGAGCTTTTCGTAAGCGAGCATCTGTCAGGCCGGTCAATTGTTTGATATGCTCATCCAATCGTTCATGGGGATTCACATCCGTCTCATAGGATTGAGTGATCACCCCATCTTCAACGATGACAATTCCAACCTGAATGATCTTGGCGTTGCTTCCAGCACTGGTCGCTTCCAGATCCACAATGGCGTATTTCCGTTTCTGTCTTGTCATAGTACTTAAAATTATATCACGTTTGAGCAAAGTCTGCAGATTTTATTATCCTTTCGAGCTGACTTCAATCCTGTTATTTTCCTTATAATTTGATACACTATTCTAGAAAGGAGTCCCAATGAAAATCTATCGAACTGTTAATCCTATAGCTTATGAAAATACCTACTACCTTGAAAATGAACACTCCCTCATTCTTGTTGATCCAGGTAGCGACTGGGCGACTATTCAAAAACAAATTGATCGTATAGGTAAACCAATCGTAGCGATTCTTTTAACCCATACGCACTACGATCACATTATGAGTCTTGAAAAGGCCCGTCAGAATTATCATTTCCCACCAGTCTATGTCCATTCGGCAGAAGCCAGTTGGTTGTCTTCTCCTGTCGATAATTTATCTGGTTTGGATCGTCATGCGGATTTAGAAGATATTGTCTGTCAGGAGGCCGACTTCCTTTATGAAATTCGCTCCGATTACGAAATAGCCGATTTCCACTTTTATGTTCTAGAGACACCGGGCCACTCTGCAGGAGGAGTCTCCATCGTCTTTCCTGAAGATCACCTGGTTCTATCCGGTGATGCCCTTTTTCGCGAAACCATTGGACGGACCGATCTTCCAACAGGGAACGCGGCACAGTTGCTTAGCAGTATTAGAGAAGAACTCTTTTCCCTTCCATCTTCCTATACCGTCTATCCCGGTCATGGCCCTGAAACTTCTATTGGTCACGAGAAGATGTTCAATCCCTTCTTTAGACAATCTTAAAGAATCATGTATCCTCCTTTCTGTCCTAATAAAAGGATACAAAAAAAGCAAGTGTGAACTTGCTTTTTTATTATATCTTAAGAAAACGTCTCATGGAGATTGACGAACCGATCGCTCCGATCAAAATTCCTAATCCAAATAAGCCACCCACCATAATCGGTACCAAAAGATGTGGACTATAGAGATACAAGTTTTGATCTGCCAAGTTATTGTTCATTGATGTATAGACAACGTTATAAACATAGAAGACCAAAGCTGAAGGAACCAAGGCTCCCAAGAGACCAATCCAAGCCCCTTCTAAAAGGAATGGTGCACGAATATAGCCATTTTTTGCTCCTACTAGTCGCATAATCTTAATCTCACGACTACGTGAAATGATGGTAATCCGGATGGTATTAGAAATCAAGAAGACTGCGATGAAGATCAATAAAGCTACACCGATCAAGCCCCAGTTTCGGATGAAGGTTCCAAGTGCAAACAAGCGTTGGGTATCGACCCCACCATCTTTCACTTCAGAGACCCCTTCAATTTTTTTGGCATCTGCTGAGACTTGCTTCACATATTTTGGAGCTGTCGTCTCTACATAATAGGCATCGTAGAGTGGGTTTGCGTCTCCATCAAATATCTTCCAGTTGTTCCCAGCCGTTTTGATCAGTTTATCATACTGTTCTTCCTTGCTAGAAAAATCAACCTTGTCAACATGTTTCATGGCTGTCAGAGCATCGTAGACCTTATGGTAGTTTTCATTGGTCACGGTTTGACCGTCTTTTTCAATTTGTTCACTCTGGTCTTGAATATCTTTGCGCATGTATACTACAACCCGCACACTATTTTGAATATCATCTGAAAGCTTGATGGTATTGGCAATCACAGAGGCGAAAATAGCAACCAAGCTAAGGGTAATCATAACCGAGCTGACCGCTGCAATCGTCATCCAACCATTTCGTTTCAAGCTTTTAAGCGATTCGATTAAGTGTCGGAAAAATCTTCTAATCATCGTATCCGTACTCTCCTTCCGCTTCATCACGCACTACACGACCATTTTCAATCGCGATGACACGGTGACGTAAAGTATTTACAATCTGGCTATTGTGGGTCGCCATCAATACTGTTGTCCCTTGCAGATTAATCCGCTCCAAAAGGTTCATGATTTCCCATGAATTATCTGGATCCAAGTTACCAGTTGGCTCATCCGCAATCAAGACTTTCGGATTGTTGACGATCGCGCGAGCAATCGCAATCCGTTGTTGCTCCCCACCGGACAATTCATTTGGGAATGAGCGGACCTTGTGTTTCAACCCAACAAGATCCAAAACTTCCATCACACGCTTTTTAATATTGCGACGGCGTTCACCGATAACTTGCATTGCGTAGGCAATGTTTTCATAAACGGTTTTCTTTGGAAGTAATTTATAATCTTGGAAAACCACTCCTACATTGCGTCGCAACATAGGAATATCGCGTTTTTTGATTTTATCCAAATCAAAATCAGCTACTTTTAAGCTTCCTTTATCGTGTTTGACTTCACGGTATAAAAGTCGAATAAAGGTCGACTTCCCAGCACCAGAAGGTCCTACAATGTAGGCAAATTCTCCTGGTTCAATTTGGACAGAGACCCCGCGAAGGGCCGTCGTCCCGTTGTCATACTTTTTGACAACATCTTTCATTTCAATCATTGACATGTAATGAAATTCCTTTCATTCTTTTCTGGTTGATTTCCTCTCGGTTATTGGAGACGCCATTTGAGATAGGCATCAATAAAGCCATCGATATCTCCATCCATCACCTTGTCCACCTGTGCTACTTCGTAGTTGGTCCGGTGATCCTTAACCATGGTGTAAGGGGTAAAGACATAAGAGCGGATTTGACTTCCCCAGGTGATTTCTTTTTTATCCCCTTTTAGAGAATCCACTTCTGCTGCTTTTTTCTCTTGCTCTAATTGGTAGAGTTTAGCTTGCAACATCTTCATTGCTCGATCACGGTTCCCGTATTGGGTCCGGTCCACAGTAGATGCGACAACAATTCCTGTCGGGATGTGGGTCAAGCGTACCCCTGTAGAGACCTTATTGACGTTTTGTCCACCAGCTCCACCAGAGCGGAAGGTGTCCATCTTGATATCATCATCCCGAACTTCGACTTCGATGGTATCATCTAATTCAGGCATGACTTCAACAGAAGTAAAGGAGGTGTGACGTCGTTTAGCAGAATCAAATGGAGAGATTCGAACCAAACGGTGTACCCCCATTTCAGATTTCAGAAGACCGTATGCATGTGGCCCTTCAAAGGATAAAGTCACAGACTTGATTCCGGCCTCATCTCCAGCCTGATAGTCCAAGACTTCAACTTTAAAGCCGTGGGCATTTCCAAAACGAGTATACATCCGAAGAAGCATGTCCCCCCAGTCCTGAGCTTCTGTCCCTCCTGAACCTGGGTGGATTTCTAAGATGGCATTATTATTGTCATAAGGTTCAGACAATAGCAAGGTCATCTCATAGCTGGTCATACGTTTATCCAGCTCCTCCAACTTCTCAATCAATTCTTCTTTGACTGAATCATCTTCGGTCAAAAAGTCTAGCAGGATTTCTGACTCATCAAAGAGATCCACCATTTGACGGAAATTTTCATAGGTTTGCTTGAGTTCATTTAATTCTTGAGATGTCTTTTGCGCAGCAATATTATCATCCCAAAAATCAGGTTCTGTCATTTTATTTTCTAAAATGGCAATTTCTTCTTCCAATGCCTCTAAGTCAAAGAGACCCCCTGAAAGAAGCTAATTTTTCACGATTTGCGTCAATTTTTTGACGAATTTCTGAAATGTCCATAAGTACCTCTTTCTATGTATCTAGTCTATTATATCATAACCTTCACTATTTGCCCACTTTCCAATATTGGATCTGCTGGTTGACCATTGCCAAACCAGTTAATTTTCAAAATTTTTCCATTCATTTGTAACCTAATTGTTAGAAAAAAAGATCCTCTTATGCTAGACTTGTAGCATGACAACAGTTGCTTTTATGTCCGATTTACATATTGATTCAAACAACTTTGGAAAAGATGAATTAGAGACCCTTATCACTCTTTTCAAGGACAGAAAAATTCAACATCTCCATATTGCAGGAGATATTGCCAACGGCTTTGAAAAGACCTCACAAGAATTTTTAGCCCAACTCCAATGTCAGCTTCCTGTGACCTTTAGCTTGGGAAATCATGATATGTTGGGCCTATCAGAAGAAGCTATGAGACCTTTTGAATTTCAAAAGATTCCTTTTTCAAAGCATACACTCCTTGCCTTTTCTGGCTGGTATGACTACAGCTTTGTTCCTAATCTCTCTCCCCAAAAACATCTCCAAACCAAGAATCTGTTTTGGTTTGATAGACGCCTCCAACGAATGGGATCTGATCCAGCCATTACCCAACGTTTGTTGCGAGAGCTCGAAACAGAACTCATGCAAGTGGATCAACCCCTGACCATCGCTATGCACTTTGTTCCTCATAGCCAGTTTCTCCTACGCCACCCTTATTTTGAACGTTTCAATGCTTTTTTAGGGAGCCAAGCCTTTCATGAGCTTTTTAGACAATTTCCTGTCAGAGAAGTGATTTTTGGTCATAGCCACCATCGAATGTCAGCAACAACTATTGACACGATCACCTATCATGCCAGACCTTTAGGCTATGTCAGAGAATGGGAGCTCTCCAAACAATTCTTTGAGGTTTTTCCTGAATATGATTTTCCAAAAAGGTACGACCCCTACAAACGCTATCGCAGAATCAAAGACCTCCCCGAATTTAAAGCCTACAAGAAAAAACAGCTTGCTCATGAATTTTCTCAAGCCATGACGATCCTTGAACTATAAAAAATTGGTCCCTCTAGAATCAATTTAGAATGTAGACAAACTACTTTAAAGTTAAATAAGTTAAGCGATTTTGCAAAAAAATAAAAATGAGTTCCAATTTTTAAATCGATTCAAGAAAATACCAAAACTTTCCACTGTGAGAAAAGTGCCTGAAACAATAATGTTTCAGGCACTCGAAATGATTGATACCCTAGGCTCAATCATTCGCCATGGAACTTCTTGGATTGCTGAAATCATCCACTGGATAATTTCACCTAACGTCCGTACTCACCTAAGGAAAGTTTTTTATATGACTTTGTCTTCAATCTGAATTGGTCCCTCTGGAACCAATTTTTTATTCTTCTGTATCTAAGAGATTTTTTGCAACGATTGCTGCGAGAATTCCTCCTACAATTGGAGCCAAGATAAAGATCCAAATTTGTTGAAGGGCTGCACCACCAACAAAGAGGGCAGGTGCCAAACTACGAGCTGGGTTAACAGAAAGTCCTGTAATGTTCAAACCAACAAGAATAATCAAAGTTAAGCTCAAACCGATCACAAGACCAGCAATTTTGCCATTTCCTTTAGAAGCAGATGTGACGGTCATAATGACCAAAATAAAGATAAAGGAGGCAATCACTTCAAACAAGAATCCGCCAAATGGAGTCACACCCTTTGCCAGGGCATTTTCCCCAAGACTGGCTGTTGACATGCCTGAATTTGACAAGAGGAAGAGTACTGTTGCAGATGCGAGAACCGCACCCACTACTTGCGCTGCAATATAATTGATCAAGTCTTTTGATGACAAGCGTTTATTCACAAACATGGCAATCGAAACAGCTGGGTTTAAGTGGGCGCCAGAAACAGTTCCAATTGAGTAAGCTGCTGCAACAATAGACAAACCGAATGCCAAGGCAATTCCTAAATGTCCAAGACCTTCTGTCCCATTTCCAAAAACAACTGCGCCAGTCCCGATAAAGACAAGCATAAATGTGCCGATTACTTCAGCAAAAAACTTTTTCATAATTAAGTTTCCTTTCTTCAAACTGTTGACTAGTTTATCAAAAATCCACATGTACCTCAAGAAATATGCCCGGTCCATTTTGCCCGCAAAAAAAGCCATCCAAAGATGACTTTTTTTATGTTTATATAGCGTTTTTATCTTTTCCAAGTGCGCGTTGAACGGCTTTGACAATTTCAACGAGAACAACAATCAAGAGCGAACCAATCAAAACGGCCAACCATTGTGTCAAGCTCAAATGAGACACATGGAAGAGTTTGTTAAATCCAGGGACAATGATGGTTGCCATCAAGAGAACAAAGGCAACTGGGATAGACCAGTTAAAGGTTTTGTTCTTAAAGAGTCCCACTTTAAAGATCGATTGGTAAACAGATTTGACGTTAAAGGCATGGAGCAATTGGATCAAACCAAGAGTTGCAAATGCCATGGTCAAAGCGTCTGCATGGATTTCTGCACGAGTCGCATGTTCTGGAGAGAGCAAGGCCCAGCCATAAACACCAAGAACTAGCATGGTTTGGAAGACACCTTGATAAAGAATGGCACCAAAAACCCCACCGTCAAAGAAGTTAGATTTACGTCCACGAGGTTTGTGAGTCATCACACCTGGCTCAGCTGGTTCCACCCCAAGAGCGATGGCTGGTAAAGTATCAGTTACCAAGTTGATCCAGAGAAGATGCACTGGTTGCAACACATCCCAACCAAAGAGGGTTGCAAAGAAGATGGTGAAGACCTCCGCCATATTGGCAGACAAGAGATACTGGATAGATTTTTGGATATTAGAGAAGACCTTACGTCCTTCTTCTACCGCTACGATAATGGTTGCGAAGTTATCATCGGCAAGAACCATATCAGAAGCTCCCTTAGAAACCTCTGTACCTGTGATCCCCATACCGATCCCGATATCAGCTGTCTTCAGTGATGGTGCATCGTTAACCCCATCCCCTGTCATGGCAACAACCTTACCTTCATTTTGCCAAGCTTTGACGATCCGAACCTTGTGTTCAGGTGATACACGCGCATAGACAGAGTATTGTTTGAAGACCTTTTGGAATTCTTCATCAGAGAGTTCGTTCAACTCAGCCCCTGTGAAGACATGGTCTTCTGTATCATTTGGATCGATGATTCCAAGACGTTTGGCAATAGCTTCTGCAGTATCTTGGTGGTCACCCGTGATCATAATCGGACGGATTCCTGCTTCCTTAGCGACACGAACTGCTTCTGCAGCCTCTGGACGCTCAGGGTCAATCATGCCGACCAAACCAGAGAAGATGAGGTCAGATTCAACAATTTCAGATTCCAAGGTTGGAATTTCCTTACTTGTCTTGTAAGCCATCATCAAGACGCGAAGGGCTTGCTTAGCCAAGTCTTTATTGGTAGCAAGGATAGCTTGTTTATCTTCTTCTGTGATGGGGCGAACTTCCCCATTGACTTCAATACGCGTCACACGTTTGAGCAACTGATCAGGAGCCCCCTTGACAGCGATAAAGTAAGAACCGTCTGCTTCCTTATGAATGGTAGACATGAGTTTACGGTCTGAGTCAAATGGCAATTCCGCTACACGTGGTTCATCCTTCAAGACTTCACGAACATCAAAGTTGTGGTCCAAACCAAACTGTACCAAAGCAGTCTCCGTTGGATCCCCAATCAACTTGCCAGATGGATCCACCTTGGTATCATTGGCAAAGTTCATGATACGGAGGGTATTGTTGCTAGCAGCAATCTCGGATGCTGAGCTTTGCAATTGACCGTTGGTATAGACCTTCTCAACCGTCATTTGGTTCATGGTTAAAGTACCTGTTTTATCAGATGCGATGATTTCTGTTGAACCAAGTGTTTCAACGGCTGGCAATTTACGAACAATTGAATTCCGTTTGGCAAGGGTTGTCGTTCCCAATGATAGAACGATGGTTACAATGGCAGGAAGTCCTTCTGGAATCGCCGCAACCGCAAGGGCAACCGCCACCATCAAGCCTTCTAATGGATGTTCTCCACGAACGAAGACACCAACCAGGAAGGTCACTGCGGCAATAGCTACAATGAGGTAAGTCAAAGCTTTAGAAAGTTGTTCCAGACTTTGCTTCAACGGCGTTTCCGTTTCATCGGCATTCGCTAACATATCTGCAATCTTACCGACTTCTGTATACATACCCGTGTTGGTCACGACCCCTGTACCACGACCATAGGTCACGTTTGAGTTTTGGTAACCCATATTGACACGGTCTCCGATACCAGCATCTGCCTCAACAAGGCCAGTCACATCTTTTTCAACTGGAACAGATTCTCCTGTAAGAGCTGCTTCTTCGATCTTAAGAGAAGCTGCTTCTAACAAGCGCATATCGGCTGGAACCACATCTCCAGCTTCCAGAAGAACGATATCCCCGGGAACCAATTCTTTTGAGTCAATCTCAATCACATGACCGTCTCGGCGGACACGCGCTAACGGACTAGACATATTTTTCAGTGCTTCGATAGCTGCTTCTGCTTGCCCTTCTTGGTAGACACCAAAAGCTGCATTCAAAACAACAACGGCTAAGATGATCATAGCATCTGTAAGGCCGTCCATTCCTTCTGTGATCACAGAGAGAGCTGCAGCGATCAACAAGATGATAATCATCAAATCTTTAAACTGGTCGATAAACTTAGACAAGAGGCTACGTTTTTCACCTTCATCCAGTTCATTATGACCATAAGTCGCTAAGCGTTCTTGAGCTTGAGCAGTTGACAAGCCTTCAATTGAAGAGTCCAATTCCTTTAGAACTTCTTCTTTACTCTGTGTATAAAACAAAGCTTTATTTTGTTCTTTTGACAAAATAGTTTCCTCCTTATAGCTTCCTACTCGGTCTCTTTTGCACAAAAAAGAGACCTGTTTGAAAAAACAAGTCTCGCCGTTTAATATAGTGCCGGAAATAATTTCGTAATGACGACACTATCGCGGAAAACCGCCAGCTACTCCCTTGAGTGGTTTTATTATACCATTTTTATAGAATAAAGCAAGCGGGATTTCTAATAATTTAATGAGGTCTAATCTTCCCATTCCACCAGTAATTGATAATTGGCAAATTCCTGTTCTCCATCAAGAGTTAACAAGCGATAAGAGAGGTGCAAACGACCTAGTTCTAATTGAAAGAGGTCTGTTGTAATCAAAAACTGCTGAATCCCCATCGGAGTTGGGATGATCGCCCCACCATCTTCATTTTTGTAGAAGCGCATGATGGATTTTGGAGTTGAAAATCGTGTCATGACCAATTCATCGTCGGAAAATTTCAAAGCAACCTTTTCATCTTCTTCATTGGTATACAAGAGATATTGAAAACCTGCTTTTTCCTTCCATTCTCCTTGATAGTACTGATCAACAATTTCCATTTCTTCTCCAAATCGAATGGTATTTTGAATGCGAATCTGCATCTTTGTCTCCTTCTCTTCTTTTCTTGCCTTACTATTCTATCAAATTTTACGCATTTTGACTGCTCCTATTAGCCTCTAGATCGCAAAATAGGCTTTTTTTTGCTATAATAGACCCATGAATGAAAAAGTCTTTCGCGATCCCGTACATGATTACGTTCATGTGGATCATCCGATCATTTATCAATTAATTAATAGTAAAGAATTTCAACGACTACGCCGCATCAAGCAACTGGGGACATCTGGTTTTACCTTCCACGGTGGGGAGCATAGTCGTTTTTCTCACTGTCTGGGTGCCTATGAAATTTCAAGACGCATTCTGTCTATTTTTGAGGAAAAGTATGCAGATCGATGGAATTCTGATGAAAATCTACTGACCATGACAGCGGCCCTTCTTCATGATATCGGGCATGGTGCCTATTCCCATACCTTCGAAGGACTCTTTGGGACCGATCACGAAAAAATGACCCAGCTGATCATCACCAGTCCAGAGACAGAGGTGAATCAGATCCTCTTACAGGTGGCACCTGATTTCCCTAATCGTGTAGCCAGCGTCATTGACCACACCTATCCCAATAAGCAAGTGGTGCAGTTGATTTCCAGTCAAATTGATGTGGACCGGATGGATTATTTACTACGGGATGCTTACTTTACAGGTGCTTCCTATGGAAAATTCGACTTGACCCGCATTCTTCGCGTCATTCGACCGATTGAAAATGGCATTGCCTTCCAACAAAATGGCATGCACGCTGTCGAGGATTACGTGGTCAGCCGTTACCAAATGTATATGCAGGTCTACTTCCACCCAGCTACTCGTGCCATGGAAGTCCTCCTTCAAAATCTACTCAAACGCGCTAGAACCATTTATCCAGATCAGAAAGAGTATTTTCAACTC
This sequence comes from Streptococcus sp. W151, assembly GCF_053010205.1. Taxonomy (NCBI): domain Bacteria; kingdom Bacillati; phylum Bacillota; class Bacilli; order Lactobacillales; family Streptococcaceae; genus Streptococcus; species Streptococcus sp. W151. Next base: position 149,854 of record NZ_JBRKNT010000001.1, on the reverse strand, counting down.
ACCTCGCCTCGCTTGATTCCATTTTTTGAAGAAGAGGTCACCATCCAAGACTACTTAAATCTAGATGACGGTGTCATGAATACCTATTTCCAAGTCTGGATGGACAGCCCGGATACGATCCTGTCTGATCTTGCTCAGCGCTATATCAATCGGAAAGTCTTTAAGTCGATTCTATTTACAGAAGATAAGCGAAAAGACTTAGTAATCCTTGAAAAACTGATTAAAGAGGTTGGGTTTAATCCTACTTATTACACAGCCATCCACCAAAATTTCGATTTGCCCTACGATATTTATCGGCCAGAGCTTGAAAAACCGCGGACTCAGATTGAGATGATAAGAAAAGATGGAAGTTTGGCCGAGTTGTCTCAGTTATCTCCACTTGTCGCTGCCCTTGCAGGAACCCGCTATGGGGACAACCGCTTCTATTTTCCAAAAGAAATGTTGGAAGCTAACGGACTTTTCAGTAAGCAAGTAGAAGAATTCACTTCTTACATTACCAATGATTATTTTACAGGAGAGACGGATGTCCATTAAATTAGTTGCGATCGATATCGATGGTACACTCCTCAATTCAAAAAAAGAGATCACACCAGATGTTTTTCAAGCTATTCAAGATGCAAAGACTGCGGGAGTCAAAATTGTGATCACAACAGGTCGTCCCATTGCAGGTGTCTCAAAACTCTTAAAGGAACTTCACCTCATGGATCCTGGAGACTATGTCATTACCTTTAATGGTGGACTGGTTCAAGAAACCGCTACTGGAAAAGAACTCATCAAGGACCTCTTAACCTATGAGGATTATCTTGATATCGAGTCTCTCGCCAACAAACTTCAGATTCACTCTCATGCGATTACAAAAGACGGCATTTATACCAGTAATCGAGATATCGGACGCTACACCATTCATGAATCTCAACTAGTTAATATGCCCCTTTATTACCGGACGCCTGAAGAAGTTCGCGAGAAAGAATTTGTTAAGGCCATGTATATCGATGAGCCAGATATTCTGGATGCTGCGATTGCAAAGATCCCTCAAGAATTTCAGGACCGCTTCACCATGGTCAAATCAGCCCCTTTTTATTTAGAAATTCTAGGGAAAACGACCAATAAAGGAGCTGCCCTTCTTCATCTAGCCCAACGACTTGGAATCCAGCAAGAAGAAACCATGGCTATTGGAGATGAGGAGAATGACCGCTCTATGTTAGAAGTTGTAGGACATGCTGTCATTATGGAGAATGGCAATCCAGCTCTCAAAAAAATTGCTACAAGTATCACTAAATCAAATGATGAATCTGGCGTTGCATACGCCATTAGAAAGTGGGTATTATAAGAAATGTACCATTACCAGCTAGGAATTTCTGCTAGTGAGCATGATGACTTTGTTATTCAGAGTGACCAAACCAATCTCTTACAAAGCAGCTCATGGGCAAAAATCAAAGATAATTGGGGAAATGAACGGGTTGGTTTTTATCAAGAAGACCAATTAGTCGCTGTTGCAAGCATCTTGATTCAACCCCTGCCACTTGGCTTTTCCATGCTCTACATTCCTCGTGGCCCTATTATGGATTACCAAAACAAGGAGCTGGTTTCATTTGTGATCCAGTCCCTTAAAAAGATAGCCAAACAATACAAGGCCTTGTTTGTGAAATTTGATCCAAGTCTTTTCTTGAGTAAACACTTGATTGGACAAGAAAAGACAGAAGCTCCTGCTGAGCAAGCGGTAATCGACACCTTAACTAAAGAAGGGGTTGAATGGACTGGCCGAACCAGTGATATGGCAGAAAATATCCAACCACGCTTTCAAGCGAATATCCACAAAGAGTTTTTCACCGAGCAAGATCTTTCAAAATCTACTCGACAAGCCATCCGAACCGCTCGAAACAAAGGGATCCAAGTGCAATTTGGCGGGACTGAATTGTTAGAGGACTTTGCTTCTCTCATGAAAAAGACTGAGGCACGTAAAAGCATTCATTTACGTGGAAAAGACTACTACGAAAAACTACTCACAACCTACCAAGGACAATCCTACATTACTTTATCTACTCTAGATCTCGAGAAGCGTAAAACCTCCCTTACAAAAGATCTTGAAAAAAACAAAGCAGAGGCTGAAAAATTCACAGAAAAAACAAAGCCTGGCAAGGTTGAGAATAACCAAAAAGAAAAAGAGCGTATAGAGGAAGAACTGCAATTTCTTGAGCAGCATCTCCAAGCAGGTAGACAGATTGTTCCTTTATCTGGGACCTTAACCCTTGAATTCGGTGGGACGTCTGAAAATGTTTATGCAGGGATGGATGAAGAATTCCGCCGTTACCAACCCGCCATCCTCACCTGGTATGAAACTGCCCAACACGCTTTTGATCGTGGGGCTTCTTGGCAAAATATGGGAGGCATTGAAAATTCACTAGATGGTGGACTCTATCATTTTAAATCTAAATTTAATCCTATCATTGAAGAATTTGTTGGGGAATTCAACCTTCCAACAAGTCCACTCTATCCACTTGTAAACAAAGCTTACAAGATCCGGAAAAAATTAAGGAGTAAATAAGTTACATGACTCTTACGACAATTTCAAAAGAAGAATTTACCTCATTTGCAAATACCGTCTCCCATCGCTCTTTCATCCAGTCTGCAGAGATGGCAGATCTGCTTGTAGAGCGAGGGAACACCGTTCAATTTATCGCTTGGAAGGAAGATGATCACGTCCAAGTGGCTGCGATCTTGTATAGTCTTCCCATGACAGGTGGTCTCCATATGGAAATCAATTCAGGGCCCCTCTACCAAGAGGAAATCATGCTGGAACCCTTCTATGCAGCTTTAAAAGACTATGCGAAAGACAATGGCGCTATTGAACTCGTCATCAAACCCTATGATACCTATCAAACCTTTGACAGTGACGGCAATCCAACCAGTGAAGAACAGAGCCATTTTTTAGATACACTTAAAAACTTAGGTTATCAACATGATGGTTTAACTACAGGTTATCCAGGTGGAGAAGGTGATTGGCACTATGTGAAAGATATGGAAGGCATTACCGAAAAAAATCTTCTCCAGAGCTTCAGCAAAAAAGGAAAGCCGCTTGTTAAGAAAGCGAAATCTTTCGGTATTGAACTGAAAAGATTAAACCGGGATGAACTACAACTCTTTAAGGATATTACTTCTTCTACCAGTGACCGTCGAGACTATCAAGATAAGACCTTAGATTATTACCAAACCTTCTATGATAGTTTTGGGGACAAAGCGGATTTCATGATCGCAACGCTGAACTTCCACCACTACTACACGAATCTTGAAAAAGACCAAGCGAAACTAGCACAGAAGATTGAGAAATTACAGAAGGATCTAGAAGTCAACCCCAATTCAGAGAAAAAACAAAATCAGCTCCGTGAATTCTCCAGCCAGTTTGATACCTTTGAAGTGAGAAAGAAGGAAGCAAAAGAATATATTGAAAAATATGGAGATCAAGACGTCATTCTTGCAGGTAGCCTCTTCGTTTATATGCCGCAAGAATCCACCTATTTATTCAGTGGCTCTTATACAGAATTTAATAAATTCTATGCTCCTGCTGTTCTCCAGGAATATATGATGCTTGAAACCATCAAACGTGGGATAACAAGATACAACTTCCTAGGCATTCAAGGAATCTTTGACGGGTCAGATGGTGTGCTTCGTTTCAAACAGAACTTCAATGGCTACATCGTTCGTAAAATGGGAACCTTCCGTTATTATCCCCGTCCTCTTAAATACAAAATGATTTCTCTCATTAAGAAACTTTTAGGACGTTCCTAACTCAAAGAGAGTGGGACAGAAATCGGTAATTCGTTAGAATTCGATTTCGTCGTCCCACCTCTGCACAGTTGAGTAGGGCTATAAAAGCTGATGAAATCAGCATAGTAGAGCCCACTCAACCACTGCGTCTTGCTCGACAATCCAAAGACAATTGAGAGGCTAGGACTTTTGTCCCAGTCTCTTTCTACTATAAAAAAAAAGACGAGAAACCTCTCGCCTTTTTATATGTCATTATTCAACGAAGTCAAGCAATGCCAAGAAGCTTTCAGCTTCAAGTGATGCACCACCTACAAGAGCTCCGTCAACGTCTGGACAAGCCATGTATTCAGCAACATTTTCAGGTTTAACTGAACCACCGTATTGAACACGTACTTTGTCAGCTACTTCTTGACCAAAGTCAGCAGCTACAACGTCACGAACAACTTTACACATTTTTTGTGCGTCGTCTTGTGAAGCTGATTTACCAGTACCGATAGCCCAGATTGGTTCGTAGGCGATTACTGTTGAAGCGACTTGTTCTGCAGTCAATCCAGCCAAAGCAGCTGAAACTTGAGCACCTACGAATTCTGCTGCTTTACCAGCTTCGTAAGTTTCAAGGCTTTCACCACAACAGATGATTGGAAGCATACCGTTCGCAAAGATTGCTTTTGCTTTTTTGTTGATATCTTCATCAGTTTCGTGGAAGTAGTCACGACGTTCTGAGTGACCGATGACTACGTAGTCAGTACCGATTTCTTTCAAAACTTGTGGGCTAGTTTCACCAGTGAAGGCACCAGCATTTTCAAAGTAAGTGTTTTGTGCAGCAACTTTAAGGTTTGAACCTTTAGCAGCAGCAAGTACAGCTGTCAAGTCAACTGCAGGAGCCGCGATGCCAGCTTCAACAAGATCAGCTGAAGGAAGTTTTGATGCTACAGCTTCAACGAATGCTTTTGCTTCTTCTGGATTTTTGTTCATTTTCCAGTTACCAGCGATAAATGGTTTACGTGACATTTCACATACCTCTTTTTTCTATTTTTATACTATCTATTTTACCATAAATTTCGTCATAATGAAAGGTTGCACAAGCTCATTTTACTTTTTGCAAAAAATAAAAACCCCGTCTTCACGGGGTTTTCTGTCTGTCTATATAATTGTTAATCTGGGAACTAGATCGAATTAAGCTTCGATTTCAGTAACCATACCTGAACCAACAGTACGTCCACCTTCACGGATTGAGAATGTAGTACCTTGTTCAACGGCGATTGGGTGGATCAACTCAACGTCGATAGTCACGTTATCACCAGGCATTACCATTTCAGTTCCTGCTGGAAGTTCGATAGATCCAGTTACGTCAGTTGTACGGAAGTAGAACTGTGGACGGTAGTTGTTGAAGAATGGAGTATGACGTCCACCTTCTTCTTTAGTAAGGATGTAAACTTCACCTTTGAATTTAGTGTGTGGGTTGATTGAACCTGGTTTAGCGATAACTTGTCCACGTTCAATTTCATCACGTTGGATACCACGAAGAAGCACACCAACGTTATCCCCTGCAAGACCTTCGTCAAGTTGTTTACGGAACATTTCAACACCAGTAACAACTGCTTTTTGGATTTCTTCTTTGATACCAACGATTTCGATTTCGTCGTTGACACGAACAACACCACGGTCGATACGACCTGAAGCAACTGTACCACGTCCAGTGATTGAGAATACGTCTTCGACTGGAAGAAGCAATGGTTTGTCAGTATCGCGTTCTGGTTCTGGGATGTACTCATCAACAGTATCCATCAATTCCATGATGATGTCTTCATATTTAGAGTCACCTTCAAGAGCTTTAAGAGCTGAACCTTGGATAACTGGAAGGTCATCACCTGGGAAATCGTATTCTGAAAGAAGGTCACGGATTTCCATTTCAACCAATTCAAGCAATTCTTCATCGTCAACCAAATCAACTTTGTTCATGAAGACGATCAAGTGTTTAACACCAACCTGACGTGAAAGAAGGATGTGTTCACGTGTTTGTGGCATTGGTCCATCAGTTGAAGCTACTACAAGGATAGCTCCGTCCATTTGAGCGGCACCAGTGATCATGTTTTTAACATAGTCCGCGTGTCCTGGAGCGTCGATGTGAGCGTAGTGACGTTTAGCAGTTTCGTACTCAACGTGTGCAGTGTTGATAGTGATACCGCGTTCGCGTTCTTCTGGAGCAGCATCGATAGACGCATAGTCTTTTGGTTGGTTAACTGATGAAGGCAAGCGACGTGCCAAAACAGTTGTGATTGCTGCAGTTAGGGTAGTTTTACCGTGGTCAACGTGTCCGATTGTACCGATGTTAACGTGCGGTTTACTACGATCGTATTTTTCTTTTGCCATTTGAGTAAAAGCCTCCAATAAAATATATTTTATAGATAGACAGTAGGCAATACAGTCTAACTTTCCTTACTATTCTATCGAATTTTAGATAAAATTGCAAGCCTTTTACCTATATTTTCTTAATTATTCCTCTTCTTTCCTTTTATTTTGTCCTCTTGCTGAAAGATCCTGATCAAGCTTTGAAAATCCTCATTTGAAATCTTCAATTTAAGCTCGTTAAGCATCTTCTATCACTTCGTTTTAGAGCAGAAAAAATCGGAACATTGTTCCGATTTTTTTAACCTGAATTTCGTAATCCTGTAGCCACTCCATTGATGGTGATATGGATTAGCTTGTCTTGATCGGCTGATAGTTGTCCAGTCCGTTGACGTCGAATCAATTCTAACTGAATATAGTTCAAGACGTTAAAGTACGGCATCCGATAATCCAAACTTTCTTTCAGATAAGGGTTTTCCGCGAGCAATTCGTCATGCTCCTCAATCATCAGAATGATATCCTTGGTCAATTGCCATTCATGTAAGATAATCTGATAGATATTGCGGACTTCTTCTTCCTCACACAATTGCGCATACTCAAAGGCAATATCCATGTTGGCTTTAGATAAGACCATGTCCACATTTGACAAGAGAGATTGGAAGAAAGGCCAGTTCTTATACATATATCGAAGGGTTTCAATATTCTCAGGATTCTCATCGATAAATTCCTTAAAGCTAGAACCTACTCCATACCAACCAGGGAACATCACCCGACTTTGTGACCAAGAGAATACCCAAGGAATGGCACGCAAACCACCAATTTCTGTAATAGTCTTACGGGCAGCTGGACGCGAACCAATATTAAAGCTAGAAATAGCTTTGATCGGACTTGATTCAAAGAAGTAATCATAGAAGTGCTCATTTCCAAAGACCAAATCACGATAGATATCGTAACTGCGATTCACCACCTTATCCATGACTTCCCCGAAACGATCAAACATAGAAAATGGACTCTTTTGTTCTGCAATCATCCGGTTAATGGTTGCTGAAACGAGCATCTCAAGGTTGTAGTAGGCAGCATCTTTGTTCCCGTATTTATTGCCGATCACTTCCCCTTGCTCGGTTAAGCGGATACGGTCATTAATGGATTTCAATGGTTGAGAAGTGATGGCTTCATAAGTAGGACCTCCACCACGACCAACCGTTCCTCCACGGCCATGGAAGAAGGTGATCTTCACGCCAAACTCATCTCCGATAGCAGTCAATTGTTGTTGGGCTTTAAAGAGAGTCCAACAAGAAGACAAGTAGCCACCATCCTTGTTAGAATCCGAGTAACCTAACATAATTTCTTGGTAGTTGTTCTTGGAAGCAATCCAACGTTTGGCAATTGGAAGAGACAAGTAGCTTCTCATAGTTTCTTCTGAATGATCCAAATCTTCGATTGTTTCAAATAAAGGTACGATTTGCACGCGAGCTTTTTCCGTATCAACTAAGCCCACTTCTTTCAACATCACAGCCAATTCCAACATATCTGATACACTTGTTGCATGAGAAATGATGTTTTGACGAATGACTTCTTCTCCTAAACGATCCTTCAATTCACGAGCCGTTTGGAAAATTGCTAATTCTTTTTCAAGTAGTTCAGATTTTTCAGCATGGGTTGCTGATAAAATCCGTGGGTCTTCTAAGAGTTCTTTCAAGAGAACTTGACACTTTTCATCCTCTGATAAATCAGAATAATGGTCATTGATCCCTGCTGATTTCAATAATTCTGCTACACAGGCTTCATGCACACTAGAATCCTGGCGCATATCAATAGAGGCCAGATAGAATCCAAAAACATCGATGGCTTCTAGAAGTTCTGCAAACTCACCAGAAATTAAATACTCTGATTTGTTTTCTAACAAGGAATCTTTGATCTTTTCAAGGTCTTCTTTGAATTCTTGAGCAGAGGCATAAGCTGGAGCTTCTTTCTCAGAAATTTTCTTTAAAGCTCCAGAGATACGATTGCCGATATAATCAGAAACTGGCCCTTGTTGATGAGCGTTTGCTCCTAATAACCTCTCGACAGCATAACGATCTTCTCTAGTTTCCCCAACCATCGTCCATTCTTTTAAGTTGACCAAGGTTTGGATCAATTTTGACTGGATATAGTGGAAAGCACGACGGTATGGCTCTTTTTCACGAAAGACGGAGGTATCACTTGATAGAGCTGCCATTTCAGCTACTGCTTCACTTGTTTTAGAAAGACTCGTTGAAAGTGAGAAATGACGGTATAATTTAGAAATCTTTTCGATGTAATAGTTCAAAATGACTTCACTTTGAATGGTTGCTGAACGTTTCAAGGTCTCAGCAGTTACAAAAGGATTTCCGTCCCGGTCTCCCCCAATCCACATGCCCATTGTAATCGGACGTGGTTGTTCAAGCTCCAATCCATGTTCTTTTGCCAAGCGTTTGTATTCCAACATCAAGTTTGGAACAGCTTGTAAAAAGGAGCTATTGTAATATTCCATGACGTTGGTGATCTCATTTGTAACCTTCAATTTCTTGTCACGGATCATATCCGTTTGCATCATGATTTCAATATTACAACGAAGGTTATTATACCACTTGTTTTCATTAATCAATCCCGCTTTAACATCCCGGTGTTGACGGAGCAAGACATGGATATGATTAGTCAGATCCAGCATAGTCTTTCTTTGCACTTGAGTTGGATGGGCTGTTAAAACCGGTACAATATTGAGATTTTCAAGAATTTCTTGCGCATCTTCATTTTTCGCAACTTCTTTAATGGTTGAAGAAAGTTTTCCAAGGTATTCGCCATCCACATTATTCAAATGATTGATTTCATAGGCCAAATCGACATCTTCTGAGATGTTAATTAACAGTGGTAAAATCGCAAAATAACGTGAAATGACTGTCATCTCTTCATTAGACAGTTGTCTCACTAGTTGATTCAAGTCGCGGTAATTCTGTGTTTTTGATAAATCCTTCAACTGTGTAATTTTATCAAAGGTTTCCGGACGAACCAAATTTTTAGTAATATCATCTAATAAATCTGTTAGAATTTCGACCTCTTCTGTAAGAATGCCTTTATTCCTATAGTTCTCTAATTTTTTTAAGACCATTTTTTCTCCTTTTTGAAAAGCCATTAAACAATACCCTTTTAATAATATGGTTTGATTTTACCTTTTTCTTCAAAAACCATGCCTTCTTGTTCCATCTTGGCCCGTTTTTCACTAGCATCAATATTCAAAACAAAAGCAATCGCTATAGATAAGACCCATAAGCTATTTCCCCCTTGGGATAAGAAGGGGAAAGTCACACCTGTAGACGGAATCAAGCCAGAAATACCTCCGATATTAATGAAGGTTTGTACCAAGATCATCCCTCCGATCCCAATGGCCATCATTGAATTAAAAGGATTCTTTGCTCGAATACCGACTAAAATGATCCGAAGAATTAAGAAGAATAAGAGAGCAAGAATCAAGCTAGCTCCAACAAAACCTAATTCTTCAATCACAATCGCAAACACAAAATCTGTGTGAGCTTCTGGTAAGTAACCTTGTTTTTCAATGGAATTTCCAAGTCCCAAGCCAAACCAACCACCGTTACTCATGGCATAGTAGGAATTAGCTAATTGGTGACCCGCACCAGACAAGTCATTAAAGGGGTTAAAGAAGGCACTAAACCGTTTGGCTACATAACCAAAGACAGGAATTTTAGCGACACGGTCCACACCGATGATCCAAATGGAACCAAGGACAATGGTGGATGCTCCAACAACTAAACCAAGTAAAGAGGTAAACCAACGGTAGCCCACTCCACTAGCCGTAATCATGATCAAGACCGTTAAGGCTAAGATCGTCGCATTTCCCAAGTCCGGCATGATCACAACGATTCCAATCAGAATCAAGGTCAGCCAACGCCAATCGTTTAAATTTCTTGGAATCCATTCATTATGCGTCAAGGCTTGGTAATCATAATCACGGATTTCGTCTTGTCGTTTAGAAAAGATCAAGGCCAGATACCAGACTAAGATGACCTTGAGGTATTCTGCTGGCTGGATACTAAACATTCCTGCAATCGTCAACCAACCGTGAGCTCCATTGACCGTATCCGTGATAAACCTAGACAGAATCAACAAAATCACCTCAATAAAGATGACAAAAGCTAATACTTTTTTATTTCGCAGGAAGTCTAGGCTAAATTTATAAATCAAGGCAATGGTTAGGAGACTAAAGATGAAGAAGAACCCCTGTGTCCGTACCATTCGAATCGAACTCACTCCACTTTGAATTGCCAAGGCACTTGTTGTCGAATAAACAACAATCAAGCCAATGATGGATAAAATCAAATAGGGAATGAGGATGGAATAATTTAAAAGATGTCTTTTTTCAATTTTCATAATTCACCATATTCCTAATGTTCAACCTTCATTATATCATTTTTAAGAAGCAAAACCAAGGAAAGGCCCGAAAAGATTCGGCTTCTTCCCAATTTTCGAGAAATATTCTCGTCATTCTTCTTATTTTCATATATTTTTATCCTTTTCCGATGAAAAGATTCCTTTTTTTTAATAATGGCTGAAATCGTGATCTTTTAAGCATTAAGTTTTGCCTTTTCGTCTTATTTACGGTAAAATGATTTTGTATGAGAAAAAGGATAAAACCCGTTGTTCTCTTGGCCTTTTTTATCGGTATCATTTCTTTTCTCGTTCTTTCACGAACGATTGCCGATCTGCAAGTAAGAGAGCGACAAGCAACAACCAAAACCATTCCGAACTCCAATACACCTAAAAAAACAACCACTGCAAGCTCTTCTTCTAAAAAAGAAGAAGATATCAATCCAGAACTGGTTGGCCGCCCGATCATTGATATCTCTGGCTGGCAATTGCCTAGTGAAATTGACTACGATGTTCTCTCCCAAAATGTGGGAGGTGTGATCGTTCGTGTCCATAGTGGGGCTCAAGCTAAAAAGGAAAATGCGGCGACCCACTTAAATGGTCTGGATAAATCCTATAAAACCCATATCCAAGAATTCCAAAAACGAAATATCCCAGTAGCGGTCTATGCTTATGTCGCTGCTAAGGATAAAAAAGAAATGGAAAAAGAAGCAGAAGAATTTTACAAGGCTGCTTCTCCTTACAAGCCGACCTACTATTGGTTAGATGTTGAGGAAAAAACCATGAAGGATATGAACGCAGGTGTTGAAGCTTTCCGAGCAAAACTACAAGCTTTGGGTGCCAAAAATATTGGACTCTATATCGGAACCTACTTCATGGAAGAACATAGTATCTCCACTGATAAATTTACGGCTCTTTGGATTCCTACTTATGGATTTGATGATGGCTACTATAATGCTGCGCCAGATACCAATACAGAATACGACTTGCATCAATATACCTCTCAAGGGCAATTAAATGGATTCTCACACTACTTGGATCTCAACCAAATTGCTCCGACGCAAGACCAAGAAGCGATTTATCGGAAACTATTCAAGGTACAAAAAGATGGCTCTTCCTCATAGCCTCAAAACAGCAGATCAAGTGATCTTCACTTTTTCTGCTGTTTTCTATTTTTAGAGGCTTAGACAATATCGCTGCTATTATATGTTATAATGGTCTAATGAAATCTGATTTTGTAGAGAAAAAGAGAAAAGGAGAAAGCCATGGCAAAAAAAAATAAGGTGAAGAAAACCTTGGTCGAGCAGATCTTGACTAAAGCAAAAATTGAGCACATAGGCTTACAAATCAACGCTTTAGAAGGGAGCTTACCAGAAAGAATTGATCGCTCTACTATTTTCAAAACCCTAGCTCTCAAAGGAGATAAAACGGGGCCCGTGATTGGGATCATTCCTATTACAGAGCATCTGTCAGAGAAAAAGTTAGCCAAATTATCAGGGAATAAGAAAATCGCTATGATTCCTCAAAAAGATCTTGAAAAAACAACGGGTTATATTCATGGGGCCAATAATCCGGTGGGCATTCGCCAAAAGCATTCTTTTCCTATTTTTATCGATGAATCAGCCCTTCAGTTAGAAACCATGATCGTATCTGCTGGGGAAATTGGCCATAGTATTCAAATCAAACCACAACTTCTAGCAGACTTCGTCAAAGCGACTTTTGCAGATATTTTGGAATAATAACAGAGAAGGAGACAAGATTGTGAAACTATATTTTATTAGACACGGACGGACAGAATGGAATGAAGAGGGACGTTTTCAAGGATCAAATGGCGATTCTCCGCTGTTACCAGCCTCCATTCATCAGCTTGAAAAATTAGGAAAGCATCTAGCTACTGTCCCTTTTGATGCAGCTTTTGCAAGTGATCTGCCACGGACAATCCATACTGCACAGATCATTCTCGATCAATTGGAGACACCTCTAAAATTGCAACCAACGCCTGCTCTTCGTGAGTGGAATTTGGGAAAATTAGAAGGAGCTAAAATTTCTACCATTTCGGCCATCTATCCCCAACAAATGGATGCATTTCGACATAATCTCGCCCGCTTTCAAAATGAAATCTTTGATGCAGAATCTGTTTATGAAACAACCAAACGTACCTGTGATTTTGTAAAAAGTCTGAAAGGAAAAGAGCTCGATACCGTACTCATTGTTGGACACGGAGCCAATTTAACCGCTTCTATTCGGACCCTACTTGGTTATAAACCAGAGGAACTCCGTAAAAACGGTGGCCTCGACAATGCCAGTGTGACCATTTTGACAACAGATGATTTTGAGCACTATCACTTAGACACTTGGAACGACACTTCTTATATGGAAGACTAAAAAACACTGATCGCAAGATCAGTGTTTTCTTTTAGCTTATTTCATGGTTGGGAAGAGAAGAACGTCACGAATTGTTGTTACATTTGTCAACAACATAACGAGACGGTCAATACCAATTCCAAGTCCACCTGTTGGTGGCATACCATATTCGAGGGCTTCAACGTAGTCATAGTCGATGCCTGTAGCTTCATCATCTCCCAATTCTTTCGCACGCGCTTGCGCTTCAAAACGTTGCAATTGATCGATCGGATCATTCAATTCTGTGAAGGCATTGGCATACTCTTTGGTCATGATGAAGAGTTCGAAACGGTCAGTGAAGCGTGGGTCTTCTGGATTTTTCTTAGCCAAAGGTGACACTGCTACTGGGTGACCATAAACAAAAGTTGGTTGCGTCAAGGTTTCTTCAACATATTCTTCGAAGAAGGCATTGATAATTTGTCCCACTTCTGTGTAGTGTTTTTCAACTGGTACATGTTTTTCATTTGCAAGTGCTACAGCTTCTTCAAAGGTCATGTCTTGCCAGAAATCAATACCTGTGATTTCTTTGATCGCATCAACCATGTGAACCCGTTTAAATGGTTCGTTGATTTTGATTTCTGTTCCTTGATAGTCAATTGGACCATCTCCATGGACCGCTTTAGCAGCATGTTGGATGATACCTTCTGTTAAATCCATGATATCGTGGAAGTCAGCGTAAGCTTGGTAGACTTCGATCGAAGTGAATTCAGGGTTGTGAGTGGCATCCATTCCTTCGTTACGGAAGATCCGTCCGATTTCGTAAACGCGTTCCATCCCACCAACAATCAAACGTTTCAAGTGGAGCTCAGTCGCGATACGAAGCACCATGTCAATATTTTGCGCATTGTGGTGAGTGATAAATGGTTTGGCAGCAGCACCCCCAGCTTCATTGTGAAGCACTGGTGTTTCCACTTCAAGGAATCCTTGACCATCTAAATAACGACGGATTTCAGAAATAACTTTTGAACGGGTTACAAAGCGTTCGAAGCTTTCACGGTTTGAAATCAAATCCAAATAACGTTTGCGATAGATGGTTTCCACATCTGAAAGTCCGTGGAATTTTTCTGGCAAGGGACGAAGAGCTTTAGACAAGTGTGTGATATGAGTAGCTTTGATTGAAAGCTCACCCATGTCGGTCCGCATCACTTCTCCTTCTACCCCGAGGAAATCTCCAAGGTCCGATTTTTTGAAGATTTCGTAGTTTTCTTCTCCAACAGCATCCTTACGAACGTAGATCTGAATTTGACCTTCACGGTCTTGAAGATGGGCAAAGCCAACCTTTCCTTTCCCACGTTTGGTTACGAGACGACCCGCAATAATGGCTGTTTCGTTCAAGTCGTGGAGTTGTTCTTTATCTAATTCTGAATATTTTTCTTTTAATTGACCTGAATTTGCAGTACGTTCGAATCGTTTTCCAAATGGATCGATTCCTTGTTCACGAAGGGCCGCCATTTTCTCACGACGGACAATCTGCTGGTCATTCAATTCTTCCATATGTTCAGTAGTCATTTGGAACCTCCTAAGTTATTCTCCCCTATTCTATCATATTTAGACCAGAAATTCACTAATATTTACCAATTAAACAAAAATAAGATGGAAGAAAAAATGCAGCTTTTTGAATGAATACTTAAAAACATCTGAACACCGTCGTTGACTCCCCAAACAGCATGAACTATCTAAGGCAAGATAGTTAAAAAGGTTTCGACAAGCTATTCAAAAAAAGTACAAAAAAGGAGCGAGGAGAATCTTGCACCATTCATCCTGACTCGCTCCCATTTTTTTATTCATAACGCAAGGCCTCGATAGGATTTAACTTAGAAGCCTTATTTGCTGGTAAAATTCCAAAGATAATGCCTACAAAAGCAGAGAAAATAATGCTACCGATGGCGACGTTTAAGGAAATAATTGGTGGTCCTTCTAAGGAGGCTGCAGCAAGGGAAGTAATTAAGCTATTCACACCATAAGCAAGGCCAAGACCAATCAGCCCTCCAATGATGGTTAAGAGCATAGACTCAATCAAAAATTGAACCAGAATCTTACCTCGGGTTGCTCCCAATGCTTTGCGAAGACCGATTTCTCTCGTCCGTTCGGTAACAGAGACAAGCATGATATTCATGACTCCTATCCCACCAACCAAGAGGGAAATCCCTGCAATAGCCCCAATTACTGTCGTCATAATTCCGACCACTTTGTTGGTTTCCTCTAGGATGCTATCCAAATTAAAGATTTGGAATTCCCCTTGGCGAACACCTGAAAGCTCTGTTAGCTTTTGAGCAGCTTCGATCCCAACAGATTTGATTTCTTTCACATTTGGAACGTGAACGACGATGTTCTGAATCTCGTCTGTTCCAAATTCAGAAGCCAGCTGAGTATTGGCCATCAAGGCACTTCCACCTGAAGAAGCTCCATAGAGGGCAGTCCCTGCATTTGGATCCTTGAAAATTCCAACGACGCGATAATTGTTATCCCCAACAGAGACCACCTGATTCAGTGGATTTTCCGTTCCAAATAATTGTTGAGCCAAGCCTTCATCAAGAAGCACTACCCGTGAGAAATTACTATAGTCTGCAGGCGTTAATTTTCGGCCAGATAGGAGTTCCACCTTCTTGACAGAAAAATAGGTCTCATTTACCCCTTGGATATTCACCCCGTCTGCTTTCTTCTTTTGAAAAGCAATGGTTGCATTGGAGGTATTGCCTACATAATAGCCATCGATTCCTTGAATCTTGGTTAATTCCTTGACCCAGGATTCTTGCACAACTGGTGGTGCTTCTTTGACTTGACCATCAATATCTTCAACATTTTCTCCCTCGATATCCGATGGAGCAGCCATCCCTCGATCTTCAGCTGCAGGGCCACTTTCGCTTCCGCCTTCTCCTGTATCCTCAGAGGGACCAATATTGATCCCAGTCACATAACCACTCTTATTGGGAGAATAAGAGATTTGTACATACTCTTGATCTTTAGTGAAGGTCTTGGTAACACCAGCTTTCATGCCATCTCCAAGAGCCATGATGACAACAACAGAGGCAACTCCTATAATGATCCCCACCATGGTCAAGAAAGACCGTAATTTATGGCTCATAATCGAGCTGATTGCAAATTTCCAATTTTGCATTAGGTCCCCCTTTCCAGCTTGCTATCTGAGGAGATCACTCCATCACGAATGACAATGCGACGATGAGCAAAAGCTGCAATTTCTGGTTCGTGTGTAACCATGATAATGGTCTTTCCTTCTTGGTTCAGCTTGGTTAACAAGTCCATTATTTGCTCTCCCGTCTTGGTATCTAGGGCACCAGTCGGCTCATCTGCTAAGACGATGGCTGGCTGATTGACGAGAGCTCGAGCTATCGCAACCCGCTGTTTTTGACCTCCAGAGAGTTCCGAAGGCAAATGGTGCATGCGAGAATGAAGCTCTACCTTTTCAAGATATTGCTCAGCTAATTCCTTTCTTTTAGCAGGATGAACCCCTGCATAAATGAGAGGGAGTTCTACATTTTGAAAAGCATTAAGCTTGGAGAGAAGAAAGAATTGTTGAAAGACAAAACCAATCTGTTCATTTCGAACACGCGCTAATTTTTTCTCACTGAGATTTCCGACTTCCTGGCCTTCTAGGAAATATTCTCCGCTGGTCGGCCTGTCCAACAAGCCAATGACGTTCATCAAGGTTGATTTTCCTGAGCCAGATGGGCCCATAATAGCCACAAACTCGCCCTCTTCGACTTCTAAATCGATATCTTTTAAGACACGAAGTTCCTGGTCCCCATTTTTATAGGTTTTATTGATTCCTTTTAGTTCAATCAATTTTGTCATATTTTCCGATCTCTTTTCCATCTTCCAGTTTCTCATTAGGATTCACAATAACTTGGGCATCTTTCTTCAAGCCTGACAAGATTTCCTGGTTTTCTGCATCGGCGTTACCAAGCATCACTTTTACTTTCTTAGCCTTACCATTTTCGACCGTCCATACATAACTCGTATCTCCATCAGCCATGACACTGGTCACGGGAACAAGTGGATGTTGAGTAGAACTTTTGACTTCAATATTGACAGAAAAGCCTTGTTTGAGTTCCCCAATGTCACTAGTAATATCTACTGTGAATGGGTACTTGGCGCCCCCACTTCCTTGTGTTCCTCCTGCTGCATTAGTCCCTGTTTGACCCGCGTCAGTCGGATAATTCGCTACATAAGAAATCTTTCCTGTCCAGGTTTTATCCGGATAAACTTTGGAAGTGAGAACCACTTCCTGACCTTCAGAGATATTGGCCAAATTGTATTCAGATAATTCCCCTTTGACTTGTAAATTTCCGTTGCTCACAATGTGAACCAGAGTTTGGTTAGTCCCTGTAGTAGATTTTGAAACATCTTTATTGACTTCAACGACAGTGCCATCTGTATTACTCTTGACTGTCGTCGCATCCAGAAGTGCCTTAGCCTTGTTCATATTATCGACCGCATCCAACTTGGCATCTCGTAAATCGCTAGCTTGGGAATCGACTGTTCGTTGGGTCTGTGAAGCTGACTTGGCATCTGCTTCTTCATCTCCTGTCGTATCAATGGTCACACCATTTGTCAGTAAATCATTTAACTGACGATCTGCCTTATTGACAGCACGAACGGCTGCATCGTAAGCTGTTTGGGCCTCCGTACTGCTATATTGAACGATTGACTGACCAGCCGTCACTTGATCTCCTACATTGACCAAAATCGACTGCAAATCACCTTTGGTCCCATCAAAATAGACATACTGCTCCTGATTGGCAGTGACCTTCCCAGTTAACAAGACAGAAGAAGCGATCGAGCCATCCTTGACCGTTTGCACCATTGGAGTTTCTTTAGTGACTGCTTGATCAGGAGTACTTGGATGTGAAAACACCATCACACTTCCTGTTCCAATCACCGCAATTGCCGCACCTGCGGCTGTAAATAGTTGCCATTTTTTCAATTTCTTCATCGTTTTTCTCCATCAAAGAAAGCGTTTAATTCTATACCATAGTATACCATATTTACTAACTTTTCTATCTAAAATTGACACAGCAAAATGAAATTTAAATGCTTGGGAAAATGCTAAACCCTTGACTTTTGTAACAGTTGATATTACAATCAAACTGAAATCTCATTTAGGAGGAAAACATGAAAGAATTTGATATTATTTCAATCGGTGGAGGTAGTGGAGGAATCGCTACGATGAACCGGGCTGGGGAGCACGGAGCACGCGCTGCTGTCATCGAAGAAAAACAATTAGGGGGCACCTGTGTCAACAGAGGATGTGTGCCTAAAAAGATTATGTGGTATGGTGCACAAATTGCAGAAGCTATTCGCGATTATGGACCAGACTATGGTTTTACTTCTGAACAAACAAAATTTGATTTTGCAACCTTAAGAAAAAATCGCGAAGCCTATATAGATCGTTCTCGGAATTCTTATGATGGTAGTTTTAAACGCAATGGAGTCGAATTGATTGAAGGTCGTGCTCGTTTTGTGGATGCTCATACGATTGAGGTCAATGGAGAAACGATCCAGGCCAAGCATATCGTGATTGCGACTGGAGCCCATCCTCATATTCCTTCTGTTCCTGGAGCAGAATTCGGCGAAACATCTGATGATGTCTTTGCTTGGGAGAAACTTCCTACATCTGTTGCCATTATTGGAGCAGGCTACATCGCGGTGGAACTAGCCGGTGTGCTCCACCATTTAGGTGTTCAAACAGACCTCTTCATCCGAAAAGATCGGGTTTTACGTAGTTTTGATTCCTATATTACCGATGGTTTAATGGAAGAAATGGAAAAACAAAACCTTCCACTTCACAAACATAAGGTTCCCATGAAACTTGAAAAATTAGCAGACGGTCGTGTGAAGATATATTTTGAAGATATGACCAGCCACGTGTCAGAACATGTCATCTGGGCAACCGGGCGCAAACCAAACGTCCAGAATCTCAATTTGGAAGCTGCAGGTGTCACCTTAAATGAAAAAGGATTCATTGCAGTGGACGAATACCAGAATACAGTTATTCCAGGAATCTATGCCCTTGGCGATGTCACAGGGGAAAAAGAATTAACCCCTGTCGCTATTAAAGCTGGACGCACTCTTTCTGAACGACTATTCAATGGAAAAGTCAATGCCAAAATGGATTATACAAGTATCCCGACCGTTGTCTTTTCTCACCCTGCTATCGGTACCGTTGGCTTAACAGAGGAAGAAGCCCAGCAAACTTATGGAAAAGAGAATATCAAAGTCTATACTTCTCAATTTACTTCCATGTACACCGCTGTTACCCAACACCGCCAGCAAGCAAAATTTAAACTCATCACTGCAGGACCAGAAGAAAAAGTCGTTGGCCTTCACGGTCTTGGCTACGGAGTGGATGAAATGATCCAAGGATTTGCAGTTGCTATCAAGATGGGAGCGACAAAAGCCGATTTCGATGCAGCTGTCGCCATTCACCCAACTGGATCAGAAGAATTTGTGACTATGAGATAAAAAATAAGCTTGAAGTCCTTGTACTTCAAGCTTTTTTCTTTTCTTATGGTAAGATGGCAATGGCACGAACAGGTGAACCAGTTGCCTTGTCCCAATGAGGGAAGGCAATTGAAATCAAGGCACCTACTGCTGGTACTTGATCCAAGTGATTCAAGACTTCAACTTGGTAGATATTTTGTTCCAAAAGGTAGTATTCATTGACCAAGCCATGCTCTGCTGCTGGAATACCTGCATCGGTATCAAAGGTTTCATGCCCCACAGCCTTGACATGGCGTTCATGAATCAAGAATTCCAGAGCTTCACGGCTCCATCCTGGACTTTGTTGAACCCCATTTTCATCAAGGTTGCGCATAGCATCTTGATCCGGCCAACGTTTTGACCAATCACTACGGAAGGCCACAAAGGCCCCTTCTGCAATTTGTCCATTCTCTGCTTCAAAGTCTAAGATATCTTGTTTGCTCAAGATAAAGTTTGGATTGGCTGCAACTTCTTTAGACTTGTCGATAACATAGAGTGGCAAGATGAGATCTTTAAGGGCAATCTCATCTAACCAACGACCACCTTCTACAAAGTGAATTGGTGCATCGATATGCGTACCATATTGACCAACCACTGTAAATTTTTGAACATGGAAACCATCTTTTAGTGTGAAGAGATCTTCTTGTTGCAAAGCAGGAAGGGCTGGGAAGTGTGGACTTTCCGCATTGATCTGGTGACTCAAGTCCACCCATTTTTTAGCTTGCAATTCTTTATAAATACTTAGTAAATCTGACATGTTTCTTCCTCCTTATTCGCCCCAAACTTCAGCGACAATTTCCTTAATCAAACCGATTTTTTTCCATTGGTCTTCTTCTGTCAAAATGTTTCCTTCTTCTGTTGAAGCAAAGCCACACTGAGTCGACAGGTAAAGATTTTCCAACGGTACATACTGACTCGCTTCTTTAATACGAGCAATCACTTCGTCCTTGTTCTCCAATTGACCACTCTTAGATGTCAAGAGGCCTAACACCACTCCTTTTCCAGGAGTTACTTCTGCAAGTGGTTCAAAACCACCAGCCCGATCAGTATCAAACTCTAGGAAGTAAGCATTGACTGCTTCTTCTCCAAGGAGTTCTTTGGCAATCGGAGCATAGCCACCTGATGAAGCCCAGGTGGAATGGAAGTTCCCACGACAAACGTGTGTATTGACAGTTAAACCAGCTGGAACATTTTGGTAGACATCGTTGTTAAAGGTCAAGAAGAGATCAGCTAATTCCCGGCGAACCTCATCTTTTGACTTGCCTTGAGCTGCTCCCCAAGCCGTCAAGAAATGATCGTCTACCAAGACACCCCACGTACAATCATCTACCTGAAGTGTCCGAAGTCCTGCATCATACAAATCTTGAATCACTTGAAGATAGGCTTGCTTGATGTCTTCACGAACAGCCACAAAATCAGGATAGATGTTATTCAATTGCTCTACATGTTCTGCATCACGGATCAATTCAAAATAGAATTGCGCGGGTGCTGGAATGGTGTATTTAGGTTCTACACCATCTACATCTGCCACAAGGTCTTGTAAGAACTTATAATGGTCTACAAATGGATGGTTGTCTCCTGTGATTTTTCCAATAACAAGTGCTGAGTCCGCCTTGGTCGTTTCATCATGGAATTGATAGCCTTGAGCAGCCTGGACATGATCAATGCCTCCAAATCCCCAGAAGAAATCCAAATGCCAATAAGCACGGCGGAATTCTCCATCCGTTACTGACTTCAGACCAGCCGCAATTTCTTTTTCAACTAAGTCACGAATCGCTTGATCTTCTACTTTTGTTAAGTCAGCCTGACTGATTTTTCCAGCTGCGAAATCTTCACGAGCTTGAACCAAAGCTGCTGGACGAAGGAATGAACCAACATGGTCTATGCGATAAGGTGCATGTGTATGTGTCAATATGAATTCCTCTTTCCTATAAATTTTACATTAATTCATCAATGCAACCATTATAGCAGTCTAATACTTGATAAACAAGGACTTGGGATAATCTAATATCTTTGACATCTATATAGTCTTAGACTATAACAAAAAAGAAGTCCTTGAAGGACCTCTTTTTTATTTTAATTTTTAAATGCATCGAGCATAACTTGAAACTCTTCGTTCGTAAGTGTAATGCCTTTCCCCATCTTTGTATGGTCGGGACTCCAGGTCCGGATATCATACTTAGCTGGAGCACCGTTAAAACTTACACGGTTCAATTCCTTGGTCCAACCCTTGTCATTTTCTGACAAGACCAGTAGATGTTCTTCGATTTGGAATGAAAATTCTGCCATTTCACGACTCCTTTCTTGCCTTCTCATCTCTATTATTCGTAAATCATTTACAAAATCGTTGAAATTATCTATAATATATTGTATCAAGTTATGGAGAATTTAGCTATGAAAAAATTTCTCGAGATCGTTAAAGACCGAGCAAATGAATTTTTCAATGGAAAAGTCATTACCCCTCCCCCATTAGAAAACGAAAGAATTATTGAAATCATTCAACAAGCATTGCGAAAAAAACAAGGGGTTCATGTTATTTTTTCAAACAAGAGTTTTACAGGCGATATTGTCAAATATGACCAAGATCGCCGACAACTGATCGTGAAAAATTTTAAAAAGAGTATGTCCACGATTATTCGGATTTCTGAGATCCAGAAAATCAGTTTGGTCCCCAATAATATTCGCATCGCCCAACAAAAAGGAGAGGTTTAACCCTCTCTTTTTTTCTTATGCTCGAACAGTTTTACTTGCACCGTCTTTGGAGTAGAGATTGATCAAGCCTTCTTGGCAAGAACGAATCATATCTCCTGGTTTGACTTCCTGCGGAACGGTAATGGTAAGGAGTTCCATCGGATTTGGTGCGCGATCAATCTTCACTCCATCCTTATCATGTAAGTCTTGGATCTGGCATTCAAAATGTCGGAAGCCTGGTCCGTAGAATTCCACTTGGTCCCCTTCATTGATCACATTCCGTTGACGAATCGTCGCGGTCATGGTAGATGGATCAAAGTCCACTACTTCTCCTACAAATTTGTATTGAGGAATCTTCCGACGTGCCCCAAACAATTGTTCATTTTCAGTCGGTGTTTGGTAGTAGAATCCAGTTGCCAATTCACGTTGAGCGACTTTCCACAATTCATTGATCAAATCATCCTTGATGGCATAAAAGGCTTCTGGACTTTCCATATAAGCATCGCAAGCAGCCTTGTAACAGTTAGCCACTGTTGATACGTAATGGACAGATTTCATTCGACCTTCAATCTTCAAGCTATCCACCCCATTATCAATCATGTCTGGAATATTCTCGATCATACACATGTCCACGGCTGACATAGAGTATTCTTCTGGAACTTGCCCTTTGATACTCTTACGTTCTTGGCCGAATGGCATGTCGTAAAGGTCGTATTTCCAACGGCAAGATTGAGAACAGCCACCACGGTTGGCATCCCGGTCAGACATGTGGTTAGAAAGGGTACAACGTCCGGAATAGGAAATACACATCGCTCCATGAACGAAGGCTTCGATCTCAAGATCGGTACGCTTACGAATCTCTGCCAACTCTTCCATGGATACCTCGCGGGCCAAGACGACACGGGTCAAGCCATATTCTTTCCAAAAATGGAAAGTCTCCACATTGGTTGCAGAAGCTTGCGTAGACAAGTGAATATTGAGTCCAGGTGCATAAGTTGCACAGATTTCAATCAAGGCAGGGTCTGAGACGATGACGGCGTCAAGGCCCATATCCCGCAATTCACGGAACCATTCTCCAGCCCCTTTTTCATTTCCTTCATGAGTTACCATGTTGGAAGCGACGTGCACATCTACGCCATGTGCATGAGCATATTCAATTCCTTCACGAAGCTCATCCATAGTGAAGTTTCCGGCACGGCTACGCAAACCATAGGCTTGTCCACCAACGAACACAGCGTCTGCCCCATAATTAACGGCAACTTTTAGTTTTTCTAATGTTCCAGCAGGTACCAAAACCTCTGGACGTTTTTTTGTATTTGTCATGTTTTCTCCAATTTACAAGATTGTCGATATAATGAATAGCCTCTTCGTTCCCTGAAAAAGGAAAACTCTCAAACGAAGAAGCCCTAGTTTATTATTATTTTACACGATCTGGTTCATAATCATAGAAACCAGTATCCAAACCACGATTGGCTGGATGCAATTTGCGAATCTCTTCATCAAAGAGATAGGCTTGATCCTGTGTAAATGTTCCTTTTTGAATCAAATCACGGGCCTTGACAAAGTACTCTGTAATCTTGACAAAGTTTTCACCCGGACAGTAGACACCGTCGAGTTTCCAATGATCAAAGCCATGTTCTACCAACTCAGACAATTTGGTCATCATATTCAAGTCATTATTTGAGAAGATATGGGTTCCATGTTTGTCTTCGTAGACCGAATAGTGAGAATTTGGATCTCCTGGTTCAGCTAAGAACAGATCGCGATCTTTGGTCACAGACTCCTCTGTCTTGATGAAGTTGTAATAGTTCTGAAGAAGAGGTCGTTTTGAATGGTGAATAATGCTAGCACCGTAAACCAATACTTCTGCTGGAATCTGAAGATTCTCAGCCATTACGAATAATTCGGCAGATGGAATCTCACGAGCCAAAACAGCCTCAGAAGCTCCTGCTTGTTTTCCCCAGAAATTGATCTGGCGGCTAGAAGTGACCATGGTTGATGCATCGTAAATCGTTTTGAATGGATAGCCATCTCGTTTCAAGACATAAAAAACGCCCGCATCTCCGACAGTAATATAATCAGCCTGAATTTCCTTTAGAAAATCTAAAAAAGGCTTGATTGAATCCATCATCGATTGGTGCATGAGTGCATTTACAGCCACTGTCAATTCTTTGCCAGCAGCATGGACTAATTGGGCAATTCGATTTATTTCGTCATAGCTTAAAGTTTGAGGCAATCGTAATCCGTAATCTTTTTCACCGACATAGATTCGGTCAACCCCTGTATCAATCAGGGCTTGTGCTTGCTCAACACTCTCTGCTGTTGCTGTAATTATAATATTTTTCATAGAACCATTATAACAAAAATTCCGATATTCTAGAAAAATTTATTTATTTTGTAAAATTTGTAACATTTTTGTAACATTTATATAGCTGAATTCATGATAGAATAATAGAGTACTGTTAGGAGAGAGAAAATGCCCGTAAGAAATTTAAGACACTATGATGAAGAATTCGATTATATCGAATTAACCAAACAAACCCAAGAATCCCCTATTCAGGACTATGCTCCTGAAGTTGAACCCGCGCCTCAATTAAGTGAATTGCTATATTTTTTAAATATCGCTATTTTCTGTGTGTTGACGGTTGTGTTTAGTTTTATCTTTTTAGCAACGAAAATGAATACCTTCTTTGCTTTTGCCTTAGCTATTGGTTCTAGCTTTGCTAGTATTCAAGGATTCCGAATTTACTACAACAAACGAAAAAAATAAAAATCAGGTTCGCCTGATTTTTTTATTTACTCGAATTTTTTTAATTCCTAAGTTGTCAAATTAAGTTAGACTTTTCATGTAACTCAGAAAAATTTGGTATGGTGTTTGATAATTCAAAGGCTTCCTTGGAATTCTATAAGAATAAATACTTTTTATGAGTTAAAGTTATTCAACCATCTATTGAAACTTTCCGCCGTGAGAAAAGTGCCTGAAATATAATTGTTTCAGGCACTCGGAAGTTTTGAAACTTTAGCTTCAAAACTAAGTCATGGAACTTCTTTGAAGTTCGCTGACGTCCGTACTCACTTAAGGAAAGTTTCTAAGATAATTTTGTCTTCAATCTGAAATGAGACTCACTGAGCCTAATTTTTTTATGCTTCTTTTGTTTCTTCTTCAGCTGCTTTTTCAGGATCTTTTTCATCCAAGTCTAGCACAATGTCTTCTGATTCTGTTTGTTTGCGAATGGATTGAACCAAGTCATTGCCACTTAGATTTTCTTTTTGAAGTTTATCCTTAAATGAGTGATAGACTTCTTGAGATTTTTCAACCACATCTTGCGTTTTTTCTTTGACAGATTCCAAAACAGTTCCTGTCGTAATTTCTCCAGATCCAACTTTTTCTTTGGTTTGTTGGATTACTTCTGCTGCTTGTTTTGAAACATCTTTAGCAGTTTGTTTAACTGATTCATGCACTTCTTGAGGATCTTCTTGATAGTCTTTTACAAAGCGCACAACTTTTTTAGTAACTTTCTTACCTTGCTCTGTTGACAAATAGTAGGCTGCTGAAGCACCTGAAATCACCCCAATTAATAAACTAGATAAACGTCCCATATTCTTCCTCGATTCTATTTAAATAATTTTGAAGCCATCTGAATCGCTTTTAATCCGATAGAGGCTTTCACTGTTTTTCCACCAGCTGATACAGCTTTAACACTCAATTGACGCGCTTGGTCATTCAAATCTGAGACAGACTCTGAAAGATCTGCTACAGCTGTAAAGAGTGGATCAATCGTTGCAACTTTTTGATTCAAATCATCCGTTAAAACATTGACTTTTGCCAATAGGTCATTGGTCTGATGCAAGGTAACATTGACATCTGACGTCAACACTTGGATGGTTTTTTGCGTCTCATCTACAACTTTTCCAATCTTTGAAAGGAAAAAAATCATGTAAATGACAAGCGCTACTAAGGCAAGGCCTAGGAGGCCGTATGCAATTTCAATAAACATATATTACTCCTTTGCTTCAACATAATAAGGGGCTTTTTTGCGACGTTGGTAAACGATAATGGCGAGTCCAACTAGAATCAGGATCATCGATAGCCACTGGGAAACACGTAAACCCGCAAACATCAGGCTATCCGTCCGCATTCCTTCGATGATCATCCGACCAAAACCATACCAGATAAGGTAAAAGGCTGTGATCTCACCTTGTCTCAAAAATTGGGGTTTTCTACGAAGAATCAAGATCAAGAGAAATCCTAGCAGATTCCAACTGGATTCATATAAGAACGTTGGCTGACGATAACTGCTATCTATATACATTTGGTCTCGAATAAAAGAGGGCAGGTAGTTGAGGTTCTTAACAGTAGCTCCATAAGCTTCCTGGTTAAAGAAGTTTCCCCAGCGACCAATGCTCTGGGCAATCATGACGCTTGGGGCCGCAATATCTAAAAAGTCGATCGGTTCAATCAAACGTCTACGAGAGAAAAGATAAAGAACTAAAGCACCCGTTAAGAGACCACCATAAATCGCAATTCCTCCGTTCCAAATGGCAAAAATCTCACCAAGGTGCTGGCTATAATAGCCCCATTCGAAAGTAACGTAATAGAGTCTGGCACCCACAATCGCAAGAGGAAAAGCAATCAGAATGAAATCAATAATGGCATCTGGATCAATTTTCTTACGAGGCGCTTCTTTCATGGAAAGATAAACAGCTAGAATCAAACCAGAGACAATACAAATTGCGTACCAACGAATACTGATCGGACCTAATTGAAGGGCTACTGGATTCATTCCTTCACCTCATTTTGACTAATCAACTGGGACAAACGTTCTTCAAAGGTTTTAGTGGCATCATAGCCCATTTGTTTGGCACGAACATTCATGGCTGCTGCTTCAATCACGACCGAAATATTTCGACCTGTCTTCACTGGAATGCGAATACGAGGAATGGTGACTCCACCGATTTCCAACTCTTCTGCGTTGTTACCAAGACGATCATAAGTTTGGTCCTTAGTGTAATTTTCCAGGTAAACGTCGATTTGAACTTGTGAAGAATCCTTCACAGCACTCGCACCATAGAGACTCATCACATCGATAATGCCGACACCACGGATCTCTAGTAAGTGACGTAAGATCTCAGCTGGCTCTCCCCAAAGGGTCATCTCATCTCTCGCATAGATATCGACTCGGTCATCCGCTACGAGGCGATGACCCCGCTTGACAAGTTCCAAAGCTGTCTCGCTCTTACCGATTCCGCTATCTCCTTGGATCAAGACACCCATCCCATAAATATCCATCAAGACACCGTGTACACTCGTACGTTCTGCTAGGCGGCTATCTAAATAGCTAGATAGCTCTCCAGACAAACGACTCGTCGCAACATTGCTCTTCAAAATGGCTAGTTGCTTTTCTTCAGCCGCACGCAACATTTCTTCTGGAATGTCCAAGTTCCGCGCGACAATGATGACAGGTGTCTCTGGCTGGAACATCTTGCGCAAAACTTGATGTCGGTTGTGAGAGCTCATCTTCACCAGGTAGGACCATTCTTTCATTCCTACAAGCTGAATCCGCTCAGGTGTGTAATAGTCAAAATAGCCCGTCATTTCAAGACCTGGACGTGAGATGTCCGCAGTCGTAATTTCCTTGCTTAAGAGGTTATCATCCCCATAAACAACTGACAGACGAAGCTTTTCCTGTATATCGCGAACAGTAACTGCCATATCATTCTCCCTTTTAAAATTCTCTCTCTATTATAGCAGATTTTCTCTTCAGACGAGAGACTGAAGTGTCATTTGAATGATCCATTTTCAACTCCTTTTTAATGCAACTAAAAAGAGGCCAAGACAAATGTCTCTAACCTCTAGGAAATGATGGTAACATCTGAAGAATGCTCCTGTCTTCAGCCTTGCAAGAAATCTTTGATCATGGATTTGATTCCAGTCGAGACAGCATAGACCACCGCATTTGAAGGAAATGCAATCAAGCCGAGCATAAAGGCGATAGGTCCTCCCCCCAACAAGGACAAAACCAGATACAACATCGGCAGAAATAAAATCGAAAACCGATAAATTTGTGGCTCTCTTGCCCTTTCTGTTGTCAGAAACAAGAGGTAGAAGAGACTATTCCAAATGCCCAGTGGAAAAAGGAGCAATCCGATAAAAACTGTTCCAACTCCTTCTCCAAAAACACGATTTAAAATGAAAAACTGTCCTATAAAACTGAAGAAGAGATATAGAATAAAAGCAAGGTAATAGAACTTCTGCTTCACCCGGATCTCCTTTTAGAAAAACGGACTATCATTCTGATCATGGATGGGTTCGGCCTCTTTTCTCCGACGAGGTCGAGGGCCATCGTCAAATATTTCCTGCTCCTCTTCCTTATAAGGTAAGGTCGTATCTAACAGTAAATAGATAATCACACCGATAAAGGCATGAGAGACCGTAAAAAGAATAAACAAGAAGCGAAGTAGAGTTACACTCAGACCAAATTTATCGGCCAGCCCAGCTAGCACACCTGAAACCAGGCGGTGGCGTTTTGATTTGTAAAATGATGATGTCATTTGATTTTCCTCTTTCTAGTTAGACCTATTTTAGCAGAGTCTAACTAGAAAGAGATCCGCCTAAAGACCGATTCTCATTCCTGTCTCATTTCAAGGAGTTGCAGACGACCGTGACAGCGACCGCAAGCATATTTCTTCAGATCGATTTTTCGCTTTCGACTATACTCTTGACCACAGTGAGGACATTGATAGAGATAGATCTGCTTAACTCGTCCACTCTTTTCTGGTAGGGGAGGTGTGAAACGAAGTCCATCCACTTGCTGAAGGAGCTGTTTAAAGGCTGGATCTTTGTGGCGATAGCCTTTTCCTTGATCGTAAAGATGGTAATGGCAGAGCTCATGGCGGACGATTTTCCGAAAGGTCTCTAATCCTAAAGTCTGATAAATCTTGGGGTTGAAATCAAGATGCCGATCCTTAGGAAAGAAACGGCCTCCGGTGGTTTGCAGACGCGCATTCCACACTGCTTGATGGCGGAATTCCCTACCAAAATCTTCCAGAGATACCTGGCGTACATAGTCAGTCAGATTCATTCGGTGCTACCAAACTGAGGTTGACTTTTTCGCGTTCCACGTCGATCTTCTTCACCCAGACCGTCACTACATCTCCTACAGAGACGACTTGGCTTGGATGCTTGATAAATTGCTTGCTCATATGGGAGATATGAATCAAGCCATCCTCGTGAATGCCAATATCGACAAAGGCTCCGAAATCAACCACATTGCGCACAACCCCTTCTAATTTTTGACCAATGTGGAGGTCTTTAATATCCAAAACATCCTGACGGAGCACTGGTGCATCAAAGGAATCCCGCAAATCGCGACCTGGTTTTAGGAGATCATCAATGACATCTTTCAGGGTTTCCGGCCCCAGTTCTAGCTGGGTCGACATTTCCTCTATCTTGACAGCTTTTAATTTTTCTTGAGCAGATTCATCGAGTTCGGTAATCCCAAGGAGTTCAAAAAGTTTTTCAACTTCCTTGTAACTTTCGGGGTGGACGCCAGTATTGTCCAAAATGTTTTTACTTTCAGGAATGCGCAAGAATCCCGCTGCCTGCTCGAAAGCCTTGGCCCCGAGGCGAGGGACTTTTTTAATCTGTGCCCGTGAGAGGATCATTCCTTCTTCTTCCCGATATTTCACGATATTTTCAGAGATGGTCTTATTAAGTCCTGCTACATGCGCTAAGAGAGAGGGACTAGCAGTATTGATATTAACCCCAACTTGGTTGACCACTGTATCCACGACAAAATCCAAACTTTCTGTCAATTTTTTCTGATTGACATCGTGCTGGTATTGACCGATACCGATGGATTTGGCATCGATTTTCACCAATTCTGCCAATGGGTCTTGCAGACGACGGGCAATGGAGATGGCCGAGCGTTTTTCAACGGTTAATTCTGGAAACTCATGACGGGCCAACTCACTAGCTGAGTAGACAGAAGCTCCGCTTTCATTGACAATGACATAGCGGACCCCTGGATGGTCATGGAGTACATCTGCGACAAAGGCCTCACTTTCACGGCTAGCGGTTCCATTACCGATCGCAATAATCTCTACGTCAAACTCCTTGATCAAGGAGGACAAATCTTTCTTGGCCTGCTCGATCTGAGCTGGTTTTGCAGGGGCAACCGGATAGATAACCTGGGTTGCAAGCATTTTGCCTGTCTCATCGACAACCGCTAATTTGGCACCGGTCCGAAAAGCTGGGTCAAATCCAAGGACCACGCGCCCTTTTAATGGAGGGATAAGCAATAGATTCCGTAGATTCTCAGAGAACAATTGAATGGCACCGTCTTCTGCCACCTCTGTCAACTCTGTCCGAATTCGACGTTCAATCGCAGGTACGATTTTTTTCTTAACCGCTTGCTGAATAACGTCATCGACATAGGCATTTTTATTTTTAAAACGGGCTTCAAAAATACGAATGATTCGATCTAGATGGTGCTCGAATCCGACTTTAAGAACGCCCAATTTTTCCCCACGATTGAGAGCCAGGGTCCGGTAGCCCTGCATACTCTTGATCTTCTCAGAAAAATCATAGTAGATTTCAAAGGTTCTCTTAGGATCTAAGCTTTCATCCTTCAAGTTTGACATCATGAGGGAATGACCATGAATTTCTTGATAGGTGAGGGCCCGCAATTGGGTATCCTCTGAAATAGCCTCTACCAGAATATCCACTGCACCAGTTAAAGCAGCGGTTTCAGTTGGGAAGGTCTCACAGGTAAATTTCTGTGCCTCCACTTCCAAGTTTGGACTATTTTGCAGGATGAGACGTGCCAAGGGGAAAAGTCCTGCTTCTCGGGCAATCGTCGCCTTAGTCCGTCGTTTTTCCTTATAAGGTAGGTAAAGCTCTTCGACATCCGCTAATTTTTCAGCAGCTTCAATAGCCTGCTTGAGCGCCTCTGTCAGTTTGCCTTGTTCCTCAATCTTAGCAAGGACGGTTTCCTTTCGTTCAGCTAGAGCCGTTAAGGATTTGTCCCGATCAATAATAGCCTTGATCGCTACTTCATCTAAATTTCCCGTCAGATCTTTTCGATAGCGAGCAATGAAGGGAATGGTTGAGCCTTCTGCGGTCAGACTCAATACGGTATCGATTTGTTTTAAGCTAACACCCAATTCTTGGGCTATTTTTTCATATTTATCCATAGCTTCTATTATAGCATATTTTACCGTAGCCAAGGCTTCTAGCCACCTATTTGCTAGGGTTTTGTAGAAGTTTTCTCCTTGTCTTTTATGCTCTATTTCCCCCTTGACCTTTCCTTTTTGTTATAATGATAGAAAACGAAAAAGGAGGCCCAAAAATGGCTATTAAATTTTCTAAGACAGATGATCTTGATAAAATGTTTGAAAACTTTGCAAGTTTTCCAGATCTAGAAAAAACAGTTGAATTCCCCGAAGAAAAAAAGAAAGCTGAAACGGCTGCTAAAGATGCAAAGAAGGCTAAATAATGACATTCTTTCAACACCTTCCCTCTAGCGTCTTGCAGGCTGGGGCTATTTTTCTCTCGATTATCATTGAGGCCCTGCCCTTTGTCCTGATCGGAAGTATCATTTCAGGAATGATTGAGGTTTATGTCACACCTGAGAAGGTTTACCGTTTTCTTCCCAAAAATAAATTTGGGCGAATCTTCTTTGGGAGCTTTGTCGGCTTTATCTTTCCTTCCTGTGAATGCGGAATTGTTCCCATTATCAATCGCTTTCTAGAAAAGAAAGTCCCAAGTTATACTGCTGTTCCCTTTTTGGTGACAGCACCGGTCATCAATCCCATCGTTCTCTTTGCGACCTATTCAGCCTTTGGGAATTCTATTAAGATGGCCCTCTACCGCGCCCTTGGTTCCCTACTGGTCGCAACGGTACTAGGGATCTTCCTTGGCTTTATTCAGACAGATTCGATCCAAAAAGAACATCGCAAGCCTGTGCATGAACATGATTTTAGCGATTTAAGCAAAGGCCAAAAGCTCTTTCAAGTCTTGGTGCAGGCGATTGATGAATTCTTTGATACAGGACGCTACTTGGTATTCGGTTGTCTTTTTGCAAGCCTCGTCCAAGTCTATGTCCCAACACGGATCCTCACTTCGATCAGTGCGACGCCGGTTATTGCTATTCTCCTCCTTATGGCCTTGTCCTTCCTCCTCTCACTTTGTAGCGAGGCGGACGCCTTTATCGGCTCCTCTCTTCTGAGTAGTTTTGGAGTAGCGCCGGTGCTGGCCTTTCTGGTGATTGGACCCATGCTTGATGTCAAGAATCTCCTCATGATGAAAAATTATCTCAAGACCCGTTTTATCTGGCAATTTATCGGAATTGTCTGTGGAGTTGTGCTCCTATACTCTTGGATTGTGGGGGTAGCTTTATGATACGATTTTTGATCTTAGCAGGTTATTTTGAGCTCACCATGTATCTTCAATTATCCGGTAAGCTCAATCAATACATCAACTTACACTATTCTTACTTGGCTTATATTTCCATGTTTTTGTCCTTCGTTTTAGCTCTTGTGCAGCTGATTATCTGGGTCAAACAAATGAAAATCCATAGTCATCTATCCGGCTTATGGGCAAAAGTGGCGAGTATCTTCTTGCTCTGTATTCCTTTGTTTGTCGGCTTATTTTTCCCAACAGTGACGCTGGATTCTCAAACTGTCTCTGCCAAAGGCTATCACTTCCCAGTGGCAGCAGGTTCTTCCAAAGAAATCCAACAGGATGAAGGGACAACAACCCAGTATCTCAAACCGGATACCAGTAGCTATTTTACTAAGTCCGCCTATGAGTCAGAGATGAAGCAGGCAGCTAAGAAATATGTTGATAAAAAGGTGATCCAAGTGACTACTGAAAATTATATGGAAGTCATGGAAGTCATTTATGATTATCCAGACCAATTTGCGGGAAAGACCATCGAGTTGACCGGTTTTGTATACAATGACCCTAATAACAAAGACAGTCAATTCCTCTTTCGCTTTGGGATCATCCACTGTATCGCAGACTCGGGTGTCTACGGTCTTTTAACAACCGGTGCTCCTCAACATTTTGACAACAATACCTGGATCCATGCAAAAGGAACCTTGTCCATTGAATACCACAAACAGCTCAAGCAAAGCTTGCCTATCCTCCACATTACGGATTGTCAAACCATTACAAAACCGTCTAATCCTTATGTCTACCGCGTATTCTGATGGAGCTTCCCTTGTAGATCCAAACACCTTATAACAGTTCAAGCTAGAACCCACATTGGTTCTAGCTTTTAGAACGTTGAAAAACTTTATTTGTAAAATGAGTTAAGTGATTTTATTAAGAAAGAAAAATTAGTTCTATTTTTTTAATGATCAAGAAAATACTGAAACTTTCCGCCGTGAGAAAAGTGCTTGAACCATTACCATTTCAAGCACTCAGGAGTTTTGAGACCTTAGGCTCAAAACTAAGTCATGGAACTTCGAAGAAGTTCGCTGACGTCCGTACTCACTTAAGGAAAGTTTTTTAATACTTTGTTTTCAACATGAAAGCTAGAACTTACCTGTGTTCTAGCTTTTTCTTTCACCGAGTTACACTCAATTGGAAATTGTGAGGAACTTAGTTTCTGTATAGGAAATCTTGTAGATTTTATGGTAAAATATGGTTAATAAAATAGGAAATAGGTACTTAAATGTCTTCAAAAGTTATTGTAACCATTTTCGGGGCCAGTGGAGATTTAGCCCATCGCAAACTCTACCCATCCCTTTTTAGACTCTATAAATCAGGAAATCTATCTGAACACTTTGCGGTTATCGGAACAGCCCGTAGACCCTGGAGCAAAGAATATTTTGAATCAGTCGTGGTAGAATCCATCACAGACCTCGCAGATAGCCCTCAACAAGCCCAAGAATTCGCCAGTCATTTCTACTACCAAAGTCATGATGTCAATGATACCGAACATTACATCGCCCTGCGCGAATTGCAAAATAGCTTGGATGAAAAATACCAAACGGAACACAATAAGGTCTTCTTCTTGTCTATGGCTCCTCAATTTTTTGGAACTATTGCCAAACACCTGAAATCAGAAGGGATTGTCGATGGACAAGGTTTTGAGCGCTTGATCGTTGAAAAACCTTTCGGTACAGACCTAGAAACGGCTAGTCAGCTCAACAAAGAATTGGAAGAAACCTTTGATGAGGAACAAATCTTCCGAATTGACCACTACCTTGGCAAAGAAATGATCCAAAATATCTTTGCCATTCGTTTCGGCAATCTCATTTTTGACAACCTCTGGAACCGAGACTTTATTGACAATATCCAAATTACCTTTGCTGAACGCTTGGGTGTTGAAGAACGCGGTGGCTACTATGATCACTCTGGAGCTCTTCGAGACATGGTGCAAAACCATACTCTTCAGCTTTTGTCTTTGCTTGCCATGGATAAACCAGCTACCTTTACTAAGGATGCGATTCGAGCTGAAAAAGTTAAAGTTTTTGAGCAATTGCACAATCCAACAGATGAAGAATTAAAGAAATTCTTTATCCGTGGTCAATACCATTCAGGGACCATCGAAGGAAAAAAAGATATCTCTTATCGCAGTGAGCCCAATGTCGACCCTGAATCTACTACGGAGACCTATGCTTCTGGGGCATTCTTTGTTGATAGCGATCGCTTCCGTGGAGTTCCTTTCTTCTTCCGTACCGGAAAACGCTTGACGCAAAAAGGAACCATGGTCAATGTGGTCT
Organism: Streptococcus sp. W151; assembly: GCF_053010205.1. Lineage (NCBI taxonomy): Bacteria > Bacillati > Bacillota > Bacilli > Lactobacillales > Streptococcaceae > Streptococcus > Streptococcus sp. W151. The sequence goes on along the minus strand of NZ_JBRKNT010000001.1, from coordinate 115,006 downwards.
TCAAGCAAACCGACTCCATCTTTGGACATAGCTTGCAACCTAATGTCTTGACCATTTATATCCAACCAAATGAAGGTTTCTCATTGAGCATCAACGGAAAAGAGGTCGGAGAAAAATTCAGTATCGCACCGATTTCCTTTGATTACGAGACAGATGCGACCGCAACTGGAGCTTCCCCAGAGCCTTATGAAAAATTAATTTTCGACGTGTTGAACAATGACTCAACCAATTACAGCCACTGGCACGAAGTCCGCGCTTCATGGCAATTGATTGACCGAATCGAAAAACTATGGGCTGAAAATGGAGCACCGCTCTATGAGTACAAGTCAGGATCCATGGGACCAGCTGCATCCGATAACCTCCTTGCAGACTACGGAGCAGAGTGGATTTGGAAACCTGAACCTAAAAATTAAAGTAAGCCACCTTCGGGTGGTTTTTTGATAGCGCAAGGAAACAAAAAAGACAAATTGTCCTTCCAACAATTTGTCTTTTTTATTCGACTTTAAATCAAGCCTTCCAAGAGACCTCTCATGAAGTTTTCTGAATGGAATGGTCCGATGTCATCGATCTTTTCTCCAAATCCAATCAACTTAACCGGAATATCCAATTCTTCACGGATCGCAAGAACAACTCCACCTCGAGCCGTTCCATCGATCTTGGTCAATACAATCCCTGTCACAGGCGTAATTTTTGAAAACTCTTTGGCTTGCACCAAGGCATTTTGACCGGTTGAAGCATCAAGGGCCAGCAAGGTTTCATGCGGAGCATCAGGTACCACACGCTTGATAATCCGTCCGATTTTTTCAAGCTCCGCCATGAGGTTGTCCTTGTTTTGCAGACGACCCGCTGTATCAATCATCAGAACATCGATATTTTCAGCCATCGCGCGCTCCATTCCATCGAAGACAACACTAGCAGGATCTGATTTTTCAGGACCTGTCACAACTGGAACATCTACTCGGCGTCCCCATTCTGCCAGTTGAGCCACTGCTCCTGCACGGAAGGTATCTGCTGCAACCAACATGACTTTCTTGCCTTCTTGTTTGTATCGGTGGGCTAACTTCCCGATAGAGGTTGTTTTACCAACTCCATTGACCCCGACAAAGAGCATAACCGTGAGGCCATCTTGAAAACGAATGGCTTCATTAAATTGGCCATCCTTTTCATACAAGTCTACCAATTTTTCGATAATCACGCGCTTGAGAGCATCTGGTTTTTTGGCATTTTCCAAACGTGCTTCATAGCGCAACTCTTCGGTTAAATTAGAGGCCACTTGAACCCCAACGTCACTCATGATCAAGAGTTCTTCCAATTCTTCAAAGAATTCTTCATCGACTGAACGGAAATTCGCAAAGAAGGCATTGAGACGTGCGCCAAATCCAGTCCGTGTCTTTTTCAAGCTACGATCATATTTTTCCTGGATGGTTTCTTGCTGAAGTGCGACCTCCTCTTGAATTGGCTCCTCTGCCTCTTCAACAGTTCTTTCCTCAACAGCTGATGCAGCTTCTCCTTCAGGAAAGCTAGACTCGACTTCCGCTACTTCTGAAGTTTCCTCTACTTCAGCGATCGCTTCTGATGCTTCCGGTTCTGGAACCTTCTCTTCTGTCGTGCTCACTTCTACTGGCTCAGCGTCAGGTGATGGTGACTCTTCTTCCAGTTTTATAACATCAATCTCATCTGCTTCTTCAACATGTTCAGTTTCTTCCGCTTCAGATTTCACTTCTTCAAGAGGCTCAGTTTCCGTTTCATCAGCTACAGGTGAAGCTTCTTCAGGAGTTGTTTCTGTTTGAGCTGGTTCAAAGACAACCGGAGACTCCTCTCCCACTGCTTGGTCTTCATGAGTCTCTGAAGTCATATTTTCTTCAACAAGAGGTTCCTCTGATGACTCTTCTTGAGTGACGGTTGAAACAGGTTGATGTGTGGCTGCAATCCGCGCTTTAAGCTCTTGGTAGTATGCCTCCATATCAGCGATTTTTTGCTCTTCCTTGTCATTTGAGACAGCCGTCGTCGGCTCCTCTTTGACAACTTCTTCAATCTCATTACTTTCCGTCACTTCTTCAGTAGACGGAAGTACTTTTTCAGTTTCTTCTTTCTTTCCAAATAATCGATCAAATAATCCCATTTATTCACTCTCCTTTAGCACATAATTTTCAATTGCCCATGCGACAGCATCTTGGTCATTGGTCACGGGTGCAACAAGCGCCGCCACATCTTTCACTGCCGGGACCGCATTGCCCATAGCAACCCCTAGTCCAGCCCACTGGATCATAGACAGGTCATTAGCCTCATCTCCACAAGCCATGACTTGATCAGATGTAAGACCCAAAATAGCTGCCAATGCCTCTAAACCTGTTGCCTTGTGAACATTTTTGGGGCACCATTCCAGCAACATTTCCCGAGATTTAAAAATTTCATAGTCTTGAAATAAGTCCGGCCTGATCTGCTTGATCGCTGCATCTAAAAAGTCTTGATCAACGGCTGTCACACACTTGTTGTAGGATAACGTAGATGGCAGGTCTTTAAAATCTGTCTCAATAAAGTTCAGGTAGGGATTGTAAAGGGAATAGAGAGACTTTCGCTCTGAATGAATCTCATAAACCGTTCCCTCACTAATCGCATCCAGCGGAAGGCCGAGACAAGCTGTTTCATCATGGATGGTTACGATATCTTCTGGTGCCAAGACCACTTTTGAGAGAATCTCTCCATTATTTCGCTGCACCAAACCACCGTTGAAGGTAATCGTATACTCTTCTTTGAGGCCTGCTGTCCCCAATTCTTCCAAAAGAAAATCCATGGCTTTCAAGGGGCGACCAGTGGTTAGAACCACCTTGACCCCTTGGGCCTGTGCAGCAGCGAGAGCTGCTCTATTGCGAGGAGAGATCTTTTTTTCCGAATTGAGAAGGGTCCCATCTAAATCCAGCGCAATCAAGGAAATCTTACTCATACGATTTCCTCCATGTAGCGCAAGACAGAACCCGTCGCATGGTGGCCGATGACTGTTTCAGCAATCGCTAAGATTTCAGGACGTGCATTTTCTGGCGCTACAGGATGGCCCACGACCTGCATCATATGAAGGTCATTTAGGTTATCCCCAAAAGCCATTACCTGATCCATCGAGATCCCTAGTTTATCCGCTAAGGCAGTAATCGCCACTCCCTTATCGACATAATCGAGGACAATATCAATCGATTCAAAACCTGTCGTCATCGCTTTGACGCCTGGGATATTCTCAGTGACCCATTGCTCTCCATCAAGAACAAGAGCTGCATCGAAGTTGGTGGTCAATTTGAAGATTTCATCTTGAATATCCACTAGGCTTTTCACTTTTTGAATGTTTTCATTGTAGTGCTGACTCAAGGCCAGATAGTCGGGATCTACTGTTTCTAAGACATAGCTTCCCTTTTTCCCTGTCAAAAGCAATTTATTCGGGTCTGCATAAGGGGAGGATTTCAAGGCTTCAAAAACACCCAAATAAAAGTCTTTGGACATGGTCGCTTCGTAGAGATCGTCACCATGAAATTCAACCACGCTGCCATTTTCAGCAATGAAAATCATCTGGTCTTCAAACCCTTTAAAGAGGGATTTGAGAGAAAGAAGGGCACGGCCACTCGCAGCGGCAAAATAAATGCCTTTTTCTTTGCAGCCTGCTAACACCTTGCGTAAAAGGTCTTGATCGTACTGATGTTGGTCATTTAAAAAAGTTCCATCCATATCCGTAGCGATCAATTTAATATCATTATTCTTCATTTTCTAAGTCTTTCAATTTTACTGAGACGATTTTAGAAACCCCAGATTCCTGCATGGTCACTCCATAGATGGAATCTGCAGCTGACATGGTTCCTTTTCGGTGCGTCACGACAATAAATTGGCTTTCCTTATCAAAGCGGTTGAGATAATCACCAAAGCGTTTGACATTGGCTTCATCCAAGGCGGCCTCTACCTCATCCAGAATGACAAATGGAATGGTCTTGACACGAATAATCGAGAACAAGAGAGCCAAGGCTGACAAGGCTTTTTCTCCACCACTCATGAGGTTTAAGGATTGGATCTTTTTACCAGGTGGCTGCACAGAAATCTCAACACCAGCTGTCAGAAGGTCTGGCTCTGTCAGAATCAAATCAGCAGAACCCCCACCAAACATTTGACGGAAAGTAACTTTAAAGGATTCACGAATGGCTTCAAAGGTTGATTTAAAGCGTTCCTTGACTTCGTCATTCATGTCGTTGATGGTAGACAGAAGCATGTTTTTCGCAGCCAAGACATCCTCCCGCTGACTAGAAAGGAAATCAAAGCGTCCCTTCACTTCATCGTATTGCTCGATCGCATCCACATTGACTGGACCAAGTGCCTTAATGTCTTTTTCGATGCTCTTGAGCTGGTTTTCAGCTACCGCAAGATTTTCAACAGGTTTGGCCTGTTCTTTGGCTTGGTCAAAGCTTTGCATGAATTCATCGGTAATTTGCGTTAAGAGCTTGTTCAAGCGGTCTGCATGCTTTTCACGTGTCGCTTCAGCCTTGGCTTGTTGACGAATCCACTCTTCGTTTTTCTTGCGCGCTTGTTCCATCTGTTCTGCCACATCTTCGGCCTGGCCTTCCAAATCATCCAGCTCAAAGCGTTTTCGAATGATCCCTTGTTCCAAATCTGTCTTCTTGGCTTGAGCCTGCGTCAATTGATTGGCTAGCTGCTCTACATCGACTGTCTGAACTTGGGCCTCGCCTTGTTCAATCAGTAATTGCAACTGATGCTCTTCTACTTCCAACTGAGTGATCGTTTCTTCCAAACGACGAGCATCTGTTTCCTCGTAACTTTGTTGACTTTTATATTCCGTCTGTTGGAGTCGCAGTTCTGCCAATTGCTCTTGCAGGTTTTGCACCTTTTGTTGTAGGACATCTTTATCCGACTTCATGGTTTCAATGTCGCGATTCAAATTTTCTTTTTGAAGATCAATCGCTGCCAATTGCTCAGTAAGGGACTCCTGCTCTTCTTGTAGAGATTGGGTCGCATCTGTTGCCAATTCTGACTTCAAAGCCTCTAAGAGTTCCTGAATTTCTTTCAGTTGCTCTTGGCTTTGTTGGTAGGCCAATTGGGCCCGCTGTTGCTCCAGACGCGCTTGCTCACCCTGGCTTTGAATAGAGGCTAAGTATTCTTGCGCCTGCTTGAGAAGATTGTCCTTGGTCTCTACCTCCTGCTCTGCTTCTCTTAAACGAGCATCCAGAGCTTGCATTTCCTGTTTTAAACTATCTAATTCTGGTTTGACAAAGACCGTGTTTTGGGAACGATTGGCACCACCGGCGTAAGAACCACCCGTCCGCAATTCGGTCCCATCTAGGGTCACGATCCGAACTTGATAATTGACTTTACGAGCCGCCTCACGCGCATGCTCCGTCGTGTCAAAGATAGCCGTTACTCCAAGCAAGTTTTGGAAAATCTGTTCAAAACGATTCTCATAGTTTACCAAGTCACTCGCAATTCCTAAAAATCCTGCACTGGTTTGAATCAACTCCAGATTACGAGAAGAGAGTTGACGGGCTTTGATCGTCGTTAGCGGAAGGAAGGTTGCCCGTCCTAAGCGATTGCGTTTCAAGTAGTCAATCGCTCGCGTTGCCGCCTTTTCATCCTCGACAATGATCTGTTGGCTGCTAGCTCCCAGAGCAATTTCAAGTGCCGTCTGGTAGTCTTTTGAGAAACTCAAATTCTCACTAACAGCCCCACAGATACCTCCTAGACGGTCCGCTTCTTGTAAGACGCTCTTGACACCTGCATAGAAGTTACTATGGTTCTTCTGAATGGCTTCCAAGCTATTGATCCGCGCCCGTTTGTTTTTGCTCTCATCCATCAAGTCAAACATGGCCGATTGAGCCTCTTGGTAGGCAGCTTTGGCTTGCTCCACTTTTACCAATTGATCTTGGTATTCTGCTAATAGACCTTTGACCGTCGCTTGTGCCTGATCCAACTCTTCCAATTGTTGAACTTCTTTTTCCTTGGCAGCTTCAAAATTGGATTGCGCCTTGGTCAAGTCCTCTTGACGATGGCTAGATTCTTGTAGGAGCGCTTGAATCCGGCTCTCAATCGCTGTCCGCTCATTAGATTTTTCAGCTTCTGTCTGCAAGAGCGCGACATACTGCTCACGTAGATGCTCAATGACTTGTTCCGGATCATCTTCATAGTTGGCTAATTCTTTTTCCAACTCTTCTTGTTGCTGACGGTTCTCTGTCAGCTTTTGTTGAAGCGTTGCTAGCGTCTCTTGTTTTTGAGCCAGCTCTTTTTTCGCTTCTTCCAGACGGGCCAAAATAGCATCTAGTCGCTCTAGATTTTCCTTGCGACTATGGGCTGCCTGACTCGATTGCAGCTTAGCGACTTCGATTTGCTTTTCCAAATCACTGATCAAACGAGTAACCTCTAGCAAGCTCGCCTGGTCCTCAGCTAGACTTGCATCCAACTGATGGCGGGCTTTCTTAATGCGCAAGTTATCCTCTTCCAAGACCTGACGACGTTGGTAATAAGAGGCCAACTGTTCTTGAATGGCTTTTTCTTCTTGATCAGCCTTTTCATAAAGGTCCTTTGTCAGATCGACTTGAGCAACCAAAACGTCCAGTAAGAGAACCTGCCGTTCTTGGTCTAATTCCAAGAAACGGCGAGCGACTGTCGCTTGCTTTTCAAGAGGTTGGATTTGTCCTTCTAATTCATAGAGGATGTCCTCTAGACGGTCCAAATTCTCCTGAGTTTGGTTGAGTTTGGTCTCCGTTTCCTTACGCCGCGTCTTAAATTTCAAGACACCAGCAGCTTCTTCAAAGATAGCCCGGCGTTCTTCCGGTTTGGAGTTAAAGATTTCCTCCACACGACCTTGGGAGATAATCGAGAAAGAATCCCGTCCCAATCCCGTATCCATGAACAAATCATGCACATCTCTGAGACGTACTTTCTTACCATCGATCTTGTACTCGCTGTCTCCCGAGCGATAAATATGGCGTTCGACCCGAATTTCTTTCCCCGCTTGTTGGATAAAACCATCCTGGTTATCTAAGACAACCGTGACACAAGCATAATTCAGCGGTTTACGCGATTCTGTCCCTGCAAAGATGACATCGGGCATTTTGCCCCCACGTAGACTCTTGACACTGGATTCACCCAAGGCCCACCGTAGGCTCTCTGTGATATTTGATTTTCCAGATCCATTAGGCCCTACAACGGCAGTAACCCCTTTGTCAAACACGACTTTTGTCTTATCCGCAAAGGATTTAAAGCCTTGGATTTCAATCTCTTTTAGATACATGGGGAATCATTCCTCGTTTCAACTGCATTGCGGGCTGCTTCTTGCTCCGCTAACTTCTTGGAACGACCATGACCACGTCCCATCGTTTGACCGTTCACGAACACTTCTACTTCAAACTCTTTCGCATGAGCTGGACCGGACTCGCTAACCACTTTGTATTGGATCTCCACATCTCCGTGAACCTGTAACAGTTCTTGCAGGCGGGTCTTGTAGTCAATGACTTGAGAAAATTGACCCGTTTCAACCTTTGGAATCATGACCTGATAGATGAAGCGTTTGACTGCTTCCACTCCTTGATCCAGTAAAAGAGCACCTAAAAAGGCTTCAAATAAATCGCCAAGAATCGTATCGCGGTCTCGACCACCAGATTTTTCTTCGCCTTTGCCTAGTTTGATATAACGATCAAATTGACAATCTCGAGAAAAACCAGCCAGACTTTCTTCACGGACAATCATGGAACGGAATTTAGACAAATCTCCCTCAGGTCTGTTTGGGTGTTCCTTATACAAATATTCGGAAATAATTAATTGAAGAACAGCGTCTCCTAAAAATTCCAAACGTTCGTTATGTGAAATTTTTAAGAGGCGGTGCTCATTGGCATAAGAGGTGTGTGTAAAAGCTGTATCTAATAAACTGCTATCTGAAAAAACGATCTGAAACCGTTCCGATAACAGGGCTTGTAATTTCTCCATGGGAAGCCTTCTTTCTAATAAATTTATACTCTTAAGTATACCAAAAAAGAAGCACGAACGCACTTCTTTTCCTAGTTCTAGGGCCTGATTTCTCCAATTTTAATCAGGATTTTCTTCTGTTGGTTTTTCAGGCTTATTGGGAATCACCTTTAAGAGATAATAAGTGATAAAAATTGTCAAAGTACCTAGAGCAAGCTTCACCCAAATAATCGGGGCCAGATAGATCGAAATGCCCATCAGAATGTAGATCTGAAGAAGGATCCATTTCTTCCGTTCTTTGGCAATCGATTTGGTCTCTCGGTAATCCGCTACATAGGTTTGATAAAGCTTGGTTTGGTAAAGCCACTTTTCAAAGTGTTTGGAACTTTTAGCAAAGCAAGCCATCGACAGCAGTAAAAAGGGGGTTGTCGGTAAAATCGGCAAAGGAATTCCAATAATTCCTAATCCCAAAAACACAAAACCAACCGTAAGATAAACAAGGCGCATTTTCTTCTCCTTTGTATGTTTCTTGTTTCATAATCACTCTACAGTGTTCACATCTGACATTAGAAGCTTCATCTTAGATGGATCTGACATTCCATCCACAATACTCTGTTGTTCCTCATTTAATGGCAATAAGATTATAGTTGCTGTATGAGAAGGTAATTCCCCACTATCCTTGATAAAATAACTAACTTTTTGATTGTCAAGAATAGATTTTCCATCATAAGACCAAGAAATCAAAAAATTCAAATCTTTCTTGATATCCACATCTGTCTTATTGACCAACATGAGCACTGCTCTTCCTTCAGAAATAGCTCCCGTGAAATAGAGCGCCATATTACCTTCACTTCCGAGTTCAGGATGGTCTTTAACCAATTTCTTCCCTAACTCAATAAGATCAGACGTCTTTCCTTCATATTGAGGAGCCACCACAAATTTCAATTCTTTTTCTTTTTTAGGAGACTCTGATACTTTTGTTTCCTTCGCCGTTTGAGTGGAGGTTGACTCTTTCGTATCTTGCTTAGACTGACCACAAGCTGTTAAAGCAACTAAACTTGCCAGTAATAACATCATCTTTTTCATTTTTCATTTCTCCACTTCTTTGATTGTACAAAACGTGACTCTCATTCAGAATTCGCTATTTCTTATCATACACGAATTTAAGGTAAAGAGCAAATTCATCACTAGATGAAGGGATTTTAATCAGAAATCAAAAAACCACCCGCAGGTGGTTTTCTATCTTATATCTTCGTCAAAGGAGTCGCGGTGTCTGGTGATGTATCCAGCACCTCAAAATCATGACCGACAGCTAGATCTGCTCGAGCCAGTTGATTCTCCATGGTCATATGGGCCAATTCTTTGATATTGTTCTCTTTTGACAAATGCCCCAGATAAATCTTCTTGGTACGATTCCCCAAGGTCCGGATCATGGCATCTGCCCCATCTTCATTAGAAAGGTGGCCCAGATCAGATAAGATTCGTTGCTTCAAACGCCAAGCATACGAACCTGCTCGAAGAATCTCCACATCATGATTGGACTCAATCAGATAGCCATCTGCATCCGCGACGATTCCAGCTAGGCGATCGCTCACATAGCCTGTATCCGTCAGCAAGACAAAGCTCTTCCCATCCTTCATCAAGCGATAAAATTGAGGGGCTGCAGCATCGTGACTGACCCCAAAACTTTCGATATCGATATCGCCAAATGTTTTGGTCTTCCCCATCTCAAAGATATGCTTTTGAGCGTCATCGACCTTTCCTAGATACTTGGTACCTTCCATAGCCTTCCAAGTGGCTTCATTAGCATATAGATCCATCCCATATTTCCGCGCTAAAACACCCACACCATGGATATGGTCTGAGTGTTCGTGCGTAATCAGAATGGCATCTAAATCTTCTGGTTTGCGATCAATTTCAGCCAATAGTCCCGTAATCTTTTTCCCTGATAGACCTGCATCAATGAGCAGTTTTTTCTTTGGTGTCTCAAGGTAGAAAGAATTTCCACTAGAACCTGAAGCTAAAATACTGTACTTAAATCCCTCTTCTGTCATTGACTCCTTATTCTTCCTCTTCTGTATCCCAGTCGTCTTTAATCGCATCTTTGTCGTACGGTAAGACAATGGTAAAGGTAGATCCCTTACCATATTCACTCTTGGCCCAAATAAAGCCTTTGTGTTGCTTAATGATCTCCTTAGCAATGGCTAAGCCCAGACCAGTCCCACCTTGGGCCCGGCTACGCGCCTTATCCACTCGGTAAAAGCGATCAAAAATGCGTGGCAAGTCTTTCTTGGGAATTCCCAAGCCCTCATCTGAGATAGAGATAATCAACTGGGCATCTGTTGTTTTCATCCCTACCTTGATTTTCCCACCATCGGGTGAGTATTTGATGGCATTGTTCAAGATATTGTCGATTACCTGGGTCATTTTATCCGTATCAATTTCAACCCAAATCGGGGTGATTGGATATTCACGGATCAGTTCATACTTCTTGGTATCTTCTTGCGATTGACTCTTGATCTTATCAAACCGGTTTAAAATAAAGGTAATAAAGGCCGTAAAGTTGGTCAACTCGATATCCAACTGACTGGTTTCATTATCGATTCGTGACAAGCTCAAAAGATCTGTGACCATACGCATCATGCGGTTAGTTTCATTCAGTGAAACCTTGACAAAATCTGGTGCCACCGGCTCTGACAAAGCGCCATCATCTAGGGCTTCCAGATAGGATTTCACACTGGTCAAAGGTGTTCGCAGTTCATGACTCACATTGGAGACAAAGAGGCGACGTTCTCGTTCTTCCTTGTCCTGCTCTGTCGTATCGTGCAAGACAGCTACCAGACCGGAGATAAAACCTGACTCGCGACGAATCAAGGCAAAGCGTACACGAAGACTTAAGTATTCCCCATTTTCATCCTGTGAATCGATGGTTAACTCTGGTACTTCAGTAATCAAGCTTCGCAGATCATAGTCATCTCCAAGCGAAAGCAAATCCAAAATACTGGTATTGAGCACCTCATCTGGATTAACATTCAATTGCTTGGCTGCCATTTCATTGACCATGATGATCTGACCACGTCTGTTGGTCGCAAGCACCCCGTCCGTCATGTAAGAAAGAATACTGGTCAAACGCTTGGTTTCTTGTTCCAAGTTTTCATGCGTCAGGCGAATAACTTCAGACAGATCATTGATACTATTGGTCATATCGGTTAGTTCTGGACTTCCTTGCATGTCGACCACTTCGGAATAGTCCCCTGCAATCAAATCCTTAATTTTAGCGTTCAATTGTCTGAGCTTGATATTGTCCCGACGGTTTTCTAGGAGAAGCAAGGCAACCACAATGATAAATCCAACCGTAATCAGAACAAAGACAAAGTTCGACGACATGACAAATTGTTTTATTAGATCAATCATTGTTTCTCATATAATATCCGACACCACGGCGGGTCAAGATATATTCTGGACGTCCCGGTGTGTCCTCGATTTTTTCACGCAAACGACGAACCGTCACATCCACCGTCCGAACATCACCAAAGTAATCATAGCCCCACACCGTCTCAAGAAGGTGCTCACGGGTCATGACTTGACCGACATGGGTCGCAAGGTGATAGAGCAATTCAAACTCACGATGGGTCAAGTCCAATTCTTTGTTGGCCTTTTGAACCAAGAAAGCGTCTGGAAGGATGTGAAGATCACCAATTACAATTTCCGTATCGGCCTCATTTTCAAGCTGAGGATCCGCTGCAAACTCCGAACGACGCAACAAGGCCTTCACACGCGCTTGCAATTCTCGATTAGAGAATGGCTTAGTCACATAGTCATCCGCACCAATTTCAAGTCCGATAACCTTATCAAATTCCGTATCTTTGGCAGAAAGGACAATGATGGGCACATTGCTGGTCTTGCGAATCGTACGCGCCACTTCCAGACCATCAATCTCTGGCAACATCAAATCTAGAATAATAATATCCGGATTCTCAGCCGCAAAGACTTCCAAAGCTTCTCGGCCATCAAAGGCGGTCAAGACTTCATAGCCCTCTTTTGCCATGTTAAATTTGATAATATCTGAAATTGGTTTTTCATCATCAACTACTAATATTTTTTTCATCTTACATACCTGTTTCTAATGCTTCTTTTCCTAATCAATCTCTATCTTCTTATTATATCAAACTTATGAAGAAATGTGGAGCCTCAATTGCTGGACTTTCCAATAAGAAAGGGAAAAAAAGACCGAGATGTTAAAATCTCAGTCTCAGAAAAAACGAATGATATGTAGAAGATAAAATCACTTGAGTGATTCTAAAAAAAGTTAATTTCCTACTTGCTATAGCTAATAAATCATATTTAGAAAACTTTCCGCTGTGAGAAAAGTGAGAGTGGGACAGAAATCATAGCCACTTAATTGTTTTTGGATTGTCGAGCAAGACGCAGTGGTTGAGTGGGCTCTACTTCGCTGATTTCATCAGCTTTTACAGCCCTACTCAACTGTGCGGAGGTGGGACGACGAAATCGAATTCTAACGAATGACCGATTTCTGTCCCACTCTCACTCGGGAGTTTTGGGACTTCATAGAAGTTCGCTGACGTTCTTACTCACCTAAGGAAGGTTTTTTAGATTGTTTTATCCTCAATCTTTTTATTTTTTCATTATTTCTCAACACGTGATTTGTTGGCGATATCTGCTAGGATTGCTGCTACAAACTCATCCTGTTTAAACATTAAAATGGTATCTACTTTCAGAGGAGATATCGTTTTTCTTCTTCAGATAAGGATACAAAAATTTCTTCCTTTCTCTATCTTTTAAATTAAGTGATTTCTTCAGAGAAAGACTGTAAAATTTTTGATATAATATGCAGGATGGACTGATGGATATTTAAAAGATAATGTTCAAAAGAATTATAAGTGAGAATTAAAAACATGTCAGTTTGGACAGAAGTCTCTCTACCATCATCCATGCAGAAACAAGATTATATGAAATAAAAGGAGTAACCAATGTCCGGAAACTATTCAACACGTGAATTCCGCGAGAAACTATATGATGACCTTCATGTTCGATTAAGAGATACAGTGATTTTGATGTGTGCGATTTTTATTGCCTCTATAGGTCTAAATATGAATTCAACAGCTGTCATTATTGGAGCCATGCTGATTTCCCCTCTTATGACACCGATTATTGGACTGGGGTTTGGTTTAGCTATTTTTGATACGCGTTTAATCAAGCAATCTCTAGGGGTTTTATTTACTCAAGTATTGGTCAGTTTGCTTGTCTCAACTCTATATTTCTGGATTTCTCCCTTATCTTATGCAAGTAGCGAATTGATTGCACGAACCTCTCCAACCATTTGGGACGTTCTCATTGCTATTGCAGGTGGGATAGCAGGTGTCATTGGTTCAAGAAAAAAAGAAGCAAACAATATCGTGCCAGGAGTAGCCATTGCAACAGCTCTGATGCCACCTATCTGCACTGCAGGCTATGGTTTAGCTAATGGAAATGTACGATTTTTATTTGGGGCTCTCTATCTTTTCTTGATCAACTGTGTCTTTATCATGCTAATCAATATTGTTGGAACAAGAATTATGATGAGACAATCTCCCTTAAGTTCATTTAAAGAGCTAAACATTAAAATGAAAATTGGGTTGATCTCCTTGATTGTATTATTGGTTCTTCCAGCCAGCTATTCAGCAGTCACTCTGACGATGGATCAAGCACGAAAAGAAGGGATCAAACAGTTTGTAGGAAAAGAGTTCGCCACTCATACGATCATTAATCAAGTCTACAAGTCAAGTAGCAATGAATTGGTCTTGACAGTTGTTGGAGATCCGATTTCAGAAGAAGAATTAGAAACCATTCGCCAAAAACAAGACTCTTACGGTATTCAATCTGTTCAATTGAAAGTCAATCAAGTCCATAATTCGACAAAATTAGATAGTGAGACGACCAAGGAATTTTACGAAAACATTGACAAGTATATCGATCAAAAACTCTCTGAAAAAGATTCACAAAACGATCTCGTAAAAGAAAATGAAGCAGACAAGGATTGAGGATAGTCAACTTATCTAACTCATGGAAGCAAATCTTGGGAGGATATCCTATATCCAAAAGTTAATGGATAGAAAGGATTGTTGATGAGGATACTATTTGTGGTGGTTTGACCGATCACTACTAGCTCAGGTTAAACAAAATAGAAAAAGCAACAACTGAAATAGTTGTTGCTTTTTCTTACTAAAAAATATTTCTCAGACTGTGATCGTTTTATTTCTCAACACGAGATTTGTTGGCGATATCTGCAAGAATCAATTCTACAAATGCATCTACCGGCATGGTTTCTGTTTCTTTTTGACCATAACGGCGAACGTTTACAGCCTGCTCTTCCATTTCCTTGTCCCCAACGATTAATTGGTAAGGAATTTTTTGAGTTTGAGAAGCACGAATCTTGAACTGCATTTTTTCATTGCGTTCATCCACATCGGCACGGACACCACGGTCACGAAGTTTCTTAGCTACTTCCCAAGCGTAGTCCACGTGTTTTTCGTTAGATACTGGGATGAGAGTTACTTGGTGTGGCGCAAGCCAGGTTGGGAAAGCTCCCTTGTAGTTTTCAATCAAGATCGCAGTAAAACGTTCCATGGTTGAGATTACCCCACGGTGGATCATGACTGGACGGTGTTCTTCCCCGTCTGCTCCAATGTAATGAAGATCAAAGCGTTCTGGAAGCAAGAAGTCCAATTGGATAGTTGAAAGAGTTTCTTCTTTACCAAGAGCTGTTTTCACTTGGATATCCAATTTTGGTCCGTAGAAGGCTGCTTCCCCTTCAGCTTCATAGTACTCAACACCCATATCATCAACGGCTGCTTTCAACATGCGTTGAGCATTTTCCCACATTTCATCGTTGTCAAAGTATTTATGTTTGTCTTCAGGATCACGGTAAGACAAGCGGAAACGATAATCTGTCAAGTTAAAGTCTTCATACACATCGATGATCAATTGAAGGATCTTCTTGAATTCTTCCTCGATTTGTTCTGGAGCCACAAAGGTATGACCATCATTCAGAGACATTTCACGCACACGTTGAAGTCCTGTAAGGGCACCAGATTTTTCATAACGGTGCATCATACCGATTTCAGCGATACGGATTGGCAATTCGCGGTAAGAGTGCACATGGTGTTTGTAAACTTCGATGTGGTGAGGACAGTTCATTGGACGAAGAACAAACTCTTCTCCATCCCCCATATCCATTGGTGGGAACATGTCTTCACGGTAGTGATCCCAGTGACCTGAAGTCTTATAAAGTTCTACAGAAGCAATTGGTGGAGTGTAGACGTGTTGGTAGCCTGCTGCGACTTCTTTATCAACGATGTAGCGTTCCAACTCACGACGAATCGTCGCACCATTTGGCAACCAGAATGGAAGACCTTGACCAACTTCTTGAGAAATCATGAACAAATCAAGCTCTTTCCCAAGTTTACGGTGGTCACGCTCTTTAGCTTCTTCACGCATTTGAAGGTAATTCTTCAAGTCTTTCTTGTCAAACCAAGCAGTACCGTAAATCCGTTGCATCATAGCGTTATCGCTATTTCCACGCCAGTAAGCACCTGCCACATTCAAAAGGTGGAAGATTTGGATACGACCAGTTGATGGGACGTGTGGGCCACGGCAGAGATCCACGTATTCACCTTGACGGTAGATGGTCAAACCACCTTCGTCTTCAGAGTGTTCTTCGATCAATTCCAATTTGTATGGATCGTTTTTAAAGATTTCACGCGCTTCATCTTTAGTCACTTCTTCACGAATAGATGGGAAGTTTTCTTTCACGATTTTCTTCATTTCTTCTTCGATACGAGGAAGGTCTTCGTTAGAGATTTGACCAGCTTGGTTGTCTGTATCGTAGTAGAAACCATCTTCGATGGCTGGACCGACACCCAAGTGGATATCTGGGAAGAGGCGACGAGCTGCTTGAGCAAACAAGTGAGCCGCTGAGTGACGCAAGATTGGAAGAGCATCTTCGTGATCAGGTGTCACGATTTCAATGCTTCCGTCTTCAGTGATAGCACGAGTTGTGTCAATCAATTTGCCGTTGAATTTACCAGCAAGAGCTTTTTTAGCTAGGGAATTGCTGACGGATTGAGCAATGTCAAAAGTTGTAACGCCAGATTCGAATTCACGAACAGCGCCATCTGGGAAAGTAATTTGAATCATGATATTCTCCTTTTATTCATTCATAGTTTATAAGCATTGACTTTTTATTAGCAGACTACTTCCTAGTCTGAATGTTCAACTGCTTTTCTTTATCAGAGAGAAAGTTTTCCATTTCCGTCAGGATGTCTATATCCAAACGTTGAGAAAGTTCAACTAGCCACCAGATATTTTCTGAAAGTTTATGTTCCAGCGTGTAAGGTGTTTCATCATAGTAGCGTCCTTGCTTGGTCATCACTAATCGTTGGAAATTTCCAATATCATTCGATAAAGCCAAGAGGTCTTCTTCTACCGTCCACTTGGAATCATGGTGCTTAACTTCCAGATCGTGATAAGCTTGTCGGATTGCCCAACTGCGCTCCACTAATTCTTGCAACTCCATAGTTAGTCTCCTCATAAAAAAATTGCGACATCCAAAAAGGACGTCGCAACGTGGTTCCACCTTCATTTATGTTCCTCAAAAAGAGGGACACCTCTGATTGGCTCTAACGTAGCCACCGTTTTATGTTTGCATAAAAGTATATCGAGTAGTCCCAAATCTATCCTCTACGCGATTTCCAGCTCCACGCGCTCTCTATTAGATTTCCTAGATTTGATATGTCTCTGTCAGTTATTATAGCACGATTGAAAAATATTGCAAGAAAAAGTTTCATTTTCAATCAAAGAAATGCGTGATTTTACGGATTTTCTTCACTTGTTTGACCGAAGCCTTCATCATCTTCACAGATCCATTGACCGGAAGAGCAATGACCTTGGTCGGGATTTTCACAATGGTCTTAGACATCCGCTTGACCCGACTTTGCTCTGGGTTCAAGTCATTTGAGAAGTCTTTAGAGATGATTTTATCCAGATAAAATTCATAGACTCGACGGCCAAAGGTTGCAGCAGAAATATCATCGATCTTTTCTGCCCACTTGGTTTCATCGATTGCAGGCATCTCGTCAATCGCTTCAAGAATCGCTTGGGCCAGATCGCTCTCCTCATAAAAGAGTTTCCCAAACATAGGGTCATCAATCACATGATCGAGATAAGGATTGCCATGAGCGATGATCGGTGTACCACTCGCAATACTCTCTAAATAGGTCAGACCTTGCGTCTCACTTGTTGAAGCTGAAATAAAGAAGTCAGCCGCCTTATAGTAGAGTGCTGTCTCATTTGGCGGGATCATCCCTGTAAAGACAATAGCATCTGATACGCCAAGTTTCGCCGCTTGTTTTTTCAGATCATCCAAATAAGGTCCATCCCCAGCCACAATCAACTTAACTTTAGAATTGACCCGAAGGACATCAGGAAGGGCCGCAATGACAGCCTGAATATTTTTTTCATAAGAGACCCGCGACAGGCTCAATAAAAGCGTTTCATCTTCTGCGACTTCATATTTTTCACGAAGAGCCGCAGTCTCTGTCGGAGTGATTTCTGGCCGGTCAAACTTGACCAAATCAATCCCTGTCGGAATTATGCGTTTTTCTGCCTTGACCTTGTACTTTTGGAGCAAGTCATAGACGATCTCGCTTGGGCAGATCACGCCGTCCAGATCATTCATGTAACTTCTCACAATGTATTTGACCATACTTGGGCGAATGACCATGCCTCTCGCAATATAGCGGACATAGTCCTCATACTGGGTATGGTAGGTATGAATGACTGGAATCCGCAATTCGCGTCCAATCCATACTCCCAAAAGGCCTAGTGAAAACTCAGTCTGGGTATGAATAATATCCAACTGGTATTGCTTGGCAATGGCAAGCGCCTTTGAAAAACCACGATAAGCAACGCGACGATCCTTAAAGGCGAAGAAAGGCACACTTGGAATCCGAATAATTTGCCAATCTTCATAGCGGTTCACATCTTTATCCGTTGTCGTAAAGATAAAGACCGTGTGACCCAATTTTTCTAATTCTGTTTTGAGCGTCCGAATGCTGGTCGCCACTCCCGAAACTTGCGGGAAATAGGTATCTGTAAATAATCCTACACGCATCTTACATCTCCAAAACTGTTTGATAGGCTTCGACCAATTGATGAGCCACTCGGTCGATCGAACGACTCTCAGCGACCTTGTAGCCGGCCTCCCGCTTGTCTACTTGTCCGTTCAAGACCTTGTTCAAGGAATTCACAAATTCATCCACATTGTGGCACAATTCAGAAGACGTCTCGTCGATCCAACCATTGTATACGGGAATGT
This sequence comes from Streptococcus sp. W151, assembly GCF_053010205.1. NCBI lineage: Bacteria > Bacillati > Bacillota > Bacilli > Lactobacillales > Streptococcaceae > Streptococcus > Streptococcus sp. W151. The sequence goes on along the minus strand of NZ_JBRKNT010000001.1, from coordinate 96,687 downwards.
CCCGCAAGACCGTATGCTGATGACTAGCCAAGGCTTCTAAAACAACGATTCCTTCCGTTTCTTCATAAGATGGGAAGAAGAAAGCATCTGAACCCGTCATAGCCCCTTGGAAGACCGCTCCCTTAAAATAGCCAGGGAATTCCACATTACTAGGATGATCCTTTTCCACCAAGCGACGAATCTTACTCGGAATGATCCATTTGTTAATCGATCCAAGCCAAATAAAGCGCACATCCGGCATGCGACGGGCCACTTCTACGAAATCTTCAATCCCTTTGCGTTTAAAATAAAGCCCCGCACAGATAACAACCTTTTGGCCTTCTTGGATATTAAAATGCTTGCGAAAGACTTCTTCTTTTTTCGGATCCTTCTTGTATTTTTCCAAATCAATCCCATTGGAGACCGCAATAATCGGAGTTGTCACCCCATAAGACTGAATCAGGTGTTTGGAATACTCAGATGGCGTGATCACATAGTCTGCCTTTTGGTACATGTGAGCCAAATACTTCCCAAACAAGGGCGCAAAAAAGTTAGACCCGATAAAGGAATTTTCAAAATCCTCACGGGTTGAATGACCATGCATGATGACTTTCTTTCCACGACGTTTTGCTGCATGGAGCAAAAGGAAACTCCGTGGGCCATAGGTATTGATATGCACCACATCATAATCTCCTAAAATATCTGTCGTATACGGAATCCCAGCCAAATCAAGCGCATGCATTTGGTGCTGCAAGGCTCGACCAATTCCTGATTTTTGTAATACGGATTTTCCTTCTAAATACAGTAAAACTTTCATACCTTCTATTATACCGAAATAAAGAGTGCCCAGCAAGTCTCTACCTGTTTCTAGTATAAAAAAAAGGTTAGAACAGTTTTGTTCTAACCTCTCAGACTAGTAGACACGTCTTCCCATGTCGAGACTCTAGTCTACTAATCCTTATTTCTTCGTCGTTCCACGTTGGTTGATCGTATGAGACAATAACACTTCGCGTTCTTCCAACTCTTCTTTGTGCATGATCTTGGTCAACATACGCATACTAATCGCACCAAGGTCATACAAGGGTTGGCCAATCGTTGATAGATTTGGACGCGTGTAACGTGTTACTTGTGAATCATCACTAGTAATGATTTCAAAGTCTTCTGGTACTTTGATACCGTGATCAGACAAGCCGTTCAAGAGACCTGCAGCCAATTCATCACCTGTCACAAAAGCAGCTGTTGCTTTTGACGCAATAATGCGTTCTGCCAAGTTGTAACCTTCATCATAACGATACTTCGATTCAAAGACAAGTCCTTCGCTGTAGCTCAATTTTTTCGCTTTCAAAGCTTCCTTATAGCCTGACAAACGAATTTTTCCATTGATATCGTCCACCAATGGACCACTTACAAAAGCAATTTTCTTGTTGTGTTTTGCCAATTGTGCAACAGCATCAACAGTCGCTTGCTTGTAGTCGATATTGACACTTGGTAATTGGTGTTCTACATCGACTGTCCCAGCAAGGACGACTGGCGTCCGAGAGCGTGAAAACTCTGAGCGAATCTTTTCTGTCAAGTGATAGCCCATGAAAATGATTCCATCCACTTGTTTTGAAAAGAGGTTGTTTACTACTGAAACTTCTTTGTCATCGTCTTCATCGCTATTTGCAAGGACGATGTTGTACTTGTACATTTCCGCAATGTCATCAATCCCTTTAGCCAAGGTAGAGAAATAGCTGTTGGTAATGTTTGGAATCACAACACCGACTGTTGTGGTTTTCTTACTGGCAAGACCACGCGCAACAGCATTTGGACGGTAATCCAAGCGTTCGATCACTTCCAAAACTTTTTTACGTGTATTTTCTTTAACGTTCTTATTTCCATTCACTACACGACTAACGGTTGCCATTGAAACCCCTGCTTCACGGGCGACATCATAAATCGTTACTGTATCGTCTGTATTCATAAGATTTCCTTTCATTGTTGAAAATTTCGTTTTCATTCTCTAATTAATCCTATTTTATCATGTATTGTAAACACTTTCAAGCATTTTGGTAAAATTTTGTAAACTCTTGCTTTTTTGGGGAAAATTTGACAAAATAGATCCATAGAAAGAAGGTAGCATTATGTCTAAATTAGATCAAATCGTCGATTTTCTTGAAACTGAAAAAACAGACGTCGCTGTTGTATCCGATCCTGTCACGATCAATTACCTGACTGGATTTTACAGTGATCCCCACGAACGCCAACTCTTTTTGTTCGTTTACACAGACCATGAACCCCTTCTCTTCGTTCCTGCACTTGAAGTGGAACGGGCGACTGCAGTTGTCGATTTCCAAGTGGTTGGCTATGTGGATTCTGAAAACCCTTGGGAAAAGATTAAAGGGGCTATCGCTAAACCAGATGCCAAAACTGTTGCACTTGAATATGATAACTTGATTCTGACCAAGTACAATGGTTTGCGCACTGTCTTTGAAAAAGCGGAATTTACTAACTTAACACCACGGATTAACCGCATGCGCTTGATCAAATCTGCTGATGAGATCCAAAAGATGTTGGTTGCTGGTCAATACGCAGATAAGGCTGTCAATATGGGGTTTGACGCCATCTCACTGGATAAAACAGAAACTGATATCGTGGCAGAAATCGACTTTGGCATCAAACGCTTGGGCTATGAAATGAGCTTTGAAACTATGGTCTTGACGGGGAATAATGCAGCTAACCCACACGGAATTCCTGGAAGCAATAAAGTCGAAAACAATGCTCTCTTGCTCTTTGACCTTGGCTGTATGGTCAATGGTTATGCATCAGATATGACCCGTACCGTCGCGGTTGGAAAACCGGATGATTTCAAAAAAGAAATCTACCACTTGACGTTAGAAGCTCAACAAGCAGCCATCGATATGATCAAACCTGGTGTAACCGCACATGACGTTGACCGTGCTGCACGGAGCGTTATCGAAAAAGCTGGCTATGGTGAATACTTCAACCACCGCCTCGGACACGGTATCGGTATGGATGTGCATGAATTCCCTTCTATTATGGAAGGAAATGACATGGTACTTGAAGAAGGCATGTGCTTCTCAGTCGAACCAGGGATCTATATTCCAGGTAAAGTCGGAGTCCGTATCGAAGACTGCGGCTATGTCACAAAAGACGGCTTTGGACTCTTTACAGAAACCAGCAAAGACTTGCTTTACTTTGACTAAGTCTTTTGTTGGTCCAAGTCGCACCATACAGAATGTTTCGTCAATAAATATAAAAAATGAGGCTGGGACAAAAGTCCTAGCCTCTTAATTGTCTTTGGATTGTCGAGCAAGACGCAGTGGTTGAGTGGGCTCTACTGCGCTGATTTCATCAGCTTTTACAGCCCTACTCAACTATGCGGAGGTGGGACGAAGAAATCGAATTCTAACGAATGACCGATTTCTGTCCCACTCTCATTCTTCTTATGAAACCGATTCGAGGTCCATTCTTTTCTGCGCGTCTTCTACGACTTCTTTTAGGCTGGTTTGAGCCATCTCTTTTTCCATAGCAGTCTGAATGTCTTCGAGCTTCCCATCTAAGACATGGTGGATATTGTGACCTATTGGGCAATTTGGATTGGGTTTTTCATGGAAACCAAATAATTGGCCTGTCGAACCTAAGCATTCGACCGCTTGATAGATATCCAGCAGACTGATCTCATCGGCTGCTTTAGCGAGTTCAGCTCCTCCTGTCCCACGCGCTACATGGATCAATCCCGCTTTCTTTAACTGAGACAAGGTCTTTCGAATAATAACAGGATTCACACCGACACTTCCTGCCAAAAAATCACTGGTTACTTTGGTTTTTTCCCCTTGTAGAGCGATCATGATCAAGACATGAGTCCCGATTGTAAACCGACTCGAAATTTGCATGTCTTTACTCCTTTCTGCCTGTTCTGAAAGTGGCATCTATTGGACGATTGTCAACAGATGACTCTTACTACCCTTATTATACTAGTTTTTGTTGTAATGTCAACAGTTACACTGTTGGAAAAAGTCCTCTAACCAAGCATCGATTTCTCGATCATGACCTTCTCTCTGCTCAATCTCATGAAGTAGCTCATGATTGTGGGTATGATGAATGCCATTGACTAAACTTTCATAATACACTTGATAATAAGGAAGATGGAGGTTTTTAGCAAGTTGGAGTTCTTTTTGTACATCATAATCCACCCGTCTAAAATCGACATCTTTTAGCCCCATTTGATCAAATTCAAGAATGGCATACATGGCCCGAAGATCCTTGCGAAGATTCTTTTCCAAAAAGAAGGGTTGACCGATCGACCCAGGATTGATGATCAGTTCTCCTCCTGTCCCGTAGCGAAAAAACTGCTGATGAATGTGTCCGTAGACTGCAATATCACAAGATGGGTTTGTCACCAAGCGATCAAAATCCTTCTGCTCACCAATGTGGATCAATTCCCGACCCCAATTCTTATCGGGTAAGTGGTGGGTAATGCCGATCTTTAAACCGGCGATTTCTCTATGGACCTGCATGGGCATTTCCTGCATGGCTTCAATTTCCTGAGGCGTGATTTCTTCAAGAATATATTGACACTGGCGCATAAGGTAGCGATGACTTGGTCTAGTCTCATCCAACATCCCCCTCATGGCGCGCCAAAGACTATCTTCCCAGTTTCCAAGGACTTTCACCGTAATAGGAAGCTCCTCTAACAGCTCCAAAAGAGCGCGTCTACCTGTTCCAGGCATCAAACTATCTCCCAAGAGCCAATATTCATCCACCTTGGCTTTTCGACTATCCTCTAGGACAGCTTCCAAGGCTGTCGTATTTCCATGAATATCTGAAAGTAAAGCAATTTTAGTCATGATCTTCTCCTACTATCCATTATAACAAAGAGAAGAAAAACTTCCACCCTGAGGTGAAAGTTTTATAAACATTCGTTGCTGGTGAAATGAAAAATAAGACTAGAGGACTCATTTTGTCGCTATCAGCTACGTGCTTTGTATCTTAGTCTACTGATTTGAGGGCTTCGAGCATATCTACTTTTCGGAGATAATGGTCAACATAAATTCCTAACAGGACCAAAAGAAGGATCAGTCCTCCTACAGGGAAGAGGAAAACACCAAGTCCTACTTTGGGGTAAAAGAGAATGGCATCTGGTGCAATCATGGCAATAAGAAATTGATGAAGATAATAGCCACCCACTAACCCCATGAGGATCCCTATAATAGACAATAAGATGGTTTCGCGGTAAATATAGAGTGTCACTTCCTTATTATGGAATCCCAAGACCTTGATGGTCGATAATTCACGGATCCGTTCTGCCACATTGATATTGGTTAAATTATACAAGATCACGATAGCTAACAAAACCGATACGACTACTAGAATCATCATGGTGGTGTCCAACGATTTGGCAACTGAGTTAAAGAGGGAAATCATCGAAGCATTTTGACTGACTGCTTTCACAGCTGCAAGAGCCATCATGTCCCGACTAACTGCTTGCACTTGTTGTGTGGATGAATTTCGCAGCTGTACCAAATAGCTATTTTCTGAAGTCCGCTCTCCGTAGATTTTTTGGTAACTTGCCTGATCCATATAGATAAAATGGCCGACATAATTTTCAGTGATTCCTGCCACCTTAAAAGAGTGACCATCTAGGGTCAGTCGATCCCCAACTGTAACCTGGGCTAGTTGTGCCAGTTTGCTACTGATGATAACCCCTTGCTTTAGAGACAAGGACTCCCCTTGCTTGAAAGAACGCAGGCTGACAAAGGGAGAAAAATCTGCACGATCCGTAACCAACATCGTAATGGTCTGCTTGTCGTGTCCATTTTTTAAAGAAGCTTCAATGACCTTACTATAGATGGCTCGATAATCCTTGATATCTGATTTTGCCAGACGATTGGTTAGTTCTTTGCTTTCTTGGTAGGAGGCATACGTTTTTTTGGCTACAATCAACTCATAAGATAGGATCTCTTGAAATTGGCGTTTGGAAACACTTCCTACAGAAGATTGAATCCCTAGCCCTGCAAAGAGAAGAGCAACAGAACCCGCCACTCCAAAAATGGTCATCAGCATCCGTAGTTTGTAACGAAAGAGATTGCGAGCAGTAACCTTGTGCGTGAAATTCAGACGTTTCCAAATAAAATGGATACGCTCCAGAAAAATTTTCGAACCGGATACCGGTGGCTTGGGCATTAATAAAAGATTGGCTTCTTCTTTTAATTCCTTACGAGCAACCCAGTAAGCTGGAAGCACACTCGCGACGAAAGACAGTCCAAGAGCAATCAGAGTTATATCCCTATAAAAATACTCTCTGCTCTCTCCTATAACCATCCCTTGCGTAATAATGTTGGAGATGATCCCCGATAGGAAATAATGCCCCAACAAGCTTCCTAGAAGGGTTCCAATCGTACCAGCAAAAGATCCATAGAGGACAAATTTGAGAATGATGTCCTTGGTTCGATAGCCCAACGCCTTAAAAACGCCTGCATTGGTCCGCTCTTCATCGACAAAGCGCGTCATCGTGGTGAAGGTCACCATGGCTGCTACCAGATAAAGAACGACCGGAAAAATATTTCCGATAGCAGAGATACTGCTACTAGCATTGCTATACATCAGGTAACCTTGTCCGCCTGGCATGGTCTTGCGATCATAAACATGATAAGTTGGAATTTCCAGCTGATCTCGCTCGCTTTGGGCTTTTTTCAGCTCCTCCTCTTTTTTTGCAAGCTCCTTTTCACCTTCGGTCCAGTCCTTCTTTTTCAGATCCATTTGTTCTTTGGCTTGATGGATTTTTTCTTGACTGGCTACTCGCTCTTTAGCTGGCAGAAATGGAGCTAGTTTACTGAGTTGCGTCTCCTGCAAGTCTAATTGCTTTTGAGCCTGATCGATCTGATTCTTGGCTGACTGTAGTGTTTCCATGGCACGACTGAGTTCTTTCTGGCCTTTTCGGATCTGCCCATCCGCCTCCTTCTTGAGTCTTTGATAGCGAGCCTTTCCATTGTCTTTCAGAAGTTTTTCTAACTCTTCTTGGTGATCCTCTAGCCGTTTTTGGTAGACTTGCGAAAAAGAATCCAAAGATCGCAGATCATCAAACTGGATCCGCGCTATCACAGGAAGTTTAGTCGTAAAGACCTCTTTTGAAACCAGAGCATAGGCATCCAGATTCCCACTGCCACTCATGGCAGTGCCTAAATTCTTTTGAGACCACAGCTCAGAAGATTGAACAAAACCAACAATGGTGAATTGCTTTTGCTTTAAACTAGAGCGAGTTCCCGCCTTTTCTTCAAGTGTGAGGGTATCCCCTAATCGATAACGATCCTCCCAAAAACTCGCTAGGGCCAGTTCCCCTTCTTTTTGGGGCAGACGCCCCTTGGTCACACGAAAAGAAGAAAGGCTCTTTGGGGCAGAAAAAAGTCGAATTGCCTCTCCTGTTCCTTTCACCGTCAGATCCAGCAGTGAACCAAATTCGACACGCGTCCCTTTGAGTCCTAAAAGCTCTTCTTGATCTGCCTGGTCTAATCCCAAGTCCCCCATGACAGCAAGATCTAGCATCTTTTGTTGCTGAATAAACTGGTTAGCCGTTCGGTGCATATTTGGGGTGGTCACCTTTAAGCCAACCAAGGCCAAGCTTCCCAACAACATCAAGGTTAAGATGGAGAGAAAACGTCCTTTTGAATGTGTAAAAGAACCAAATAGGTCCTTCCAATAGACTTTTCGTTTCATGCTAGCACCTCTTCTAATACTCTAGTGTAGCAATATCTTGAGGAAGCTCATTGATTTCTACCGACTTGACCTTGGCATCATGCATGCGAATCACACGGTCTGCAATCGGAGCTAAAGCAGCATTATGGGTTACGATGATGACCGTTGCTCCCTTTTTACGAGACATGGCCTGTAAAATCTCCAATACTTGCTTACCTGTCTGGTAGTCTAAGGCTCCTGTAGGCTCATCGCAAAGGAGAATTTTAGGATTTTTCGCCACTGCCCGAGCAATCGCCACCCGTTGTTGCTCTCCACCTGACAATTGGGCAGGAAAATTATCAAGACGATTGCCAAGTCCGACTTCTCTTAAAACGTCTTCCGGATCCAAGGCATCAGAGACGATTTCTGAAGCCAATTCGACATTTTCCTTGGCTGTCAGATTGGCTACTAAATTATAAAATTGAAAGACAAAGCCAACGTCATCTCGTCGATAATCCGTTCGTTGATGGGAATTGAGCTTAGAAATATCCACCCCATCAATCAGGACCTGCCCTTCGTCATTGGTGTCCATCCCTCCTAAGATATTGAGAACCGTTGATTTTCCAGCTCCTGACGCCCCTAAAATAATGACCAATTCGCCTTTTTCAATCTCAAAAGAAACATCCTGATTAGCGAGAATCTCCGTTTCTCCACTAGTGTATCGCTTGTAACAGTGCTGCATTTCGATGTAGGCCATTTTCTCTCTCCTCCCTCCTATTTCCTATCTATATTATAGTCCTTTTCGAATAGATTACAAAGAAATCGAGGCATCAATAATAGTAATTCTTCCTCATTATCATGAACTATTATAAATTTTATGCTATAATTGGAGACAAATTGATTTATTCTTAGAAAGAAGGCTCATCGTGAGTTTACAACAGTTTGAAAGGAAATCACTTCAAGAAATCAACCAGTCTATTGACGTGCCAAAAGGCATCCCCTTTTGGAAGACCCTTCTACTCTTTTCAGGACCAGGAAGTCTAGTAGCTGTCGGCTATATGGACCCGGGAAACTGGATTACCAGTGTGGTCGGAGGGGCCCAATACCGCTACCTCCTCTTATCAGTGGTTCTTCTCTCGTCTTTGATCGCCATGCAGTTGCAACAAATGGCTGGGAAATTAGGGATTGTCCATCGTAAGGACCTGGCCCAAACAACCGCCCATCATTTGCCAAAATGGCTTCGCTATACCCTTTGGATTGTGATCGAGCTTGCCTTGATGGCGACAGATTTAGCGGAAGTCATCGGCTCAGGGATTGCCCTTCACCTCCTCTTTGGTTGGCCTTTGCTCTTTTCCATTCTGATCACCATCTTTGATGTCTTCCTCTTATTGGGCCTCATGCATCTAGGATTTCGAAAGATCGAGGCCATCGTATCAACCTTGATCCTCACAATCCTTGCGATTTTTGGTTATCTCGTCTTTCTTTCGAAGCCAGATATCGGGGGAATCTTCGCTGGCTTCCTCCCTCAAAAAGAGGTGCTAGGAATTGGGCTTCCAAAAGGAAATGAAGCCTTAACCCTGGCGCTTGGAATCATTGGAGCAACGGTGATGCCCCACAACCTCTATCTCCACTCTTCTATTTCGCAAACGCGAAAAGTTGATTACAAGGATCCAGCAGATATCAAACGGGCAGTGCGCTTTATGACCTGGGATTCAAATATTGAATTGAGTTTGGCTTTTGTCGTCAACTCCCTCCTCTTGATTCTTGGAGCGGCCCTCTTCTTCGGACACGGAGATAAGATTGGTGCTTTCTCTAGCATGTACAATGCCCTCAAGGATAACCATATTGCTGGTGCCATCGCTAGTCCTTTCTTGTCCACCCTCTTTGCCATCGCTTTGTTAGCTAGTGGTCAAAATTCAACCATTACTGGGACCCTAACCGGTCAAATCGTTATGGAAGGTTTCTTGCGATTTAGACTACCGCAATGGGTGGTGCGTCTCATGACTCGGATCATTGCCCTTCTTCCCGTTATCATTGTCGCAATTTTATTCGGTGACCAAGAACATGTCCTCGATGACCTTCTGGTATATTCTCAAGTCTTCCTATCAGTGGCCCTTCCTTTCTCCATCTTCCCTCTGGTTTATTTCACCTCCAACAAGGAAATCATGGGAGAGCATGTCAATGCGAAATGGAATACCTTCTTAGGCTATCTCGTAGCGATTGTCTTAACCATCTTAAATTTCAATTTGATTGTGACGACTTTTATCAAATAAAGAAACCAGCACTTTAAATCGTGCTGGTTTTTTGTTCATCCCTTCATCTTGTTCCTCCTTTTCCTAAAAATTTCCTGACCATTTTTTTAGGAGGGAATTAATTTAAATCACTAATTATTGTGAGATTTTCACAAAATCTTGTCAATGCCCGTCATACATAAATTTGTAAAATTTTTGTACACTTTTCGTTATATGTACAAAAATTAGAATTATTGTTTAATTTATATTTTTGGAGTATAATGCTATTTGTTAGTGTCGTGAAATTATTTAACCTATAAATTATTTCAACTTCAAACAAATAGAAACCGATTTATACAACTATAGAAAGGAACATATGGTACGCCAAAGACAAACAACAACCAAGTCAGACTTACGGAATGCACTCTCGAAACTGCTCTTACAACAACCTTTTGACAGCATCACTATTCGACAATTAACCGAAACTGCTGGAATTAACCGCGGGACCTTCTATCTGCATTATGTCGATAAATACGACATGTTTGAGCAAATGAAAATGGACATGATGCAAGAATTGGATAGTCTCTTCGTTGAAGGAAGTCCTGTCAAGGTAAACTTTCTCAATGTGTTGACCGCTATTAAAGAGAATTATGATTTTATATATGCATTGTCACAATCCTGTTGCTCGGACTTTAGTAAATTGGTAAGAAGTTTTACCCTTCATGCACTGGACGATACTCCCCAAGCTAAAGAACACATCATTTCAGACTTTCAAGTTCCATACAAGTATGGTCTAGAAATTTTCATCGCTACGATCGAATCTGTAATTGTTACCTGGTTAGAATCGGGTGCGAAAGAGGACCCCATTGAAATTGGAACGATCATTCTCAGTGTCTGCGACTTTGCTAGCTGGAACTAAATCCCCCAACCTTTTCCTACCCTTCTGGAGAAGGTTTTTCTTTTGGCAAATGAAAAAAGATCTGATCACCTTGTTCAACTTGTTTGTAAGAAAGCAAAAAGGCAGGATTCTAACATCCTGTTTTTAGAATGTAGACAAACTACTTTAAAGTAAAATAAGTTAAGCGATTTTGCAAAAAAAAAAATAAAAATGAGTTCCAATTTTTAAATCGATTCAAGAAAATACCGAAACTTTCCACTGTGAGAAAAGTGCCTGAAACAATAACGTTTCAGGCACTCGGGAGTTTTGAGACCCTAGGCTCAAAACTAAGTCTTGGAACTTCGAAGAAGTTCGCTGACGTCCGTACTCACCTAAGGAAAGTTTTTTATATGACTTTGTCTTCAATCTGAAGGCAGGATCTTAACATCCTGCTTTTCTTTGCCAACATGGTTGCAAATCGAAGTTGAATTCGATTTCCATTCTCATCTCGACGATGGAGGTGGCCAGGATTTTCATTGTATTTGACCAATTCCCAATCCTTGTAATACTCCGCCAATTCTCCTTCTTTAAAGGTAAACGAGAAGGGCATCTGACAAGGATAATCTTCTGTATCCATGGCACAGACAATGAGATTGTAGCCACCTGGGTTGGTATGCTCTTGCATATTGCGAATGATCGCTGGGATCCGCTCTGCCTCTAAAAACATAAGTACCACAGTTGACACGATGAAATCATAGTTTTGGGTGAGTGCAGCAGCATTGATATCATAAAGTCCTACTGGCATGTCCATATCTTCCTCAGCGACAATACTTTGTAAGATCTCAAGAGCCAATTCATTTTGATCTACTGCTGTCACATCAAAGCCATGTTGGGCCAAAAAGAGAGCATTGCGTCCTTGCCCACATCCTAGATCCAGCGCCTTTCCAGCTGGGACAATTCCCACTGCTTCTAGCACCTCTGAATGGACAGGGTTGGTATTGTACTTTTTAGGAAAATAGTCTTTTGGCTCACAGTAAAATTCCAAGTACCACTCCACATCGTCAGTCGCCGCTTCGACACGGTGCCAGGCCTGGGGCTCGGCCATGGGGTTCTCTGCTCCTGCTTCAAAAAGGTGGCTCGCGATTTCTTCTCCCTCTGCTGTCAATTCAATAAATCTTAACTGACCTTTTAGAACCGTAATCTTCCCCCAGGTTCCTACCTTGGTATTGTGCTTTCCTTGAAGAGCTTCTGGCATGGTATCCTTGGTCCAGATAGGCATGCGTTTGTAAGCGATCAATTTTTGTGTCATGTGGCTTCTCCTTTTTCTTTCAGTACCCTTATCATACAGAAAAAAGACCTTTTTTACAAGTTGGAAAAAGAGGCCTCGCTTTCTAGCGGAACCTCCTTGTTAGGATCTATTCATCCTCTTTATTTTTTTGATTTCTTATAAAAGAATCCAGCTAAACTAAATCCACAAACGGCCAATATTCCAAGAAGTACTGAGAAGACTACACTTGAATCTTGGAGCTGGCTAGCCTTTTTAGGAGTATCTCCTAGAGCTTCCTGACAAGTTTCTGGCTTCTTGTCTGAACTACCTTTTTCAGCAGCAGCCATTAAGTTCGCTTTATTATAGCCATCATAGACAAAGTCAGCTTCCAAGCCCTTTTCTTCACGGATCTTATCTTCCATTTCCTTTTCAGTGGCCTTGATTTGTTTGAAGATTATATCCGCACGGTCCATGGATTCCTTGGTGACTTCACCTTGAAGGGCTTTGGCTTGCTCATCTGTAAGACCACTGTATTTTTGATCCAAAGCAGCTTGTTCCTTGATCCAGCCGGCTTCCATTTCTTTCCATTTATCTTGGATACTGGTACCAAAGAGGTCTGGATATTTCATGACCATTTGGTCGATATGCCAAACAGCCCAATACCATGAAGTTGGATCATACTTAGCAGAGCGGACTTTAAAGGCACCATAGGTGTCATTGACCAAGCCATAGAATGGAACATACGGAGTATTGCGGCTTTGGGCGAGCCCCAACCAAACGATTCCACCAAATGGACTTGGCAAGTCTTTCTTGATTTGATAGACATGGGCATCAATAACATTTTCATTTCCCAAAGCATACTTGTATTTCTTGGTATCGACTTTTTTACCTGGTTCGGCCAAATCATCTGCTGTAAATTGTTTGAGGTGTTCAAAACGGTTCCGTTGTTCTGCGAAAACATCTTCTAGACTATACTTTTTAGAAGGATCTGTTGGTTTACGAAGGAGATCAAAGTGTTGATCATCATATTTGATATCCGCTTTTGGATCCATCAGGGTAATCCCTGCATAGGTCCGTGAGCGGTTGCGTTCCGTGTATTCATCAGGACCATAAGAATCTGCAATATGGAACTTGCCATCCTTATCCGTCTTGTAGTGATCTGCCTTTTTAGCTACTGCTTCTACATCTTTTGAAGCAATGACATTGTCCTTGTCATTGAGATCCACATGTCCTAGATAGTAGGTATTGGCAAAAATAGCATAGCGGTCTTGTGGGAATTTAATGGCTACATATTGGTGACCTGAGAGGATTTCCATGTACCATAATTCATTTTTATCTGCTACGACGATAATATTCCCTTCGGCAGAACCTTTTTCATCCAAAGTCTTGGCAACAATTTCAATTCCTTCTCGAGCAGTTTTTGCACGAGGCAAGACCAAGTCGATCATGGAAGCTTCTGGTAGGCCATCTTTGACCAAAGGGTCGGCTTTCAATATCTTGTCATGAGGAGTCGCTGATACTGTCGCTGTCATCGACACGCCCACTTCATTAAAACCGTGAGCTCCGAAGTTTCCGTTGCTACCATCACCACGCGCTGCATCATAAGTCGCTGTATACTTCATTTCATGACTCAAATGTGGATAGGTAAAGCCATTGGATTCATCTTCGATCTTATCCCCTTCCTTATAGTCCTTAGCTGGAACTACAACAAAGTTTTGATTGTGGCGCCCGCCATCTGGTGCATAGGGATAATCCTCTGTACGACCATAAAGCATGGAGCCATCCGTGGTTAAGTCCTTTCCCACAATGAAGGCAGAACAGGCTTGTGCGACCTGCACTGGCAATAGGGCGATCACCATCAGCCCAAACAGTAGTTTGAATAGGATTTTCTTCATAGTCTTTCTCCTTATTGACTACAAAAGAGGCTTAAAAAACTTCTAAGCCAGTGAAAAACAACTATACCAACACCTTGATTTTAGTATATAATACAAGCATTCTTTTTGCAAGCGATTACAATTGAAAACTATAAAAAAACAGTTCTGAAACAAGGTTCAAAACTGTTTTTTTATTTAACGTGTATTGTATTGTTTCATAACCCGTGCGATATCCCGGTTTTGTTCCCGACGTTTGATGGATTCACGCTTGTCATAATCATGTTTCCCTTTAGCAAGTCCCAAAAGCAATTTGGCATAGCCATCCTTGAGATAGACCTTTAAAGGCACCAGGGTCATTCCTGTTCCTTTGGTTTCTTGGTCCAGCTTTTGGATTTGCTTTTTATGAAGAAGAAGCTTGCGACGACGGTCTGGATCTTGGTTCCAGATATTGCCTTCCTCATAAGGGGCAATATGGACGTTGCTGAGCCAAACTTCTCCATTTTTAACTTGTGCAAAACCATCTTTCAAGTTAATGCGTGCTGCACGGACACTTTTGATCTCTGTACCCGTCAGCACCATCCCTGCTTCCATTGTATCCACGATGGTGTAGTCATGTCTCGCCTTTTTATTTTGCGCGACTACCTTTCCTTCGCCCTTTGCCATGTTTGGCTCCTTTCTTTGCTACTTCCTTGTAAAATGGTTTCTTCCCTTTTTTCTTTTTGGATTTAGATGAAGAATCTTTCCGTTTGTCATCTCTTCTAACGGTTGAACCCTTAGAAACTTTTTTGTCTTTGCGTCTGCGATCCCTGCGATTGCCATCTCGGTCACGTCCTTTGGCCTTGAGGCCTTTTTCGACGATATCCCATTCACTTGGAATATAAGAGAAATCAATCTCTCCGGTCATCTTGTCAGCTCTTTCGACCTTGATCCGGATTTGCTGACCAACACGGAAAGTCACTCCTGATTTCTCCCCGCGAAGTGTTAGATCCCGTTCGTTAAAATGGTAGTATTCAGGAAGATTGGTAATATGGATCAAACCTTCGACCGTATTTGGCAACTCCACAAAGAGGCCAAATTTCACTACACTGGAAACCACGGCATCGTACTCTTCCCCAACATAGTCTTCCATGTATTCAGCCTTCTTCATAGCTTCTACTTCACGCTCGGCATCAATAGCCCGGCGCTCCCGACTAGAGGATTGGCTGGCAATGTCTGGAAGAACTTGTTCAAAGTGTTCTGCCACTTCTTGGGATTTACCGTATTCGCGCACCATTCGATGAACCATCAGGTCCGGATACCGGCGAATGGGACTGGTAAAGTGAGTATAATACTCCGCAGCAAGCCCATAGTGGCCATGGTTGTGCTCTGAATAACGAGCCTGTTGCATCGAGCGCAACAACATCATCGAGAGGACATCCGCATAAGGTTCTCCTTCAACCTTGCGCATAATTTCTTGCAGGGCTTCTTGGCTCATGTCACTAGCCGTTCCGTAGATTTGGATCCCAAAGCTAGAAGCATAATCGATAAACTTCTGTACTTTTTCTGCCTTTGGATCTTCGTGGATCCGGTAGATGAACGGCAGTTTCATTCGTGTAAAGTGCTCCGCCACTGTCTCATTGGCAATCAGCATAAAGGATTCAATCATCCGCTCCGCAACTCCTCTTTGACGGAGGACAATGTCGACCGGTTTTCCTTCTTTATTGACTAGGATTTTAGCCTCATTGGTATCAAAATTGAGGGCTCCTCGGCGAATCCGCATGCTTTCTAGAATACCATGCAGGGTGGCCATTTGATGAATACTTGGGACAATTTTCTTAAACTCTTGAGCCTTTTCTTCGTCGCCTGCTAAGATATCATTGACGTCACTATAGGTCATTCGGAAGGTCGTATTGATCACCGTTTGGGTAATGGTGTGCTTGACGACCTTCCCATGGGGATCAATCTCCATGATGGCAGACTGGGTCAGGCGGTCCACATTCGGATTTAAAGAACAGATCCCATTTGACAAACGTTCTGGAAGCATGGGTACTACTCGGTCGGTCACATAGACAGAGGTTGCACGATTTAGAGCTTCCTTATCAAGAGCTGAGCCTTCTGTAACGTAATAAGAGACATCTGCGATGTGAACCCCCAGCTCAAAATTGCCATTCTTGAGTGGCTTGATATGGACCGCATCGTCCAAGTCTTTGGCATCCGCTCCGTCGATCGTAAAGGTAATCTCCTCTCGCAGATCCAACCGCCCCACTAAATCCTTTGCAGACGGTGCATCTGGAACCTGCTCAGCCTCTTTCAGCACTTCTTCTGGAAATTCTGAGACGATATCCATAGATTCTAGCACTTCCAAGACATCAATTCCAGGATCTGTCACATGACCGACCACATCCCGCACAGTTGCCACAAAATAATTGTGCTTGCGGCTCGGGTATTGATCAATTTCGACCTTGAGGATTTCGGTACCTTCCAATTGGATGGCTGGCTTCTTCACATAGATCAGCTGGCTGATTTTTTGATTTTTCGAATGAATGTAGCCGGCATATTTGGGCTTTTCCTCATCCAAAACAATTTGTCCAACAACCGTTTTGACGCTATGATCCAAGACATCAATAATCTTAGCTTCTGCTGCCGTTCCTTTGTTTCGGTCTGCTACCTTGGTGATGACGATCTCAACAGTATCCCCATCGATGGCGTGGTTGACATCATTTCGACCAACAAAGAGGTCCTCTTCTTCGCCTTCTAAACTGACAAAGCCAAAGCCATTTTTATGGGCATGAAAGATCCCCTTGAGGGTAATGGCTGGGGCCTTCTTTTGAGCCAACTGAAGAGAGCCGTCATCCTCGAATTTCAACTCGTGACGGCGTTCCATCAGAGAGATGGTTTTGACCAAGTCACGAAAATCCTTAGATCCTTCTTTTCCTAGAGCTGCTGCCAAATCATTGATCTGGGCTTTGTCATGCTCTTGTAAATATTCTTTAATACTTGTTTTCATGAATGTATTTGCTGGTTATCCAGCCTCCTTTTTTCTATCTAAATGTGTCTTTGTTTTGCAAAATAAAAATAGGCAAAGACATTGTCTGAGCCTATCTTATCTACTAGAAAGTACCATTAAGATCATCGCGATCAATAACCAAAAGAAGATCATAATAGCTGTTAAACGCTGCATCACGGCTTCAAACCCACGCGCTTTTGAACGTTCAAACAAGTCATTTGAGCTTGCGTCAAAGACGTTGCTCGATTGGTTTTTTGTTGGTTGCATAAAAATTGCGATAATAATCAATACTGATAATACTAGTAAAATAGTTGTTAATGCTCCGCTCATATTCAAAACTCCTTAAAATCTTCACTATTATACCATGAAAATCATTTTGATTCAATATGTAAGGTTACTTTTCTTTCCTTGGGACAATACTTCAAGACCTCGATCTTTTCGGGATGGGTTTTGGTATTTTTACTGGTCAAATAATTCTGACTCCCACAGCTTGTGCAGGTCAATTGAACTTTAATTCGCACGTACGTCTCTCACTTTCAAATACTTTCTAAATAAGAATAAGAGGAAAATCAAATCGGTAAAGGCTAAGAGGGCTGTGCCGTAAAAAACCCAATGATAGCCAAAATGCATGAAAATACTCGATCCCATCATTGGCCCTAACACGCCACCTAAGTAGTAAAAGAGCTGGTTGTAGCTAAAGATCCGAGAGATCCCTTCAGGAGGGGTTAAGCGATTTAACAAAGCAGAAACTCCTGGTAAAAGGGCACCAGTCCCAATCCCAAAAAGGAAGCGTAAGATTCCTAATTGCAGAGGCGTTTGCGCTTGGGCACAGAGAATATAGAGACAGCCACTATAGAGAAGGGCGATTAATAAAAGCCGGTGATTCCCGATTCGGTCTCCGAGTTTTCCCATCCAACCTGAAAAGAGCATACTAGAGACTCCCATAGCCGAAACAATCATCCCCGATACAAAAATCAAGTTTTCTCTTTGCCCTAAAGCTCGCACATAAAGAGGCAGGATTGGAGAAATAGATTGGGCGATCATTTGAATGGTCATACTGGTCAAAAAGAGGCCCAAAAGGATATCTTTTTGCTGAATGGACATGAGCAACTGCCAACTGGATTTTTGTTCTTCTTTTGGAATGGGCTCATAGTCTTCCTCGATGCCCCAAAAGGTTAAAAGGGAGACTAGAAATAAGAAAAAGCCAACCAAAAGAAAGACATTGCGCATTCCCAGATTTTCAGCAATGAGTCCCCCAATCAAAGGCCCCATCAAGGTTCCAGCTACGACACCGGTCGACAAAGTCCCCAGGGCATAACCTGATTGGTCCTTTGATACTTGACTGGCAATCAAGGCTGTACTATTAGGGACAAAGCCTGAAAAGACACCGTTGAGAAAGCGCAAAACTAGGAGCCAAAAGACGGATGGCACAAAGGCGATCCCTCCCATGGTCAGGGTCATAGCAATAGAAGCCCTGAGCATCATGGGTTTTCGACCATAGCGGTCGGCCAGACTCCCCCAGATAGGAGACATGATCGCAGAGGTTACAGATGAACTCGCGACGGCAATCCCAGCATAAAAAGGAACAGCCTTGCCCGTAACGCCCAACTCTTCTACAAATAGGGCCATAAAAGGCACAACTAACGAAAGGCTAGCTCCGATGAAAAAGCACCCGATCCAGGCAATATATAGATTTTTACGCCAATTGATTTCTCTTGTGATAAAATCATCTTCTTTCTAATTGTTTTAGGGCTGCATCTAATTGGGCATAGAGGGCAGTTAGATCGCCATTATTGTCTAAGACCAGATCCGCATGGGCTCTTTTTTCATCTAGCGGCATTTGAGCAGCGATGCGTTCTTTAGCCTGCAGTTCTGATAAGTGGTTGCGTTCCATCAGGCGCTTGAGCTGGGTTTCTTTTGAGACAGCTACCAACCATACAGCCTCAAACCACCCTTCATAGTGCTGCTCGATTAAGAGGGGAATATCCATAAAAAAGAGACCGGATTGAGCAGCTTGCCTGTCTCTTGCTTTCGCTAGAGCCTCTCGAATGAGTCGGCCTTGGACGCGATTGGACCAGTCTCGTTCACTAGGATTTGAAAAAATCCGTTGACCTAGAGCGACGCGATCCAGTTCTCCATTTTCTGTGAGTATCCCTTTCCCAAAATGGTCTACTAGGACACGGTAAAGGGCCCCTCCTGGAACTTGCAAGTCATGGACCACTCGATCAGCATCAATGACAGGATAACCTTTTTCTTTCAAATAGGAGGTGACAGTGGACTTTCCTGAAGCAATCCCTCCTGTTAATCCAATGATTCTTGCCATCTAGTTCTCCTTTTGACAGTGGGGGCAAAAATGAGTTCCGCGTCCCCCCAGCTGGATTTTCTCAATCGGTGTTCCACAGCGAAGACAAGGCTGACCCGTTTTCCCATAAACTTGGTGTTCTTCTTGCATGGTGCCATTCTCACCGAAAGCATTGCTGTAGGAGCGAATGGTGGAACCACCCTTTTCGACAGCCTGAGCTAATACGGCGATTGTTTCCTTTCGGATAGCTTTGACTTCTCTAGCAGTTAAGCTTTGACCCAAACGAGCTGGGTGAACCTTGGCTCGATAAAGGACCTCATCTACATAGATATTGCCCAGACCAGCCACTAATTTTTGGTCTAAAAGAGCTGATTTAATGGGTTTCTTTGATTTTTTAAGAGCTGCTTGGAAGGCTGGTTCTTTAAAATCCGCTTCTGTTGGCTCTGGACCAATCTTTTTCGCCAAAAAGTAGCTGTCTACAAGCTCAGGTACTAAGACTTCCATGGTCCCAAACTTGCGGACATCTTCATAGACCAGGGTGCTACCATCTGTAAAATGAAAGAAGACATGGGCGTGCTTGCGAAAAGGGACTTCGTCTGGATAAAAGAAATACTTGCCTTCCATCCGCAAATGCGAGATCAAAACCAAATCCGTCAGATGAAACAAGAGGTATTTCCCACGACGCCCCATGGATCGAATCTCTTGACCCGGAAGATCTTGACGAAAAGCATCCAGATCTGTCTGAATCATCTTAGAATACTTTACTTCCACGGATTGGATGGTTTTCCCAAGAATTAATTTCTCAAGACCACGTCGGACAGTCTCAACTTCTGGTAACTCGGGCATAGTTCCTCCTTCTTAAAATTTCAATTCAAATTGCAATAAATTTTTTACTTCTTCTCCTAAGATGGTTTTTATATTTTTTAATTTATAAATTTTTTCTACTATGTCCTTTTGTATCTCTAAATCTATTTCACCAAAGCGATTAAAAGGAACAGGAATTTTAGTATCCAAAATTACTTTTCTTTCTATTTTTGTATACTCATTTCTGCCATTCTCTCCACGTCTTCCTTTAACCTGCTGTCTTAAAAGTGGTTCTAAAATATAAGCAATATAATCAATGTTTATTTTTTCCTGTTTAGGAATTAAAATCATTCTATCCGCATTCAAAGAAAACTTATTATCTATTAAAGTTATCTTTCCTGCTATACCATTGACAGAGATTGTAGCAAAACAACCATCAAAATCAAAATCGTTTCGATAACCAAGAGGAACTGAATTATTGGCTGAGTAAACAGGATACTTCCCCTTGTTATCCAAGCAATATTTTTTCGTATACTTACTAGAACCACGTTTCAAATCAAACAAATTAGCCAAGGTTATATATATATATATGGAACATTGTTCGAATTAAAATCTAGATTCGATTGAATAAACTCGTATCCTTGCCTCTCAATATTATTTTTCATTTCAAGGATTATTTGAGAATTCTTTACAATCTGATTTTGCTTTTCAAGGTCAATTTCTCCCGAAGAGGTAAGAGGAAGCACGACCTCTAAATCTTTTATCATGGAAGTATTTAGCTTTGTATACTCATTTTTACCATTTTCCCCTTTCCTACCTTTAACATGAGAGCGAAAAATTGGCTCTAAAACTTGTTTTAGGTATAAAGGGTTGACCTTGTCTGCGTATTCTTCTTTTATAACTAACGGGCGTACTTTTTCACTTAAACTAAAGCGACCGTCATGATAAAAAACATAGCCTGCAAGACCATCTATATTGTAAGTCAAGCAATTTTCAAAATAGCGAACAGGAAACTCACGTTTACCATCTTTGTCTATAATTACAGCATTGTCTTTTAAATAACCATAACTTGGTAAGTCATCACTACTCGCTCCATAAACAGGTATATCACCCGCATTTTCTTTTACAAATGTCTTCGTAAATTTTGAAGAATTTGTTGATACAGTCAAGTCAAACAAATCTGCAACTTTAATTGAGGTATTCTTAGGAGTCTCTCCTGACATAATATCCACATCTACTGACTTGATCGCCTCAATCTTTTCAGCCAATTCTTCTTTGCGTGCTTCAATTAATTCAAACTTACGAACAATTTCTTCTTGTTTTTTAAGGTCGAATTCTCCATCTTCAGTAACTGGAATGCTAACTCTTATATCTTTGATTTGAGACCAAGCTAATGATGGAACATCACCACGTTTTACAGAATTATAGAATATACTTTGAAAAACATATTTACAATAAGATAAGGATAAATTATCCACTTTACTTATTAAAATAGCTCTGTGTCCCCCAACATTGTATTTACCTTGTAAAATTTCCAGAGTTCCTGCATACTCTCCATCTGTTGTATAGGTTAAATGAGGAGATTCATATTCATATGTATCTATAAAACCGAAGGAAGTTTTAGTTGAACCAGTGTAAACTTCAAACTCACCAGTATTTTTATTAACGTAAGCTTTCGTATACTTACTATTTCCTCTTTTATTGGTAAATAGTTCTGAAAGTGTTACAAGTTTGCTTCTTACTTCAACCATTCTAACTCCTCCTTGAAATCTTGCATAAGAGAAATCATATCATCAATCATTGCTTGGAATTCATCAATCGAAACGACTTGTCTTTCTTTTTTTAGACCAATAGCAATCTTTTCTTCTTCAGACCACCAATTTTCAATAATCCAACTCTTCTTACTTTCTAATTCCTCAATCGGAAGTAATTTTAGTCTAGAATCACCTAAAAGGTGGGATTTGATTGGTTCTTGTAAATCATTTCTATCTTGAGATTGGCGATAAAAATTATATTTGACTACAGCTTGTTTTAAGTCATTTTCTTCAGAATCAAATCGATAAACATCTAAGGTTTCACCAATACTACCTGCAATGTAGGTGAAAACAGGATAATCTTGTACGATATTATTTTCAATCTCATTCTCTGTTTTCTTACGAATGGTTAAAATGTAAGTTTTTTTAGGTGTGTTAAAGAAAGCATTGACTGGTAAAGAAATCAAAGCGTCGATAAAAAAGAGTTCTTTTAACTTTTCTTTTAATTTTTTATTTGCATGATTAGAAAAAATACCATCCGGTAAAACAATATTGGCAACACCACCATGTTTTACGGAACGCATAATCCACTCTAAAAAGAGAGCTTCAACACCACTACCACCATACTTATAAATATCCGTAGCTTTGGCCAGTTCTGACATTTCCTTACTTTGATAATAAGGAGGGTTTGCTAAAATTAGGTCGTATCTATTTTCTTCAAGATTTTCCAGAGTACCTAACATACTCTTATATAAGTAAAATGAATCATTTAATAGTGTTTTCGCAATTGTTTGTACATCTTTAAAACTATTATTTTGCTGGAATAATTCAGAAAAATAAATTAACGTATTAGCTTTAGCAAGAATAATTGTGATATCGTCTTTTTCAGACATCATCTTGTCATAGCCAAAAAATCGAATTTTAGAGTCTAACTTTCCTTTAGAATAGCTATAACTGTCTTCTATACGTTTTTCAACTGCTTCAAGCAAAAACTTACCAACACCACAAGCAGGATCGCAAATAGTCATTCCCTCAGAAATATCTACCATCGAAACCATTTCGTCTACTATTTTTAATGGTGTAAAAAACTGCCCCATATCACTCTTGTCATCACTATTTTTCATAAAGGTTTCAAACAGTTTTGACTTGAAGTCTTTACTTATATTTAAGAATTTCCCATATTTTTTATCGTATTTTTCAAATTCCAAAATAACAGATTTAAATACTGTATCCGTATTATCTACGCTGATAAATTCGTTTTGCTCATCTCTTTCAATATGAAAAACTTTACCATTGATAATGCTTGTCCCATCTATACCTTTTGGAAACAATTTAACCATCGTCTCTCTAGCACCTTCTAGGTATTTTCCTAAAACATAGGCGGTAGAATATCCTTCCTTTTCATATAAAGAAACAATGTATTCAAAACTATTTTCGCCATTTAAAACACCAATATCTGATAAATATTTAAAGAGAAACAACTCAACAAAAGTATATAAAGACATCTTTGCTGAAGCAAAAGTTAAATTTTTTAAAATTCTATTAATCTTTTGAGCTAAATCAGTAGGATCCAAAAATTCCTTTTTCAATATCTGATTATTTGTTTCAGAAATAGATAATGAAATATCATTAATGAACTTGACAATTTGTTTGCCATTTTCTTTTGGCTTTATCGCTAAATTAATTTCATTTCCATTCTCATCTAAAATCTTTTCCCCGGTTTTAGGATTAATCCAGATAAAAGAATCACCGTCGCTTACAATAAAAATAAGTGAACCCAAAGCTTTAGCGACATCTATCTCTTGTTTAATCGCTTCTTCAATATCCTTATCACTCTTAAATTTACTTGGTATCTTTTGCTCAACATAGATAATTACGTTCTTATTATCATCTAGAATTAAAACATCTGGTTTTTTATTCCCAAGACTTCTCTTTAGAATTACATTTTTGATAATATTTGATTTTATCAAATTATTAACGGTTGTTGCACCAATACTATAACATTCATATTTATCAAATATTACTGGTGTGGAAAAAATACTATTTTGAATTAACTGCTCTGACATTTATTATTCTCCATTATTATTCAGTTATACTAAAAAACTCTCTTAAAGAGTTTTTTTTAATATTCTTTTTCGTTATAGCCAAAGTCAGCCAAATCCAGCTTTTTATCCCGCCAATTTTTCTTAACCTTGACCCAGGTTTCTAGGAAGACCTTGTCCCCTAGCATGAGTTCGATATCCTTACGCGCAAGGGTTCCGATCTTCTTGAGCATGGCGCCACCTTTTCCGATGACAATCCCTTTTTGGCTATCACGTTCCACCATGATGGTCGCACGGATATGAACCTTATCTGTTTCTTCATCCCGCTTCATAGAATCCACCACTACGGCAACAGAGTGGGGAATTTCTTCTCGTGTCAAGTGCAAGACCTTTTCACGGATCATTTCAGAGACCAAGAAACGCTCTGGATGGTCCGTAATCTGATCAGCAGGGAAATATTGGAAACCTTCTTCTAAGTTTTCGCTCAAAATATCAATCAAACGCGAAACATTGTTTCCTTGAAGGGCTGAAATCGGCACAATTTCCTTGAAGTCCATCTGACTACGGAAATCATCGATTTGCGCCAAAAGTTGGTCAGGATGGACCTTGTCGATCTTGTTGACCACGAGGATGACGGGCACTTTAGCTGCCTTGAGGCGTTCGATAATCATATCGTCACCCTTGCCACGCTCTTCATCTGCTGGCACCATGAAGAGTACGGTATCGACTTCCCGAAGGGTACTATAGGCCGACTCTACCATGAAGTCACCAAGAGCTGTCTTAGGTTTATGAATCCCTGGGGTATCGATAAAGACAATCTGTTCCTTATCGGTCGTGTAGATTCCCATAATCTTATTGCGCGTTGTTTGCGCCTTGTCACTCATGATGGCAATCTTTTGACCCATGACGTGGTTCAAAAATGTTGACTTCCCGACATTGGGACGTCCTAAAATGGCTACAAAGCCTGATTTAAATGTCATAGTTTCCTTTCACGAGGGCATGCTCCCTCTTATCCAAATACCAAGGCCCAGAATTTGGGCACAAAAATGATCAATCCTGTCACCAAGGCAAAACCTGATACAACGAGGACCGCTCCAGCCGCCATGTCTTTTGCATTCTTTGCCAACATGGAGAAATGGTAGTTACTGGCTAGATCCACCACATTTTCAATGGCTGAATTCATAATTTCAAAAGCAATCACCAAAGTGATGCTGAGCAATAAAAAGAGCCATTCTGTCGCAGAAATCCTAAATACCAAACCAGCAAGCATTGCTACAAGGGCCGATAAGGCGTGCTTGCGCATATTGCGCTCTTCTTTGATCGATGTGAAAATTCCTGTTATCGCAAACTCCAGGCTTGAAGTGAAGTCCCGATTTTTCCATTTTCGCTTATTGTCTTGTGAGTCCATAGGCTGTCAAAATCTCTTCCTGTAAGCCAAACATTTCCTTTTCTTCTTCTGGCGTATAGTGATCATAGCCATTGATGTGAAGAAAACCATGTACTGCCAAAAATCCCATTTCGCGCTCAAAGCTATGTCCATATTCTTCCGCTTGCTCCCGCGCCTTGTCAATTGAAATAAAGAGCTCACCAATATAGGTATCGAATTCCGCCATCATCTCTGCCAATTCTGGATTTTCTGCAAGTTCTTCCTCGTCAAAAGAAATCTCCATCTCTGGCTTGTATTCTAAACTGATGACATCTGTCGGACGATCCGTATCACGGTATTCAAGATTTAGTTCATGACTGCGTTCATTGGTCACAAAAGTCACAGCCATTTCCTTGTCTTCTTTCCCAATTTTTTGAGCAGCAAATTCTAAAATTTCTTGCGTTTGTTTTAAGATTTCGTCAGAGACTTGGCCCGTCTCATCTACCATTTCAATATACATCTGGATCACCTCACTATTATCACTTTATTATATCACAAAAACCAGCCTATATACTAGATACAGGCTGGTTTTAAAACTTTTTCTTTGCAGGATAATCTTACACCACTGTTTGCTGGATGGCATTCATCTGGGCATAGATCCCGCCTTGTGCAACCAGTTCCTCGTGTCTACCCCGCTCTACAATGCGTCCTTCAGATAAGACTAAGATCTGATCCGCATCTTGGATAGTGGACAAGCGATGGGCAATGATAAAGGTGGTCCGGCCCTTTTGCAGGACCGCCATAGCTTGTTGGATGACTTCTTCTGTTTCCGTATCGATATGAGAGGTTGCCTCATCCAAAATCAGTATTTGCGGATTCATATAGAGCGTCCGCGCAAAGGAAATCAACTGGCGCTCGCCACTTGAAAAGGCAGATCCTTTTTCTACGACTGGATGGTCGATTCCCTTTTCAAGGCGCTCTACAAAGGGCCAAGCCCCGACTTTTTTCAGCGCATCTTTGACCGCATCACGGTCAATATGATCCTGACTCATGGCCACATTACTGGCAATGGTTCCTGTAAATAGATAAGGATCTTGCAGAACAATGCCCATGTGGCTTCGCAGGCTCTCACGAGAGACTTGGCGAATATCTTGCCCATCGATCAAAATCGCTCCTTCTTGAGGATCATAGAAACGATAGAGCAGATTCATAATAGAAGACTTACCCGATCCAGTGTGGCCCACAAGAGCGATGGTTTCCCCGGGACTCGCCTGAAAGGCAATATCCTGTAAAACTGGCTTGCCTTCTTCATAAGCAAATTGAACATCATCAAACACGACTTGAGCCTTTTCTATCTTCAGTTCCGATACACCATCGGGCTCTAAGGGGTGATCCAAGAAGGCAAGGACGCGACTCCCCGTCTCTAATGATCGCCGAATATTCGGAAATTGACGACTGAGATTAGCCATGAGATCAAACAGATTGATGACATAGTTAATATTGATAAATAAGAAACCAGCTGTCACACCGATATTGCCCTGTAGGAAAGAAATCCCAGCGATGGTCAATATACCTGCAATCACTAAAAACTTGAGCAATTCTGTCAAGGTCCAAGAAGCGATGGAATCAGCTAAGAGGATCCGATCATTGGCCCCTAGCATCTTCTGGGTAGTGGCTTCAAACTCCTCTACCACACCAGGCTCTTGATGATAGAGCTGAATCATACTGGCACCATGCAAGAGTTCATTGACTTGGGTATTGACCTCGCTTCTCGCATCAAAGAAATCCTTCATAGGCTGATCCGTCATGACCTTGTAGAGATACTGGATTCCATAGAAAATTGGAAAAACCAGACACAAGAGTAACCCCATCATAGGACTCAGGTAAAAGAGAATCCCTAGGATAAAGAGAAATCGCACCAAATAGATGACTAGTATCATACAAGAATTATAAAACTGGGTCCGCAAGGTCTCCGTATCATTGACAATTCTTGTTGCGATCTTTCCAGCCGGCTTGTCATCAAAATAAGAAATAGGCAGACCTTGCATGACTTGAAAGGCTTGGTCTCTCAGACTAGCGGTTACTTGATTACTTCCATGCAATAAGATCCGATTTCCTAGGTAGCTAATCAGCTGTCCCAGACTCAAGACCAAGAGATAAAATGCCCCCATCTGAAACAAGTCCCCTTGTCCTCCACCGTGGGTCAGTACAGTCAAAGGCCCATCGATCATCTTTTGGAGAAGAAAAGGAGACAATTCAGAAAAAATGGTGGCTAGTAAGAGACAAATAAAGCCGGAAAGAAAAACCATCGTATAAAGAGTGATCCGAGATAATAATCGTTTCAATACTTTCATCTTATTCTCCTTCCTGTTTTTGTTGCCGTTGGTATTGTTCATAATACCAGCCCTCTTGAGCCAGTAAATCACTAGCTCTACCTTCTTCTACAATCTGTCCTTGATCCAAGACAATGATCCAATCCGCCTGATGAACCGCAGACAAGCGATGGGAAACAATGAGGGTCGTCTTGTTTTTACGCTCTGTTTGAATGGTGTCAATAATGGCCTGTTCGGTCTTCGCATCTACTGCAGAAAGGGAATCATCTAACAGCAAGAGATCCGCATCTCTTAAAAAAGCACGTGCCAACGAGATCCGCTGTTTTTGACCACCTGATACAGAGACCCCTTTCTCACCAATCATGGTGTCCATTCCCTGAGACATCCGCTCAAGATCATCCGCAAAAGCAGCTTGGGCTACAGCTTCCACCAAATCCTCTTCACTAGCACCATTTTTACCCAGAGCAATATTGTCACGAATGGATTTTGAGAATAAAATATGTTCTTGGGAAACATAGCCGATTTTAGCTTCAATGGAGTGTCGGTTGTAGTCCACGATCGGTTGCTGGTTGACCAAGAATTCTCCCTCACCAACTGGGTACTGCCGCAAGAATTGTCGAACCAGACTAGTCTTTCCTGCTCCGGTACGACCAACAATTCCAACTGTCTGTCCTTTCTGAATGGTCCAATCAATGCCTGATAAACTCTTTCGCTCAGCACCAGGGTAGCTGAAAGAATAATCCTTAAACTGCACCGAATCAATCTGCTCTAAATAGTTAGGACCATCTGGTTCGAGATCATCCGTTTCATCAATCACTTCTTTTAATTTTTTATAGGACATTTGCCCTGTCTGATAAACCAAGATCAGGTCCGCCATCATCCACATAGGTTCAATTAAAAAGACCAAATACAGCTGCAAAGCCAATAACTTGCCAAGGCTCAATTGCCCGCTTGCTAATGACTGACCTTCAAATACCAAGAGTAGGACCGTCGAAAAACCAATAAACATCAGGGCTAAGGGGCCAAAAGAATATTGGATAGAAGCAATTTTGTCCCCTGTTTTGGATAGACTGGCTGTTTTCTTCTGAAACTGTTTGACCTGCTGATCCCGTTTACTATAGGCCCTCATGACCCGAATCCCTTCGATGGACTCCAAGACTTCATCATTCAACTGAGCGACTGCTTCCCGGTTTTGCTCAACATAATCCTCCTGCTTTCTACTCAAAAAATAGGTCGAGACGATGAGGAAGATCATGGGAATAAAGGAAATCAAGGTTAATTGCCAAGAAATAAAAAACATGGTCGGAATAATAAAGGCAAACAAGCCACCGCCAAATAGGAGCACCATCATCCCGTAACCAGCCATGTCGGCCATGCCATCGACATCTGTCGTGAACCGCGTCAAGAGATCTCCTGAACGGAATTTCTCAAAAAAGGGACGCCGCATAGCTACTAGTTTACGAAAAGCTTGTCCCTGAAGGGTCGCCTTGAAATGAACTGACGACTGAAAGAGGCGCAACTGCCAATAAAAAGCCGTCAGGTAATTGAGGATAGCTGATCCTACCAAGAGGACCATATCCCATACAAAGTTGGATTGTGTCAGCGTCTGCTGACTCAGATGATCCACTAGACGCTGGATAACTTGCGTCGGGATCAATAAGGTGTAATCATAAAGAATCAGGACAACAGCAATACTGATATATCGCCACTTGCGCTCCCTGATATACTCCCAAATAGCTCTGATCATATATTCTCCTTTTCAAAATGGCACAGAAAAAACCCAAGTAAGGAGCTGAGTAGGTGCTCAGTCCACACTTGGGCCTTCTGATGCCTATCACCAATTCAGTTAAGGCAGGCAAAAATGCATACAAAAAACCCAAGACAGACTCCTCCATCTTGGGTTTCATTCAATTTTTACATAGAACTCAACTGAGATTGGAGAAGTGGTGTATTCAATTGTGTCATCAAAACATCTACTTTGTTCATGATGGTTTTCTCCTTTCTCTTTGTTGTTCTAACTCTACCACTTATTTCCGTGCTTGTCAACGTTTTTTTGAAAATTGTTGAAAATAGCATTCTATGAGATGACTTCTACACGTAAAAAGAGAAGCCTAAACATCTAGAAGCTTCTCTTTCATACTATGACTATGCTAGTTGCCGGGATTGAACCGGCGACCTCATCCTTACCATGGATGCGCTCTACCGACTGAGCTAAACCAGCAGTACCTATCTACTATATCATGGAGATAGGCCTTTTGTCAATATCCTGACTCATTTTTCTGTCAAATATTCTTCCTTTGTGAGGACATAATGAACTCTCGTCACCATTCGCCCTTCTTCATGCGGATCTAGCATCGCATAAGCTTCCTCGTGGGAAAATTGCATCCCTGATTTGGCCATCACCCGGCCAGAAGCTGGGTTGACCTTGTCATGAACGGCAATGAGTTTGTTCATCCCTAACTGTTCAAAAGCCAGGGCAATGACTGCCTTGGTAGCCTCTGTCGCAAGACCTTGGTTCCAATAGTCTTTATTCAGAACATAGCCGATACTCCCCTTTTTCAGACAAAGATCCAAATCCAGTAAATCAATCGTCCCAATAAATTTTCCATTTTCTTTGAGCTCGATCCCCCATCTTCCAAGTGGGCTCGCTAGGTAAAAGAGGGCAATATTATTACGCGTCTCTTCTAGACTTTGATTGGTTGGAAAAGTGTAGCGCGTAACAGTTTCATCAGAAGCGTACTCAAACATAGCAGGTGCATCCTCAAGAGTGACCGGACGCAAGTGCAAACGCTCTGTCTCCACTTCACGATAAGCCGCTAACTTCACATATAAATTTTCCATTTGACACTCCTTTCTTAGGGATTAGTTTAGCAAATAACCTAAAGGAAGGCAAGCTCAAATTTTTCTTGCTTTTTAACCAACTTTTCTATACAATAAAATCAATTAAAACAATCAGATAAGGAGTGAAAAGGTCATTGAGTCAAGAGAGAAATCTCACACCAATGGCCTTTTTACACCTAAATCTGAGCAAGGAGGCAAGAATGCTCATTGGAATTCCAAAAGAAATTAAAAACAACGAAAATCGGGTCGGTTTGACACCTGCAGGTGTACAAAGCTTGGTGAAGAAAGGGCATCAAGTTTTGGTGGAAACAAATGCTGGACTCGGTTCTGGCTTTGCGGATGAAGATTATACTAAGCAAGGGGCAACCATCGTTGCGACTGCTGCAGAAGCTTGGAATGCTGAGATGGTGGTGAAAGTCAAGGAACCTCTCGCTGAAGAATACGGTTTCCTTCGCGAAGACCTCTTACTCTTCACTTACTTGCACATGGCTGCCGCACCTGAATTAGCGGACGCTATGGTTGCAGCGAAAACGACAGGAGTAGCCTACGAAACTGTACGTGACCTTGATGGCCAATTGCCTCTCTTGGTGCCAATGAGTGAGGTTGCTGGACGCATGGCGGTGCAAATCGGTGCTCACTTCTTAACCAAACAAGAAGGTGGATCTGGTGTCCTCCTAGGTGGGGTGCCAGGTGTTCCCAAAGGAAAAGTCACTATCATCGGAGGTGGGGTTGTTGGAACCCACGCAGCTCGGATTGCCCTTGGACTCGGTGCCCAAGTTACCATCTTAGATATCAGCGCCAAACGTTTAGCCGTTCTGGAGGATGTCTTTGGTCACCAAATCCAAACCCTCATGTCCAACCCCTTTAATATTGAAGCCAGCGTCCGTGATGCCGATGTTGTCATCGGTGCTGTCTTGATTCCTGGTGCGAAAGCTCCTAAATTAGTGACAGATGATATGGTTAAACAAATGCGTCCCGGTTCTGTCATCGTCGATGTGGCCGTTGACCAAGGTGGGGTTATTGAAACAGCAGATCGTGTGACAACACATACGGAGCCAGTTTACGAAAAACATGGCGTGCTCCACTATGCCGTTGCCAATATTCCAGGGGCTGTCGCTCGCACTTCTACCATCGCCCTTACCAATGTGACCCTTCCTTATGTCGAATCCCTAGCTGACAATGGCTTCCACAAGGCAATTGCCCTCGACGAAGGCCTGCGCCAAGGTGTCACTACTTACCAAGGTCACATCACCAGCCAACCCGTTGCTACTGGTTTAGAGCGCGACTTCACTTCAATTGATGAATTAGTATAATTACTGATATTTAAAGGCTGGGCACAAAGTGTCCAGCCTTCGTTGTATGATAGAAATAACTACATGACGCAGTGGTTGAGTGGGCTCTACTACGCTGATTTCATCAGCTTTTACAGCCCTACTCAACTGTGCGGAGGTGGGACGACGAAATCGAATTCTAACGAATGACCGATTTCTGTCCC
Source organism: Streptococcus sp. W151 (assembly GCF_053010205.1). Lineage (NCBI taxonomy): Bacteria > Bacillati > Bacillota > Bacilli > Lactobacillales > Streptococcaceae > Streptococcus > Streptococcus sp. W151. The sequence goes on along the minus strand of NZ_JBRKNT010000001.1, from coordinate 64,862 downwards.
CCTCTCTTTTATTCTGCTTCTTCTACATCCAGTTTTTCTTTGAGCACTGGATTTGGGATGGGCTCGTAGGCCCGGATAATCTCTGCTACTACTGGATGTCGAACGACATCCTTGGCAGAGAAATGCACAAAGTCAATTTGAGAAATGTTCTTCAATTTCTCCTGAGCATCAATCAATCCAGATTTCACATTTCGCGGAAGGTCGATCTGGCTGGTATCCCCATTGACAATCATCTTGGAATTAAAACCAAGACGGGTCAAAAACATCTTCATCTGCATGATGGTGGTATTTTGCGCTTCATCGAGAATGACAAAGGCATCGTCCAAGGTCCGCCCCCGCATATAGGCCAAAGGCGCAATCTCGATAATCTCGCGCTCCATCATCCGAGTTGTTTGGTCTTTCCCTAAAATCTGGTAAAGAGCATCATAGACCGGACGGAGATAAGGGTCTACTTTTTCTTTGAGATCTCCTGGAAGGAAACCAAGGCTTTCTCCGGCTTCAACGGCTGGACGCGTCAAAATAATGCGCTTGACCTGACCACGCTTGAGGGCGGTCACGGCCAAGGTCACAGCTAGGAAGGTTTTCCCAGTCCCCGCTGGTCCGATTCCAAAAGTGACATCATGGTTTTTGACACTATCGACATAGATCTTTTGACCAAGTGTTTTAACCCGAATGGGCTTGCCGTAACTATCCTTGATAATCTCTTCTTCATAGAGAGCGATGAACTTATCCAATTCCCGATTTCTCACCATGGTAATGGCGGTCACCACATCCGGCGTTCCGATGGTCATACCACGGTTGACGAGGACCAAGAGAGCCTGGATGACCTGACGAACCTGTTCGCAGGTTTCTTCTTCCCCAATGATTTGGACGATTTCTGTCCGGGCGTGAATAGTTACCCCAAATTCTTGCTCCATCAAACGGAGATGGCGTTCGTTGGATCCAAACAAATGAAAGAGATCGTCTGGATGCGTTAATGTAATTTCAACTGAATGTTCTTGCAAATAAAGAACCTCTCTACCTGTGTTTTTCTATTATTATAACAAAGAGGCCGAGAAAAAACCATCCTCGACCTGTCCTTTTCTAGTGGGCTTGGTATTCTTCCCAAATCGCATCAAAATCGCCAAGATTAAAGGAAAAGCTGGCATGCTCTTCTAGATAGCGACTGACTTCGTCGAAGTCATCTGTATGCTTGGGAAAAGCGGACTCATGAAATGCAAGATCCGCTAGAATGGCCTTAGGAGCATTGCTTTTAGGATTGCGCTCCGTCATCAGCCAAGTATAAAACGATTTACGCATACGTCTCCTCTTAGATCAACTCTGTTCCAAACTGGTCTTGCTTGATTTTTTTGGCCTTCATCAGCCCACCCAAAGCCTTTTTGAACTGCCCTTTTGAAATCCCAAAAGTTGCCTTGATCTCTTCTGGAGATGACTTATCATTCAAGGTCATAAAGCCTCCATTGGCTTCCAAATAGGTCAAAATCATTTGGGCATCGTTTTCCAACATTTCAAAGGAGCGTGGCTTCAGCGACAAGTTCAAGGTCCGATCCACCTCACGAAATCCAATGACCCGGGCATCTAGGACTTGTCCCAAGCGGGGTTCTGCATACCGCTCACTCGGATGAATAAAGCCCAGCATATTGTTCTCTGGAAGGTAAACAAAAGTCCCAGACAATTTCAAGCGGTAGACAATGGCTGGCCAGTTTTGGTTTTGCATATTGTTGTAGGCTGGACGAGCCAAACGCTGGAAATCTTCCTGATAGGCTAAGATCCCCCAAATACGATCTTTTTTATCGACTTCCAAGCGGACAAAGAGTTTATCGCCTTTCTTCGGCCATAGGTCTTTGATCTCCGGTAGGATATCTAGTGAGACAACAATCTGCTTATCTGGAAGCCCTGTATCCACAAAGACTCCCAGGTCCTTGCGCACTTCTGTGACCGTCCCCCAGCCAAAGCTATCTTGAGTTGCAGTGACTTCAAGTGTCGTGAGTCGGAGCTTTTGCTTCATATCCGCATAGGCAAAGCCCTTAACACTTTCTCCGACTTGATGCGGGCCTTCTGCTTTATCAAGTGCGTAGGTTTGGCCATCTTTTTGAACAAAATAGAAGTGATCATTTTCATCAATGACCATTCCCATGATATAGCTTGCTAGATTCGTATTCATGTTTCCTTCTTTCCTCTTGCCTCTTCACAAGAATAATGGAAATAAAACCCAGTCAGCAGTGCCAACTGAGTCTTTCTTTCCTGTAGTGGTTGAGATGGATTAAACTTCCATCAATTCTTTTTCTTTGTGAGCTGTCATTTCATCTACATGTTTGACTGCATCATCCGTTACTTTTTGGATCTCTTTTTCAAGACCTTTCAATTCATCTTCCGTGATTTCTTTTGCTTTTTCTTGTTTCTTGGCTTCGTCCATAGCATCACGGCGAATGTTACGGATCGCTACCTTAGCATTTTCACCTACTTTTTTCACTTCTTTTGCCAAGTCACGACGAGTTTCTTCTGTCAAAGCTGGGATGACCAAACGGATAACAGATCCATCGTTAGCTGGAGTGATACCAAGGTCAGATGCATTAATACTGTGCTCGATGTCTTTCAAAGATGATTTATCAAATGGTGTGATCAGCAAGACGCGTGCTTCTGGAATGGTGATAGATGCCAATTGGTTCAAAGGAGTCTCTACTCCATAGTATTCTACGAAAATACGATCCAAAAGACTTGCGTTTGCACGTCCAGCACGGATGCTACCAAATTCACGTCCCAAACTTTGGTGAGACTGGGTCATTCTTTCTTTTGCTTTTTCTACAATTGGGTTTGCCATAATCTTCCTCTATTTCTATTATTTTTCTACGTTATTCGATACGGTTGTACCGATATTTTCACCAAAGACAACTCGTTTGATATTGCCTGGTTCATTCATATTGAAGACAACCAAGTCAATGTCGTTGTCCATGGAGAGAGTAGAGGCTGTTGAGTCCATGATGCGAAGACCTTTGTTGATCACATCACGGTGGGTCAATTCCTCAAATTTGACAGCTGAAGCATCTTTTTTCGGATCAGCATTGTAAACACCATCCACCCCATTTTTGGCCATGAGGATGGCATCTGCTTCAATCTCAGCTGCACGAAGGGCTGCAGTCGTATCTGTTGAGAAGTATGGAGAACCGATCCCTGCACCAAAGATCACGATTCGATCTTTTTCAAGGTGACGAAGGGCACGACCACGGATATAAGGTTCTGCGACTTGTTGCATGGCAATCGCTGTTTGAACACGGGTATCCACGCCAACTTGTTGAAGCGAATCAGCCATCACAAGAGCGTTCATGACTGTACCGAGCATGCCTGTGTAGTCTGCTTGGACACGATCCATCCCTGCTTCAGCAGCAGGTTCTCCACGCCAAAGGTTTCCACCACCGATAACCAAGGCAATTTCAATTCCAAGTTCGTGAACTTCCTTGATTTCTTGAGCCATGTTTTGGACAGTTTTGATATCGATTCCGACGCCACGTTCGCCAGCAAGGGCTTCACCAGATAGCTTGATTAAGATACGTTTATACTTAGGTTCTACCATTTTCTCTCTCCTTTTTTGATCTGTATTATTTTACCATAAATTACGTTTTTTATATAGTCATATCCATCAAAATTTTCTTTTTTCCATCCGATTAGTTTTACCAACTGTAGCAAATAAAAATGGCGTACAAAAAAAGCTACCCGAAGGCAGCTTTTCATTTTTATTAAAGTGAGTTAACATCCACTTTGATACCAGGACCTTGAGTTGTAGTCAAAGTCAAGCTAGTTACGTAAGTACCTTTAGCTGTAGCTGGTTTTGCTTTTTGGATTGTGTCGTTGAAAGCTTTAAAGTTTTCAACCAATTTAGTATCATCGAATGAAACTTTACCGATGATCGCTTGAACGATACCTGCTTTATCAGCACGGTAAGTAATTTTACCACCTTTAGACTCTTCAACTGCTTTCGCAACATCCATTGTTACTGTACCAGTTTTAGGGTTTGGCATCAAGTTACGAGGTCCAAGGACACGTCCAAGACGTCCAACAAGAGCCATCATATCAGGTGTAGCGATAACAACGTCGAAGTCCAACCAACCATCGTTGATTTTCGCAACAAGGTCATCTTCACCTACGAAGTCTGCACCAGCAGCTTTTGCTTCTTCAGCTTTTGCACCACGTGCAAATACAAGTACGCGAGCTGTTTTACCAGTTCCGTTTGGCAATACCATTGCACCACGGATTTGTTGGTCAGCTTTTTTCACGTCGATGTTCAAGTTGTAAGCAACTTCTACAGTTGCGTCAAATTTTGCAAAGTTAGTTTCTTTTGCAAGAGCTACAGCTTCTTCTACGCTGTAGACTTTTGTGCTGTCGATTTTTTCAAGAGCAGCACGAAGTTGTTTGCTTTTTTTAGCCATTTTATCTTTCTCCTTGTAATGTGGTCATATCGATTTTCATCTCCCACGTCACTCGTCATTTGATCAAGTGTATTGCGGGCAAATAGGATTGTTACAATTAGTCAGTAACAGTGAATCCCATAGAACGAGCAGTACCTTCGATCATACGCATTGCAGACTCAATGTTTGCAGCGTTCAAATCTGGCATCTTAGTTTCAGCGATTTGTTGTACTTGTGCACGAGTTACAGTTGCAACTTTCGTTTTGTTCGGTGTACCTGAACCTTTTTCAACACCTGCAGCTTTTTTCAAAAGAACAGCAGCTGGTGGTGTTTTTGTAACGAAATCGAATGATTTGTCTTCATAAACAGTGATCACAACTGGGATGATCATACCAGCTTGATCAGCTGTACGAGCGTTAAACTCTTTAGTGAATCCCATGATGTTGATACCTGCTTGACCAAGCGCTGGACCAACCGGTGGAGCTGGAGTAGCTTTACCAGCAGGGATTTGCAATTTTACAAGTTTTTCGACTTTTTTAGCCATTTCTTAAATCCTCCTTTGTGGTTTTGGCGGTAATTACAGATTTTTACCTCCCACAAGTATGCTTTGTGCATACCTTTCTATTATACACGATTTCTCTTTTTTTGCAAGAAAAAATTAAAATATAGTAAACTTTTTTTTCGTTTTATGATAGAATGAAGCTATGTTAATCAAAGTTGCTTCTGTATTATTTATTTTTTTAACGCTGATTCTGAGTGGTATCATTGTTCACCTCTTTAAGCTTCAAAAAAGAGGATGGCGATCCACCGATATTGCCTTTCCTTTATTTGCCCTAGAGTACTACCTGATCTCAGACAGCGCCTTTTATCACAGCCTCTTACCACTGCTAGCTTTAAGCCTTTCGCTTTTAGCCTTGGGGCTAACGATTTATTTCTTAAAAAAGAAAAAGTGTTTTTATTACCCTAGATTTATCAAATACTTCTGGCGTGCTGGATTTCTAGTCACCTTCTTACTCTATCTGATCTTAACAGCTAGTTTGTTTATTTAATACCAAAAGGAGGCTGGGACAAAAGTCCTGGCCTCTCAATTGTCTTTGGATTGTCAAGTAAGACGCAGTGATTGAGTGGGCTCTACTACGCTGATTTCATCAGCTTTTACAGCCCTACTCAACTGTGCGGAGGTGGGACGACGAAATCGAATTCTAACGAATTTCCGATTTCTGTCCCACTCTCTTTCTTTTATTTCTTCCGATGAAAGAACCAGCCCACTACCTTCTTGAATAGTTGAATCAGGACGAGAGCGAGAACTGCCATGATGGCGCAGATAAGCAGCGTTTGAAGCCTCAAGGGGCTCATGTTAAAGAATTTCCCTAGGATACTACTTGAAACCAAGAAGGCTAGGATATTTCCTAGGAGAACCAGTCTCTTGTAGTGATTGAGAGGCTGGGATTCTTGATAGATGATGGTAAAGCCGACGAAGGCCATCAAGCAGATAGCTGCACTCGAGAGCTCTTCCGATTTCATACCAAATGCTGAAGAGAGCAAAACCAGACTAAAGATCAGTATAAAATCCGTCAAGGCTGCAGGCAGTGCATTTTTAAAGACCGTTTCGATAAAGCGTCCTTTGATGCGCTCGCTATTGGGCTCAAGCGCTAGGAAGAATCCTGGAATCCCAATTGTAAAACCACTGATCAAAGACATCTGCGACGGCATGATTGGATAGGTAAAGGCTAAGAGCGTCACTGAGATAGCCAACAAAATGGAGAAGATATTCTTGATCAAAAAGAGACTAGCTGATCGTTGAATGTTATTGACCACCCGACGACCTTCTGCCACGATAGACGGCATCTTCCCAAAGTCAGAATCCAGTAAGACCACTTGCGCCATCTTTTTGGTCGCATCATTTCCAGATTCCATCGCTATACTACAATCCGCTGTTTTGAGGGCCAGAATATCATTGACCCCATCTCCAGTCATAGCGACCTTGTGTCCTTTTGCCTGCAAGCCTTCTACAAGGCTTTTCTTTTGCTCTGGGGTCACCCGACCAAAGACTGTATACTGGCTCGCCGCTTGGTGCAAGTCTTCTTCCGTCTGCAAGGTTCTGGCATCGATCAGATCTTCTGCTCCTTCAATGCCTGCTTTTTGTGCAATAGCTGAGACGGTAGCAGGGTTGTCCCCTGAAATGACCTTAATGGTTACACCTTGTTCTTTAAAGTAGGCAAATGTTTCTTTGGCATTTTTTCTTAAAGGATTGGAGAGAATAATCCAGGCTACCAAATCTACAGGAGCCTCTAACGTCTCTCTAAGGTCTTCTCCCCTATATTTTCCAAAGGCCAAGACCCGATTACCTGCCTGCGTAGCAGGGGCGATCTCTTTTTCAAGCTCAGAGAAGCTCTCTCGTAAAACAAATTCTGGAGCGCCTAATACATAGATCCCCGATTCAAAGGCAATGGCCCCATACTTTTTCTTGGACGTAAAGGGCAGTATTTCAAGAGGCTTCCAAGGACGGCTGACTAGCCTCTTGTGGAATTTTCGGATCGCATCCATGGTATCGTTTTGATCCATACTAGCTTCTACATACTGAGCTAGAGCTTCCAAGTCTTGAGCGTCTTTTGCCGGACGAATCTCTGTCACTTCCATACCAGGCTCTGTAATAGTCCCTGTCTTATCGACACAAAGGACATCCACGCGCGATAAGGTCTCAATCCCCTTCATGCTATTGAGCAGAACCTTTTCCTTGGCCAATCTGACAGCTCCCAGAGCCAGCGCCAAGGTCATCAAGAGGTACAAACCTTCTGGAATCATCCCGATCAAGGCTCCGACTGTTGAAGTCACACTGAGCTTGAGGCTATCGCCTAGGCTGATATAGCTACGAAGAAAAAGGAGGGAACCTAGCGGAATGATAAGGAGACCAATGATCCCTACGATGCGGTTAACCGCATGAACCATATCAGATTCCTCATGGGACTTGACCTGCTTGGCTTCCAAGCTCAATTGGTTGATGTAGGAGTCATTCCCCACTTTTTTCAATCGCGCCAGTCCTTGACCAGCGATCACAAAACTACCTGACATGAGTGCGTCTTGCGCTCCTTTTTTGACCTCATCAGCTTCACCTGTCAATTGCGATTCATCGACTTTTAGCTCGCCCTCCAGCAAAATCCCATCCGCATAGATCTGGTCTCCAGCTTGAAAGCGAACGAGATCGCCCTCCACCAGCTGGTCGATAGGTAGAGCGACTTCTTTTCCTTCACGAAGAACGATCGCCTCACTTATGTGTAGAAATTGCATCTGACGCAAGATCCGTCTAGAGCGGACTTCCTGCACAATTCCAACTAAGGAGTTGACCACGACAATCGGGACAAACAAGAGATTGTTCCAAGACTTCACTGCTACCAGCAAAATAGCCAAAATCAAAAATATCAGATTAAAGTAGGTAAAGACATTGTCTCGAATGATCTGTCCTAGGCTTTTTTCTGTCTTGATTGTGACCTTATTTTGCTTGCCCTCTTGGATTTTTTTCGCTACTTCTTCCTGACTGAGTCCTTCTAATCTAACCATTGCTTTCCTCACTCATGTATTTCCAAGGGCAATCCTTCTGGATCGAAGAAAAATGCCATTTTCTTACCATCAAAGTCATCATAGCGAAGGCCTGTATTTTCAATACCTAGCTGATCCAATCTAGCTAGATACGCCTCGACATCTTCCACTTTAAAGGCTAGATGACGCAGTCCCGCATGCTCGGGCAAGGGAAGCTTAGGCCGTTCTGGGGCCGTCGGTTTGATAAAGAGTTCTAAAGTCAGCTGGCCCTGACGGAGATTGATCAAGATATCTCCGCGTTCAGGACGGTCATATTCACTGACAATCGCAAAGCCCAACTGGTCCACATAGAAATGCAACATGGCATCGCGATCCCGTCCAATGATGGCAATATGATGAATCATGTCTAACTTCATCTGGTCCTACTTTCTATTTTCTATAAAAAGAAAAGGGAGTGGGACAAGCCCCCTTTTTCCCTATCCTTATGATTGTTGCAATACTTTCCGAGGCTTGGTTCCTTCAGCAGGTCCAATCACACCGGCTGCTTCCAACTCTTCCATGAGGCGAGTCGCTCGGTTAAAGCCAACGGATAAGCGGCGCTGAATCATCGAAGCACTGGCTTTTTGAGTTTCAACCACGAGCGCCTTGGCCTCTTCAAAGAGAGGATCGCCTTCATCAGAGCCACCCATGCCTCCGTCAAAGTCCGATTCGGATACTTCGCCTGGATCAAAGGCATCATCATAATCGGCTTCTGCCTGCTCCTTAACAAAGTTGACAATCCGCTCCACATCGTCATCTGAGATAAAGGATCCTTGCAGACGAATCGGGTGGTTTTCATCGATCGGTTTAAAGAGCATGTCCCCACGACCGAGCAATTTCTCCGCCCCATTTTCATCCAAGATGGTCCGTGAGTCGGTCCCAGATGATACCGCAAAAGCGACACGGGAAGGTACATTGGCCTTGATCAAACCTGAAATAACATCAACTGATGGCCGTTGGGTCGCAAGGATCATGTGGATCCCTGCCGCTCGCGCCTTCTGTCCAAGACGAATAATAGCATCTTCCACTTCTTTACTTGCCACCATCATCAAGTCTGCCAACTCATCGACAATGACCACAATCAATGGAAGTGGTACTTGCTTCATCTCAGACTGGGTATTGTACTCCGCAACCTTGGCATTAAAGCCAGCAATATTGCGAGCGCCTACTTTCGAGAAGAGTTCGTAGCGATTTTCCATCTCATCGACAACCTTTTGTAGGGCCCGACTGGCCTTGCGTGGGTTGGTCACAACTGGAATCAAGAGGTGAGGAATATCATTATAGACAGAAAGCTCCACCATCTTTGGATCGACCATCATAAATTTGACTTCATCTGGACGGGCCTTCATCAAGATACTCGAAATGATCCCATTAACCGCTACTGACTTACCAGATCCGGTAGACCCTGCTACCAAGAGGTGGGGCATCCGAGCCAAATCAAAGGTCCGCGCTGAACCATCTACGGCCTTCCCAAGAGGAATCTCAAGGAGTTTGGCTGGGTCTATTTTGGACTGCTCCCACAATTCACGGAAGGAGACCGTCGCAATTTCTGAGTTGGGCACTTCAATTCCGACCAGAGACTTCCCTGGAATCGGTGCTTCAATCCGCACATCCTTGGCTGCTAGGGCCAAGGCTAAATCATCTGCTAGGTTGGAGATGCGGTTGACCCGCACACCGACAGCCGGCTTGACTTCATACTTGGTGACAGAAGGACCGATTTCCGCCCGCTCCACTGTCGCCTTGATGTTAAAGCTTGCAAAGGTTTCTTCCAGAATGCGGATATTCTGGCGAACGATATTTCTCTCTTTGGATTGATTTTTGGGCTTATCAGGCGCAAAGAGATCAATCGTTGGGAGTTTGTACTGAAGGAGTTCCTTAGGCGTGAAGTCCACCTGAACTTCCTCCCCATCGTCTTCGAATTCTTCGGCTACCGGAAGCTCTTCATATTCTTCAGGCTCTTCCGGCCACTCTTCATCTGGCAGGTAGATTTCTGGTGTTGCTGGTGCAACAATCTCAGCTTCTGGGAAGGACTCTGTAAACGGCTCTTCCGCCAACACTTCTCCTGTTTCAGGATCTACAGGGTGCCCTTCCATAGAAAGGGGAGTTGGAAGAACAGCTCTTGCTTCTTCTTGCTCTCTTTCAGCTGCAGCAGCCTCCTCGGCAACTCTTGCTTCTTTTTCAAGGAATTTCTGCTCGCGACGCTCTTTGCGTTTTTCCATAGAAGCATGGAAGGCTTCGGACCCCTTTTCAAACAAATCATAGATGGAGTAAGGGCTCATCAAGAGGATCCCTAATCCGATAAAGAGAAGACCGATAAAATAAGAACCAATATTTGAAAACAGGAAGGAAATCGGAGCATAAAGAAGGGCACCGATCATACCACCACCGGCAAAACTCTCCACCCGCAGATGAATCAAGTCTGCCATGATTCTTGAAAAAGTGACCTTGATTCCATTATTGTCTAAATGAAGGGAGGATACAAAGAAAGCCTGAAACATCAGGAGAACCCCTGCAAAGAAGCTTAGGAATCCTGAAATCACCCCTTCGTGTTTGTCCAGCCATTTAAAGGCATAAAGGTAGAAAAAGGTCGCTAAAATAGCCAAGTAAGCCAAACTCCCAACAAAGAGTCGGATCAAATTGTAGGCCAAGACCCCTACTGCTCCCAATTTCAAGGCCGCAAAAATTAAGACCAGACTAATCAGAATGGTCGCAATCATACGATGAATTGCTTTTTTTCTTTCTAATTCTGCTTTGGACAGTCGTCTTGTCGACCGTGTTTTTTTTGATTGATTATTGTTTGCCATAACCTTTATTATATCACATTTCCAAGCTAGTTCTCTAGTAAAATCACTTACACAAATTTGTAGCAGAAAGCAGAAAAACAGCACCGAGTGGGCACTGTTCTTTAGAGCTGTTTAGAACGATATTCAATGATGTTCAAATTCCAAAATGGATCTTACTCAGATTTTTTATCCTCCGGTGTTATGGTATCTAGAACTTGATCGACTTTTTGCTCTCTTTCCAATTCGTTATCCATTTGAATGATATCGATTTGATCTTGTACATTTGTGTTCTGGACTTGTGGTTTGAATGACGAAGCAAATCCTCCTCCAATCACCAGAAGACTTGCTCCAAGGACACACAGTCTTTTGACATGCCAGGCCATTGGCAAAGGAATTTTCGCTCCAATACCTGATTTCTTGACCCAATCCGGATGGTCTCGCATCACACGATTTGCTGCCATCAGAGGCATCAGGTAGGCAAAGAGCGCAATGACCGTGGTCAAACCAATAACTCGAAAACGATTCTGATTCGATGGAGAAACATGGTTCACTTCCATCAGGACCATACCCGTAATCACTAAAATAATGACCAGTAATAAGCCCAAAGATCTCCATAGACCTTCTCTACGGTAACATTTCAATTCATCAAACGACATCTCGTTAAAATTCTTATTCATTATTTAATAACTCCTTGTGTTTTTTCAGGTATTTAATTCCATACCATTCTTCCAGCGATTTTCCTTCGAACTCTCGATACTCTTCTGAATACTTGTTTCGGTAGTATCCGTACAGTGAATATGGTAACAGCATCACTACTAACATACCTAAAGTGATAATATTTCCAAAAAATACCATTCCTATAAATGATATGGTTCCTAAAAAATCAGCTTTCACTTCCCCAACTTGGGGGAAAAGAAATTTCAGAGCTAACCAACCTACTATAATTATCCCACCTAGTCCAGTAATGACTTCTATAAACTTTTTCTGTCTAGCAGTTACACTACTATCCTGCACTCCATAAAGACGAGTTTTTAGCGATTTCATTCTAGATTGAATAATCATAAACAATATGATTCCGGTAAGAACATAGAATAGTAACAATCCCAAAATCGTAAGGTATCTACCTATAACTGTGATAAAAAACAGATTTAAGACAAGTACCAACCAAATCAGATACAGATTCGAATTCAAGATACTAGCATAAGGAATCTTTGCATCATATTTTCTACGCAGATTTTTTCTGCAAGCAAGAAACCACAAAAAACAGCACAAGAAAAACAGCCAAAGTGGATAGAAATTGATTCCCCAGGTTTCAAATGGTGTATCAGGATCAAGATGATGAATTTGCGACTCCATTAATGCAGAAAATCCAAACATGAATAATATCCCCAAAAATGAAAATAGTTTCCTAGCAATACTAAATGGCTTTGTGTAGATTTTGCGACTATTGGTGTCCTTGACCATATAATCGATAAAGCCATCGTGACGCAAACGACGGCTCTCATAAAAATTTGCTTCAAAGATCGATTTCTTCATTTTTACCTTCCATTAACTCCTTTGGTCTCAGGTACTTCCGATTAATCTCTATTTCGATTATCGATTTACAGATGATTTTCTTCATCTTCCAGGTATTGTTTAGCCTTCCGAACGATATAGAGCGATTCATCTTCTGAGACTAACTTGCGAAAGAGCTCACTTGCTCTATCTGTATCTCCTTTAAGACTAGCATTCAAGGCTTGGTAGTAGATAATTTCCAACTGTTGGTACTTGAAGTCATTGCTTAAGCCTTCGAAATAATCATTGCTTTGGTGCTCAATGGTTAAATCATAAAGAGCGAGACAGACCTTCTTCGTTTTCTCAGCTAGTGTAGGGTCTGTGATAGTCAATCCATTTAACTGAGCCTCTAGCTCTTCTTTGGATAAAGCAGGATCTGTCAGGACGATTGAACGAAGCAGATAACTCTCAAAAAAATTCTTATATTTCTGTGGTAGTTCCGTTTGACTGAGTGCTTCTCTAGATTCTTTGATGACAGTATCAAAATCTCCTATCATAAAAGAATAGGCGACCGATGTTAGCTTCATATCTATCTGTAAAATGGGCTTTTTCACATTCTTGTTCAACTGAAGGTATTGCCGCCAAAAAGCTAAATCTAAGTCTACATGCAGCAAGGTGTTGCACTTGTTAGTGTAGCTCTTCTTGATCCATTGGATGAATAAAAACAAGCCTGCAAGGACCAATAAGAGACCAGCAGTCTGAAGAAGAGTATCTCTGACCACGAACCTAATACAAATAATCAGAAGCATTGCCAACAAGCCAGCAGATCTAATATAGAGTCTATAGTTTTTGCGTAGTGCTTTATAATCCAATTCGTAACCTCCCATTCATGATACGATTTTTGAGGTAATTCGTTCATTTTCCAACAAAACAACTTATCTCCCATCATACCGGATTTTCTATCTCTACGCAACTTCCTTCTTAATTAGTGATTTAGTCCAAAAAGAAAACACCATGTGGTGTTAGCATTGATATGCTGAACCGCAATATTATCTTTTAAGTTCAACTTTTTTACCACTGTCTATTCTAAAGAAGTCAGCAGACTATTTCCCATTATACCGACGATCACAATGAAGACACCTAAAAATCCTTGTGAGGTTGGGATCTGATCTCCTAGAAAAAGACAGCCTCCAGATAGTGTGAAGAGGACCTCGCCGGCCTGGGTAGCTTCAACAACAGCTAACTGCTGATGGTTGTGTTTCACCAAGTTGGTTGCTTCGAAAAAGAGCATGGTTGCGATGACTCCTGAAAATACAGCTACGATCAAGGATTGGAGCATTTGCCCACCAGATGGCAAGTCTGTATCAAGTCCTGCAAGGACGGATAAGAGCAACCAAGTCCACGGGGCTCGTGCAATCTATGATAAAACTCCTTTCGACTCGCCTTTCTGCCAGACTAAAACAGCCATCATGGGCAAACTAAAAAGGTAGCACAAACTAGCACTCCACATCCAAGAACCACCTGCCAGGTTCATGCTTCGATTAAAAATAAAGGTAAATGCAAAAAAGAGAGCACCTAGGATACCATACCAAAGGGCTCTCGCAAAATGTGATGATTTCATTTTTTGATGATCAATCTCCTGTCGTTATCCTATTATACAGGAATTTGGAAATGTGCGTATCTGTTTTCTGGAAATTTCAAAAATCTACCTGTCATTCAGAAAGCTACTTACTGTCATCTTTTAAATGATGGTTGGAATCTCTTCATCGTCCTCAAAATCTTCCACCTTCTCTTCTCTTGGAAATGGTTTTTGCAAACGTCCAAGAATAAAGCGTGCAATCGGTCCAACAATGAGGAAATTCAAGGGTAGCGCCATGATAAAGTTGCTTCCCCATGCCCCAAGATAGGTCGTAAGCGAAATGGGAACGTGGTTATAGAGTAACCCGTACAATGACATAAAGGTCACCATGAGCAGAGCCATTCCCCCTGAAATAGTAACAATCTTTTGCCAGCGCTTATGATGATCTTTCAAAAATTTGAATGCTACCACTTTGACAAGTGGTCCCACAATCAAAACATCCAATAAAAAAGCGGTCACAAAACCAGGCAGGTAGCCCATTGCCAAATGGCTCCAACTAAATTGGTCAACCAAAACAAGGTTCCAAATGGACATCCCGAGGACCATCATTCCACACATCATAGTTGTAAAAATTAATGCTTCTTTAAAATTTCTAGGCATTTTCTTCTCTTTTTTTCAAACTTGGATTAGTCTATCATAAAAAAATTTTTTTCGTAAGCGAATTTGTTGAAAATTTTTAAGAAAGTGTTTTTACTTAAAACTTTATCCAGATTTGAAAGTATCGTAAAATTAAGGTACAATAGAAAAAGACAACTATGTTGGAAAGGAAGATTATGAAAAAATTAATTGCACTACTATTAGTTTCCGGTTTGGCTTTGACAGCTTGTACAACAAATAAGAAAGATTCTAGCTCTTCAAGCTCAAGCAAAGAAAAGACCGAACAGACATCAACTTCTAGCTCTAATGAAGAAGAACAAAAGAAATTAGAACAACTGCGCAAAGATTTTAACGATGCTATGACCAATGACAATGCTGTCTTCCCACAACTCTCAAATGAAGTGGCTGAAGACGAAGCGGAGGTTAAAATCACAACGACTGAAGGCGACATCACTGTGAAGCTCTTCCCTAAATATGCCCCACTTGCAGTTGAAAACTTCTTGACCCACGCAAAAGAAGGCTACTACAATGGCTTACTTTTCCATCGTGTCATTAACAACTTTATGATCCAAACTGGGGACCCTAAAGGAGATGGTACTGGTGGCGAATCTATCTGGAAGGGCAAAGACAAATCCAAAGATTCAGGTACTGGTTTTGAGAATGAGTATTCTCCATACCTTTACAACCTTCGTGGAGCCCTAGCCATGGCCAATTCTGGTCCAAATACCAATGGTAGTCAATTCTATATCAACCAAAATAAGGAAGATATTTCTAGCAAGCTCCCGACTGACCGCTTCCCAGCTAAGATCATCGATGCTTATAAAAATGGTGGAAATCCAACCCTTGATGGTGGCAACTACACTGTCTTTGGACAAGTCATCGATGGCATGGATGTCGTCGATAAAATTGCATCTGCCGAAACCGATGATAAGGACAAACCAAAAACAGACATCAAGATCGAGAAAATCGAGATCTTAAAAGACTATAATTTCAAGAAGTAATGAAAAGAGAACCGCGCGGTTCTCTTTTTGTGTTTAGGTTAATTCATTAAAGTCCCAGATTTGATCCATCCAGCCTTCATAGAAATCTGGCTCGTGGCAAACCATGAGAATAGATCCCTTGTACTCTTTCAGAGCTCGCTTCAACTCTTCTTTGGCATCCACATCCAAGTGGTTGGTTGGTTCGTCCAAGACCAAGACATTGTTTTCACGGTTCATCAAGAGACAGAAACGTACTTTGGCTTGCTCTCCACCGGATAAGACCTGGATTTGGCTCTCGATATGCTTGGTGGTCAACCCACAGCGGGCAAGGGCAGCACGGACTTCTGCTTGGTTGAGAGCTGGAAAGGCATTCCAGACTGCTTCAAGCGGTGTCTGACGATTGCCTCCTTCGACCTCTTGCTCGAAATAGCCAAGTTCAAGGTAATCTCCACGTTCTACTTCGCCAGCGATCGGTGGAATGATTCCTAGCAAGCTCTTCAAGAGAGTGGTTTTCCCGATCCCGTTGGCACCGATGATGGCTACCTTTTGATTGCGCTCAAACGTTAGGTTCAAAGGCTTGGTCAAAGGACGGTCATACCCAATCTGGAGATCCTTGGCCTGGAAGATAAAGCGTCCTGGAGTACGGGCATTTTTAAAGTTAAAGGATGGCTTTGGTTTCTCACTTTGCAACTCAATGAGCTCCATCTTGTCCAGCTTTTTCTGACGAGACATGGCCATATTCCGTGTAGCCACACGCGCCTTATTGCGGGCGACGAAATCTTTCAAATCAGCAATCTCTTTTTGTTGGCGCTCATAAGCAGCCTCTAATTGCGATTTCTTCATTTCATAGACTTCAAGGAATTGGTAGTAGTCTCCTGAATAGCGAGTCAACTGCTGATTTTCCACATGGTAGACGATATTGATCACATCGTTCAAGAAGGGAATATCGTGGGAAATGAGGACAAAGGCATTTTCATAATTTTGTAAATAGCGCTTGAGCCAATCGATGTGCTCTGCATCCAAGTAGTTGGTTGGCTCGTCTAGCAGCAAGATATCTGGTTTTTCTAGCAAGAGTTTGGCCAAGAGAACCTTGGTCCGTTGGCCACCTGAAAGGGCTGTGACATCCGTATCCATGCCAAAGTCCATAACGCCAAGAGCACGCGCCACCTCATCAATCTTAGCATCCAAGGTATAAAAATCACGACTTTCTAAACGTTCCTGGAGTTCTCCAACCTCTTCCATCAGAGCATCGACATCAGCTCCCTCTTCTGCCATGGCCATATAGAGGTCATTGATCCGAGCTTCCGCTGTGAATAAGTCATCAAAAGCTGTCCGCAAGACATCACGCACTGTTTGCCCTTCTTTTAGGACAGCATGCTGGTCCAGGTAGCCGGCTGTTACATACTTAGACCACTCCACCTTTCCTTCATCAGGTAACATCTTCCCTGTCACGATACTCATGAAGGTCGATTTCCCCTCACCATTAGCTCCGACAAGACCGATATGCTCTCCCTTTAACAAACGGAAGGACACATCCTCAAAAATAGCCCGGTCTCCAAAGCCGTGGCTTAAATTTTTCACCTCTAAAATACTCATGATACACTCTCTTTCATTGATTTCACTCGTATGATTATATCATCTTCAAGGCAAAAATTAAAGGGACTTCAACTCCTTTAGAGCTTAGACAAATTAATTTTTAAGTAAAATATGTTAAGCAATTTGTAAACAAATCAAAATAAGATCTAACTTTTAAATGTCATTAAGAATATACCGAAACTTTCCACCGTGACAAAGAAGCAGAGTTTTTGCAGGTAGACGAGGATGGGAATAAGATCTTCAAATCTATGCCCTGTCCATTTTTAGGAGGTGACAATCTCAGATCTATCTATGATATCCGTTCCAAATCCTGTCATGAGTTCTCACATACAGATCGTTAAAAAATCTATCAAATTAATAATCTGATGATCAAAAACACTTTAACCTGTCCAGTAGCCTATCTCTTTGTTGAGAAATTAAAAGAAAATATTGAATAAAAGAGTCTTAATTCGCTTTTTTCTATATTTTATGATAGATTATTGGTGAATTTTACGTTTTTTCAATTAAATATGAAAAATTTCTTAATTTATTAGGTAATTGTTTGCAAACTAAGCGTTTACATAGTACAATGTATGTGAAAATAATATCAATGAATAGGATTTTGCTTATACATGATCCCTTTCATATAAGGAGAAAAAGTGTATGAAAAAACTCACTAAATTTGGCATCATTACAATGTCTGTATTTGTTCTAACTTTGGTTTCACAGTCAGTAGTTCAAGCTGATGAAACTAATAGCGAACCAGAAAATGTTTCAGTGTCACTAGGTATTACTAATTCAACTGATGCTGAGAACACTTCTTCAGCAGATAATAGGGTTGAATCGGACACTACTAGTGACACTTCACTAAAATCAGACGAAGAGGATGCCAATGCTTCCTCACCTAAAGCTGAAGAGATTACAACTAATAGCGAAGCTACATCTGGCGGAAAAGAAGATTCAACCATTCCTCCTGGTACTTCAACAGGCTCTGCCCCAGGCGTTAGTTACGAACGAGATGGTAGCAATATCATTGATGAAGGTGGTTACGTCAATGTTGAAGGACTTCCAGCACATTTTAGTGAAGATGGTAAAAGTGTAA
This sequence comes from Streptococcus sp. W151, assembly GCF_053010205.1. Lineage (NCBI taxonomy): Bacteria > Bacillati > Bacillota > Bacilli > Lactobacillales > Streptococcaceae > Streptococcus > Streptococcus sp. W151. The sequence continues at coordinate 46,713 of NZ_JBRKNT010000001.1, read as the reverse complement.
TCTACAATTACACTGTAGTATATAAAGCCATGAGTTCAAGTGATCATGGACAGTCAGTAAGTGACCTTCAAATTCGCTTTCCAAATATACCAAATGCTAAAGTTGATTTCACCTTAGTAGGAACTCGAGATAAAAAAGAAAATCCCGTCTCTGTAAATGCTCCAATGAAAAAAATCAATTATGATGATGAGAATAGACCATATCCTACTGTTATACCTAGAGCAGAAGAATTGGCAGCAGGAAGAACACCTTTCGTAGTAGGATATGAGGGGAGCCCTGGACTCGTTGGAATCGAGTTTGATAAAGTTACAACATACACTATTTATACTTTGTTTACTAAAAGTCAGGCAGTTAGGGTAAGTATCACGATTCCTCTAGAAGAAGCAAAGAAAATAAAATATCTCCCTCTCGATGCCCGTATGGATTGGAAATCTAGTCAAGAAGGTGGTGGTTCCTACGAAGAAGGCTCTCAAAGTCTTCAGGAATATCATAATCATACAGTTGGATTTTTAGGTAGTGATGGTAATCAAAGTTTTGGTGGCTTAGAAAATCCAGCTTTAATCGATGATAGTTATGTGAAAAACGATCATCTGATTAAGTCTGTTGCAAACCCAAGTACTTATATCACACCTAACAATGGCGACTGGACTACCATTCCGCATGATACCAATATTAATCCTGAGACCTTCTTTAATTATGTTAAAATTTTTACTTTGAAATACAATCCTGCTGTTAAATACTATGCTTCAGAATTTGAAGATATGGCTGACCAGGATGTTTCTACGCTTCACTATGGAGATGTAGTGGTGGATTATGTGATCAAGGGAACAAATGAGTCTATCAAGGAAACATATAAAGACACACCATTAACTTCTATTTATGGATCTGATGGAAATCTTGTAACCTATAATGCTGCTGAAAACGCAGATGAGCGTCCGTCTTCTATCACTGTAAATGGTCAAAAATATAATCTAGTTGGTATTTCTTCAACTTCTGCACCAGAAACAGGTCAATTAAAAGAAGGAACAACTCATGTTATCTATGAGTATGAGAAAGAACCAGATCCAAAACCAACTCCGGATCCAAAACCAACTCCGGATCCAAAACCAACTCCAAATCCAGAGCCAACTCCGGATCCAAAACCAACACCAGATCCAAAACCAACTCCAAATCCAGAGCCAACTCCGGATCCAAAACCAACACCAGATCCAAAACCAACTCCAAATCCAGAGCCAACTCCGGATCCAAAACCAACACCAGATCCAAAACCAACCCCGGATCCAGAGCCAGCTCCAAAACCTGTTCAACCAGAAAACGTTCAATCTACTGAGCAAAAATCAGCTCCAAAAAAAGCTCAGTTGCCAAATACAGGAGCTTCTGATTCGCCATTAGCTATGAATCTTCTTGCTATTTTAGCTGGAATCTTTGGTATTTCACTTTTCAAAAAAAGTAAAAAATCAGAGAACTAAGCAAATAGTTTTATAAAAGAGTCTGGGACAATAATCTCTTGGCCCCCCAAAAAAGCAACTGATTGTACTGCACCCCAAAAGTTAGACAGAAAAAATCAAACTTTGGCACTGCACCCATAAAACGAGACACAAGAAAACACTCCTGTTGAAATCTGGAAAAACTAGAAACAGGAGTGTTTTGTTATGGTCAAAAAAGCATATTCGGTAGAAACTAAGCTAGCCTGTATCGAAATGAAGAAGGAAGGTAAATCAAATAAGGTTATCATGGATACCCTCGGTATCAAAAATGCTACTCAGTTGAAAACCTGGTGGCAATGGTATCAGAATGATGAATTGTACCGTTTCCACCAACCTGTGGGGAAACAATATACTTATAGTAAAGGAATGAAACAATTATCTGAAGTGGAACAGTTACATTTGCAGGTGGAATTACTAAAAAAGTATCAGAGCTTGATAAGAGAATCGACAAAGTAAGTCTTATCAAGCTAGTGGAAGAGTATAAGAAAACATGTCCTGTATCTATTGTTTTAGAGTGTTTCGGCGTCAAACGCTCCACCTTTTATCGCTGGAAACAGGAGTGTAAGAATTCTCAGAAAAGAGACGAAATAGCAGATAAAATCGAACAACTCTGTATGGCAAATCGCTTTATTTACGGCTATCGAACCATCACTCGCTTACTAAAGAAAGTGTATAACCTCGTCGTTAATCGCAAGAAGGTCTATCGTATCATGAAGGAAAAGGGCTGCCTTTGCCGTGTCCGTCCCAAGAAGGGACCTAAATTAGGGAAGCCTTACCATGTAACAGACAATAAGCTGAATCGTGATTTTCAGGCAGACAAGCCTATGGAGAAGCTTGTCACAGACATCACCTACCTCAACTTTGGAAACTGTAGACTTTATCTATCTTCGATCATGGATCTCTATAATTGTAAAATAGTAGCTTATACCATCTCCGAGTGCCAAGATACGGACTTTGTGCTCGACACACTTCATCAACTTGAGCTACCTCAAGGAGCACTTTTACACAGCGACCAAGGATCTGTCTACACCTCAAAAGCCTACTATCAGCCTTGTATAGAAAAAGGCATCATCCGCCCTATGTCCCGAAAAGGAACGCCAGCAGATAATGCCCGTATCGAATGGTTCCATTCTGTTCTCAAGTATGAAACTTTCTATCTCCATAAATGGAGAAACTTAACTAAAGATAGTATAACAGAAATTGTCAAAAATTATATCATATTTTATAATGAAACTAGAATTCAACAGAAATTAAATGACCAGTCTCCTGTAGAATACAGAAAACTGGTCGCATAAGAGGTTTTTTCTCTTGTCACATTATTGGGGTGCAGTGCCTCCAACTCCCTTTTCATTTACAAATCTAAATCTGCGTATGGTTTCCGGTAGCCCACTTGAACCACTTTTCCGTCTTTGACAAGTAGGGGGCGCTTGATCAGCATACCGTCGCTAGCCAAAAGATCCGCTGCTTCTTCTATTGTCAGTTGATCCACCTTATCTTTCAAGCCAAGTTCCCGGTATTTCATCCCGCTGGTATTAAAGAAAGATTTGATCGGTAGGCCAGACGCTGCCATCCAGTCTTGCAATTCTTGACTAGTCGGTGTTTCGGTTACAATATTTTGGCTCTGAAACTCACATTGGAGACCGTCCAATTCTGATTTAGCCTTTCGACAAGTCGAACATTTTGGATATTCAATAAAGGTATACATCGATTTCATTTCTCCTTCCAGGTAATTCCTTCGTGTTGTAAGAGCCAGCGTTTACGATCGAGTCCAGACGCATAGCCTGTCAATTCTCCATTTTTTCCCATCACGCGGTGACAAGGGACTAAGATCGTCAAGGGATTGCGTCCAACAGCCTGTCCTACGGCCTGGGCTGAACCACAAGAAAGATCCTGGGCAAGCTGGCCATAGGTCTTGGTCTCACCATATGGGATCTCTCGCAATAACTGCCATACCCGCTCTTGAAAGGCTGTTCCTTTTAGCGCTAATGGAAAGCTGATGGCAATGGGATCCCCCGCAAAATAGTGGTCCAACCACTCTTTCACCTGTTCATGGTAGGGATGAACTTGCTCTAGTGTCCCTTCAGGATCTAGTACAGACTCTTTTGGATCATAAAAATCAAGTTCTACAAGACCTTCCTCGCTGACAATGATCGAAAGAAGCCCCATAGGGCTTTCATACAATTGTTTAAGATAGAGAGTCATTGTAGGCAGCCTCTGCTCTATGGTCCCATCGATCCTCTTCTGAAACAACTTGAAATAAACTGGTTTCTGCTTTTCGCTTGATCTTTTGATAAGCCAGACGGACACCATCAATCGGGACCTTTCCACAATAATGATAGCCTAATTTTTCAAGCAAATGTTGCATGACCAGATTATCTGGGTGGGTATCGCAACGGAAATCCGGACCTTTTTCTCCTTCAATCAAGCCTTGAAGGAAGGTCTGAGCCACCCCTTTGCCAGCAGCCTCTTTGGCTACAGCGACACGGTGAAAAGTGATATACATATAGTTATCATGTTCCCACTTGCCATCGTAAATCTCATTATAGGCCGCTTCATTTCCCTTGTGGACGGCAGCATAGGCGACGACTTCCTGATCTTCAACGGCCACATAGCCACGACTTTCTAGAATATCCTCAAAAATGATCTCTTCATCTGGATAACCATCCTGCCACTGGTCGACCTGTCTTTGAGCCAGGCTTTCCTTGGCATCTTGGATGATTTCCATAATTCGCTTGATTTCGTTGGGATAAGCCATTCTAATTTCCATCCTGCTTCCAACCTTTCCTACTCTTGATGGTAACGAGCATAGAGCTCACTCTTTTGCAGGCCGTATTGTTTGGCGATCTGTTTAATTGCTTGATTTTTCTTCATCCCCTCTTGGACCAAGGTATCGATCTCTTGGATCAAGTCGACCTCTTCTAGGTCTAGCTCTTCTTCCTTGGCTCCTTCGACGATCAAGAGGCATTCCCCTTTGAGGGGATTTTCTTCAAGAAATGCGACTAACTCAGAAATACTGCCACGAGTATATTCTTCGTAGATCTTGGTCAATTCACGAACCAAGACAACCGGACGATCCCCATAGACAGCCAACATATTCTCTAAGGTCGCCTTCACCCGATGGGGAGACTCATAAAAGATCTGTGTCTCCGGATAGGCCACTTTTTCTTGGAAAAAGGCCTTTTGTTGCCCCTCTTTGCGAGGCAGAAATCCGTAAAAAATATGGGGTTGAGGTGCTAGGCCACTGGCAATCAAGCCAGTAATCCCTGCACTTGGACCAGGAACAGCTACGACAGGAATCTCGCGTTCAATCGCTGCCTTGACCAAATCATGACCAGGGTCAGAGATACTTGGGAGTCCTGCATCTGAGACCTGCGCCAAATCTTTTCCAGATTCTAAATGGGCGATCAGATCTGGAATTTTCTCCTGGGCATTGTGCTCATGAAAGCTAGTCTGGGGAGTCCTAATCTCAAAATGCTTGAGCAAGAGACCTGTATTTCTGGTATCCTCAGCTGCGATCAAGTCCACATCCTTTAAGGTCTGGACCATGCGGTAACTCATATCTTCACGATTGCCGATCGGTGTTGGGACTAGGTAAAGGACCCCTGTTTTCTTTTCCCCTTTAAAACTTCGTTGGATCTGCATGCTTACTCCCTAAATAACAACTCGTCACAAAACATACACTCTTCATCGTTCTCACGGCGTTGACCATAGGAATAGGTGCAAATATGAAAGCCGTCGTTGTAAATTCGTTGCAAATTTTCACGACCATGGTGTTGTGACTTTGCGGATGCGGTCTTCTCAACTTCCCCCAAACGCTCTCTCAATTTATCATTTTCTAAGCGAAGAGCTGTATTTTCTTCAATGACTTGTTTCAAATTTTTCTTGATGGCTTCAACTTCAGCCAAGGTGACCAACAAATTCTGAGAAAAGCCGTCTAAAGCATCAAATAATTCTTTTTTATTCATTCTGACTCCTTAACTTTCTAAGCTCAAAACCATATATTCTAGAGCATTTTGAAAAGAAACATTGGCCTTCCACATAGTGCGAGCAAGACTCAATTTTTCCAGCAACTGCTGGGATCTGCTCAAGCGCAACTGCTCTTCTAAAGACAACTCCATCAATCGAAAGGCTTGGCTTTGTTTTTCCTTATCATCTGCTAAGCTCACCAATCGAGTCACTTCCAAATAGGCGCCATTCAAATTGGAGTGACAACGTTCGATGAACTGATTACAAACTTTAGCCAACTCAAAAAAAGTAGCATTCTTTTTTTGCTGCTCTGCCTCTTCAAGACTAAAACTAAATCGAGCTACTAGACTTGCCTGCGATTTAATCAAACCTTCTTTTTCTAGACGTTCGGTAAGGTAGGCTTGCTTTTTGGGAAAATGGACCTGCTGGGCCCGACTCTTGATGGTCGGTAAAATCAAGTTTTCATCGGATGTCAACAAGAAGAGATAGATCTCACTCTGGGGCTCTTCCATAACCTTTAAGAGAGAATTCGCTGCATTGGTGTGCATCTTGTCCGCATCTTGGACGATAAAGACCTGCCGGCTTCCTTCAAATCCGGATTGAGAAAAGTCTTGAACCAGCGAGCGAATACGATCAGTCTTTATGATCTGGTTGACTGGACGCACGATCTTCACGTCTGAGAATTCTTCTTCAGCAATCAAGCGACAGGACCTGCATTTGCCACAAGGCCAGACTCCTTGCAAATCTTCACAAAACTGACTTTGAGCTAGCAAGAGGGCCATCTCAAAACTGGCAAAAGAACCTGTAAAAAGATAAGCATGACTGAGCTGTTTGTATTCTAGGATCTGGGTGAAGCGCTCCACCAATTCTGGCTGGAGCTGTTGGATCTCTTCTAGATTCATTTCAATGTCCCCAAGTGATTTTCTAAAACAGCCAAGACATCCGTAAAGACTGCTTCAAAAGATTGACTGGCATCGATTTTCACGATGCGCTCTGGTTCCTTTTCATACAAGGCCAAATAACCTTGTCTGACTTTTTGGTGAAGCTCCAATCCTTCCAAATCCAAACGATTGACTTCCCGCTCTTGGTTTTTCGCAATTCGTGCGAGCCCTTCTTCGACATCCAGATCAAAGTAAAGGGTTAGGTCTGGCTTAAGACCATCTGTCGCGAATTGATTGAGCCACTCGATATCTTCCACACTCAGACCGCGACCATACCCTTGATAAGCCACCGAGCTGTCAATAAAGCGGTCCATCAAGACAACCTTCCCAGCTGCAAGGGCTGGCAAGACACGTTCCACCAAATGCTGCCGGCGACTAGCAATATAGAGCAACAACTCGGTCTTGGCATCCATACTAGTATGGTCTGGATCCAAAATGACTTGGCGGATCTTTTCAGCAATGTCGACACCACCTGGTTCACGGGTTGTAATAAAAGGAATTTCTTTTTCTTCAAGTAGAGGCAAAATGGCTTCTAGGACCGATGATTTTCCCGCTCCTTCTGGACCTTCAAATGAAATTAATGTACCGTTTACCATAGTATCCTCTTTCTGTTTTTCTTCTTTTTATTTTACCAAAAATAAGGGTAAAAATCTTGTATTTTAGGAGAGAAAATTTTTCAAAGTCATTTTCATTTTTTCACTTTTTTGTTACAATATTCTTATAAAGTTTTAGGAGACAACCTATCATGTTTAAATTTAAAGATATTCTGGCTATCATTTTTGGGGCCGGCATTTTTTCATTTGGGATCTATTTTTTGGTCATTCCCTTTCACTTTTATGAAGGAGGAGCAACAGGGATTACCTTGATTACCTATTACCTTTTCAAAATTCCTGTATCCATCATGAACTTACTGATCAATATTCCCCTCTTTGTTCTCGCATGGAAACTTCTGGGGAAGAAATCTCTTTATCTCAGCTTACTGGGGACCTTCTCGGTTTCAGCTTGGATGGCGCTCTTTGAAGCCATGCCTCTCAGCCACCGCCACCACCACTTTATTTTTGAGGCCTTTAAAGGAGATATCCTTCTTGCCTGTATTGCCTCAGGGGTCGTGCTTGGTTTAGGACTAGGGATCATCTTCAATGCTGGTGGAACTACCGGAGGAACAGATATCCTCGCTCGCATCTTTAATAAATACACTTCCCTCAGTATGGGAAAACTCATGTTGATTGTAGATGCCATTGTTCTGACAACTGTTGTCGTAGTCTTCCAAGATGTCCGTACCGCCATGTATACTCTCTTCTTCATCCTGATTGACACCCTTGTGATCGACTTAATTGGAGAAGGTGGTTTTGCTGGGAAAGGCTTCCTCATCGTTACATCCAAACCAGAAGAAATTGCCCAAAAGGTATCTGACGATTTGGGTCGCGGGATTACCTTTATCCGTGGGATGGGCTATTACAGCCGTAAGGACCTGGATATCGTCTACTGTGTCGTTTCGCGGAATGAGATGAAACAAATGAAAGACATCATCAATCGTATTGATCCATTCGCCTTTATTACGATTTCCGAAGCCCATGAAATCCTAGGCGAAGGCTTCACGTTAGATAAAGAAAAACAACCCATTACTCGTTAATAAAAAATCAGACTGGATGATCATCCAGTCTGATTTTTTATTAGATAACTTTTGCGGTTGTTCGAGTAATTTCATCTACTTTCAAACCGTTGGCTTCAAATTTAGTACGGATAACTTCTAGATCTGTCACCCCATCAATTTGAACTTCGATGACGACACGATCGTCTTTGGTTGGGATATTGACTGTATTTGCGATGTTATACCCTTCTTCTACAATCAAGTGAATGATTTGTTCTAGAACGCCAACCTTATCTTCCGTCACAAAGCGTACACGGACTCCTTCTTCTCCATAACCGGACACTTCAAGGAAGGCACGGAAAATATCACGGTCAGTGATGACACCGGATACTTGGTCATTGTCCACGACTGGAAGAATTCCCACCTTGTTCTTATACATGAGGTAGGTCGCATCTTCTAAGCTTGCAAATTTTGAGACGGTAATGACATCGCGAAGCATCACATCTTTGACCTTGGTTTTGTTCAAGAGATAGTTCATTTCATAAATCGACAAGCTGGTTGCTTTAGATGGACTTGCTTCTGCAATCGTTCCTTCTGTCACCAAGCCAACTAATTGATCATTTTCAATGACCGGCAAACGGTGCAAACCTTGTTCGCGCATCAAATCTGCCGCGTGGGCAATTGTAGTATCTGGACTAATGTAAACCACTTTACGTGTCATAAAATCTTTAACAGCCATAACAAGTTCTCCTATGCTTTTATTAGTTTTATTATACTTGATTTTAAGAATGATTTCAAACGCTTTCAGCAGTTTTCTCTTGTTTTCAAAATTTAGAAAAATCAAACACACGTACCTTTTTATTCAACATTTAAATCTTGCAAACTAATCTTAGTCACTAGTAACCGATTTATTAGAAAATAAGGAAAGTACAAATACCACAATAGATAATAATAAGAATGCACCCCAAGCAAACTGAAAGTTCCAAATGGATAAACTTGTAAACAAAATAGTTGCTAATGGCATTGATAATACTGATATAACCTTAAAAAAACTACTAGTTTGTGCAAGAATTTCCGGTGGAAGTTTTGCCATTAATAGACTATTTAATTTGGGATTTACCTTACTACTAAGATACATCATGAATGCCAACACACTAAAGGAAATAATTTCCAAACCATTTATCCAACCACATATTCCTATTAAAATTAATAATCCACTATCTATTTGAAGTATTTTAATAAGTGAAAGCTTAGAAAAATAATCATTAGGGGTCATTCCACCAATTAGGGCTGAAACAAATAATATTGTTTGAAGTAAAAACACCGACTGAGCAAAAGATAAACCAAAGGGAGTTATTTCTGTAAATTTCAAATTGTACATTATTAAAATAGCACCGCCTAGCGAATTTAATCCTAAAATTGAAAAAATCATTAGACCAAAACGTACTTTCTCTTGATATTTAAATATACTTTTACTATTTTTGTAAAGGTTCTTAATTTGTGAGATAAACCCATTTTCTGGTGAATAATTAACTTCTGGATGTGTCAATTGTCTTTGAATTTTAAGCAACACCATCGATGATAATAAGAAACTTATAGCATTTATTGTAGCTAAAAAGAAGAAATTATTATGAGAAATCGTTAGTAACCAAACTCCCAAAGTTTGACCAGAAATCAAAGTTATTTGACTAATTACTTGATCAAAAGAGTACGCTTCCATCAGCTCTTCTTCGGGAATGTGAGACTGAAACATAGGTAATACTAGTCCTCTTCTGTACTCTGCAATACAATCTGATAGGATATTAATGAAACATACAATTGAGAAAACTAGCCATGAATTTTCTTTCGATAAGAACGCAACCATAATAAATAATACTGCTTGTATATATCCTAATAATAGCAACCACAATTTCTTATTCTTTGTTTTGTCAGCCTGCATTGCAATAAGAAGAGCAAAAATCGTTGGAATATATTGTATAAAACTCGCTACACCAACTGCCAATTTACTATTCGCCATACTTGCTGCAAAAACTACAAAAACAAGATTATAAATAGTTGATCCTAAATCATCAAAGAAACTAGACAACACCAGATTCCTAAAAAAAATATTTCTAAAAAAAACTTTCATCTGCAATACCTTCCTAGTAGATACTTAATAGACATGACTTAAATTCTAATCTAAATATTTATTATTAGAATTATTTTATTCTTCTATATGAATTAACAAAATATCGAAGAATTTAATTGTTATATCTAAATATAGTTTACTACTAAATTTTAAATATTTAACAGAGTTTCAAATATGAAATATCCTATCTCATACATCTAATCTTTTGACTAATTTATATGTATCCCAAACTGGTCTAATTTTACCTCTAAAATATTAATCAGTTGACTATCACCAACAACTCGAAGAGACTCTATAAATTGTTTAATTTCCTTTTTAGAATTTTTTGACTTTAAATAACCATTTACTAATTTTAAAAATTTTAACAACATGATTTCTAGCATATCATATGGGAAAAGAAGCTTTTCTAGCTCGAGTATAAACAATGGAACTTGAGTATCAATTTTTCTTAAAATTAATTCGCCAATTAAATTTATGTACGTTAACTTTAAAGAACTTAAATTGTGTTTAAGAAAATTATAATCTTTAGTCCTTTCCGCAAGCTGATCTCCAAAAAATAATAGATCTTCATCTGAAATTAAAGTCATTGTATTTCCAAATACATATAATTCAAACCATGTCCAAGATTCAATTGAAAATAGATAATCTACCAATACTTTTCTATCTTCTATATTTATTTCATAGTTTTGATCTAATGAATGTATCGCATTTTCAATAATGAATGACTGAATTCTTTGATATCGATCCGTCTCTTCACTCTGTAATACTTCGGTTAATAGATACTCTAATCCTTTAATATCCTGTTTCAAAAATAAACTGGATATCTTCTTACCTAAAATAATATCTTTAGGTAATTCATAATTATTTAATTTATGGCCAAACTCTTCAAAAGTCATGTGGATTGATTCTATCGCTATTAATAATTTATCAGCACTTAACATCGTTTGCCCATTTTCAAATTTAGACAATTGTGCTATGCTTAATCCTTTTCTAGCAACATCCTTTTGTTTTAAGCCTCTGGCAATTCTTAGTTCCTTATATAATTCACCCAATTGAATTTTTCGATCTATATGCATAACTTATAATCCATTTCAGTCATTAGTAATTACGTTTATTTTACCAAATTAATAAAGGAAATTATATATTTTAAACTATTTTACTAAGAAAAAATCTCAGCCAGTAAAAATGAAAAAAGAAAGGTCTTCAGGACCTTTCTTTTGAACTTATTCAAACAAACTTTAGAAATCTTATCCACCAAGGTAAGCCTTGCGGACTTCTTCTGAGGCTAAGAGTTCTTTTCCTGTTCCGGAAAGAACGACTTTCCCTGTTTCCAAAACATAACCGCGGTCTGCGATGGCGAGGGCCTTGTTGGCATTTTGCTCAATCAAGAGAACGGTTGTTCCTTGTTTTTGGATATCTTGGATGATATCAAAGATTTCTTGGATAAAGATTGGAGCCAATCCCATAGAAGGTTCATCCAAAAGCAAGAGTTTTGGCGTCGACATGAGGGCACGACCCATTGCGAGCATTTGTTGTTCCCCACCTGATAGGGTCGCTGCATCTTGGTTCTTCCGTTCTTCCAAACGTGGGAAACGAGAGAAGACTTTCTTCAAGTTGGCTTGATTTTCTTCTCGATCTTTCTTCAAGAAAGCTCCCATTTCCAAGTTTTCCATAACGGTTAAGCCTGGAAAGACGTGGCGGCCTTCTGGAACCTGAGAGAGTCCTGCTGCTACAATCTTTTGAGCCGGAACCTTTTGAATCTCCTGACCCAAGAACTCAATTTTCCCAGCACTTGGACGCACCAAACCTGAAATGGTACGAAGAATAGAGGTTTTCCCAGCACCGTTAGCACCGATAAGAGAAACAACTTCCCCTTCATTTACCTCGAAACTGACATCACGGACAGCCTGGATCATGCCATAGTGTACAGAAAGGTTTTCAACTTTTAACATAGACATTAGGCTTCACCTCCTAGATATGCTTCGATTACGCGTTTGTTGGTCTTGATTTCATCTGGCGTACCATGGGCAATCAAGCGACCATATTCCAATACATAAATCCGTTCGGTTACTTTCATGACCAAGCTCATATCGTGTTCGATCAGCATGATCGTAATATTGAATTCTTTTTGAATGCGACGGATCAGTTGGGTTAATTCTGCGGTTTCTTGAGGGTTCATCCCTGCAGCAGGCTCATCCAAGAAGAGAATCTTTGGCTCTGTAGCAAGGGCACGAACGATCTCTAAGTGACGTTGTTGTCCATAAGCTAAGTTCTTAGCCAAGGTATCTGTTTCTTTTTCTAAACCAAATATCGCTAACAATTCAAGGGCCTTTGCTTTTAAGGCTTCTTCATTTTTGTAATATCTTGGCAAACGGAAAAGACTAGCAAAGACATGTGGTTTGTGGTGATTGGCAAAGGCAATCAAGACATTGTCCAAAACGCTTAAATCTTTAAAGAGACGGATATTTTGGAAGGTCCGTCCTAGACCACCTGCAGCGATTTTATAAGGTGCTTTACCATTTAGTAGCTGGCCATCTAAGGTAATAGTCCCTTCACTTGGTTCATATACCCCTGTTAGGAGGTTGAAGAGGGTTGTTTTACCGGCACCGTTGGGTCCTATCAAACCAACCAATTCCCCTTCATTGAGTTCCATGGTCACATCCCCAACGGCTGTCAAACCACCAAAGTTTTTTGTTAAATTTTTTACTTCAAGAAGTGCCATTAGTTAGCCTCCTTTTTTGAGAGTAGTTTTTTCAAGCTGAATTCCCATGTTCCAAGAAGACCACCTGGACGGAAGATCATTACGAGAATCAAAGCCAATGAGTAAATGATCATACGGATGCTTGAGAAGTCTTGAAGCACCATGTTCAAGATCCCCAAGACGATAGCTGCTACAACTGTTCCTGACATTGATCCCAAACCACCGAAAACGACAATGATCAAGACATTAATGGTATTGGTGAAAGAGTAATCTTTAGGAACAACAGAACCGATAAAGCCGGCTTGAAGAGATCCAGCAATCGCCGCTGTGATCGCACCAAATACAAAAGCAATGACTTTAACTTTGGTCGTATTGATCCCAACAGATTCTGCTGCGATTTCATCTTCCCGAACAGAAAGGGTAGAACGCCCAATTGGACTGCGTAAGAAGTTAATCGTAAAGATCGTTGTGATCACGACAATGAGGTAAACCAATTGCCAGGTTGTAAAGGCTGGCAAACCAAGGATCCCAGCGGCACCATTTGTTAGGGTACCACCATTGACGATCAAGATCCGGATAATTTCAGAAACCCCAAGTGTTGCAATTGCGAGGTAGTCCCCTTTCAAACGAAGGGTTGGAACCCCAACGATCAAGGCAACGAGACCTGCAATCAAAGCCCCTAAAACCATCGCACCAAAGAAGGCACCGTAGGTTGGTGATTTGGAACCGAGAATGGCTGCAGAGTAGGCACCAATGGCCATAAATCCGGCATGTCCGAGTGAGAATTGACCTGAGAAACCAACAATGAGGTTCAAGCCAACTGCAAGGATAATGTTAATCCCGATTTGTTCCAAAATTTGGATATAGAAGAGGTTGAGCACGCCCGCTGCAACCAAGACTTGGATCAAGGCAAAACCTGCGACCAAAAGACCAAGCCAGACTAAATTCACTTTTAAATTTTGTTTCATGGCTTACACCTTCTCTTTCACATTTTTACCGAGGATACCTGCTGGACGGATGAGCAAGATCACAATCAAGATGGCATACACAATGGCATCACGGAAGTCTGAAAGACCAATCGCTGTAGCGAAGGTTTCCAACAAACCGATAACAAATCCACCTAAGGCCGCACCTGGAATGATTCCGATTCCTCCAAGGACGGCTGCGACAAAGGCTTTGATCCCTGGTGTCATCCCCATCAAAGGTTCAATCGAGTTGTAGTACAAACCGATCAATACCCCACCAGCACCTGCCAAGGCTGATCCCAAAGCAAAGGTAAAGCTGATGGTCCGATTTACGTTAATCCCCATCAATTGAGCCGCATCACTATCGACAGATACAGCCCGCATGGCTTTCCCCATCTTTGTCTTTTGGATAATAAATTGAAGAGCGACCATCAAGAAAACAGACACTCCCAAGATCATCAACTGAATGTTGGAGATGGAAATCGGACCGAAGTTGTAACGAACCGTGTGAATAACTTGAGGGAAGGAACGGGTATTGGCACCTACAAAGAAGACCATCCCATATTCGAGCAAGAAGGAGACACCGATGGCTGTGATCAAGGCAGCAATCCGAGTCGAATGACGAAGCGGACGATAAGCCAGGTATTCAATCACAACCCCTAAAATAGCTGTCCCAACCATGGCTAGAAGCAAGGCTACAAAGAAGTTTACTTTCCATGAGTTCAATAAGAAATACCCCATAAAGGCACCTACCATGTAGATATCCCCATGGGCAAAGTTGATCAATTTGATAATTCCATACACCATGGTATAACCAAGGGCCAAGAGTGCGTAGACACTTCCCAAGATTAGACCGTTCACTAATTGCTGGAGCATTTGAACCATCCTTTCTAACAATAAAGAGCGAGGCCAGGAATTTTTATTCTCCCAGCCTCTTGTACAAACAACAAATGATAATTATGGTTTAACAGACTCAACAGATTTGACTTTACCATCTTTCAAGCCAATCATAAGAGCTGATTTAACCGGGTTGTGGTTCTTGTCGATGGACATTGTACCAGTCACACCTTCCAAGTCTTTCAACTTCGCAAGGTTGTCTTTCAATTCGACAGAGTCCTTAGCACCTTTAGATGCTTCTGCAACCATGTAAACTGAGTCATAAGCCAAAGCTGCGAACATTGAAGGTTCTTCATTGTATTTCGCTTTGTATGCTTCTACGAATTTCTTAGCTTTATCAGTCATTTCACCTTCAGTAGAGAATCCAGCTACGTAGTAGATATCTGTAGCTGCAGCAGGTGTTGCTTGTTCAACGAACTTCGCATCGCTAAATCCATCACCACCAATGATTGGTTGTTTGATTCCCATACCACGCGCTTGGTTTACGATCTTACCAGTTTCAGTGTAGTAACCTGGAAGAACAATCGCATCGAAGTCTTTATCTTTGATTTTTGTAAGAGCAGCTTGGAAGTCTGTATCCTTAGATTGGAACGTTTCTGTCGCTACGATTTCACCTTTATAAGATTTCTTGAAGGCTTCAGCAATCCCTTTAGCATAGTCAGATGAGTTATCGTAGTAAAGAACGACTTTCTTCGCTTTCAAGTTATCAGTTGTATATTTTGAAATGATTTTTCCTTGGAAGCTATCGATGAAGGTTGCACGGAAAAGGTAATCTTGACCTTTTGTCAAATCATCTTGAGTTGCAGATGGTGTTACCAATGGAACACCTGCTTTACCAGCATTGGCAACGGCTGCTGCAGTAGCACCAGAAGTTGCAGGTCCTACAAGAGCGTTCACTTTTGATTGAGTGACAAGGTTTGTAGTGACTGTAGCTGCTTCAGCTGTTTCAGATTTGTTATCTTTGTCTGTGACAACGATCTTCTTACCGTCGGCTCCACCCTTAGCGTTGATTTCATCAACAGCCAATTGAGCACCTTTTTGTTCAGCACTACCGTAGGCTGCTACTTCACCAGTTTTTTCAAAGTTAAAACCGACTTTTAGTTCTTTACCGATTTCGTTACCAGTGGTGTTTGAACCTGAAGTAGAAACTTCACCACAAGCCGCAAGAAGAGCGACACTTGCAATGGTTAAAAATGAAAGAGCAAATTTTTTCTTCATTTGTAATGATCTCCTTAAATGAATCTTAAAATAAATACATTAAGAATATACCGAATTATCTGACAATTGTCAATAAAAAAAACGCAATCCATCAAATGATTGCGTTTTCTATCCTTCTGTGACCACGGATGGGGCCTCCAATCGCTGCAAACTCCCCACAAAATCCGTATCTAAATCTTTGAGATGGCAAGGCAAGACCTTTTTGACATAACGTTCTTTCTTTAAGTCTTCCATGACTTGATCGGCCTTGTCACTGTCCACATACAATTGGACATAGCGGCATTTCTTAGAATGGTACAAGACATCTCCGACAGATTGTAATTTTTTCCCATCTCGATTGTAATACAACTTGACAATCAAGCCTGTTCTTTCTTGTTTCTCAAACATGGTCAATCCCTTTCTAGTTCTGTTACTAGTATATCAAATTTCAAGAAAAAGAACTACTATTTTATGAGAGCAAAAAAGACTAGACAGTGCCTAGCCTCGTTGGACCATTCCAGAGGATGGTTTAGCCCAAATTATTGTTGGCCATGATTTCATCAATAAAGCCATATTCAAGAGTTTCTTGCGCGCTCATCCAATTGTCACGTTCAGCATCTGCATGCACTTTTTCAATGGATTGACCTGAATTTTCCGCAAGGATTTTTTCCAAGTTATTCCGTGTTTTGAGCAAGTGTTCTGCTGCAATTGCCATATCCGTTTGTTGGGTACCGCCACCAGTACCACCCATTGGTTGGTGAATCATGTACTCTGCATTTGGCAACATGAAGCGTTTGCCCTTCGCACCGCTTGAAGCAATGACAGTCCCCATAGAAGCTGCCATCCCCATGACAATGGTTTGGACATCTGACTTGATAAAGTTCATGGTATCTACGATGGCGAGACCTGCAGAGACAGAACCCCCTGGTGTATTGATATACATATAGATATCTTTTGTATTATCTTGGGCATCCAAGAAGAGCAATTGAGCGATAATGGAGTTAGCCATTTGGTCCTCAACTGGTCCTGTTACCATGATAATTCGATCTTTCAACAGACGGGAATAAATATCGTAAGAACGCTCTCCGCGACTGGTTTGTTCAATAACTACTGGAATCATCTATTCTTCTCCTTTAGTATCCATTCATTCTCACGATTCGTGAGGTTCAAAGTATATGTGCTATTATAAACCAATGGTCAAAAAAGGTCAAATTTAAAGCACCTTTTGGACGAATCCTGAATGGTTTCTTTATTTGGTACCGAATAAACGGTCACCCGCATCCCCAAGACCAGGAACGATGTAACCATGTTCATTCAAATGATCATCGAGGGCTGCAGAAAAGATGTCGACATCCGGATGCGCTTCTTGAAGAGCTTTTACCCCTTCTGGTGCTGCTACTAAGCAGACAAACTTGATATGGCTAGCACCACGTTTTTTCAAAGAATCAATGGCTAGAATAGCAGATCCACCCGTTGCAAGCATCGGGTCTACTAAAAAGATGCGACGTTGATCAATATCTTCTGGTAATTTCACCAAGTATTCAACGGGTTTCAGGGTTTCTTCATCACGATACATCCCGATATGGCCAACCTTGGCTGCTGGCACCAAACTCAAGAGACCATCAACCATCCCAATCCCTGCACGAAGAATGGGAACAATGGCCAATTTTTTCCCTGCGATTTGCTTTTGAACGGTTTTGGTAATAGGAGTTTCAATTTCAACGTCCTCAAGAGGCAATTCACGCAAAACTTCATAGCCCATCAACATAGCAATCTCATCTACCAATTCACGAAAGGCCTTTGTAGAGGTATCTGTACGACGGAGAATAGACAATTTGTGTTGAATGAGTGGATGTGTAATAACTTCTAATTTTCCCATTTTTGAGATCCTTCTTTCTAAGCTGCTATCTTTTAAAAAGGAGCTTGGATTGAGGAAGAGTCAAACTTTCCCTCTTTCTGTTACTCCTTTTTTGATACGCGCAACACGTGGAAATCTTCATTTCCAACTTTATATTCGTCTTATTATACCAAATTTCACCAAAAAAAGAGAGCCCTTACACTTAATTTTTTAAAGTTCGGACTCACTCTTTCTATGGAAAAATCACAACCATTCCTTGTATTTCTTAATATAGATACGTTTGACAACCGTCACACTCAGCATATAGAGGACGATAATAGCAAACAATAGAACAAAGTACAATCCATTTAGTTGGCTCAACTTCAAGATAGGGGCCAAAGGACTATATGGAAGGGAGGTCACAAAGATGGCTGCTGCTAGGGTCGTCACCACAACTGAGAAGGCTGGACGACTTTGGATAAATGGCAATTTTGGTGAGCGCAACATATGAATAACCATAGTTTGCGACCACATGGATTCGATAAACCATCCGGTTTGGAAAACCATGATAAAGGCTGCTGCATCTGCTACTCCATGGTTGTAGCCATGACCTAAAATCATTGGGACAACAAGGAAGTAAAGAAGCATGTAGGTAATAATATCAAATACGGATGAAATTGGACCGATCCAGGCCATGAAGCGCATAATAGAATTGGCTTCCCAGATACGAGGTTTCTTGAGGAAATCCTTGTCGACATTGTCAAAAGGAAGGGCGATACAAGAAAGATCATAGATGAGATTGAGCACAATCAAATGAACGGGAGCCATTGGAAGGAAAGGCAAAAAGATGCTGGCAAAGAGAAGAGAAAAGATATTCCCGAAGTTAGAAGAGACCGTCATCTTGATGTACTTAGTCATATTGGCATAGACCTTGCGGCCTTCGACCAAACCTTTTTCAAGGACCATCAAGTCTTTATCCAGCAGGATGACATCTGCCGTTTCTTTTGCAATATCAACAGCAGTATCCACAGAGATCCCAACGTCTGAGACCTTCATAGATGGAGCATCGTTAATCCCATCTCCCATGTACCCCACCTTGTGGCCATTGTTCTTGAGGCAGAGGATGATACGCGCTTTTTGATCGGGCGATAATTTGGCAAAGACTGTTGTTGTTTCCACAACTTGCGCTAACTCTTGGTCTGTCATCGTATCGATTTCGCTTCCCAAAAGAATCCGCTCGACATCTAGTCCTACTTTTTCACAGACAGCTTGGGTGACCTTTTCATTGTCGCCAGTTAAGATCTTAGTGGTGACCCCATATTCTGCAAGAGCTTTGATCGCTGGAGCTGCAGAAGGTTTTGGTGGATCAAGAAAGGCCAGGTAACCGGTTAGGATCATGTCTCCTTCATCTTCAACACTAAAGATTTCATTTTCGTCCAAGTCGGTTTTGTAGCTGACGCCCAAAACACGAAGACCTTGTTCATTTAATTGAGCAACTTCAGCGAGAACCTCTTGACGCACTTCATCTGTCAGGCGTTTAATCTCCCCCTTGTATTCAACATAAGTCGATACAGAAAGCATTTCTTCCAAGGCACCCTTGGTCACCATGCTGACCACACCGTCTTCGTCTTTGACAATGACACTCATGCGACGGCGTTCAAAATCAAAGGGCAATTCATCTATTTTATGGAAGGTTTGATCTAGATCGCGGACGATTTCATGTTTTTTGGCTTCTTTATGGGTTCGATTGATAATCGCCCGGTCCATCAAATTTTTTAGCCCAGTTTGGAAATAGGAATTCAAGTAAGCCCGGCGAAGGACTGATAGATCCAAATCGCCATGGATATCAAGCGGATACTCCAAAACGATTTCATCTTGGGTCAAGGTTCCTGTCTTATCTGTACACAAAATATCGATAGCCCCAAGGTCTTGGATCGCATTGAGTTTTTTGATGACAACTTTTTCCTTGGCCATGATGATGGAGCCTTTGGCAAGACTCGCTGTAATAATCATCGGCAACATTTCAGGAGTCAAACCAACCCCAACGCTGAGGGCAAAGACACCTGCTTCTAACCAGTCACCATCTGTGAGGCCATTGATCACAAAGACAACGGGCACCATGACTAACATGAGCCGAATCAAGAGCCAAGAAATGGTGTTCATTTCTCTCTCAAATGAGGTTGGTTCGTCATAGGTGTTGATGGTTTGCTCAATGGCGCCCATCATGGTTTCATCCCCCACGACCAAGACTAAGGCGGTCGCCCGTCCGGAGATGACATTGGTTCCCATGAAGGCCAAACTTTCACTCTCCAAGAGACTATCTAGATTTTGACTGTCGGCTTTTCTGAGACAAACCTTTTCAACAGCATCACTTTCCCCTGTGAGGCCAGATTGTTGGACAAAAAAGTCACGGGAATCAATCAAGACCACATCTGCTGGGATCATATCGCCGGCACTCAGTTTGATCACATCTCCGACAACGATTTCATCGATCGGAATTTCTTGTTCGGATCCATCACGCAGAACGGTCGCTGTATTGACAATCATACGTGATAAGTTGCTGGCAGCTTTGTCGCTCCGCAATTCTTGAATGAAGCGAATTCCACCAGAAATCAAGACCAAGGTCACAATGATAATTGAAGTCGTTGGGTCTTGCTCACCTGGTTTTGCTAGCCAGACATTGGTGATGAAAGAAACCAGAGCGATGACCAACAAAATCACTGTAAAGGGGTTGATAATTGATTCGTAGATCTTTTTGAGGATGGATTCTTCTTGGCCCTTGGTGATGATATTATCACCATAGGTATCACGGTTTTCTTCTACTTGCTCGTCAACTAAACCACGAGCACTGGTTTTGTAATAAGCAAGCGTCTTTTCAAGTGGTTCTTGAAGAGCCGCAATGAGTCTTTCTTTATTTGTTTGCATTGGTATCTCCTTTTTCAATCAGGAGCCAATCACTTTTGGAGTCCCTACGACACAAATCAGCGATTGGCTGGCTCGGTACGGTTCGGGATGATCGTCGATTTGTATCATAGCTCTCTCCTTTCACTTTTTTGGAGTAGGCATAAAAAGAGTCCTACCCTGATCGGTAGGACTCATGAGACTCGTCATTTATTTTTCAAACAAAACTCTCAAAAAACAGACCGTCCAAGCTTTAGCTCCACAAGGCGATGAAATGAACTTAGTCTTGACCTTTGCGATCAGGACTGTTGACCAACGAGTAGTGTCTCCACTGCTTTGCGGTAGTCATCCGTATCCTTGTGGTAGCCTCACCTACCGTTTTCGAGTTCATTCTACTCCTTCATGAGCAGAAAGTCAACACCTATTTGTGAAAAGTTTCCACCAATCGTTTGGTGATCTCTTCAATCAGAGTGAATGGTGCTGCAACATTGAGACGGGCATGCAAGTTTCCTTCTTTACCAAAATCGCTACCGCGATTTAAAATCACCTTAGCTTGGTCATGGATTTTAGCATGCAGCTCATCATCCGTATATGGATAGGCTGAAAAGTCCAACCAAAGAAGATAGGTTCCTTGGGGCTTCATGACTCGGATATGGGTCTTTTCCTGCAATTCATCTACAACATAGTCAATGTGTTTTTCAAAGACTTGCTTGAGCTCTGTCAACCAAGGCTTGCCATGGCGATAAGCTGCTTCTGTAGCAATATAGCCCAAGCCTGAAATTTCATGTTGGTTATTGGCCAATTGCCGTTGTTTAAAGGCTGTCCGAAGCTTTAGATTTTCAATAACTACATAAGAATTTTTTGTTCCTGCAATATTGAAGGTCTTGGTCGCACTGGTTAAGATCAAGCTAAAGTCTTTAAAGCTTGGGTCAACTGTGTTAAAGCTGGTATGACGGTGGCCAAACAAGGCCAAGTCTTGGTGAATTTCATCTGAAACGAGAAGGACTCCATATTGTTGACAAAGGCGACCAATTTTTTCCAAGACCTCCCGATCCCATACACGACCACCAGGATTGTGCGGATTACACAAAACATAGAGTTTGACATCCTGCTCCACAATATCTTTTTCCAACTGATCAAAATCAATCTGAAAAAGTCCGTCTTTTTCGATCAGCGAGTTTTCGATCAATTTTCGACGATTGAATTTGACACTTCGTGCGAAAGGAGGGTAGACCGGTGTATTGATCAAGACGGCATCCCCTTCTTTGGTGAAGGCTTGAATGGCTGTTGAAATAGCTGGCACAACACCTTCGATAAAGACAATCGCTTCCTTGTCAAAGGAATAGCCGTGCTCATTTTTTTCCCAATCAAGGATAGACTGGTAGAGGCTGTCTGCTGCATAGGTGTAACCGTAGACCATTTGATCAGCATAGCCAATTACCGCTTCTCGCACTTCTGGAATGACGTTAAAATCCATGTCTGCGATCCAAGCCGGAATGATCTCTGGATCCGTCTCTGTCTCTTTCCACTTATAGGTATGGTGGGTTAAGCGATTGGGTAAAGTCGTAAAATCATATTTGGTCATCTTAAGCCTCCAATGCTTGTTTCAAATCGTCAATCAAATCATCCGCATCTTCGATTCCGATAGACAAACGAAGCAGGTCATCTGTCAAGCCGTATGAATGACGAACCTCTGCAGGGATATCAGCGTGGGTCTGAGTAGTCGGATAAGTGATCAAGCTCTCCACTCCGCCCAGACTTTCTGCAAAGGTAAAGACTTGAAGAGAATTTAAAAAGTTAGGAATTTTTTTCTCATCTTGAATTTTAAAGGAGACCATTCCCCCTTTTCCAGTGTAGAGAACTTCTTTAACCTGAGGGGATGTTTTCAAAAACTCTACCACCTTGCGTGCATTCTCTGTCGAGCGTTCCATCCGAATCGAAAGTGTCTTGATCCCACGGATCAACAGATAGCTGTCAAATGGGGAAAGAACAGCACCGGTCGTGTTCAAATTGTAAAAGAGTTTGTCATACAGGTCTGGATCATTTGTCACGACAACACCAGCCAAGACATCGTTGTGACCAGCTAGGTACTTGGTTGCTGAATGAAGAACAATATCAGCACCCTCTTCAATTGGGCGTTGGTAAATAGGGCTATAGAAGGTATTATCCACCATGACTTTGGCACCTTTTGCATGGGCCAATTTCGCTAAATGATCAATATCAAATTCCAACATCAATGGATTAGTTGGTGTTTCAATATAGAGGACATCTACTTGATCCTTTTCTAGGTATTGGAGCAGTTCTTCTTCTGTATTGGCATAGGTGAAAGAGAAGCGGCCTTCTTGCTCTTGTTGGTTAAACCAGCGGAAAGAGCCTCCATAAAGGTCACGAACGGCTAAGACTTTTGTACCAACGGGGAAAATGCTAAAAGCAAGCACAATCGCTGACATTCCAGAACTTGTCGCCAAAGCATAGTCTGCACTTTCGATAGCTGCCAAAGTCTTCTCAGCTGTTGCGCGTGTTGGATTTTTTGTACGGGTATAGTCAAAACCTGTAGACTGACCAAATTCTGGGTGTTGGTAAGTTGTTGAAAAATGCAACGGAGTCGTCAAAGCTCCCGTCGCTTGATCTGACTTGATTCCTGCCTGTGCCAAAATCGTATTGATATTGCGTTTTTTACTCATATTGCCCTCCGATAATCAATTAATCTAACTGCTTACTATTTTATCACTATTATGAGGAAAGCGGTTTTCCCATTTTCAAGACCCAGCTATAGTTTCAAACTATAAGAAAAGAGAGTGGGACAGAAATCGGTAATTCGTTAGAATTCGATTTCGTCGTCCCACCTCCGCACAGTTGAGTAGGGCTGTAAAAGCTGATGAAATCAGCGTAGTAGAGCCCACTCAACCACTGCGTCTTGCTCGACAATCCAAAAACAATTAAGAGGCTAGGACTTTTGTCCCAACCTCTAATTTATTTAATCCGGAATTTTTGTCTGAGACGTGCTGCTTGCCCTCCGATAAAACGGTCAAAATACCGTAGCCATAATCCTAAAGCTCCATAAATAGCAACACCTAAGCCACCAATGACGATGATATAAATCATGCTCGATACACGGCCATTTGGTGAGAAAATCCAGCCCAAAATCAAGCCTGCGATCAAGACTCCAAGTAGCATCACCACCGTTAGAATTGAGCCAAGTAATGTGCGCTTGAAGACGATGGTCCGATTAAACTGAGTAATGCTTTGGATCTCCCGATACATGAGGACGATTGGTACCAGTAAGGCGATAGTTGTTGACAAAAGCGGCCCATAAGAACGAAAGACCAGAATAAATGGAATTTGGAGGACCAATTTCATCACTACTCCATAGAGGAAGTAGCGAATAGCTTTGCGGTTTTGGAAGAGAGCTTGAATCATTGGGGACAAGACTGTGTAAAGACCCAAAATCACCGTCTGCAACATCGCTACGATAAAGAGTCCCAAAGCCAAGTCATCTGGTTGCCCATAAAATACTGTATAAAGTGGTTTTGCGACTGCTACTGCACCAAAGGTAGCTGGAAGCAAGAATGCTAGCAACATGGTCAAGTTATCCTGCACGAGCTTGCCTGCAGCTTTTAAGTCGCCCTTGACATAATTCTCAGTCAACAGAGGGATCCCTACTCCCCCAATCGAAGTCGCTACTGCGATCAAGATCATGGTGATTTTGTTTGGATTAGCAGAGAAATAACTAAACATGACCAACAGCTGTTTCTGACTATAATCTGTAAACCAAGACATGACATTGATAAAGGTCATCTGGTCGACAATTTGAAAGAGCTGAATGGCAGAACCAGTGATGATGAAAGGAATGGCCTCACGGATAGTATCCATGAGAAGCGCACGAGTATCGATTCCTTCACTTCCCTCTTGCTTTCTCAAAATAGATGAGAGCAAGCCTGTTTTTGCAAGGTAATAAAAGAGAACGAGAAGGCTCGCTAGCATACCGATAAAGGCAGCAAAGGTCGACTGCGTAACAGCCTGCACATAATCTCCTGAGCCAATCTTCATAATGAAGAAGGTCGTAAGCAACATCCAGATGACCCGGATGACTTGCTCTGCGATCTGGCTAATGGCGTAAGGTTTCATGTTGTTAAAACCTTGGAAAAAACCACGAATAACGCTCATCGAAGGAAAGATCAAGACAGCCCAAGAAAGGCTCTGCATGATCGGAACGAGCTCTTTCCCA
Organism: Streptococcus sp. W151; assembly: GCF_053010205.1. Taxonomy (NCBI): domain Bacteria; kingdom Bacillati; phylum Bacillota; class Bacilli; order Lactobacillales; family Streptococcaceae; genus Streptococcus; species Streptococcus sp. W151. Next base: position 21,874 of record NZ_JBRKNT010000001.1, on the reverse strand, counting down.
CCACCTGAAAGGCTAGCAAAGACAGGAGATAAAAGATACATGAGAATGGCAAATCCAAGGCCTAGAATTCCCATGAATTTCAAGAATCCTCGAATCAAAGCAAAGCTATGATCGGCTTGGTCCCGAGTATTGTACTTGGCTACTTGCTTGGCAACAGCTACAGGTACCCCAGCTGTCGAAATCAAGAGAAACCAAGCGTAGATATTGTATCCCATTGTAAAAAGACCATTGGCTTGTGGCCCATATTTTCCCATCCAAATATACCAAGGAATAATATAAGCGGCTCCTAGCAAACGGCTGATAAAATTGCTGGCTGTCATCCAGGCAGTCCCGCGTAGCATCTGGGCTTGCTGGTCATTTTGTTCGTGACTCATAAACGTCCTCTTTCGTTTCTTCTTCTCTTCATTATAAACTTTTCCATGTTACTTGTAAAATTCAGACTTTCGGTTTACAATAGTTTTATGATTACAATTGAACAAACCCTCAACATTTTAAAACATGACCAAAATTTCCGAGAAGTTCTAATGAATGGTGAATATCATTACCATCTAGAAGGAACAAGTTTTGATGCCATTAGCTATGATAGCCGTAAGGTGTCTGCTAGCACCCTCTTTTTTGTCAAAGGGGCGAACTTCAAAAAAGAATACCTGGAACAGGCTATTTCTAATGGGCTCGGCTTTTATGTCTCTGAAAAAGATTATGAAGTTGGTATCCCTGCCATTCTTGTCAATGATATCAAGCAAGCCATGAGCTTAATTGCCATGGAGTTTTATGGGCACCCTGAGAAACAATTAAAATTATTAGCTTTCACAGGGACCAAGGGAAAGACAACAGCGGCCTACTTTGCTTACCATATTTTGGAACAAAGCCACCGACCAGCTATGCTGTCTACCATGAATACGACACTGGATGGTAAAAACTTCTTTAAATCAGCCCTGACAACACCAGAGAGTTTGGATCTTTTTGCTATGATGGCTCAAGCAGTAGCGAATGATCGGACCCACCTCATTATGGAAGTTTCCAGTCAAGCTTATCTGGTGAAACGCGTTTACGGTCTGACCTTTGACGTCGGCGTTTTTCTAAATATTAGTCCTGACCATATTGGACCGATTGAACATCCAACTTTTGAGGATTATTTCTACCACAAACGTCTCCTCATGAAGAATAGCCAAGCTGTTGTCATCAATAGCGATATGGATCATTTCTCTGTTTTAAAAGAACAAGTTGAGAACCAAGAGCATGATTTCTACGGTAGCCAGTCAAGTAACCAAATCGAGAAATCCAAAGCCTTTAGCTTCTCAACTACTGGTAAATTAGCTGGAGACTATGACATCCAACTCATTGGTCGCTTCAACCAAGAAAATGCTGTGGCTGCAGGTCTCGCCTGCCTTCGCCTAGGAGCGAGTCTCGAAGACATCCAAAAAGGAATTGCCAAGACGCGCGTTCCTGGCCGAATGGAAGTCTTGACTCAGAATAATGGAGCCAAGGTCTTCATCGACTATGCCCATAATGGTGATAGCTTGAAAAAACTGCTCTCTGTTGTTGAAACCCATCAAACGGGGACCATTTCACTGGTCCTTGGATCAACTGGGAATAAAGGAGAGAGCCGCCGCAAGGATTTTGGCATGCTCTTAGAAGACCATCCTGAAATTCAAGTCTTCCTCACAGCGGATGATCCTAACTATGAAGATCCTTTGGCCATCGCTGAAGAGATTAGCAGTTTCATCACGCGCCCTGTAGAGAAAATTGCAGATCGCGAAGAAGCCATTCAACTGGCTATGGCAACTACCAGCAAGCCTGAAGATGCTGTTATTATCGCTGGAAAAGGAGCTGACTGCTACCAAATCGTCAATGGGGTAAAAGAAGAATATCCAGGGGATGCCGCCATCGCTGAACGTTATCTTTAATCAAACGAAACAAGGCTAGGAAATTTTCCTAGCCTTGTAATGTAAACAAACTAGTTAAAAATAAAAAAAGCGAAGCGATTCTAGAAAAAAATCAGTTCAAATTTTTAAAATGAATCAAGAAAACACCAAAACTTTCCGTTGTGAGAAAAGTGCTTGAAACGTTACGTTTCAAGCACTCGGGAGTTTTGAAACTTTAGGTTCAAAACTAAGTCATGGAACTTCTTAGAAGTTCGCTGACGTCCGCACTCACCTAAGGAAAGTTTTTAAGATGACTTTGTCTTCAATCAGAGGCTAGGAAAATTTCCTAGCCTTTTCTATTGTTTACTAAACATCAGTCTTTCCTTGTCCAAATCCACTGCTAATTCATATTTGCCTTCATCATTTTTGCGGATATAGCCTAAGACTTCTAAACTATCAACAAAGATGTCTCTGCGCTTTTGCTGGACTTCTTCTTTTTTGAGGAACTTGAGCAAAAAGCTAGTCATATACTTGAGAGCATATTCGGGATTGACATCTCCCAAGATGGCATAGAGTTTCTCTTGCCCCTCCGTCAAAGGGTATTGGTGTTTCACCTTGTAAAAGTAATTGGACAGGGTCTGTGCCTTTCGCTCGAAGTCCGTCTCCTCTATGAGAATCGCAGCATTGGTCGTGTTGCGGAGTTCCGTTTGGAAGACCTTGGCTTTCAGTTCCTGATAAAGTTCACTATCCTCTCGGACAAAGACCTCTTGATCCAGTTCAACCCGATCAGCTGACTCCAAGAAAGGCAGGTTGAGGGTATAGCGCTTATTTTCTCGAAGGATCAAGCCCGCTTTGATATACTCCTCCATCAGCTTATCCACTGGCTGAGCTGGAAATTGGGCCTTAATTTGCCGCAGGATCACATCGTCATGCTGATCCAAATAGTTGATCAAGTCCTTGAAAAATGGCTGACGTGTCAAACGTGTGGGGTTAATGATGGTAATCATCCATATACCTTTCTTTAAACTGTAGATGGGGTGACTGGGCTAACTGACTCGGATTGGTTCCTGGCTGATTCAGAGGTACAGCTAGTCCTAGTTCTCTGTAGTAGGCTTTCCAAAAGGAACTAATCTCTTCTTCTCCCTCTCCAAACTTCATGGGAATGGTCTCAAAAATAGGAAGAATTTCTGCTATAAACTGGGAACAATAGAAACCATCTCCATCTGGATAAAAGGAAGCATTGTAGGGAGAACCTAAAAGGTTTTCCGACAACTTTTTGACCTCTTTGAGATCGATTTTCGGATAGCGATAAAGGTCATAGACTTTTCCAGCTTCGAAGAATTCCTCAGGGGCCTGGACCAGGACGCCACCTTCCACCGTAGCATGATAAATGGAACCGTCCAAAAAGATGGCTACGTGGCTGTAATTACCTGTAGAAGCCTGGATAGCCTGCCCCATTTCTGTATCTTCTCTCACAAAAATCAAATCGCCATTTTCTAACATCTTTCTCTCCTAGAAAAAAAGGAGCCGAAACTCCTTTAGCTATATGGAAAACATCGTTTTCTCGTGTCAATCTCTAGTTAAAAAATTACCATTTAAATAATTCAATAACTATATTCTAAGAATCACTCTAGCCGAAAATAATAAAGTAGCACTAAACTTCCAAAAGACAGAGCTAAGTAGAGGATTCCTATTTGCAATCCATACAAATACCAAAAACTACCACTAACTAAAATAAAAATAGATGTCTCAGCAACGAGGCGTTGCCATTTTTTAAAAGCATGTGGAGATTTTGGTGCCATATATCGCACCCAAAATAGGATTAATAGAACTGCTAGAAGAAAAAATAGGAATTTTTCTAGCCAAGAAAGTTGTATCACAGACACGGAGAAAAGACCAAGGATTGCTACAACCTCAACCAAAAAGCGTAGTCCCTCAATAAATCGAATCATGCTATCATCTTCTAAGAATAGTCAAATTAACAGTTCCAAATATTCCTTAAGAATTACCCATTAAAGCTTTCAGTCAATTGTGGTACCACTTGTTTCTTACGTGAAACAGCACCTGGAAGGAAAGCGTGGTTGTTTTCAAGTTTGAAGTTGAAAGCTGCTTCTACCTTGTCCATATTAGCACCGAGAGCCAAAATCTCTGAGTTTGAGTTAACGATGTCTGTAATCATCAAAACAAAGTCAGAGTAGCCGTTAGCTGCATTTGCGGCTTGGATAGCTGCTTCAATTTCAGATTGGCGTTCCAAGACTTCAGCAATATCAACTGTGTTTACTTGAGCCACACGGACATTGTTTCCGTTGAGTTCAAATGTCTTGGCATCGATATCAATCAATTCTTCAGCAGATTTGCTTGCCAAGTTGGTACCAGCCTTGAGCATAGCAAGACCGTATTCTTCCAAATTCACGCCAGCCAATTCAGCCAATTCAGGCGCAATCACCTTATCTGATGGATGGGTTGTTGGTGATTTCAAAAGAAGGGTATCTGAAATCAAACCTGATAGCATCAAACCTGCGATTTCTTTTGGAACAGCTACACCATGTTCTTTGAACATGCGGTATACGATAGATGATGCGGATCCAACTGGTTCCAAACGCATGTAAAGTGGGCTGGCAGTTTCAAAGTTAGCCACACGGTGGTGGTCCACCACACCGTAAACTTCTACTTCAGCGATATCTGAAACAGATTGTTGGAATTCATTGTGGTCTGTTAAGATGACTTGCTCTGCACCTTCTGCTTTAGCAGATGTGATCACGCGCGGTGCTTCCACACCAAAATAGTTCAAGACGAAAGCTGTTTCTTCATTTGGAGTTCCAAGAGCAACCGCTTCTGTATCCAAACCGTAAGCTTCTTTTGCAAGATAAGCAAAGGCTACAGATGAACCAATGGCATCTGAGTCAGGGTTTTGGTGACCAAAAACAAGAATTTTTGACATGTTTCTACCTCTTCATTTTCATTTCTATAGTCACTCTATTTTAGCACGTTTTTCCGTTTAAAGAAAGGGAATAGTTGTGCATTTCGTTAGAAAAAGACAGCTGGAAGCACCAACTGTCTTAACTTCATTATCCTTTAACTCGTTTCAGGTAATCTTGATAACTTTCAGTTTCCATCAAATCCTTCGCATTTTGGACCCGTTCTTTTGTCGGTGGTTTCACACCCTCCAATTTGTAGGGAATTCCCAATTCACGCCATTTGAATTCCCCCATAGTATGATAAGGGAGAATTTCAAATTTATCAACATTTTTAAGGGTTTTAACGAATTTCCCAAGTTCGATCAAGTCGTCGTCTCGGTCTGTAAGACCAGGCACCAAGACATGGCGAATCCAAACGGGCTTGCCAATATCAGACAAATACTTGGCACAAGCCAAAATATTCTTATTCGTTTGACTAGTTACAAATCTGTGCCGTTCATCGTTAATTTCCTTGATATCAAGAAGCACCAAATCGGTCACTGCCATTAGTTTGTCAAATTTTTCCAGGTAACGAGGGGTATTACGGAAAGGCAGAGCACAAGTATCCAGCGTACAGTGAATGCCCAACTCTTGAGCCTTGGTGAAAAGTGCAATCAAGAAGTCAATCTGCAAGAGGGCTTCTCCACCACTGACAGTGATTCCCCCTTTTTGGCCCCAAAATCCACGATAGCGGAGGGCTTCTTCTAGAACATCATCTACTGTCCGTTCACGGGACTTGTTGGTTTCCATTGCCCAAGTATCTGGATTGTGGCAGTATTGACACCGCATTTGACAGCCTTGAAGGAAGACAATAAAGCGGATCCCAGGCCCATCTACTGCTCCAAAACTTTCTGTTGAGTGTACCATTCCTGTTACTTTTCCATAGTCAACTGTTTCATTTTCCATTGAGGAACCTCTTCTCTTGAAAACGTTTTATGATTTTATTATAACACGATTCCATCTATTTTAAAGAGTTTAAGCCTCTTTTTGAAAAGAAACTGTTCTTTTCAGTATTTTTCATTGTCCTAGTACAGTTTCCAATATGGAACTATCTGTCCTGTATTTTAGGAGAAAAAAAGGAGCCGGCGACTCCTTGTTCAGATTTTTCTTATAAAACACGTTAGTAAGTAGTCCTTTTTTTCTTATACAAGACAAGACTCATCGTAGCTACTGCCACTCCAAAAAGAGCTAGATAGCTTGTTTCTTGACCAGTAGATGGAAGGATTTTCCGTTTGCCTGGTGTCTTAGTTTCTGTTGTTGCCTCTTCCTTGTCTTCTTGCTTCTCATCTTCGTTCTTGCCCTTCTCTTTGCTTTCAGATGTTGAACTCTTTTGTTCATTAGCTTGAGCTTGATGAGGGACCAGTTGAGATCCTGTATTCGATGAAGAAGGGCTAGTTTGATCCGTTGGTTGTCCTGAATTCCCTTTTTGATCATCCGTCGGCGTTCCTGGAGTTTGTGCTTCACTAAAGTCGATTTGGACCAAGACAGGATCATGGTCTGATGCACGACCGTGTTCCTTCATAAAGGAAGCATTGATATGGACTGGTTCAAACGTTGCTTTGGCTGCCATGTTGTTTGAGATAAAAATGTTATCCAATACTTGATTGCTACCACGGTAAAAATAAGAATAGCGATCGCCTGCATCATGTTGGGACATTAAGTTGGTTAGTTCATTGCCCGCAAGGATCTGTGCTGTGGTTGAGAAATCGTAATCATTAAAATCACCCGTCAAAACGAAGGTAGTCTTCGGATTTTGCTTCAATCCTTCTTGGACGAATTGATGGATGACACTAGCTTGTGCTTCACGAGTTGGCAAGGTATGTTCCACTGCTGGTTGGCTTGCCCCATAAATAGCATCATCTCCGATTTTTGATTTCAAGTGATTGGCAATCACCACAACTGGTTGGCCTTTGAATTCAAACTCAACGGCTAAAGACTTGCGAGTATGATCAAACGATGGATCGTTAGGGGCAATCCGAGCTGGATTTTTAACCAGGTGTCCCTTGTCAAATTGTGCTGCTTCGTTGCTAGTTGCTGCCTCTTTTTTGGCTAAGCTCACGCGTTCTGGATTGTAGAGGATTCCCAAGCGAATATTGGAACCTGGCTTTCCACCGTCAGCGCCATCTAGTGGAGCAACCTCCGTATACTCATAGCTCTTGCCACCCAATTCCTTGATCCGACTAGCTAGTTTGCGTCCACTTTCAAGACCACTGGTCGTCCCGTCATCCACACTACCATTATTGTCCTGTACTTCGATCAAAGTAATAATATCCGGATTGTGAATTTCATGGATAAAGGAATTGGCAATCAGCGTCACCTTATCCTCTGGCGTTTCATTTTTGGCATTGTTGGCCGAGAAATTTTCAATATTATAGGAAGCGATAGTCAGCTTGTCCTCACTTGGTTGGGTTTGAGCTGCTTGACGCTGCAAGTCACCATCTTGGACTGTCAACTGTTGAGTGGGCTCTATCTTATAAAAGCTATTCCGATAAGTCACCACTCCTGTCACATCTTCTTCAAAGTAATCTTTGGCTTTTGCGACAAACTGATTACCAACATAAATCGGGATCGTCGCTGTATTTTGCGCATGCGGCCGTAGATTCAGACCTCCAATATTGTTTAAAGGAAGGCCTGTAAAATCTTCTCCCAATACATAGATATCTCCTTTATACTGGGGACCTAGAACATGCGGTTTCTTTACCACAGTGAGCATGCCTTCCAGACTTTCCCAATAATCGAGGGCATCGGTTTCTGGAGCATAAGCAGTTGGATTAGTCTTCACCTCTGCCGGCATCCCCGCAGTGATATTCACAGCTTCTGGAAGAGGGGCTGTCCCGTCTTTTGTGATCCAAGCATCAACCAACATGGTCACCGTTAAACTATTCGTCGGTTCCTTAAAGGTCTTCCCAGCTCCCAAGGTGACTTCTTCCATATAACCTTCCTTGACAGTACCGGTGATTTTTACCTTGTCACCGACCTTGACCTTGTATTTAGAAACTACATAAATCCCATCTGAAGTCCGACTATTACCATCCGATTCAATATCTTGAGCATAAAAACCATAGCGGTCTGTTTTGGTCACCACCGCATTTTTGATGGCTACCTTTTGGCCTTCAAGTGGAGAGCGTTGCGCTTCCCCTTGAATCTCCCCAATCTTAACCGTTTTCTCTTCGGTATCCTCCGAGGAACTGCTAGATATCTCTCCTCTATCACTCGAAGCTCTCGTCGTAGCTTCTGTAGTTGTTGTAGCGGAAGTCGAATGATTTGTCGAGCCTTCCTCGCTACTAGTGTTCGTCACAAGTGCTGGCTCTGAAGTCGAGGCTGTGGTCTCGTCAGCAACTACCGTGAGGGCATTGTTAAAGACCCCCAACTGACTAGCCAATAAAGTAGCTACTGCTAATAATCGAATCTTTTTTCCGTTATTTCTCATGCTTATCTCCATCCCTAAAAAGTTTTCCTCTTTTATTATAAGGGAATGATTTTGCGTTTTCAAGCGCTTTCAAAAATATTTTTCAAAAAAATACTTCGACCCAAAAAGAAAGAAATTTTGATTTCACCAATCGATAATCGCGATAAGATCTTACTGGATCTTGGAAAAGACCAACACGTGGTGACGGTCCATTCCCAAGTTTACTTAGCAGACGGACGACAATTCCAATTCACCGAAAGCCGTCACAAATTAGACAAGTTTCATTTTGTCGACTATGCAGAGAGGAGGAAATAAAAAAGGAGGCTGGGACAAAAGTCCTAGCCTCTCAGTTATCTTTGGATTGTCGAGCAAGACGCAGTGGTTGAGTGGGCTCTACTACGCTGATTTCATCAGCTTTTACAGCCCTACTCAACTGTGAGGAGGTGGGACGACGAAATCGAATTCTAACGAATGACCGTTTTCTGTCCCACTCTCTTTTATTTTATCCTAATACCAATTCATCACTCACCAGGGTTTCACCACTGTTTTGTTGGAAGAGGCGCATCAAATCTTCAACCGTTAGGTTTTTCTTTTCTTCTCCTTTGACATCGACAACGATCTTGCCTTGGTAGAGCATGATCAAGCGGTTGCCGTATTCGATAGCATGGTTCATATCATGCGTAATCATCAAGGTTGTCAAATCATGGCTTTCCACGATCTTTTGGGTCAATTCCATGACCATTTCACTGGTCTTGGGATCAAGCGCTGCGGTATGTTCATCCAGAAGCAAGAGTTTGGGTCTAACCAAGGCTGCCATGACCAAAGTCAAAGCTTGACGTTGCCCACCAGATAGATATTGAGTATCGACTTTGAGACGGTTCTCTAAACCAATGTTCAATTCCTTCAAAGCTTCACGGAATAATTCACGATCCTTCTCCCGAACGCCCCAGCCCAAACCACGAGATTTTCCACGACGTTGGGCAATGGCCATATTTTCTTCAATGGTCAAACGAGAAGCCGTCCCCATCTTAGGATCTTGGAAGACACGCGCAATATCTTTCGCACGCTTACGAACACTCGTATTTTTGATAGAGTTACCCTCTAGCAAGATATCCCCTTCATCCACGACTAGATTTCCTGCCAAGATGTTCATCAAAGTTGATTTCCCAGCTCCATTTCCACCGATAACCGAAATGAAATCTCCTTCTTCCACTTGGAGATCCAAGTCTTTTAAGACGTGGTTTTCATTAACCGTTCCTGCTTCAAATGTCTTATGAATACCTTCAATTGATAATAATGTTGCCATACTTTTCTCCTACTTATTTCCTAACTTCAATCCGCGAACACGAAGACGTTTTTGCGCCTCAGGAGCGAACAAGACAATTGCGAGCAAGATCGCATTGAAGAGACGAACCATATTTTGATCGAGATTTGGGATCTCGTAAATATTTAAGATAATCAAACGGTAAACAATAGCGCCGACCCCGATTGAAAGCAAGCGCCAACCAATGGTTAATTCATGAATCAGGACTTCTGCGATAATGACAGCACTCAGACCGACTACGATCGTCCCTGTCCCAGAAGTGACATCTGAGAAACCATCATTTTGAGCAAACATAGCCCCACAAAGCGCGATCAAACCATTCGAAATCATGTAGCCCAACATCTTCATGTTATCTACATTGACCCCATTAGCCTCACTCATCGGAATGTTATCACCAGTTGAACGCAAGACCAAGCCAAGTTGCGTCTTCATCAAGAGGGTTAACAAGATACAAACGATGATCAAACAGGAAATACTAATCAAGAAAACAGCTTCTTCATTTGAAAGACCTACCTTCATGACGCTCTTAAAAATCGTGCTCGCTTCGCCAATAGAGAGGTTGGGAACCCCTCCCATGATTTTAATATTGATAGAGTAAAGACCGGTCAAAGTGACAATCCCTGTCAAGAGGGCTGGAATTTTCATTTTTGTATGGAGAATCCCAGAGACCAAGCCTGCAATCATCCCTGCTAAAAAGCCCAACAAGGTTGCAATCCAAGGGTTTCTTCCCGCTTGAATTTGTGAGGCTACAACTGCCGCCCCAAGTGGAAAGGCTCCTTCTGCCGTCATATCGGCAATATCTAAAATTCGAAATGTTAAGTAAACACCGATCGCCATGATCGACCACAATAAACCTTCTGATAAACTTGATAAAACGAAATTCATCTCAAACCTCCTATTTTTCTACCTTCAACGAGCTAATATCAATTCCAAGCTCTTTGGCCATCTCTTTATTGGTATGCAATTCTAATTTTTCAGGTGTTTCAACTGCAATTTTTCCAGGTTTCTCACCCTTCATGATGCGAATGACCATCCGAGCAGCTTGTCTTCCCAATTCCTCATAATCGGTACCAAAGTTGTACAAGCCACCAGTAGCCACCATCTCTGCAGACCCACCAAAAACTGGCACCTTATGGCTGATAGAGACCTGTTTGACAGTGTCTATTGTAGAAGAGATAATATTGTCCGTCGGAACAAAGACGATATCTGCCTCTGACATGATACTGTCTGCTGCAGCTTTCACATTGTTACTATCGAGAATTGTTTTTTCAACCACTTGATAGCCTTTGGCTTCTAAGATCTTCTTCGCATTGTCTTTTTGGACGACGGAGTTAGGCTCACTTTGCGTATAGAGAATCCCAACTGTTTTCGCCGTTGGAAGCACTTGCTTAATCATGTCTACCTGTGTAGCGATCGCATCTTCTGACTGGTCACTTGTCCCTGTGATATTGCCACCTGGTTCTTTCAAGTTGTTCACCAATTTCGCTGCCAATGGGTCGGTCACAGCTGAGAAGACAATAGGTGTTGATTTAGTGGTATTAGCCAAACTTTGTGCAGAAGGGGTTGCAATCGCAAAGACTAGATCACTTTCTTCTGCCAATTGTTTAGAAATATTTTTCAGATTTCGTTGCTCGCCTTGAGCATTTTGGAAATCGATCTGAATATTTTTCCCATCTACATAACCCTCTTTCTTCAACTCCTCGATAAAGCCTTTTCGTGTCGCATCGAGTGACTTATGGGTGATGTACTGGGAAATCCCAATTCGAAAGACATTGTCTTTTTTAGCATCCTTTAGGTGGTGTAAGGTCACCAATGATGTTAACAGAAGTCCTACAACCAGGACAGGTGCTAGCAATTTTTTCACTACTTTCATTTTTTGACTCCTTTTCTGCAAAATAAACAAAAAATCCGCTTAGATGATTCTCTAAACGGATGCTTGAAATTCTCCAACAAGTTACAAAACCTCGGTCCATTTAGATACTAGCTCTATGGACCATCATCAAAAATCTTAGCCACATAGATACAAACAAATTGCTTGGGTTGTTTGCATCCATGAGAACATGTCTACAAACACTATCTAAAGTAGCTAAAGTAAAATTTTTGAATGGAAATGGCTTGTTGCTTCATGTTTATTTTCTGCTTTCTTTATTTATGGGTATTATCTTACCGTAATTTTTTTTTGATGTCAAGACTATTTCAGAAATTTTTGAAATTTTTTGAAAATTCAACTGGTCCTGACAAGAAAAAAACAGAGGCTAGAACACGTCCAGGCCTCTATTTTCTAATCTTCTTTTGATTTTGTTTCCTCGTCTTCATCGACAAGGTCACTGACTTCGACTTTTACCTTAGTCACTCGACCATTCTTAACCTTATCATTGGTTAAAATCAAATGTTTCTTTTGACTATCGACTTCACAGCTGAGTCGCTCTTTCAAGGTTGGAATTCGCCCAACTTCTGTCAGATAATACCCTGCAATGGTATCCACATCATCACTTTGCAACTCAACATCAAAATATTCGTTAAAGTCATTTAGTGACATGGCTCCTTGTACGACATAGGTATTGTCCGCAATTTCAAAGACATCAATTTCTGCTTTGTCCGTCTCATCGTCAATTTCACCGACAATTTCTTCCAAGAGGTCTTCTAGCGTCACCAAACCAGACATCCCACCATATTCATCAAGCAGAATGGCCATTTGATTTTGGGTATTGCGCAATTCCTTCAAAAGATCATCCACAAAAATGGTCTCTGGAACAAACAAAGGTTCTTGTAAAATCTTTCTTAAGACAATATTATCAAAGCCATTGATAAATCCTTCGTTCAAGAGACGTTTGGTATGGATGAGACCGATGACATTGTCCTTGTCATCATCATAGACAGGAATCCGTGAAAAGTTTTGCTTGAGGATACTTTCAATGATTTCTTTAGTATCATCATTGATATCAACCATGAAGGCATCTGTCCGTGGAACCATGACTTCACGCGCTACCATTTCATCTAATGAAAAGATTCCTTGGAGCATCTCAATCTCGTCCGCATCTAGTGTTGCTTCACTATTAGTTAGCATATACTCGATTTCATCCCGCGTCATCTTTTCATCCGCATCATCAAACTTCATCGGTGTCAAGCGACTCACGAGGTTGGTCGATGCTGAAAGCAACCAAACAAAGGGGCTGACAATTTTTCCTAATAAAATGACAATCGGAGCTGTTCGAACTGCCAACTCATCTTTCAAGTTCATGGCGATTCGTTTCGGGTATAATTCCCCAAAGACGATCGAAATATAGGTCAGAAATGCGAGCGATAAAAAGCTTCCAGCTGCTTGTGCTGTTTTGGTATTGCCCATCCAACCTGCAATCACACGACCAAGACTATCTGCCAGGCTAGCCCCAGATAAGATGGTAATCAAGGTGATTCCTACCTGAATGGTGGACAAGAAATGGTTAGGCTGTTCCAATACGCTGAGCAGACGAATGTATCTCTTATCCCCTTCTTCAGCCTTTTGCTCTACACGCGCACGATTCAGCGATACCATTGACATCTCAGTCGCCGAGAAAAAGGCGTTCAATAATGTCAAAACAATCAATAAGATAAATTCCAGTAAAATTTCCTGACTGCCAGGGTCTTCCATGGATAATTTCCTCCAGTATATAATATTGTTTATTATACCACAAAATATGATAGCCTGCATTCTTCTATTTGATTTTCTTTTTTTCCCATCAAAAAATCAGGACCGAGTCCTGATTTTAGTGCTCTGCACTGGTAAAATCATAAAAGAAGGCATTGAGTTTTTCAACCAGCTCTAGCGATGAGAGACTACTTGTACAGATAAAAGTTTTTTTCTTTAATTCCGGCATCATAAAGTTGGCCACCACGACATCTGCGTCTGAAGCTTCGATATCCTCTACTGTTAGATTATACTTGATCATCTGAGTAAATTCAAAGTTATCCGTACAGTAGAAATCTAGAAAATCGATCATGGATTTAGCATGGTGGTCATCAAAACGACTGATAATCAAGACCTTAATGGACTTCCGGCGGCGCAATAATTGTGGTAAGAGACGTTCCCAGTGAGTGTAGACCGTGTAGATCATGTGCTTGATAATTTCTTCATTCAGATTATGCTTCATGGTCTTCATATAAGTGATGATATGGTCTCTCAAATCATCATAGAAGGCTGGGAAGATGCTCATAAAATCTTCGTTAGTATTGGTCTTGGTATCAAATAAGAGGAACTCCGAGAACAATTCCTTCCGACCTAAGTGAGCTGTATTGTGAACGTGCATCAACATCTCATCAAGATTTTCAATATCTAAATCATAGGTATAGCATAGATCCTTGAACATATCTTTAATGAGTCTAGTGGATTCTTTTGCATAAGGATCTGTTTCTGCGGCTTCAATCAAGCTTTCTGGGCTGAAATAGAAATTTTCTTGAATAAAAATGATGAAGAACTGCTCCAGCACTTTTTCATTTAACTCGACACCCAACTGCAAGCTAAAGTAGCGCAACATCTCCTCGACATTGGTCACCCCTTGATATTGATCTTTATAGGCTTCAAAGTTCGTTGGAATGTCGATGAAATAGCCTTGCTTAATACGTGATAAGTACACTGTCAAGAGAACTTTGTAAGACTTAATGACAGAGAAGGTCAATGGATAGCCATAGAGCTTGAAGAAGAAGGTGATCAAATCGGTCACGGCCTCTTCCTTAAATTCTGGGAAAGGCCACTCCATATAGTAATAACGTTCCGCAAAATACTGGGCATAGAAGAAACGAACATCCACTTCATCCCCGACAAGATTCAAGGGTTTCAAATCAATCTTTACATTGTATTTGGTTTGAAGCTTCTGATTAATCGTCCGAATCAAGCGGTAGAAAGACTGGTAACTCAGATCAAACTTTCTGCAAATATATTCATTGGAAACATCCTTGTGGAAGAAGAGGTATTCAATCAAGGCGAAGGCTTGTGATTCTTTAAAAAAGTGATGGTAAATCACCTCAAGACCAACCGAATCCTCATAACTGATCTTGATCCCATTGGTAGAGGATTCAATTAAAAAGTCATCGAATGTACTACGAAGATTAGACAAATCTTCTTTTAACGAACGTTCTGTACAATCTAAACGCTTGGCCAACTCTTTCAAGTGGAACCATCTTTTTTCCTTAATCAAGATTTCCAACAATTGCAATTGGCGTCTCTGTTTTTTGGATAAGAGGAGTCTCATCTTTCCCTACCTTTTCATATTTTCTTTCAAAATCACTTATATTTTAACACATTTCATAGCACTTGTTGACTTTTTATAGTGTTTTTTCAAAAAAATGTACAAAAAAGACTCCAAGGCCCATATAGGCGCTAGAGTCTAAGATTTATTAATGATTCCAAATTCTTCTTTTTTCTTCTGCTCCTTCGCAGCACGGTGGTTATCATAAAGATTTACCAAGAATTTTACAATTTCTTTCCCAATCGAATAGACTGGAATCGCGACGACCATTCCGATAATTCCGTAGATATTACTTGAGAGCAATAAGAGAACCATAATGGTAATCGGATGAACCTTCATCACGCCTCCAACGATACGCGGATAAAGAATATTGCCATCGATCTGCTGGATAATCAACATGTAAATGACTGCTTTGATCATCATATCCATATCGGTAAAAGCATAAGTGATGATCATCGGAATCAAACCGATGGTTGGTCCTACATAGGGAATCAAGTTGGCCAGCCCAGAAAAGATGGCAAAGACCAAAGCGTACTTCAATCCAATAAAACTATAGCCAATGTAGGCTAATGTACCAATGATCAAGGCATCGATCGAAATACCACTAATATAGCGAGAGACCGTGTTGTTTAAACTAACCAAGAGAGTTGAAATGTTGAGTTTATCATTTCGTAAAATGGTCCGCTCCAACATGGGTAATAACTTCTTCCCATCGATCAAGAAATAAACTAGGAAGATCGGTGTCATGATCAAAATAAAGACCGTATTGACAATGGTATTGACCACACTTCCTAAACTGTTGGTCACGCTATTCAAGAGATTTTGAAGGATATCCATATAAGAGAGATTCAACTGCTGAATCGTCGATTGGATATTGATGTTTTGGAACAAAGGATTCGTCGATAGTTTTCGAACTAAACTTTGGACTTCCCAATACAGTCCTTGGGTCGAATTGATCAAGCTGCTTAACTGATTGATTAAGATGGGAAGGAGATAAACAATCCCCAAGCCCACGATGCCAAATAAGAGCAACAAGGTAATCAAAATCCCAAATACCCGCTTGATTTTAAGGTGTTTCTCCAACAATTCCACAACTGGATTGGTAATGTAGTATAAAAAACCTGCAATTAAAAATGGTAAGAGGATGGTATTTACAACGGATACAAATGGAGAAATTAAGGTCCCCATTGATTTCCAAATATAGAAAATCACCGTCAATAATAGAATCTCACATGTCCAGAAAAACAATTTACTATTTCGAAACATTCCTTACCTCCTGCTATCTATTCTACCATAATTTATGATAGAATAGAGGGGATTTTTAATCAAAAGGATGAAGTTATGAATAATTTGATTGAACTACAAGACGTCAATTTGATCCGAAATGGTAAAACTCTTTTAAAAAATCTTAACTGGCAAGTAAAAGAGACTGAATGCTGGGCCATTTTAGGCTTAAATGGGGCAGGAAAATCAACCCTCCTTAAACTCTTAATGTCAGAATACTGGGCTAGTTCTGGTCAGATAACCGTCCTTGGGACTCGTTTTGGAGAAGGGGGAATTCCTGAATTACGTAAGCGTATTGGAATCGTTAGCTCCTTTATTTCAGAAAGATTGCCAGAACATCTCCTGACGGAGCAAATTGTCCTCACTGGCCAATACAAGAGTAGTATTTTATATGCTGCATATGGGGAGGTGGAACTGAACTGGGCACGAGATATGTTGACCTCGATTGGGGCTAGCTCTTTGATCGGTCGCAAATACCGTGAACTTTCCCAGGGAGAAAAACAAACGGTCCTCATTGCACGAAGCCTCATGGATCAGCCAGATCTGATCATTTTTGACGAGGCCTCTAGTGGATTGGATCTCTTTGCCAGAGAAAAACTCCTCCGTCAGATCCATCATATCAAACAACTGGATCACGCGCCAACCATGATCTACGTCACCCACCATGCAGAGGAAATTACCAAAGACATGACCCATGTTCTCCTGCTCAAACATGGCCAAGTTGTCGAACAAGGGCCAAAGGAAAACATCCTAACCCCTCATGTCCTTAGCCAGTTTTACCAAGCACCAGTATCCCTTATCGATCTTGGAGATGAGCGACTTTTTGTTAAACCAGATATCAAGAATGACAAAGACAATAAATTAAAATAATCCTTACAAAAAGTGCTAAGACAAATGAGCTTAGCACTTTTTAAATCTTTAAATATCTTTTCTAGATGACCTCACTATCAGTATGAACGCTACACCGAGCAATAGTAACCCTATAATTTCCAAAGCTATTATGATCTTTGTACCAGTTTCTGGAAGTAATTTCTTAGAGGCAGACTTCTAGTTTTCTCTGGTTTCCCTGTTTTTTTGGGACTCTCTTGTTTTTTAGGTATATTCGGTGTTGTAGGTGGGGTAGTTGACTTATGACTATTAGTTAGAATGATATTATTTCCATCTTGTACCGTTTCTGTTACCACATAACCTTGAGGTACTTCCACTTCACGAACCGTATAGGAAATCGCTTTTCCTTTAGAATTCTCAGGAAGATTCGAAAAAGTATAGGTCAATTTATTGGCTTCACTTAACTCAACTACATCTCCACTCTTTTGACCATTTGCATACAGTTGAACCTTAATCGTCTTAGGCAGAATTCTATCCTTGTTATTTTCATCATCCCAATATTTAGTTACAGTGAGATGCGTCTGATCAGGTACATAAGTATTGGTCAAGATATAGTTAACTTGGTCAATACTTGCAGAATAATCTGACACCTTTTCTTCCTCAAGGGTGTAGACAATTTCTCGACCATTTTCAAATTTTGGAAGATGATCAAAGTTACCTGTCCAAGCTGTGGTAGCTGTTATAGTTCTGCTCTCAACCTTCTTTCAATTCGACGGTAGCTGAGACATCAATCGTTGAGAAAAATCACCAAATCTCTAACCTTGTCCGATAAAAGGTTTCACAACTCCTAACTGAGAAGGTATCACTAACGGATATTGCCAGAAGACTTCGTGTATCGACGTCCACTGTCTATCGTAAGCTTGATCAGTTTACCATCAAGGAGCATTATGACAAACTCCCAGCTGTTATGTCCTGGGATAAGTTTGGGTTCAAGAAAGGTGAACTCGCTTTTGTGGCTCAAAACTATGAGAACAACAAACTCATAACCATCCTTGATAATCGCCGTCAAACCACTATTCGAAACTACTTTTTGAAGTATCCATTGAAAGTACGACAAAAGGTACGGTTTATCACGATGGACATTTCAGGAGCCTATATGCCACTAGCTCGAAGACTTTTTCCAAATGCCGAAATCATTATTGATCGTTTCCACATCATCCAGCACCTTGGTCGAGCTTTTTTAAAGACAAGAATTGCTATTATGAACCAGTTTGATAAGAAGTCACTACCTTATCGAGCTTTAAAAAATCACTGGAGACTCTTCCAAAAGGACAGCCGTAAGTTATCTCTCAACCCTTTTTACTCAAAGACCTTCCATCAAACATTATGCCCACATGAAGTCGTTGAGAAGACACTGAAGTTCTCAGAAGAACTCGCCAATTATTATAACCTCTATCAGCTCTTGCTTTTTCACTTTCAGAACAAGAAGCCTGACAATTTTATTGGACTAATTGAGAACAGTATAAAGCAGGTTCATACTCTTTTTCAGACTGTCTTTAAAACCTTTCTAAAGGACAAAGAGAAAATCGTCAACGCCCTTCAACTACCCTATTTCAATACAAAATTGGAAGCCACTAATAATCTCATCAAACTTATCAAACGAAATGTCTTTGGTTTTCAAATTTTGAAAACTTCAAAAAACGGATTTTTATCGCTCTGAATATCAAAAAAGAAAGGACAAATTTCGTCCTTTCTCGATCTTAGCCTTTCTTCAACCCACTACAGTTGACAAAGAGCTAGATATTAAGCTTCATCTTCTTTTTTGCGTTTCGCAACCAAACCTAGACCTACAAGACCAAGTGCAGCACCAAGTGCTACAACTCCAGATTTAGATTGTTCACCAGTGTTTGGCAACTCACGACCCTTAGGTTTTTCTGGTGTTGGTGGTGTTGGCGGTGTTGGCGGTGTTGACGGTGTTGGCGGTGTTGGCGGTGTTGACGGTGTTGGCGGTGTTGACGGTGTTGGCGGTGTTGGCGGTGTTGACGGTGTTGGCGGTGTTGGCGGTGTTGACGGTGTTACCTTGTTGTTAAACTCAGTATCTTCAGGCATTTGTGAAGTAAGAGTCAACACTTTACCATCTTTAGTTACAGTAACTCCAACAGTCGCTACCATCTTATCGTACTCAACTCCAGCCTCTGTACCTTTCACTTCTTCTACATGATAGATATAAGTACCTTCTTGACCAAGTTTGAACTCAAGAGCTGAAAACTTGATCTTACCTTCAGCATCATTGCTTACAGTTTCAATCACGTTTCCTTTTTCGTCCTTCAGAACAAAACTAAACTCACCAGCCTTCAAGGCACGACCATCAAGTTTCTTAGTGAAATTAAACTGTGTTTTAACTGGAGCTATAACATAATTATTAAAAGTTGTATCATCAGTACCAGTTGCTTCTCCACCTGTTGAAGTCATTTCAGTATTAGCTACCAAGAGACCTGTAGTCTCATCCTTTGTAACTGTTACTTTAACTACAACAGTCATTTCGTCGTAGTCTACATCAGGTTTGCTACCCTTCACTTCTTTAACTGTGTAGTTGTATACGCCAACTTTATCGAATGACAATTCACTGAAGTTAACTTTCCCATCAGCCTTGTTAGTAACAGTTTCATTTACATTATTATCACCGGTCAATATGAAGCTAAAGTCACCAGCATTCAATGTTCCATTTGAGAGAGACTTATTGAACTCAAGATTTACCTTAACTGGAGATGATTTGAAAGTGTTGTTGAACTCTGTATCTGCTGGAAGTGTTGCTACAGCAGTAAGTGCATGACCATCTTTAGTGACAGTAACTGTAACCTCTGCCTTCATTGGGTCATAACTCATTCCTGCTTCTGAACCTGCTACTTCTTCTACAGTGTACTTATGCACGCCAACTTGTGTATTGTCAAAAGTCAAATCATCAAAGGCAATAACACCATTCGCTTTGTTCTTCTTCGTTTGAAGAACCGTACCATTCTCATCTTTCAAGACGAAGCTGAACTCACCATCTTTAAGGGTACGTCCTGCAAGAGCCTTAGTAAAGTCAAACTTAGTCTTAACTGGTGCTACTGCAAAGTTGTTGAATTCTGTATCTTCTGGCATTGTAACAGCTGCGCTCAAGACACCAGATGCAGCATTTTTCGTTACATTAACAGTCACAACTGCATTCATTGAATCGTAGTCGATGTTTGTATCTGTTCCAGCTACTTCACGTACAGTATATGTATGAGTGCCTTCTTTATCGTAAGAAATCGCGTCGAATTGGATCGTTCCGTCAGCCGCATTCTTCTTCGTTTGGATCACATTGCCGTTTTCAAGCAATTCAAATGTGAAGGCATCCTTTGTAAGCTCTTTACCTTCAAGACGTTTAGTGAACTTGAATTGTGCTTGTGTTGCAGCAGGTGTGAAGGTATTGTTGAACTCTGTATCTGCAGGAAGGGTGTTTGTTGCTTTAAGTACGTGACCTTCTTTCGTAACAGTGATTGTTACTTCAGCTTTCATTGGGTCATAAGTCATTCCTGCTTCAGAACCTTGAACTTCTTCTACAGTATACTTGTGAGTACCAACTTGTGTATTGTCAAAGGTCAAATCATCAAAGGCTACAACACCTGCCTTAGTATTGGTCTTAGTTTGAAGGGTCTTACCATCTGCATCTTTCAATACAAATGTAAATTCGCCTTCTTTCAACTCACGGCCTGCAAGGGCTTTGCTGAAGTCGAAACGAGTCTTAACTGGAGCTACTGCAAAGTTGTTAAACTCTGTATCTTCAGGCATTGTCACCTTAGCAGTCAAGACACCAGATGCAGCATCTTTCGTAACGTTAACTGTTACAACTGCATTCATATTATCGTAGTCGATGTTTGTATCTGTTCCAGCTACTTCACGTACAGTATAAGTGTGAGAACCTTCTTTATCGTAAGAAATCGCGTCGAATTGGATGGTTCCATCAGCCGCATTTTTCTTCGTTTGGATGACGTTACCATTTTCAACCAATTCAAATGTGAAGGCATCCTTCGTGAGCTCTTTCCCTTCCAATTTCTTAGTGAACTTGAATTGAGCTTGTGTAGCAACAGGTGTGAAGGTATTGTTGAACTCTGTATCTGCAGGAAGTGTGTTTGTTGCTTTAAGAACATGACCTTCTTTCGTAACAGTGATTGTTACTTCAGCTTTCATTGGGTCGTAAGTCATTCCTGCTTCAGAACCTCGGACTTCTTCTACAGTGTATTTGTGAGTACCAACTTGTGTGTTGTCAAAGGTCAAATCATCAAAGGCTACAACACCTGCCTTAGTATTGGTCTTAGTTTGAAGGATCTTACCATCTGCATCTTTCAATACAAATGTAAATTCGCCTTCTTTCAACTCACGGCCTGCAAGGGCTTTGCTGAAGTCGAAACGAGTCTTAACTGGTGCTACAACGTGGTTATTAAAAGTTGTATCATCAGTACCAGTTGCTTCTCCACCTGTTGAAGTCATTTCAGTATTAGCTACCAAGAGACCTGTAGTCTCATCCTTTGTAACTATTACTTTAACTACAACAGTCATTCCGTCGTAGTCTACATCAGGTTTGCTACCCTTCACTTCTTTAACTGTGTAGTTGTATACGCCAACTTTATCGAATGACAATTCACTGAAGTTAACTTTTCCATCAGCCTTGTTAGTAACAGTTTCATTTACATTATTATCACCGGTCAATATGAAGCTAAAGTCACCAGCATTCAATGTTCCATTTGAGAGAGACTTATTGAACTCAAGATTTACCTTAACTGGAGATGATTTGAAAGTGTTGTTGAACTCTGTATCTGCTGGAAGTGTTGCTACAGCAGTAAGTGCATGACCATCTTTAGTGACAGTAACTGTAACCTCTGCCTTCATTGGGTCATAACTCATTCCTGCTTCTGAACCTGCTACTTCTTCTACAGTGTACTTATGCACGCCAACTT